>CANJIU010000045.1 GCA_947474365.1 Opitutia bacterium | reverse complement strand
GGCGGGAGAAAGGCGCGAAGAAGCACAGTCGCAAGAGCACCCGCAGTTTTCAGGAGCATCTCGAGGCCCACAGTGCCGCCCGTGCCTTCGCGCTGATCACGGCGGACAACCCCACCGCTTGGCTTCCAAATTAGAAAAAATCAGCCGTATTGAATTTTGGACGCACGCACAGCGGCCTTGCGCTTGCGGGTGGGTTTGGTGCACGTTGATCGGTTCCCATGGCCATTGTCAGTCTTCTCGATGTCAGCCTGAGCTTCGGTGGTGCGCCGCTGCTTGATCGTGTCAACCTCCAGCTTGACCGGGGCGAGCGCGTTTGCCTCGTCGGCCGCAACGGAGCGGGCAAATCGACGCTGATGAAGGTCATCGCCGGCGAGTTGAAGCCCGATGACGGCCAGGTGTTTCGCACGCCCGGGGCGATCATCGCCACACTTCGGCAGGAGGTGCCGGCCGGCCTGACCGGAACGGTGTTGAGCGTGATCGAGGGCGACGGTGGCAGTTACGAGGAGCATAATGACTGGGAACGCCATGACCGGGTGGAACGGCTGATCGAGAAGATGGGGTTGCCGGCGGAGATGGAGTTTTCCGCGCTGTCCGCCGGACAGAAACGGCGCGTGCTGCTGGCGCGGGGGCTGGTGGAGGAGCCGCAGCTGCTCCTGCTCGACGAGCCGACGAACCATCTCGATCTCGAGTCGATTCAATGGCTGGAGGAGTTCCTGCTCGAATGGGGCGGCGCTCTTTTGTTTGTGACCCACGATCGGGCTTTTCTACGGAAGATTTCGACCCGCATCGTCGAGGTGGATCGCGGCCACCTCGTCGGCTGGCAATGTGACTACGACACGTTTCTCGTGCGCAAGGAGGCGGTGCTGGCGGCCGAAGAGGTGGAGCGGGCGCAGTTCGACAAAAAGCTCGCGCAGGAAGAGGTCTGGATCCGACGTGGCGTGAAGGCGCAGCGGTCGCGGGCCAACAACCGCATCCACGCCCTCGAACAAATGCGTGCCGAACGCGCAGCCCGGCGCGACCGCGCCGGTTCGGCGAAGATGACCGCACAGGAGGCAGATCGCAGCGGCTTCAAGGTGATCGCGTGCGAAGGAGCGGGTTTTCGCTATGATGACCGCTGGATCGTGCGTGGCCTCACGACTCGGATCGAACGCGGGGACAAGATTGGCATCGTCGGCCCGAACGGCGCCGGCAAGACCACGCTGCTGCGGCTTCTGCTCGGGCAGATGGCGCCGCAGGAAGGTAAGATCGAGCAGGGGACGCGCCTTGAGATCGTGTATTTCGACCAGTTGCGGGCCCAGCTCGACGAGACGATGCGCGTGCAGGACGCCGTGGCCGACGGCAACGCCACGGTCACGATCAACGGCCGGACGCGGCATGTGATTTCCTACCTCGAGGATTTCCTCTTCGACCCAACCCGGGCGCGGACGCCGATCAAGGCGTTGTCGGGAGGGGAGCGCAACCGCCTGTTGCTGGCGCGACTCTTCACCAAGCCGGCCAACGTGCTGGTGCTCGACGAGCCGACCAACGATCTCGATGCGGAGACGCTCGAACTGCTGGAGGACCTGCTCGTGGAATTTGGCGGTACGGTCCTGTTGGTGAGTCACGACCGGGCGTTTTTGAACGAGGTCTGCACGAGCCTCCTCGTTTTTGAGGGCGACGGAAAATTCACCGACTACATCGGCGGCTACGACGACTGGCAGCGGGAACGGGCGGCGAAAGCCGCGGAAGCGGCGGCCGCCGTCGAACGGGCAAAACGGGCGGCCCGGGACGCGACCGCTCCGGCGCCGGAGAAGAAGGCGCGCAAGCTTTCGAACAAGGAGCGGGCGGAGTTGGAGGCGTTGCCGAAGCAAATTGAGGCACTTGAGGCCGAGCAGGTGAAACTGGCTGAATCGCTGGCCGACCCGGCATTTTTCAAGAAGAGCGGCGCCGAGGTTTCGCGTGCGACCGCACGGTTGGAGGAAATCGAGGCGGAATTGCCGAAGGCCTACGCCCGGTGGTCGGAGTTGGAAGGATGACGGGGCCGCCTGACGTGCGGTCATTGCGGACGGAATGAGGGAGGCTGGCTGCGTGTTTTTCCGCTCGCGCCAGATCTTGTTTCACGTTCCTTTCACGCGTGTCGTTGATGCCTGAAAGACCGGTGCGCGTCCCCTCGATGAATTCCCAGCAATCTAGTCCAGCGATTTTCCCGGGCTACGCGGTGCGCGCTCGATAGATCGTTCCCGACGCCGCCATGTCACAGCGCAACAAGCTTCCGGCCGCTGCCCGGGCACCGGCAAAATTCGAGCCGATCGCCAAACCACGCCCGCTCGTTTCCGGGACGCTGACCGTGGCGCCGTTTACGTCATTATCGGGCAAAATCGGCGTCCCGACCCCGGCGTCCCCTTTGCCGATGAGTCCGGCACAGCCGGCAGCGGCAGGGGCAAAACAGCCTCTTCCCGCGTTGCCCAAGGCGTCGGCTCGTGCGACGTCGACCACGCCATTGGGAACGGTTTCGCCTGGCGGGGCTCCGGCTGCTGCGCCCGCGGCGACCGGTGAAATCATCGATGCGCCGTTGTTGATGGACCATTCCTCCTCGCCGGCGATGATCAAGGCGACGGGGCTTATCTTCAAATGGACCTTCTTTACCGCCGTGCTGCTGGGGGTGGGTTTCATGGCGATGCGCTTTCTGGTTCCGTTTCTGAAGGAATTGCAGGCTCCGAAGACGGCTAGCGTGGTGGTCGACAAGAATGCTCCGATGGCGGTTCAGATGCTGCAGCAGACGCGCCAGACCGTCGCCAAGAGCGACGCCAACGTCAATGAAGTGAACGACATCCTCTCGGCACTTGAGGGCAAGACACCCCCGAAAAAAGAGGTGCCAAAAGTGATCGCCCCGAAGCCGAAGGCTGCACCGCCCCCGCCCAAGCCGCTGGTCAAGGGTGACCTCGGACCCTACGAGGAGGCCGTCTCAAAGGTGAAGTTTGGCGGCGTGTTCGAAGGGGGGGAACCGAGGGCCTACCTCGACGGGCGAATTGTGCGGTACGGCGAGATTTTTAACCGGGAACTCGGCCTGCGGTTCCTGGGGGTGGATTTGCAGGAGCACGCGATCCTGTTCACCAACGCCGACAACGTGACGTTCCGGAAGTATTACTGAGGCGAGGCGCGCAGTTTGTCGCCATCCGGCGGTGGGACGCGGTCGGCGACGCCCCACCGTGACTCAACGCTTACGCACCGCGGTCGGTCTACTCGACTTTCTTTCGCTTGCCGCCCTTTTTCTCCGAGGCTCCCGTCATTGAGGGATCGAGGATGTCCGACTTCGGGAGAAACTTGGCCAATTCCGCCTTTTTCGCCGCGTATTCCGGCTTGGTGGCGAGATTCACGTATTCGTTCGGATCCTTCGTCTCGTCGTAGAGTTCCTCGTCGCCGTTTTCGTAGCGGATGTAGCGCCAGCCGGCGTTGCGGACGGTGTGGTTCTTATAGCGATAAGTCGTGACGCCGGGGCGGTCCCATTGGGCCTCGGGATTCGCGAGCAGGGCTCGAATGCTCGGTCCTTCGACGTGCTTGGGCGTGGGAATACCGCAGAGATCGGTGAGCGTCGGAAAGATGCTCATGTAGTCGATCGTGCGCGCGCAGACCGTGCCGGGTTTTGTCATGCCGGGGACGATCCAGATGAAAGGTGAGCGGGTGGCCTCCTCCCAAAGTGCGAACTTGCGCCAATGGCTCTTCTCGCCGAGGTGCCAGCCGTGGTCGCTCCAGAGGCAGAGGATGGTGTTGTCGCGATCCGGCGATTTCTCGTAGGCGTCGAGCAAACGGCCCAGGTTCATGTCGCAATACGCAATCGTGGCGAGGTAGGCCTGCACCGCTTCCTTCCAACGGCCGGACTTCACCATCGGCACGTGGTCGGTCTCCGGATGCGCCATCCGCACGCCGGCGGGCGGCACGTCGTCGAGATCGTTTTCGAGGTGGGGCGGCAGCTTGATCGACGCGAGCGGGAACAGGTCGAACCACTTGCGCGGGACGTTCCAGGGCATGTGCGGCTTGTGGAAGCCGACCGCGAGGAAGAACGGTTTGTCGTGTTTCTTCGCGAGACCAGCGATGCCATAGTCGGCGATTTTCCAGTCGGCGAGCTCGTCGTCGCGGCAATCGAGCGGTGCGAATTTGATGCCGCCGACTCCGTCGCTCTGGCCGCCCCGCACCTTCGGATCGCCGCCTTCTTTTTGCAGGTAGTCGTCCCATTCGCTGTCGCGGCGGTAGGATTCGTGGTAGATTTTGCCGGACCCGGTGACCGAATAACCGGCGTTTCGAAACGCCGTGGTGAGCATCTTGTCGGGTGAGACGATGGGGCGGAAATCGATGTTGTTCTCGTACACGCCGGTGACGGACGGACGCATGCCCGACATGAGCGCGGTGCGCGACGGGTTGCACACGGGCGACGCGCAGTAGGCGCGGGAGAACGAGACGCCCATCTTGGACAGACGGTCGAAGTTGGGTGTCTTCGCCTGTGGATTGTGGCCGAAGTAGCCGACCCAGTCCCGCAAGTCATCGATGGCGATGAAGAGGACGTTGGGCTTTTGGGGCGAGGCGGCGTGAAGGACGGATGCGAGTCCGGCGCACAGCAGCACACCGGTAAGACAACGGGACAGGAATTTCATAGGGGTGGGAGAAGCGTGGCCATTCGACGAACGAAGTCGATGCGTGGTTACGGTCAGACCGGCAGATTGCGTTCAAACTGGCGAATCAGATCCGGCAGAGGTGCCTCGGCCAGCGACTGCACCAACAAATCCACATGAGTGAAGTCATGGTGGGCCGTAGACTCGTTCGGCGCGGCGACGGTCCAGAGATTCGCGCGTTTGGCTGCGAGCGAACCGGTGTGCGAGTCCTCAAAGGCGATCGCTTCATGGCCACGGAGGCCGAAACGGTTCAACACGAGCTTGTAGAGGTCCGGCTCCGGCTTGGGCGACGGCACATCCTCCCGACACGCGATGAAACCGAAACGCTCGAACAGCCCGAGGCGCTTGAGATGGGAATCGACCCAGCTGTGCGGCGAGTTGGAGGCGAGGCCCAGGTGAAGGCCACGATCGCGGGCGCCATCGAAAAGGGCGACTACCCCTGGAAGAATGGGTTGGCGCAGCATCAGCGCGTCTTTGCTGGCTCGCCGTTCGGTTTCCAGCGCCGCGCGATCGGCGTGCGGACTGAACCCGTGCCAGGGATCAAAGGCATAGTCGGCGTGCCCGACGCTGCGCAGGAACGCCGAGCGATCGAATGGCACGCCGTGGGTGGCGTGCACGGCGGCATAGGCGTCGATCAATGGGGTTTCCGTGTCGAGGATGAGTCCGTCGAAATCAAAGATGAGGGCGCGGATCATGGGTAAGTGGGAGGTGCGGTATGAACCGAAGGGTCGTCGAAAACATCCTATAGGGTGATCGGCGACGGGGGGACGACCCGCACTGAGGCGCGACTCTGCAGGACGCCGACGAAGGCGAGGAGAAACACACCGGTGAGGACCATGTATCCCGCGGGTGGGCCGTGGGCGTCGATCACGACCATGGCCATGACGAGCACGGTGCGGAGCACGCGGTCTAGCACCTGGTAGAATCCACCGACGCGACCCATGACCTCGTTCGGCACAAGGTGAAGGAGCAGGGCCGCACGCGCGACGCGGCATCCGGCATTGCCGAAGCCGAGCAGGGCCCCCGCGAGGAGGAAGGCGAAGGGGAAACGAAACAGGATCAGCACCATCAACCCGGCGAGGAAGACCAGCATCGTGGCCGGAATCGTGCTCGACGCACTGTGTCGCCCGATCAGACGCGGCAGAAGGAAGCCGGCAAGAATCGCCCCGAGGGCGAACGTGATTTCGCCACCAGCAAAATAGAGCGCACTCGCCCGGAGCGTCTGCGAAACGTAGATCGGGAAAAGATAATTTCCCGCCATCACGACGATAAACGGGATGAGCGAGCAGGTGAAAAATAATGCGAGTCGCGGGCGATCGCGGAGCCACCGCCAGCCGACCGCGATGCCGGACCAGACCGAAGGTTGACCCGCCGGCTTGCCCGGAGACGGGGCGTGGGTGGCGAGGTGGGTCGCTGTGTAGGGCAGCGTGGCCTGGAGTAGAAAGCTCGCGAGGTACGTCGCGGCGTCGAAAAGCAAAATTCCCCAAAGCGGAATGTGCTCAACAAGCACCCCGCCCAGACCGCCGGCGATCATCATTGCAGTCTGCCCTTGGATTTCCAGCAGGGCGGTGAGCGACTGGTATTGGGACCGCTCGAACATCTGCTGGATCATCGCGAACTTCGCCGGGTAGTGCAGCGTGTAGTAGAGCATCCCCGCGAAATAGACTGCCATCAGCTGCCACGTCGCGAATCCGCCGGTGGCCAGCCCCGTGATCGCCATCGTACAGGTGGCAACGAAACCCCACGCCTCGCTCACGAGGAGGGCAGTCTTGCGCGAATTCCGGTCTACCCAGGCACCGTAGGCGGGCATGATCAGAAACAGGACGACGGTGGTCGCGATCGTGATCCAGCGGAAGGCCTCGTTGCCGTCAGCCTGATGCACGAGGAGCCACGGCACGGCGAAAATCGTCACGCCCGAGCCGATCGATCCCAGGGTGTTCGCGATCAGGAGCCGCTGGACGCGGGAATCGCGAAGGAGTTCTTTCATGGGTGCTCCTCCAGAAAACGCACTGCTGGCCAAAACAAAAGCGAAGAGTCACGGCGGCGCCGCAGCGGCGAACGCTTTTTTCCTCCGACTGTGCCCGAACCCGGTCGCTGGTTCGTGGCGTTGCGCCGGCACGTGCGGCTTGTTTTTTGCGCCGCAACGGTCAGTCATGAAGCAGATCCTTGCTCTCATGAAAATCTCCCGCGCTGCCTTTCACCCCTTGAGCCTCGCCACGGCGGCCGTCCTGCTGGCGGGTGTCGCTTTGTGTCCGCCGGCCGCCGCGCAACTCGGCGCCCGATCCACCGAGGAGTGGCTCAAGACCCTCGATTCCGCCAACCGAGTGGGGAAGCTGAAAATCGACGAGGTGGTCGCGGCCCTGAAGCTCAAGCCCAACAGCGTCGTGGCCGACATCGGTGCCGGCTCGGGCACGTTTACCGTGCCGCTGGCGAAAGCCGTCGCCCAGGGTGGCACGGTCTACGCCGTCGATATCGAACAGGGCCTCGTGGATCACATCGCCCGACGCGCCAAGGAACAGAACACGCCCAATGTGCGGGCGGTACTGGGTAAATTCACCGACCCCAACCTGCCGGCGCGCAACGTCGATCTGGCGTTGATCTATGACGTGCTCCACCACATCGAGAATCGCGCCGAATACCTGAAAAATCTCGCACCGTACTTGAAGGCCAAGGGCCAGATCGCGGTGATCGATTTTCATCCCGAGCTCGGCCCGCACAAGAGCGATCCCGCGCTGCAGGTCACGAAGGACCAGACGAAGGCGTGGATGGCGTCCATCGGATTCAAACCGGTCGCCGAACATGCCCTCTACACCGACAAGTGGTTCGTGGTCTATTCGCGATAGCAAACGCCCAAACTCCGCGCTCGTCAGGCCCGCCGGGCGCGTTCCATGATGGATGATCGCATGACCAAACCCGTCGCATCCCTACCCGATGCCGCCGTGATCCACCGGCTGACGGCCCTGCTGCCGCCCGGTCGCGTGATGACGGGACCCGCGCAGCTCGCGGCTTATGAGAGCGACGGACTCACGGCATTCCAGGCCACGCCGCTCGCCGTGGTGGTGCCGGAAACGCAGGACGAGGTGATCGCCGTGGTGCGATTTTGCCACACGGAGAAACTCCCGTTCGTCGCGCGCGGCAGCGGCACGAGCCTTTCGGGAGGCTCCGTGCCATTCGCGGGCGGCATCGTGCTGGCGCTGAATCGACTGAACCGGATTCTCCGCGTCGATCCGGCTCTGCGCATCGCGGTCGTCGAGCCGGGCACGGTGAATCTCGCGGTGACGGCGGCGGCGCAGCCGCACGGTCTGCACTACGCCCCGGACCCTTCGAGCCAATCGATCTGCACGATTGGCGGCAACGTGGCCTTCAACGCCGGCGGAGCGCATTGCCTGAAATACGGCATGACCTCGAACCATGTGCTGGGGCTCAAGGCCGTGCTGGCGAGCGGTGAGGTGGTCGAGTTTGGCGGAATGAGCCGCGAGCCGATTGGACCGGACTGGACGGGGCTGTTCGTCGGCAACGAGGGGCTTTTCGGTGTCGCGCTCGAAATCACTCTGCAGTTGCTGCCCCGCGCTGAGATGTTTCACACCGTGCTCGCCGGCTATCGCACGCTCGAGCAGGCGGGTGACGCGGTTGCGGCGGTGGTCGCGAGCGGACTGCTTCCCGGCGCAATCGAGATCATGGACGCGCTGGCGCTGCAGGCGGCGTCGGCGGCGGTGCATGCCGACTACCCGCCGGGTTGCGAGGCCGTGTTGATCGTGGAGCTCGAAGGTCCGCGCGAAGTCGTGGCCGTGGATCGGATCCGCCTCGACGAGATCCTCGCGGCCAGCCGACCGGTCGAGGTGCGGCCGGCGCGCGATGCGGCGGAACGGCTCGCGATTTGGAAAGGGCGGAAGAGCGCGTTCAGTGCGGTGGGCCGGCTGTCGCCGGACTTCATCGTGCAGGACGGCGTGGTCCCCCGCCGGCGTCTCGGCGAGGCCTTGCGCAAGATCAACGCGTGGTCGGCCGAGATGGGCATCCGGTGCGCCAATGTGTTTCACGCGGGCGACGGCAACCTGCATCCGCTGATTCTCTACGACGGGCGCGACCCGCAGGGGCTCATCCGCGCGGAGGAGCTGGCCGGGAAAATTTTGCGGATGTGCGTCGAGATGGGCGGGTCCATCACGGGCGAGCACGGGGTCGGCATGGAAAAGCGCGATTATCTGCCGGCGATGTTTTCCGCCGAGGAGATTGCCTGCATGCATCGCGTGCACGCCGCCTTCGATCCGCACGGCATCGCGAACCCGGGCAAGATGTTCCCGAGCGCGGAGGCGCCGGCGCTCGCGCAGCACGGACTCCATCCGCTCGAGCGGGCGGGAGTGATTTCACGGGAATGAAACGCGATTTCTCCAGCAACGCACCCCGCGCATGAACGTGTCGCATGCCCCTTCCACCCCGGCGGAACTCGCCGACGCCGTGCGTGCCGCGCCCCGCGCGATCGCCGTTGGAGCCGGCACGAAGTCGCGGCTGGCGGCCGTGGCCGACGAGTACGTCCGCATCTCCACGGCGAAGCTGTCGGGAATCGTCGAATACGAGCCGAGCGAATTTACCTTCACCGCGCTCGCCGGCACGCCGTTGCGGGAGATCATCGCCGTGCTCGCGGAACGCGGGCAGTACCTGCCGTTTGATCCGATGCTGGCGGAGGCCGGTGCGACGCTGGGCGGCACGGTCGCCGCGGGATTGAGCGGTCCCGGACGATGGCGCTTTGGCGGGCTGCGCGACTTCATCCTCGGGGTGCAGTTCGTTGACGGCGAGGGCCGCCTGTTGCGGATGGGGGGCAAAGTCGTGAAGAACGCCGCGGGCTTCGACTTTCCGAAATTCTTCGTCGGCAGCGCGGGGCGGTTTTGTGCGCTCGCCGAGCTGACGTTCAAGGTGTTTCCGCGTCCGCGCGCGCTGCGCACCCTGCGGCTTGAGGCGAAGAATTCCCACGTGAAGGCCCGCATTCTCTCCGAAGCAGCGGTCACGCGATGGGAACTCGATGCGCTCGATGCCTCGGTGGAGGAGACCGCGGTGTTTGCCCGGTTGGGCGGCCCGGCCGCGGCGCTTGACGCGCTCAGTGCGGAGGTGCTCGTGCGGTTTCCAGGCGCGGTGCTCCCAGAGGCGGAGGCTGACCGCTTGTGGCGGGAAATCACCGGGTTCCGGTGGGCTCGGGAGGATGGCGAGCTGGCGAAAATGGCGCTGACGCCGCCGGACGTGCCGGAATTTTCCTCGCTCGTGCGCGGCCTCTCGGGGGCGGGCGGCTGGATCAGCGGAGGCGGCAATGTCGGCTACGTTTCGGTTCCGCCGGGCGCCACATTGTCGTCACTGCCATGGAGCGGGGTGACATTGCGTGGGGCGGGCCCGCTCTGGCTCGGACCGCGTCGCAATTTCGTGGTCATGCACGCCGTCAAGGCGGCGCTGGATCCGCAGAAACGATTTCCGAATCTCGACGACTGACGATGCTCCACGCGATCAAACCAAACGAACACGGCCCGTTGGGCGACCCGATGGCGCATGCGGTACAGGCCTGCGTGCACTGCGGGTTTTGCCTCGCGGCCTGCCCGACGTATCAGGAGCTGGGCCAGGAGATGGATTCGCCCCGGGGCCGAATCATTTTGATGAAGCAGGTGCTCGAAGGCACTCTGCCCGCCGCCGCCGCGCAGCCGCACATTGATCGCTGTCTCGGCTGCCTCGCCTGCGAACCGGCCTGCCCTAGCGGCGTCCCGTATCGCGATCTCATCAGCCCGTACCGCGCCAAGACGGAGCCGACAGCCGCCCGGACGATGGGCGAAAAACTCCGCCGTTGGCTCGCCGCGCAAACCATTCCGTTCCCCGCGCGATTCCGTCTCGCCCTGCGCGGCGCAGCGCTCGGTCGCGCGCTCGGGGCGCTCGTGCCTGCCGTGCTGCGGCCCATGCTCGATCTCGCTCCGAAGGACGTGCCCGCCGCCGTGGTGCTGCCGCCCGTCTCACCCGCGCGGGGAGAACGCCGCGCGCGGGTGGCGTTGCTCGCCGGCTGCGCACAGCAGGTGCTCGATCCGGACATCAACGTGGCGACGATCGACGTGCTGACGCGCAACGGCGTAGAGGTGATCATTCCCGCGGAGCAGGGCTGCTGCGGCGGACTCGCGTGGCACACCGGCGATTTGCGCGCGGCGCAGGCGTTTGCGCGGCGCAATCTCGACGCCTTTCCGGCCGACGTGGACGCGATCCTGACCAACGCCGCCGGCTGTGGCTCCGCGATGCATGAATACCACCTGATCCTGCGTGGAACGCCGGACGAGGCGCGCGCGGCGGCGTTCTGCAAGCGGGTCGTCGACGTGAGCGTGTTTCTGGCGAAACTCGGTCTGCGGGAAAAACCCGCCGGTTGGGGCGAGGCCCGCGCGGTTGCGTACCACGATGCGTGTCACCTGGCGAACGCCCAGAATGTGCGGGCGGAGCCGCGCGGCCTGCTCCGCGCAATTCCCGGGTTGGACCTGCGCGAGATGGCCAACGCCCACCTCTGCTGCGGGAGCGCGGGCACCTATAATCTCGATCAGCCCGTGATCGCCCATTCGCTCGGCGCGCAAAAAGCCCAGGCGGTCACCGCAACCGGTGCAACCACGGTGGCGACGGGAAACATCGGGTGTCTCACCCAGCTGCGCACCCATCTCGCCAAGACGAACTCAACCATCACCGTGCGGCATACGATGCAGGTGCTGCGCGATGCCTATGACGCTTCCGCGAAAACGTCCTGAGCCATGAACCTGTTTCGAAAATGGGCCGTTGTTGCTTTGCTCGCAGGTGCGTGTCTTTCCACGCGAGCGGCCGATCCTGCGATTGACGCGGTCTTGCGGGCGGATCAGGCGCGTCTGGCGGCGATGATGGCTGGCGATGGCGCGGCACTCGCGCGCCTGATGTCGGAGGAATTGCGCTTCGTGCACTCCGATGGGCGCATCGAGTCGAAGGCCGACTACGTGAAGAACATGCTCGCGGGCGATACCGCTTACACGGACGCCAAGACGTCTGGCGTCGAGACGCTGAAGCCGTCGACGGACGTCGTCGTTTTGATCGGCGCGCAGGAGATGCGGAAACGCCTCGGGCCGACGTGGTCCGAGGTCAAGCTGCGCTACATGGCGCTCTGGCGCAACGAGGGCGGCACGTGGCGGATGTTCGCGTGGCAGTCGATGCGCCCGTCCGGCAACAGCGTGGTGCCAAAAAAGTAGGCGATGGTATCGCCGCCGAAGGGTGGGCGCGTTTCGCCAATTCAGGTTTATTTGGCACGGCTCGGCCCCTACTTGGCCCCCGGCACCATGCCCGGCCAAACGTAGGCCTGGAGCATGACGAGAATGCCGACGAGGACGGCGAGGGCGATGCTGTGCCAGAAGACGGTCCGCAGGATTTTTCCGGCAGTCGGGCTTTCGGCATGCCCGCCGGTCGCCACGCTCGCGACCACGATGCTCTGCGCATCGATCATCTTGCCCATCACGCCGCCGGAGCTGTTCGAGGCGCACATCAAGATGGGGGAAAACCCAAGCTGTTCCGCGGAGACCTTCTGCAGGTTGCCGAAGAGGACGTTCGACGACGTGTCGCTGCCGGTCAGGGCGACGCCCAGCCAGCCGATCAGCGGCGAGAAGAACGGGAAAAGCCAGCCGGTGCCCGCCATCGCGAGCCCCATGGTCGTATCCGTGCCGCTGTAACGCGTCGTGAATCCCAGCGCCATCATCACGGAGATCGTGAGGAGCGAGATGCGCACGCGCAGCAGCGTGTGGCCGTAGATGGAAACGGCGCGCCGGGCGCCGACGCCGAGGCAGATCGCCGAGAGCACGCCGGCGAGCAGGAGGGCCGTGCCGGTGGCGGAGAGGAGATTGAGTGTGAAGAGGGCGCTTTCGAGCTCCGGTTTGGGCGCCACCGGAGGCATCTTTTCGACGGCCTTGTGCAGGAACGGCACGGCAATCTTCGGCGCGTACCAGGCGTTGAGCCGGTCTTTTATCACTGGGAGCCCCCACATGAAGACGAAGCCCGTGAGAAAAATCCACGGCAGCCACGCCTTCCAGGCCGGGCCGGTGGCCGGCGCGGCGGTGGGCGTCGCAGAGGTGGTCGCCACGTTGGTGGAGATCTCCTTGGGCTGCCAGAACCGCATCAGGACAACGAGCGAAAGCATCGACACGGCGGCGCTCACGATGTCGACGAGCCAGGGCCCGTGAAAATTGCTCATCACAAACTGCATGATCCCGAAACTTCCGCCTGCGACGAGGCAGGCCGGCCACACGCCGATCATTCCGCGCCAGCCGGCCTGCGCCGCGACCAGCCAGAACGGCACGATGAGCGAGAAGATCGGCAATTGCCGCCCGACCATCGCGCTGAGTTGCAGCAGATCGAGGCCGGTCAGCGGCGCGAGCGTAACGAGCGGGATGCCGAGCGAACCAAACGCGACTGGCGCGGTGTTGCCGATCAGGGCGAGCTTGGCGGCCTCAAGCGGCTTGAAGCCGAGCCCGATCATCAGGGCGCCGCTGATCGCCACCGGAGCGCCGAAGCCCGCCGCGCCCTCGATGAACGCACCGAAGGAGAATGCGAGCAGCAGCGCCTGGATGCGCCGGTCACCGGAGACGCCGGCGATCTGTTTTTGCAGCACGGCAAACTGGCCGGTCTCGACGGAGAGCTGGTAGATGAAGATCGCGTTGATGATTAACCAGCCGATCGGAAGAAAGCCAAACGCCGCACCGTAGCCGGCCGCCGCCAGTGCGAGTTTCACCGGCATGCCGTAAACGATTGTGGCAATCGCCCCCGCCGTTCCAAGCGCGATGAGCGCGGCGATGTGGGCGCGCATGTGCCAGAACGCGAGCAGCGCGAGGAGGATGACGACGGGTACTGCAGCAATCAGCGCCGACGTACCGATGCCGCCGACAGGAGCGTAGTTTTGGGACCAATGCATGGAACAGGTGGAAGGGGAGGAGCGGAAGGGTAGGGCGCGGTGCGGAAGCGACCGACCGCGCAGGGGAACGCGTTGGAGCGAGCCACTTGGATGCGCGTCTGGCGAGAAATTTTGGAAACGACGGCTTGCGACCGCGCAACGACTACCGCCCGATTCCCGGGACCCGATCGGGAATGCCGCCGACCAGCCGGTGCACCGCCACGATGGCGCGCTCCTCGGACGATTCCGCCACCGGGCCGGGGAGGGCGCTCCAAAGCGCGGCGCGTCCTCCCTCGTATCCGCCCTCTTGTTGCACGCGGCGTGTCGGCAGGTACCCAAACATGTCGTTGCAGTAACCGGCGACCCACACGATCGGATCAGCATAGTCAGCCTTGAAACGCTGCGCATACTCAGCCACCGGCTCGCCACCGAGCGAGATGAGCAGCATTTCGCCTCCGAGTCGCACGACCTGCACGGGGAGGAGTTGAGTCGTCGGCAGCGGGTGCCCCGCTCTCAGTGTCGCGAGCAGGAAGGCGGCCTTGCGGCGCCGCGGCGCGTCATCCGATGTGGCGTCGGCGCGCAACACCTCCAGCGCAGGCAGCGGATACAGGTCCAATTCAATCTCCTCGAACGCCACCGCCAGTCCGCCTGAAACCGGCCGTCCGCCGCGCGCCCAGCCCTTCTCCACTTCAGTGGCGAGCGATTGGCCGTGCGTCTGCGTGAGTTCCAGCGTGCCGCGGGGCGACGGATCTTGATCCGCGCCGGCGCCGGACAAAAACAACGCCGTGACTCCGGGGAGCGCCGTTTCCACGCGTTCCTGCGCCACGCCGGCGTAGTCACCGTGATACTCGCAAAACGCCGGTGGCAGCGTGAGATTGTGGCAGGCGTAGCCGAACAAAACAGCGAGTGGCGCGCCGTTCAGCCGTCGCGCACACAGCATTGGCACGTCGTGATCCGTCGCGCCAGCCGTTGAGCGGCGGTTTTGCGCGAACGCGGTGCGACCCTGTTCCACGCTCAGCGTGACCGGTTCGAGGCGCTGCAGGGCGTCGTCGATCACGTTCGCCAGTTTTTCTTCCAGCCCGAGAACGTACGGCGCGATTTTGGCGGCGAATTCCGGCGGGATTTCGAAGAAGGGCACCTTGTCTGGCCGGATTTCCGGACCGGTGTGGGTGTGCGAGGCGTTGAACAGCAGGTGCTCGCGGGGGATGCTCCTGCGCCGCGCCACGCGTGCGGCCACGGCTTGCGCGAGCGTCCGCGGAATCGCAATCAAATCGGCCGTCACGATCACGAAGCAATTTCCGGTCGCATCCTCGAGCGCGAACGCCTTCGCAAAAAGCCCGGCTGCGGCGCGCAGCGCGGGTTGGCGGCGCGCGGCCCAGCCCGCCAGCCACATGGGCTCGGTCGGCGTGATGTCGGTCGTGGCCACGCCGGCTTTCCAGGTCGTCGGCATCGTCACATTGCAGTCCAACCGCCGTCGACGGGGAGCACGGCGCCGGTCACGTAACTCGATTCGTCGGATGCGAGGTAGAGGGCGGCGTGCGCGACTTCGCGCGGTTCGCCAATGCGGCCGAGGAACGTCTTGCTCAGCTGCCGTTGGTGCAGTTCCGAACCGGGTGCGGGTGAGATGCGCGTTCGGATCGCGCCGGCGCAGATCACGTTGCAGCGCACATTGTGCGGGCCGTAGTCGTACGCGACGCTGCGGGTCAGACCGACGATGGCGGTCTTGATCGACGTGTAGGCGGCGGAGTTGCGTCCGCCGACGAGGCTTTGGACGGAGCCGATGTTGATGATCGAGCCGCTCTTCTGCTGCACCATGAACGGCAGCGCGCCCTGCGTGAACCATTGCGTGCCCATCAGGGAAACGCGGAAACATCTTTCCCACTCCTCATCGGGGGCGTCGCCCGACGCGTGCCACGCGCTCGCGATGTAGGCCGCATTGTTGCACAGCACGTCGATTCGTCCGTTCCGGGCCGAGGCGGCGCGAATGGCCTGTTTGATCTGGTCGGGTTCCGACACGTCGCAGGGCAGAAACGTCGCATCGCCACCGCGGCCGCGAAACTCTGCGGCGGCGGCTTCGCCTTCCGGCACATCAAGGGAGCAGAGGAAAACCGCGGCGCCTTCCTCCGCGTAGAGCTGCGCGATGGCGCGCCCGATCCCGTGGGACGCGCCGGTCACGATGGCGACTTTGTATTTGAGACGATTCATGGTGAATTTCGCAGGCTGGGCCGCGGGGGCGCGGCGGGGTCCGGGCTGCAGTCGTCCGGACATCGTGGTCGCAAAAGAGCATAGCGCGGCGGGGTCGCAACCAAATTGGGATTGACTGCGAGGGCTGGGGACGGGGAGCGCGTCAGAATCGTCACACAGTGATCCGTCCCTACTCTGCTCGGTGGGCTCGTCGGGGATGAAATTGCAGCGGTTCCTTGGAGTTTGGTTGGAATTTCGGCTTTTGGCGTATGGAATCGCCGGACGATGCCCAATTTCCCGATCGTCGATACGCACCTTCACCTCTGGGACCTCGGTCGCTTGCGCTATGGCTGGCTCGCCGGGGTGCCGATGCTGAACAAGAACCATCTCATCGACGACTTCCGGCAGGCGGCCGGCGGCGTGCAGGTGGCCAAGATGGTGTTCGTCCAATGTGAGTGCGATCCCGTGCAGTCGTACGCGGAGGTGGATTGGGTTGCGGAAGTCGCGAGCGGCGATCCGCGCCTGCGCGGCATCGTGGCGCAGGCGGCGCTGGAGCGGGGCGACGCGGTCGAAGTCGACTTGGTGCGACTCGCTTCCAACCGGCTGGTGAAGGGTGTCCGCAGGTTGCTCCAGGCGGAGACTGACGACGCGTTTTGCCTGCGACCGGAGTTTGTGCGCGGGGTGCAATTGCTGCCCCGGCACGGGCTGAGTTTCGACCTGTGTATTTTTCATCGGCAATTGGCGAATGCGATCCAGCTGGTGCGGCAATGCCCCAACGTGCGCTTCGTGCTCGATCACATCGCCAAGCCGGACATCAAGGGCGGCCTGCTCGATCCCTGGCGCGCCGAGCTGCGCGAACTCGCCGCGCTGCCCAACGTCTGGTGCAAATTGAGCGGGCTCGTGACTGAGGCCGATTTCACGGCCTGGACGCCAGCGCAGCTCCGGCCCTACCTCGATCACGTGGTCGATTGCTTTGGCCTGGATCGCGTGATGTTTGGCGGCGACTGGCCGGTGAGCACGCAGGCGTCGGATTATGCGCGCTGGGTGGCCACGCTCGATGAGGCATTGCAGGGATGCTCGCCGGATGAGTTGCATCGCGTGTACGTTCGCAACGCCGAAGCCTTCTACCGCATCTGAACCCGCCACTTTTTCCCCAATGAAAGTCAACCCGTCCACCCGCCGCCAGTTCATCAAGACCGCCGCTACCGCCGTCACGGCGTTTCAAATTCTGCCCCGTCACGTCCTGGGCGGCCCGCGCTTTGTGCCTCCGAGTGAGAAGGTCAACGTCGCCATGGTCGGCGTCGGCGGTCGCGGCCTGCAGAACATGAAGGCGCTGCTCGATCTGGCTGACGTGCAGGTGATGGCGATCGCGGATCCGGCGGAGCGGTTCAGCTTAGAGGACTACTATTACAAGGGCAATGGCGGCCGGCTCGTGGCGATCGACCAGGTGCAGAAGCATTACGCGGCGAAGACGCCCAATTACAAATGCGCGGGTTACGAGGATTTTCGCGTGATGCTGGCGAAGGAGAAGTCGATCGACGCGATTCTGTGCGCGACGCCCGATCACAACCACGCGTACGTTTCGATCACGGCAATGCGCGCCGGCAAGCATGTCTATTGCGAAAAACCGCTGACCCACAACCTCTGGGAGGCGCGGGAGGTGGCGCGGGTGGCCAAGGAGACCGGTCTGGCGACGCAGATGGGCAACCAGGGACATTCGACGGTCGGGATGCGCGAGACGGTGGAGCATATCCGCGGCGGTACGATCGGCACGGTCAAGGAGGTCCATGCCTGGGTGCCGGCGAAGCGGTGGAATCCGACGCTGACGTCGAAACCGGCGAACGGCATGCCGGTGCCGGAGGGCATGAATTGGGATTTGTGGATCGGCACGCGCGAGCCGCGTGACTTCCACACGGCATATCACCCGGTGTCGTGGCGCGACTTCTGGGCGTTTGGCAGCACGGCGATGGGCGATTTCGGCTGTCACGATCTGGACGCGGCTACCTGGGCGCTCGACCTGCCAGCGCCGACCCGCGCCGTGGCCTACGGGACCGGCCCGAGTGACAGCGAAATCGCACCGCATGGCAGCATCATCTATTATGATTTTCCGGCGCGCGGCTCGCTGCCGGCAATCCGGGCAACGTGGTACGACGGTGGGGCGCGCCCGGCGGCGCCGGAAGCGATTGGCAAGTTTCCGTTGCCCGCGCGCGGCGTGATGTTTGTCGGCGAAAAAGGCGTGATCCAGTGCGATGGCGCGGGTGGCGCTCCGCGGGTGTTTCCCGAGTCGCTGCGCTCGTTGCCGAAGCCGGCCGCGAGCCTTAAGCGCTCCAAGGGTCATCACCGCGACTGGATCGATGCTTGCAAGGGCGGCGAGGCGGCGAGCAGTCACTTCGGATACGGGTCGCGTCTCACGGAGATCGGGCTCGTCGGCTTGCTTTCGCTGCGGCTGAAGAAACCGATCGAGTGGGACGCCGCCGCGATGAAGGCGACGAACGCGCCCGAAGCCGAGGCGATCATCCGCGGAACCTACCGGACGGGTTGGACGCTTCCGGCGTGATCGGGCGACGCCGGTGGTTCAAAACGTGGGTCCCCGTGGCACCGAAACTCCTCGACGTCGGGATTTCACTATAGCCGCGGCGGTGGGAGTGCTGGTTTTCGGTTTGCTGACCCTCCGGTTCTGTCCGAATTGGATTACCTATTACCGTGAGTATCGGCAGGCGATCACCGCGGCCGAATCTGAATCAGGGCGTTCTGCCACGAGAACTGCCTTCGGTGATACGTTTGCGGCTAAGCGCGGAGTCGAGGTCGCGCGGCAAGCGGCAGACCTGAGTGCGGAAATCAAGGATGTGCGCCATGTCATCGTGCGCTGGCGGTTGCTCATGCCGGCGTTGGGCCATTTTCTCGGTCTGCCGGTTTGGGCGGTCTTGGGCCTCGCACACGTGGGTTGCCTGTTTCTAATCGCGGGATGGGTGGCGATGATTTTTCGAGCGTCTGCTGGATCCGTGCTGGAGGCGGCGTGTTTCGGGATCGTCGCCGGCGCCACGGCTCCGTTCATGACCTCCATGGGCTGGCTCGGCTATTACGACGCCTGGCTGGCCATCGGCCTGACCGTGGCGGCATTTGCGCGACCACCCGCGTGGGTCTGGCTCGCATGCCTGCTGACACCCTGGATCGATGAACGGTTTGTGCTAGGGCTGCCGCTTGCTCTCGGTGTCCGGTGGCTCCATTTTGCTCCGGAGGCGCAGGATTCATTCTCCTGGTTCAAGCGGCAAGCCGTCGTCCCGCTGATCTTGGTCGTGGGTTTTGCAGCTGTCCGATTGCGCCTGGGTGGATCCGGATCCTCCCAGACGGTTCGCGAGTATTTCAACACGTTTATCTTTGGGCGAAGGATCGAACCGGCCCGGCTGGTTCATGGCATGGCTGCCGGATTGAGGATGGGGTGGGTCCTGGTCCTTCTCGCCGTGCTGGGCACGCGTAGAAATTCCGATTGCACGCGCAATTTTCGCACGGGTTTGCTCGTCGCTGCCATTTTGATTTCGATCCTGGTCTGACTTTTTTCCGCGATGGATCTAAGTCGTTCCATGGTTCTGGTGATTCCGGTTTTGCCGCTTGGTTGGATGTTCGCGGCACGTGAGGCGCGGTGGAGAAAGTTTCATCTGGCCCCGGCGATCGCGGTCGCCGCCCTTGCGCTGCCGGCCCATCACGTGATGAGCCATCGGGTGGTTCCGGTGGATGATTTCCTGTCGCGTCCGCACGATTTGGCGGTGGCCGAGAGCAACCTCGGCGTGAAATTCCTGCGCGGTGAGGATGTGCCGAAGAATAGCGTGGTGGCGGTGAAGTGGTTTCTCCGGGCGGCCGAGCACGGGAATTCCGTGGGACAGTCGAATCTCGGTGTCATGTATGCGCACGGTGACGGCGTGCCGAAGGACAGTGTTGCAGCGATCCACTGGTATCGGAAAGCGGCAGAGCAGGATGACGCGGCCGCGCAATTCAACCTTGGCGGAATGTATTATCTTGGTGAGGGCGTTGCGAAAGACCTCTCTGAGGCGGTGACGTGGTACCGACGGTCGGCCGAAAAAGGTCACGCCGCTGCCCTCTTCAACCTCGGGGTCCTGCATTTCAAAGGGGAAGGCGTGGTACAGAACGAGGTTGAGGCCCTGGCGCTCATGATCTTGGCGGCCGAAGCTGGTGACGGCGCGGCGAGCGAGGCGATCACCACCCTGGAAGGGCAGCTGGGACCCGATCGTGCGCGCGCCGCTCGAGCGAGGGCAAGGGAGTTGTCGCGAGTGCTGAAGCGTTGAGGGTCGGATTTGGCCTTGGCGCGACCTTTCAGGGACCCGCATCGGGTATCCCATTGTTTTACCCGGATGCGCGGGGATTCCTTCGAGCGCGGGGAGCGCGTGACGACAAGGACTTCGTCGGAAAATCGCGCGGTCGCCCATAGAGTGTCAGAGCGATTTCCCTGATGGGAACTCCCCTTTCGAGGGGGCGATGCGCTCAGAACTCGAGGCCCATCGTAAACCGCACCTTGCGCGGATCGTTGAGGAGGACGCGCAGGTAGCCGGACTGGTTGGCGTTGTACCGCATCGGCATCAACTCGTCCTCATCCGTCAGGTTCGTCACGTTGACCTGGAGCCGGAGTTCGGTGCTGTGTCCGCGCAGACGCACGGTGCGCCGGTAGCCGACAAAGGCGTCGACCTTGAAGTCATCGGGTCCGGTGATGACGCGGCCGTAGATGTCGGTGCCGTCGGCCGTGGTGCCGGTGATGACGCGGCCCAGCTTTGAGCGATCCTGCCAGCGCACGCCCGCGCCAGCGAACGCACCTCGCAGCCGGCCTTCGGTGAAGGAGTATCGCCCGCTGACGTTGGCCTTGAAGGGCCGCTCGCCGAATCCGAAATTATAAAAATCGCGCAGCCGCCGTACGAGCTGCTGGATGACGGCGGCATCCTGATCGATGGTAGTGTTGGCGGTGGTGTTGAGGAGCGAGCCCGCTCCGGGCTTCGCGTACCAGAAGGCGTGTTCGCGATCGTACCAGGTTTCGAATTCAGGAAACACATTGGAGCGGTCGGTCTTGGTGTAGGAAAAATTCAGCAGCCCGGTGATGTTTCGGTTGAGGTTGAACCAGGTGGAGAGCTCGTAGCCGTTGGTCACGATGTCGGAACTGGCGCCGAGATTAGATTCGTCGCCGATGGTGTGGGCGAGCACCTCGGCCGCGCTGATCCGGTTGTTGTCCGCCAACGTCGCGAGGATGCGCGAGCTCGGCGCCGCGAGGTTGTAGGTGCCGCCGCCGATGTTGATGTTGAAGTTGCCCCCGGCCGCCTTGCGTTGCGACGTCGTGAACGCGGTCGCCCGCGCGTAGACTTTTCCATCGAGCAGGGTGAGCGTGAAACCGTAGTCGTTGGTCTTGCCCTCGGCGGGCGGGGGCAGTGTCTCGTTGGGCAGCACGCGCGTGTTGAGCTTCGGCTGGGCGTTGTTGTCGCCCTGATTGTAGAACACCGACACCCACGGCCGCACGTGCCACATTGCGCCGAGCGTGCCGGTGACCGGCCGGTAGGTGAGCGAGTCCGCCACGGTGGGCAGGAAGATGAGGGAATTGAGCACGTTCTGGCCCGAGCGTACGAGTGGGTTGTTCGCGCCCACGCGACCTGTGTCCATTTGATCGAACGTGAATTTGTCCCAGCGGATGCCCCCCGTGAACACGAGACGCTGCGAGAAAAACGAGCTTTGCGTGACGGCCATGTAACTGTCCATCGAGCGGCGAATGCTGCCGCCTGCCACGCTCTGGTAAATCCAGGCGCGGTGGTACGTCTTGCCGTTGCGCACCATCGTGACCGCGTCGTCGGGGTTGCCTGCGATGTAGGTGTCGTAGCTGCCCGGGGTGATGTAGTGGCGGCGGTTGATGAAGTTGCCGGCATCCTCCGGCGCAGCGGCGTTGGCGAGCGGCACGCCCTGGTCGTCGACGAAGATTTCGCGGCCGGGATAACGCCAGGCATATTGGAGGCCGTGCTCGGCCATCAGGGCGATGTTGTGCAGGCCCCAGCGGCCAAGATCGCGTTTCACCGCGAGCGCGCCGCGCAGAACGTCGTTCCCGGTGCGCCCGTCATCGGTCTTCCATTGGGAGTCGATATACATGCGTCCGACATTGCGGTTCGTCACCGGCGTGGCGCTGCCGTCGGGGTTGGGAATGACGACGTTGGGATCGCCGCCGATGGTGAAATTGTTGATGGGCGAGATGACCCATTGCCGCGTGCGCTCGTGGAGGTAGGAGGCTTCGCCGACGATGTCCCGGGAGAAACGGTGCTCGGCGGTCGTGACCAGGCGGTCGAAATTCGTGTCTCGCTTGGCGCCCGGACCGAACGTGCTGGTATCCCAGGGAATCTGCGAAGACGGCGCCAGCGTGAGTCCGGCGCGCTGGGCTGCAGGGATGTTGAGGTTGTCGTAGCTGCTTTCGAGAATCCGGAAATTGGCGACGTTGCGGGTGGTGAGCACGAAGGGCGCGGCGCCGGCGGAATCGGTCACGACGAGGTTGCGCACGGCGGTGTTGCGGTTGACGCCGAATGTGCGGTCGTTGGTCACCCAGGTGGCGTCGTTGCCGGTGCGGCGCCCGGAGGCGAGCCAGAGGGCGTTGGCGTCGTAGGCGGTCATGGGGATCGGCACGTGCCCGCGGAGCTGACCGTTCTCATAGTTCGCGACCAGGGTCGTCTTGTTCCATGGGGTAAAGCGCAGCGAGGCGGCGCCGCGCGACGTGTCGCTCCAATCCCAGCGCCGCCAGCCGCCGGCGTGCTGGGCGAGGCCGTTGAGGCGCAGGGCCAGTTTGCCCGGCACGAGGACTTGGTTGTGGTCGAGCTCAGCGCGTTGGAAATTCCACTCGCCGAACTGCAGGCGCAGCGCCGTGCGGTTGCGTTGGAGCTGCGCGCGCTTGGTCATCACGTTGACCAAGCCGCCGGGGGACCCGAAGCCGAAGAGAATCGAGTTGGGCCCGCTGGCGAGTTCGACACGTTCCGAGTTGTAGTTGTCGACCGCGAAGCCCGCCTCGAAAAAATCCATGCTCACGCTGGCCTGCAGGCCGCGCACCACGATGCGGGTGTCGACGAGATCGCTGCCGCCGATGAACGTCGGATTCGCGTCGGAGGACGTTTCAAGCATGTCGACGGAGAGGTTGGGCGAATACGCCGTCATTTCGGCGAGGCCGTTGGCGCCGAAGTCGGAGAGGAACTCCGGCGTGAATACCATCACCGACGCGGCGGTGTCGCGCAGGCTGCTGTCGAGGCGGCTGCCGGAGAGCGTGTTGCCGCCCTGATAGCCGACGTCCTTGTCGCTGCGCACCTCGAACACCGAGAGCGTGACCGGCTCGGAGGTGGCGGCGGTCTTGTTGATCGCGGGGGCGACTTGGCTCCGCGCGACAGAGGTGAGCGCAGTGACGAGGAGAATCGCGACTGAGAGACGCGAACGGGTAAATGGTCCAGGGATACAATCGAGCAACGACATGAATATGGTGGTGAGGGTGGGGCGCGAGGCTCAGACGGGGGAGCAGGGGATTTGTCGGACAGGTGGCATGGCGGCAACCCGAGAATTGCCGCACTTCGGTGGGAACCGGCGAGATGCCTCGGGCAACGTGGTCAACGGCTACCTGCCTGGCCGATTGGTTGCGCGCAAGGTAGGTCGCAGCTCGAGCTGGCTTGAGCGGGGCATTCCGCGCGCCGTCCCCCACCGTACTGCGCATCGACCAGGCACGTCGCTTCTCCTTCCTGAGTGACTCCCGGGAGCGAACGTCGCATTTTGCGACCTGACTCGGTCGCTACTCTCTCTATTCCGAAACCATGAAAACCACTGTGCGATACGCGCTACCGTTTCTGTTGGTGACCCTCCTTGCCCCGCTCCTGGCCGCCACCGCCGCGCGTCCGAATGTCCTGCTCTTTTATGCCGACGACATGGGTTACAACGAACTCGGCTGTTACGGGAGCAAACTGTACCGCTCGCCGAACATCGATTCGATTGCGAAGAACGGGATCCGTTTCACGCAGGGCTACGTGTCGGCGCCGCTTTGCTCGCCGTCGCGCGCGGGCCTGATGACGGCGCGTTACCCGACGCGCTACGGCCACGAGAACAATTCCATGGCGGAGGGGCATTCGCTGCCGCTTACCGAAACAACATTTGCGAACCGCCTGAAGGCGCTCGGCTACGCCACGGGCATCACGGGCAAATGGCACCTCGGCAGCACCGCGGACACCCTGCCGGTCAAACGCGGCTTTGACGACTACTTCGGCGTCACCGGCAATCCCGGTTCCTATTTCCAGCCGGGCGGCTTCATCGACTCGCGCCAGTCCAACGCGGTGCGGCCCGCTCCGGCGAAGGATTTCTACACGACCGATGCGTTTGCGGAATGGGCGGTCAACTGGATCGAGCGCAAGAAGGACGGCCCGTGGTTCCTCTACTTTCCCTTCAATGCGATCCACGCGCCGCATCAGGCGACGGAGAAATATCTGGCGCGCTTCACCCACATCAAGGACCGCGAGCAACGCACGCTCGCCGCGATGATCTCGGCGATGGACGACGCGGTCGGGCGCGTGCTGCAAAAGGTCCGCGACCTCGGACAGGAGCAATCCACGCTCGTCGTCTTCATTTCCGACAACGGTGCCCCCGGCTGGCAGAAGGGCTGGCGCGACGGCAACCTGCCGCTGCGCGGGGGCAAACACACCACGTGGGAGGGCGGCATCCGCCTGCCATTTATGATGCAATGGGTCGGTCGTCTGCCAGCCGGCCAGGTGAACGACACCCCGGTGATCCAACTCGACATCCTGCCGACGTGTGTCGCTGCTGCGGGCGCGACGATTGACCCGGCGTGGAAGCTCGATGGCGTCAACCTGCTGCCGCATCTCACCGGCGAGGTGAAGGAGCGGCCGCACCAGACGCTCTACTGGCGAATCGACGGGATGTGGGCGGTTCGCGACGGCGACTGGAAACTCGTCCACGGTCAGGCGGGGAAGGAGCCGCCGGAACTCTTCGATTTGGCGCAGGACATCGGCGAGAAACGAAATCTGGCGGCGGCGAATCCGGAAAAAGTGAAGGAGCTTCAGGCCCGCTGGGATGCGTGGAGCGCGCAGCAGGCCAGTCCGGTAAAGCCGAACGACCGCGCAGCGAAGGGAGAAAAAAGGAAGACGAAAAAGAAAGGCGAGTAAGTGCGGGCGTCGCGCGGGTGGTAGCGGTTAAAGCTCCTTCGTCTGTTCGATTGATTATCGCTGTCCACGCCCGGCTGATTCGCTGCGCCATTGCCGGGGTGTCGACCGGAACCGGCGCTTGAAGTGCTGGCCGAAGCGGGAGACGTCACGGTAACCGACGCGACGCGCAACGCTGGCGATCGGGAGCCGGGTGGTGCTGAGCAACTCCGCCGCCTTTTCCATCCGCAGTTTTTGCAGGTAGCCCTGAAAGCTCAGCCCGTAGCGCAGGCGAAAGAGCCGTGACAGATTGCCGGGGCTCGTGAACGCGACCTCCTTCGCCACGACGGTGAGCCGGAGCGGGCAGTGCATGCGAAACGCCAGATGCGAGGCGGCACGCTGCAGCGGATCCGCGTTCGCGTTGCCGGCCTGATGCTGCCGCTCTGCGAGGCGGAACCACACCGCCTCCACGTGGCTGCGCGCGGCGTCTTCGGCTGCGGCCGAATCCCCGGCGGCAATGGTTTCCACGAGGTGCTCGTGCTCCTCGATCAGCACGCGCGCATCGGGAAAACATTCCTCGAATCCCTTCTGGTGAAAGCCCTGCAGGCCTTTCCAGACCACGCGCCACACCTCGAGCAGCAGAGGCACCGCAGCGGCGGCGACCACCGTCTCGTGCAACTGCGCATCCGCGGCGCGGAACGCCGGATAGTCGCGGCGGCGAACTGCGGCGTTCAGTCGCTTGAGGATCGCGCGGAGCAGCGCCGGCTGGCGCGCCGCGGGCGTGGCATGGGAGGCGGCATGCCGGGCGGCCAGGCCCTCCAGCATCGAACGCAATTCGGACAGACGGCGGAGTTCGGTGTCGTTCATGGGGGAAGAGATTCGAGATCAGACATAGAACCAAGAAGAGACCCAAGTGGGCGCTTCCGCAGCTCAGCTGAAGGCGGAGGAATAACAAAAATCCCAGATTGGCGGGAACGTAAATTCTCCTGGATCGGCGCCGGGGGGTGCTCTCACGATTGTAGCCACTTGCTGATGTAGCCGGGGTCGCCGACCCCGCTCCGGCCGCAGCGAGGCCGGCTACACGGCAACAACTCGGAGATGCACCCGGCGCCTGTCAGCTCTGAGATTTGTGTCGATTCGAGTCCATCGGTGGTTTCTTTTGAGGGCATTCCGGCTGAGGCCTTTGCCCACCTGTTGGCCGCGAATCCCCCATCATGACTACCCGCCGCTGGTTTGCTTTGCTGTCCGTCCCCCGTTCGCCGGTCCGAGCGAGCGTTCTGTTCATCGGCTTCCTGCTCGGTTCCGCCGCCTTCGGCCAGGGTGGCGCCCTGACGGGCATCGTCACGAATTCCGCCACAGGCGCCGCGCTGGAGGGCGCCCGCGTGGTGCTCCGGGACACGGGGAGGGAGGCGACGACCGACAGCCTTGGCCTGTACCGTTTCGACAACGTGCCGGCCGGCCAGGTCGCGCTGGGCGTTTTTTACACCGGTTTGAAGACGGAGGAAATTCCGGTGGTCGTTTCCCCCGGGGCGATCACCCGCCAGAATTTCGGGCTGACGGCTGACATTTATCGGATGGGCGCCTTTGTGGTGGAGAGCGAACGCGAGGGTAATGCCAAGGCCATTACGTTGCAGCGGCAATCGGAAGGCTTGAAAAACATTGTTTCGGCGGATGCCTTCGGTGGCCTGGCGGGAAATCCGGCGGATCTGGCGATGCGGCTGCCAGGGGTCGAGGCGGAGTCGGTCGGCGGCGACATGCGTTATCTCCGGATCCGCGGTTTGAATCAAAATCTGAGCTCGATCACGCAGGACGGAAATCGCCTGGCGGACGCGGCCTCGGCGGGCGCGACGCGCGAATTTCAATTTCAGACGGTCAGCGCGGATGCCATCGAACGGATTGAGGTGACGAAATCGCCGACGCCGGACATGGACGGCGATTCGATCGGCGGGACGGTGAATCTCGTCTCGAAGAGCGCGTTTGACGGCTCGCCGGAGCGCCGCATCCGCGGATCGGTGGGTGCCATCTGGCGCGTGGCGGATCCGCGGGACAAGGCGCGGCCCAACGCCTCCCTGACTTACTCGGAAGTTTTTGGCGGCCGGCTCGGGGTCAGCGTCAATCTCGCCTATCGCCCGCATGGCTCGATCTTCGACCAGGCGACGCAGGGTCACCAATTGATGCCGCTCGGAGTCGAAGGGCCGGCCTATCAATATCTGCTCACGGTGCAGGACACCCGGACCGTCCGGGCCAGGTCGGGGGCGGGGCTGAGGCTGGATTACAAGCTGACGGACCAAGTGCGCTATTTTGCCAATTTCCAGTTTAACAAGCACGTCGAGCATTCGGATCGCAGTCAGGTGACGTGGCAGAGCAATCAGGCGGTCGCCACCGTCGATGCCGCGGGCAACCTCACCGGCACCGGCGGCATTGTCCCGGGCTACACGGATTATGAAACCAAGGTGCGGGCGTTGACCACGAGCACGGCGGCGATCAGTTCGCTGGTCGAATACAAACTCGGCCAGACGACGACGCTCAACGCCGGCGGAGTGCATCGTTATCGGGCGCTCGACCTCGACTACGACGTGTACTCCTCGAAGTCGAAATCCGACTATCCGGGCAACAATACGCTTACCTACACTGCGAGGGGCGTCGGCTTCACCCTGCGGAAGGACGATCCGTTTTTTCCGAGCATCACGCAGACGGGCGGCCCGGACTGGAACAACCTCGCGAATTATTCCACCAACGCGTACACCAGCACGCGCAGGGCGGGGTGGGACAATTATCGTGGGGCCGCGATCAACCTGAAGCAGCGGCTCGAGACGAGATGGCCGGTATTCGTCAAGGCGGGCCTGCGAATTCGCGAGCAGTCGCGCGAGCTGGACAACACGCCCTATCGCACGGCCTATGTCGGACCGGATGGCGTCATGGGGCCGAATGCCGCCCGCGGAGGCGCCAACGACGACAATCTCGCCCAGTTCGGCCTGATGAACCTGCCGTTTCCCGATACGCGCTTGAAGCAATACGGGGCTCCGCCGTTCCCGGCGCTGCAGGCGGATGGACGGCCCAACAATCTGGATACGTTCATCGCCGCCAATCCGGCGTACTGGCAGCGGCAACTGGCGAGTGATCTCGCGGACGAACTGGTGGGCCATCAGCAGTTCACCGAGGAAATCCGCGCGGCCTATGTCATGGGTCATGTCCAAATCGGAAAACTCGGCATCCTTTCCGGCGTTCGCGTGGAGGGCACCGAGACCCGGGGCGAAGGGGCCCTGCAAATGGTGACGCCGGTGGAGCGGGCCCGCCGCGCGGCCTGGGTGGGAGCGGTCACCGACGCCGAGACCCGCCGTCGCGCCGTCGAGGAGTTTGGCCGCCGGATGCGCACCGACGGCAGCTACCGCAGTGTACTGCCCGGCGTGCATCTCAAATATCAGTTCAACCGCAACCTGCTCACGCGTTTCAGCTACTCCGAAAACATCGGCCGCCCGGGCATCGGACAGTTGATTCCCAATACGTCCGTCAACTATGACAACCAGACGGTTTCCACGAGCAATCCCAGCCTGGAGCCACAACGCGCGAAAAACTTCGATTTGTCGGCGGAGTTGTATTTCGAGCCCGCGGGTCTGGTGACGGTGGGTGCCTTCCAGAAGGACATCGGGAAGTTCATCTACACGGCGGGTGGCGAGGTGATCAGCACGGGTCAGAACAATGGCTACAATGGCGACTACGCCGGCTTCACCCTCACCACCCAGGCCAACGGGGGCACGGCCAAGGTGAGGGGCATCGAGGTCAGTTACAGCCAACAGTGGACCTTTCTTCCAGGGATTTGGAAAGGGCTGGGTGCGTTTGCGAACGCGACGTGGATGGATGCGAGGGGCAGTTATGGCGAGGGCGACGCCATCGCCCGCGTGCCCAACCCGCGCGTGGCCGGTTTCAATCCGTTCCTGGGCAACATCGGGCTCTCCTACATCCAGAGCCGCGTGAACCTGCGCGCGACGTTCAACTATCGCCACAAATACCTCATCACCTACAACGCGAATGAATCGCGTGCGGTCTATGCGGCGGCGCGGCCGACGCTCGACCTCAAGGCGCTCTACAACATCAACCGCCGCTTCAGCGTATATGTCGATGTCGTGAACGTGTTGAAGCAGCCCGATCAACAGCGGCAGTTTGGCTTTGGCCGGGCGAACCGGACGTTTATCATGAGCCCGCAGTTCTTCTTCGGCGTCAATTTCCGGCAGTAGGGTTTGGCGGGGCGCGACGTTTGTTTTTCCGGCCGGCTCGGCCGGCGGCGGGGCCGCGTGGCCGTGGCTGAGGGGACGACCCGGCGAAATCGGGCCGTCGCTGTTCGCTTCACCGGCCGAAAGCGGACTGACGGCGACGGCTTTGGTCGCGAGCGCAATTCGGACGGAGGGCGGAGTTTCGGATCGTTCCCGGATAAAACCATGCGAAATCGAACAGCGAGCTATGCCCGGGAAACCATTCCAGCCGGCCGATCTTTGCTAGGCTTGCCTGCGCCCGGGAAGTGCCCACGTGTTGTCGCGAGCTCGGCGGGTTATGCCGAATCGCTCAACACTCAACCTCACTTCACCCATCATGAAAGTCTTTCGGGGCCTCTTTCCCCCGCTCATCACTCCGTTCCACCCGGACGGCCGCGTCAACGAACAGGGCCTGCGCGACCATGTCGACTGGGTCATCGCCAGCGGGGCCGATGGCTTCTGTGGCGGCAGCAGCACCGGGGAGTTCATGAACCTCACGCGCGACGAGTGGGAGCGCGTCCTCGGCATCTGCGCCGAGCAGAACCGCGGCCGCGTGCCGATGCTCGCCGGCACGGCGGACATGTCCACCGCCGGCACGATCGAGAAGGCGAAGTTCGCCGAGAGCCTCGGCTACGACGGCCATCTGATCATCCCGCCGTGGTATCAGGTGCACACGATGCGCGAGATCGAGGCGCACTACCAGGCGGTGCGGAGCGCCACGACGAAGCCGATCATGATCTACAACAACCCGCCCGTGGTCGGCGTGCGCCTTGCGCTCGACACCCTCGTGCGGCTGACCAACGACGGCGTCATCCAATACATCAAGGACGCCGATTCCGATCCGTACGCGATCACGCGCCTGCGGATGCGGCTCGGCGACAAGCTCGGCCTCTTCTACGGCCACGACAACAACGCGCTCGGCGCCTTCGCGTTTGGCGCCACCGGCTGGGTGTCGGGTTCGGGAAATTTTGATCCCGTGCGCTGGTCGAAGATCGTCCACCTCTGCATCGACGACGGCAACTTTGTCGCTGCGCGCAAACTCTGGGACGAGATCATGCCCTTCGTCGACCTCGTGACCGTCGGCCGCGACGGCCAACGCCCCGACTGGATCGCCGTGATCAAACGCGGCCTCGCGCTGCGCGGTCGTGATTTCGGCTCCGTCCGCCGCCCGATGCTGCCGCTCACACCGGAAGTCGACGCCCTCGTCGGTGAGGTTGTCGGCCGGATGAAATTCGAATGAAAATCATCCGTGCGTCTGCAGCGGGGGTTGAGACGCGCCGGTGGAGTTGAGGAAAACGATTCAATGCCGCTCATCTCAGAGGACGTGGGGCGTTCGCGCCAGCGGGCGGGGAAAATCCGTCCGTGTGGGAGGATTGTACCGTGATGAGGTGTTCCCGTGATTTCGTTCTCTCCGCGGTGGTCGCTTGTCTGCTCGTCGCGTCGCGCGGTCCCGCGGCGGATCTGTCGCTGGCGGCGCACCATTGGCCGCTCGACCGATTGGCCGATCCGGCTTTCATGCTCCGCGGCAGCGCCACCGGGGTGCCCGGAGTTCACGGCCAGGCGCTGGCGCTCGATGGCAAATCGCTCGTGGAAATCAACTCCTCGGCGGATCTCACCCGCGCGGCCGCGGGATTTACGCTGACTGTCTGGGTTAATCCGTTCGCTGCTGGCAACGACCAGCAGATGATCGCGGCGAAAAATCGCTATTCCTTGGGCGAGCGGGAATGGGGAGTGATGGTCGATCGCGATGGCCTCTTTCGCCTCTACGTCGATCAAGGTGGATGGAAAACAGCTGCGGCCCGGGTGCGACCGCAGCCCGGGCATTGGTACCTCGTGGGCATTGTGGTCCGTGCCGACCGGGCCGAATTGTGGATCGACGGCACTCTCGCGGAGGGGATCGCCTTGGGCCGTCCGATCAAGCCAACGGCCGCCCCGCTCACCTTGGGTGGAGTCAACGACAACGGTTCGCTGCGGCAGACCTGGCAGGGCGCGCTCGATGACGCGCGGCTGGAGCCCCGTGTCCTTGCGGCGTCGGAGATGGCAGCGCTTTTCACGCCTGTCTCGGCGACGCTCGCGGGATTGGCTCCCGCGGCGCCCGTCGCCAATCCGCTTTGGCAAAACGCGGCCTCCGCCGATGCGGCCGCCGACCGCACTTCCGTCATCTTTTCCGGGCGGAGCCCTGATAAACTGGCGTGCGATACGACGCTCCGCCTGATGCCCGACGGCTCGTGGGTCATGGTCATGCTGGGTGGTGGCGACAAGGAGCCCGACCCGCGCAACCAGGTGTTTCTCAGTCGCAGTCACGACGAGGGGAAAACCTGGTCGCCAATGGAGCCGCTCGAATTCGGATTCCGCCGCGAAGGCAACACCGCCGCGATGGTACCGACGGAGTTGATGGTGCACTCCGGCCGGTGCGTGCTTTTTTTCGCCACCCATGACGGTGCGTTCGCGGGCTGGCGAGAGTGGATGGCGGTCAGCAGCGACTCCTGCCGATCGTGGAGCGCGCCCGCGCCTGCGCCAGGTCGGTTGCGCGACCGGACTTTCATTCGGAACCACGTCGTCACACGCGACGGCCGTATCCTGCTGCCGTTTCAACATTACCTCGGAGCTCCTGGCCCGCTTAATCCGCGCAATGGGGTGTTGATCAGCCGCGACCGCGGCCTGACTTGGACCGAGCACGGCGACATCCGGCTGTCGTCCGACGATGCGTACCGCGGCTGGGCGGAAAACAACATCGTGGAACTCACGGATGGTCGCATCGGTATGGTCGTTCGCGCCGACCGGCTGGGCGGGGTATTGTATTATGCCGAGTCGAAGGATGGCGGCGTTACGTGGCCGGCGATGGCGGCGAAAACCAATATTCCCAATCCCGGTTCCAAGGCCACGCTCTATGGGCTGGGTGGCGACACGGTCGCGCTCCTGCACAACCCGGACCCGAAGGTCCGCAGTCCGCTCGCGCTCTGGGTGAGTTTCGACGGCATGAAGACCTGGCCGTATCAACGCGTGCTGCGTGGCGACCTGCAGGGACGCTTCAACTATCCGGATGGGTTTGTCAGTGCCGATCGAGGCTGGCTGCACTTTGCCTTCGATCATAACCGCGATCGGGCGATCCACGTCAGTGCGCGTCTGCCCCGGGAGGCGCGGGCGGACATGCGTCTGTGGGACGAAACCAAGCGGCTGGCGCGCAGCGGCGACCTGCCGGTGCTCGCCGGGGTTGAGTTCAATGTCATCAAGAAACACGAACCCGACGTGGATGGTTATCCGTGGCTGCATGGCGTCGGCCTGGCGTGGCACAAGGGGAAGCTGTATGCGTCGTTTGGACACAACCGGGGGGCGGAGAATACCGCCACCGAGGAAGCGCGCGGGCGCGTGAGCGTCGACGGCGGGCGGACATGGGGCGAAGTGTTCACGATCGACGTGGGCACCGACGCGCCGGATCTTGGCGTGAGCCATGGGGTGTTCCTCTCGCACGGTGGTACGCTCTGGGCGTTTCACGGGGCATTTTATGGCAAGATGGGGCGCATCCACACGCGGGCCTACGTGCTGGACGAGGCGCACGGGCGTTGGCTGCCCAAGGGCGTGGTCGTCAAAGATGGCTTCTGGGCCTTGAACCAACCGGTGAGGATGAACGACGGCAATTGGATCATGTCCGGCATCTGCGCGGGATCGTTTTCGGAAAAAGTTCTGAATCCACCGGCGGTGGCGATTAGTCGCGGCGATGATTTTACGCGCTGGGATCTGGTCAAAATTCCCACGGCGCCCGGTGTGGCGATGTGGGGTGAATCCGCTGTCATAGTGGAGGGCACCCGCGTGGTGAATATCGCGCGTTACGGTGACAGGGCGGAGGCGCTGGTTTCCGTGAGCACGGACTACGGCCGGACGTGGACGCCGTCGGCTCCTGGCAACCTGCCGATGGCCACCTCCAAGCCGGCGGCCGGCGTGCTCAGCACGGGCCAACGCTACCTGGTGTGCACGACGACCGCTGATAGCGGCAAACGACGTTCGCCCCTCACCATCGCGGTGAGCCGGTCGGGCGAAGACGTGTTCAGCAAAGTGTTCACGATCCGGCCGGCTGTCTTTCCCGCTGGTCCGGGTGAATCGACCCCGCGAGCCGCGCTTTCGTATCCCTGCGCCACCGAATACCAAGGCAATCTCTATGTTGGTTACTCCAACAGCGGTGGACGTGGCGGGAATCACAACAGTGCCGAACTCGCCGTCATCCCGATTTCCTCTCTGCGCATCGAATAACTCCGCTGCATCCGCCGCACGCGGCTCCACCCCTCCAAATGCCATGAATCTGGTCTGCCCCTATACGCGGTCGGCGCGCCCGCACCGCGTCGTACGACGACTGTCCATTTCCGCCCTGGTCTTCGCGTTCCTGTTTCTGTCGGTCCTGCGCGCGCAGCCGGGCAACACCGGCAGTGTGACCGGCACGGTGAGCAATTCCGCGACGGGTCGTCTGCTCGGAGGCGCCAAGATTGAGATCCCGTCTCTCGGACGCTCGGAGGTCACGGACGGCGACGGCCGATTTCTCCTGAGGGATCTTCCGGCCGGCGAACACCGCCTCGCGATTTCCTATGTGGGTCTCGATCGCGCCGACGAGCTCGTGCGGGTGCAGCCCGGCGGCTATCACGTCCTGCGGGTCGAATTGACTGAGGGAATCTACCGGCTGGAGACGTTCAAGGTGACGGGCGAGCGCGAGGGCACCGCGGCGGCCATCACCGCCCAGCGCAATGCCGACAACGTGAAAAACATCGTGTCGATCGACGCCTATGGGCTGATGCCCAACATGGGCGGCGGCGAACTCGCGATGCGCCTCCCGGGGGCGGCGGGAGCAGTGGACGACGACGGCACGGTGAGCGGCATCGTGGTGCGCGGCGTGGCCAACACGCTCAACCGTCTCACCGTGGATGGCGGCGCGGTGCCCGCGAACCAATCGCTCAGCCGCGGCTACCAGATGCAATTCGTCACGAGCGCGATGTTCGATCAGGTGGAACTCATCAAGGGGCACACGCCGGACAAAGGCGCGGATTCGCTCGGCGGGACGATCAACTTCAAGACCCGCTCGGCGCTCAGCCAGGCGGAGAAGCGCGTGTTTACCTACAACCTCGGCGCCGTGTGGGCGCCGCCTTTTACGGAACAAACGCCGCTGCGGCGGACGCGCCCGCTCACTCCGCTGACCAGTGGCACGTACCAGGAGGTGTTCGATGTCTTCGGAGGCTCGCGGAACTTCGGGGTAGCGCTCAACGCGCTTTATCATGAGAAGGTGATCGGTTACTCGTACACGATCCGCGATTTTCAGAACACAGCGGGGTCGCCGGCGTATGTGTGGGATTATCGCACGCGGGACGATTTCGCCCGCCGCTTTCAGACGAGCCTGAACCTGCGCATGGATTTCCGCCTGTCGCGCAGCTCCAAGTTTTATCTCAACGCCTATTCCACCGATCACTTCGAGCCCAACCGGGTGTTTCACGACACACAGGCGTCCACGTCGCAGACGCTCGCGACGGTCGGTGCCAACGGGCAGCTCTCGGCGGCGGGGACGATCCTGCCGGGGTTCACTGATGGGTTCACCCGGGTGCGGGGGCTGGCGGCCTCCACCATCGCAGTTCGGGACACGGCGACGGGATTTTTCCTGCGCACCCGTGGGGGTGATTTCGGCGGTGAGCACGATTTCGGGCGCTGGCACCTCGATTACAACGCCGGCTACCACCAGACGCATGTCAACCTGACGAGCGGACCCGGCGCGGCGGCGTTCACCAACACGATCACGGGCGTCGGCTGGACGCTCGACCGCAGCAAGTCCGATTTGTGGCCGCAATTTGTCCAGACGGAGGGCCCGGACATGACGAACCCGGCGAATTATCGTATCACCGGAGCGGACACGCGCCACCTCACGCGGGTGTCCAGTGTGGAGGGCGCACGCGGCAACGTGCAGTACACCGTTCCGGCGTCGTTCCCGCTCTTCTTCAAGACCGGGGTCGACGTGCGCACGCAGACTTCGGGCAATGTCGGCGGCAGCCGCCGCTGGACGTATTCGCGGGGGACGCTGCCGGCCAACCCCGCGTTTCAGAGCACCGACCTCGTGAGAACCGGCCGGCACCTGCCGACGTGGGAGGGTGCGTGGTTCTTCAAGAACGACGAACCCCGCGATCCCGCGCTCTGGACGGAGAACCTATATTTCCGCGAGCAGAGCCGCTACACGACGACGAGCGATGTGAGCGAGACCGTCAGCGCCGGCTATGTGATGGGGCAGGCGAGGTACCAGCAACTCGGCCTCCTCACCGGCGTGCGGACCGAGCGGACGGACGTCGAGAGCTTCGGACGCGTGCGGGCGCATGCCGGCAGCACCGCGGCGCAGCAGGCGGCGGATCCGATCGGCTCGGCGCAGCGCGACTACGCGAACACCGGACGGCGGATCGAGGGCAGTTACACGAAGTCTTTTCCCAGCGTGCACCTCACGTACGATTTCACCCCCCGGATTAAGGCGCACGCGAGCTGGTCGACGAGTTTTGGCCGGCCGCAATTCAACAATCTGCTGCCGAACGAAACCTTCAGCGACACGCAACGCACGCTCACGGTTAACAATCCCGCCCTGAAACCGCAGACGGCGTCGAACTGGGACGCGACCCTGGAATACTACCTCGAACCGGTCGGGCTGTTTTCCGCCGGCTGGTTCCACAAGAAAATCGCGGACTACATCGTGACGGGCATCGACGCCGGCACCGTGGGGGCCGGTCCGAACAACGGCTACAATGGTGAATATGAGGGCTACGACATCCTCACTTCGAGCAACGCCGGCAATGCCTACGTGCAGGGCTTGGAGTTCAGCTATCAGCAGCAGCTGACGTTTCTGCCGCGGCCGTTCAACGGCTTCGGGGTGAATGCGAACGCCACCGTGCTCCGGACGCATGGTGATTATGGCACGGGGAGAAACACCGGGAAGAACGAGGTGGCGGGTTTCATTCCGGTGACGGCGAACATGAATCTCACGTACAAGTACCGCGCCTTCAGCACGCGGGTGCTGGTCAACTACACGGGGCGCTACGTCACGACGTTCACGGCGACGAACTCGCCGCGCAACGAATACAAGTACGCGCGTACGCTGGTGAACCTGGGTTTCGGCTGGCAGCTGCGGCCGAGCGCGAACCTGTTTTGCGAGGTGGTGAACCTCTTCAACGAAACGCAGGGTCGCTTTCGGGGGATCGGTTCGCGGATGAGCTACACGAGCATCAACGGCACGACGCTCAACTGCGGGGTGACCGGGCGTTTTTGAGCTTGGGGAGCGGCGGGAATTGGTGCCGGTCGGGAAAAAATGTCGCTGGAAGAAGACGGAGCCGACAATGTCAGGCGGATGCTGACCCTACGGCTCACTCAGAAACTGGCCCGCCGTCTGCGGGTGAAATTGCCGCCGGAGGTGCAACCCGCGACCCATCCGTGCGCCGACTGGTGCTGCCACGTTTTCACGGTCGCGCGTCATCGGTACTTTCTTGTCACCCATGCGACGACGTATTTTTCGGTGATACTGCGGGCCAAGGGCGCGACTAATCCCAGCGATTTTGTTACCACCGTAACGGCGGGGCTGAGGATGTACCTCGCGGACGCGGGGCACACCTTCGCCTACGAACGGTTCATCGCTCCGGAGCTCGCGGCGGTGGCCTTTTCTCCGGTCGGCAACCGCCAGATCACGGGAGTCATGAATGATTTTGCCCGAGTGGCCTCGTTTTTTCTCACCGATCTTTCTCCGTTTGAGACGTCCGACCGACTCAATGAGGTTCCCGTGAGTCCGTTGGGCGGGAAGTCTCCAGTCGATTTGTTTCCGCCGGGATGAAGCGCAAATGTGACGCGCCGAGGGATTGGCCGCAGGCGTTCGTCCGCACCTTGCAGACGAGGCTTCGCCTACGTCTGCACCCCGCTCTGCGGGATATCGGGATGCGCCTGATTTCCGTCTCGTAAAGGCAGCGTCTTGACCCGACGGAGCTGGGTAACATGTTACCGAAAACGCCTGCTATGCCCGCCAAGCCACGACCCACCGGGGACAAGATGGAGATGTATCGCCGGCGCTTGCGCGCCCAAGGGCTTCGACCGGTGCAAATCTGGGTTCCTGATATTCGTGCGCCGGGATTTCGGGCGGCGATTTGCCATCAGATCCAAAAATTAGATGCGGAGCGTGAAGCGGAGACGCTCGATTTCATCGCAGCCGCGGCGGATCCGGCGCTCCGCTAATGCGTCGCGGCGACCTCGTCACGGTGGCCGCGCCCGATGACTTTGGAAAGCCGAGACCGGCTGTGGTTGTGCAGGCGGATGTGCTGACGGTGGGCGGTTTGTCGAGTGTCGTGGTCTGTCTGATCACCAGCCATCAGGCAGAGGTGCCGGCGTTTCGGGTCGGACTGGAGGCGAATCGAAGCAATGGCCTCGCGCATTCTTCGCAGATCATGGTGGACAAGCTTCTCGCCGTGCCCTGCGCCCGAATCGGGGCCGTATTTGGGCGACTGGACGACGAGTCACTTTTGCGACTGAACCGTACTCTGGCCTTCGTGGTGGGACTGGCGGAATAGGGGAAGCTCGCTCCTCCGGCGGTCCCTTCCGGTTATCCTACTTTCCCTGCTTGGCCAATCCCACCGCGCCCACCTCGCCGTGGGTCAGCGTTTCCCAAACCATGTGGTTGAGATCGGCGCCGGTGGGGCGGTTGGTCGGGATCACTTTCGCCATCTTCGGCAATTCGATCCCGAGGCGGTGATGAAAATGGTTGTACGCGATCTCCCACGTGGGTTGGAGCGAGAACTCGATTTTCGGCGGCGGCGGCGTATGGTTCGGCGCGAGGAATTGCGCCTGATATTCCATCGCGGCGACGATGCGCGTGCCGTGTTCGGCGTAGAGGTCGAGGCCCTGCTGGCGCGCGGTCTCGGCGGCGTTGACGAGGGAGGCGAAGGTCATGTTCGCGTGATGCGGATCGCGCGCGGTTTCCTGGAGCACGCCGTCGACGAATGGCGGGAAGATGCCCTTGTTGCTCCACGGGGCGGAGGTTTGCAGACCGCTCGGCGGGGCGATGGGCGCGGGGCCGTCGGACTTCAGGTAGATGACGGCGGGCGTCCGCCCCCGCCACATGCGGACGCCGTGGGCGAAGAGCACGCGGTCGTCGTTGAACACGCCGATGTTGATCAGCGCCTCGGCCATCGCGAGTTCCTTGTTCCCGTTTTCGTCGCAGCCGTCGATGAGCGACGGCACGTATTGTTTTGCGAGCATCGTTTGGAAACGCGCGATGTCCTCCTTGGCCCAAAACTCGGAGGTGGCACGGATGATCTCGGCGGCGCGCGGCCAGACGGCGGCGACCCAGGCGGCCTGCACGGGGCCGTTGTCGTTGATGTGCCCGCCGGCGAGCGTGCCGGACCAGGCGTTCATGATGCGGATGGCGTTGCGCGCGTATTTTTCGTTGCCGGTGACGACCCAGGCGAGCGCCTGCGTGTAGGCGGCGGTGGCGTCGCGCCGCTCGTCCTTGCAGCCGAGGTCCGGGCGCGAATTCGGGCCGCACTCGATCGTGGCGCGCGGGCTCGGCGCGTAGGCGAGGTCGGCGAGCGGGCTCTGGAGCAGAGCGGCGAAGGCGGTCTTCTGCGGTTCCCCGCCGTCGGCGACGCGCTGCTTGATGAGGTCGAGCTGCGCGCGGTTGAGGAGCACGCCGGGGTGACGGAAGGGCACGCGCGAGGTGTCCTGCTTCGCCACGAGCGCGGAAACCAGGCAGGCCGACGTGCAGACGAAGAAGGAAAGGAGGCGCATGGGGTGCAGAAAAGGAATAGCGTCTTCGCAGCGAATCGGGACAATCGACCGGCACGCAACCCTGCAATGTCCCAATCGGCTGCGATGCGGCTATTGTCCTGATCGTCCCCTCCACGTCATCTTCTCCCCATGAACACCCAACCGTCCCGTCGTGATTTTCTCAAATCCGCCGCCGTGCTGCCGCTGGCTGTGGCGGGCGGTTCGCTCGTGGGCGTCGCGCCGGCGTTCGCGGCGGTTGAACCGATCAAGCGCGTCGGCGGGGCGCAGCTCAAGGTGTCGTGCAACGCCTATTCATTCGCGAAATTGCTGGGGACCGGCGGCAAGGGCACTTTGAGCCTGGTGGCATTCGCCGAGTTTTGCGCGAAACACAATTTCGACGGCATCGATCCGACGGGTTACTATTTCCCCGGCTACGAGAAAAACGGACTCGGGGTGCCGACGGACAAGTTTATCTTTGAGCTGAAGAAGCGTGCGTTCGAACTCGGGCTCGGGATCAGCGGCACGGGCATTGGCAACAACTTCACGCTCGCAGACCGGGAGGCGCGTGCGGTCGACGTGCAGCGCATCAAGAATTGGGTCGAGGTCGCCGCCAAACTCGGCGCGCCGGTGATCCGGGTGTTTGCCGACACCCAGCTGCGCGCGCAGACGTGGGAAAGCGCATCGCAGGGCGCGAAGCGCGACGACGTGGAAAAATGGATCGCCGGCGACATCCGGGCGTGTGCCGATCACGCCGGAAAGTTCGGCGTGCTCATCGGGGTGCAAAATCACGGGGATTTCATCAAGACCGCGGACGACCTCATCGCGCTGCTCAAGCGGATCGACTCCCCGTGGTGCGGTGCGATTGTGGACACGGGCTACTTCAGGGCCGACGATGTCTACGCCGAGATGGCGAAGGCGGCCCCGTACGCGGTGAACTGGCAGATCAAGCAGAGCCCGCTCGGCGTCGAAAAGGAGGCCGAGGCGCCAACGGACCTGAAGCGACTGTTGAAGATCGTGCGCGCCTCGGGTTACCGCGGCTACCTGCCGATCGAGACGCTCTCCCCGCGCAGCGGTGGCGGAGACTACGATCCCTTCAAGGTCGTGCCGAAGTTTCTGGCGGACTTGCGCCAGGCGATCGCGGAGACGGCATGAATTCCGCACCAGCCGCCCGAACAATCTTCACTCCGCCATGAACACCTCCCTCACTCGCCGCCGATTCATCGCCACGTCGGCGTTGCTACCCTTCGCCACCGCCGGCCTCTCTTCCGCGCGCGCCGCCTACCAGCCCGTCCCCCGGCACAGCGGCTCGCATCTGCGCACCTCCCTGAACGCCTATTCGTTCTCCGACCTGCTCGCCGCCAACGCCAAGGATCCCGCCAAAGGCGTCGATCTGTTCCAAGTCTGTGATTTCGCCGCCAAGCTGGGATTTGATGCCGTTGATCTCACCGGCTATTTCTTCCCCGGCTACCCTGCAGCTCCGGACGGAGGTTACCTCATCCGGCTCAAGCGGCACGCGTTCAACCTCGGGCTCGACATCAGCGGCACGGGCGTGCGCAACGATTTCACCGCCGCTGATCCCGCAACCCGGGCCGAGGGTGTGGCGCGGCTCAAGACATGGATCGAGGTCGCCTCCCGGTTGGGTGCTCCGACCGTCCGCGCGTTCGCCGATGCGCAACCGCCGTTCAAGACCTGGCAGCAGGCCTCCGGCAACGCCCCCCGCGAAAAAGTCGAAGCGTGGATGGCCGAGGCATGTCGCGAGTGCGCCGAGCACGGGAAGAAATTCGGCGTCATCGTCGCCGTCCAGAACCACGGTGACTTCATTGCCACGGGCGCCGAACATCTCAGTCTCCTCAAGCGCGTCGATCACGAGTGGTGCGCCGCTCTCGTGGACACGGGTAAATACCTTTCCGCTGATCCTTACGCCGACATCGCAGTGATGGCGCCCTACGCGGTCAACTGGCAGATCAAGGAGACGATGCAGAGCACACTGAAATCGCCGCGCGTCGACATGAAGAAGCTCGTCACGATCGTACGCCAATCGGGATATCGCGGATACGTTCCGATCGAAACCCTCTCGATGGGGCGGAAGGATTACGACCCCCGCGCCGAGGTCGGTAAAATGCTCGCCGAATTGCGCGCCGCCCTCGCTGCCGCGGAATAGCCCCACGGAGGGAGGTTATGAATGCCGGAACTCGTCTGAAAATGGCGCTCGGTGCCGTTTCCTCGTTAATCTCCACTTCCCCACGCCATGATTCAACCGCTCGCCGGCCCGTCACGGCGCTCGCTTCGAGCCGCGGACTGTCGTTTTTCACATCCTTCATGAAGCTTCTTTTTCTGGTGCTGCCCGCACTCCTCTCGTTCGCCTGTCTCGCGCAGGAGACCCCGAAGCGGCCGCGCATCACTGGCATTTCGCATGCGGCATTTTATGTGAGCGACATGGCGAAAGCCCGGGCCTTCTACGAGGGCTTTCTCGGCTTCCAGTCGCCGTACTCGATTCCGCGGAAGGATCCCAAGGAGCAGTTGGTGTGGATCAAGATCAACGACCGGCAAAGCGTGGAGCTTTTCCCGGGATCAGAAGTTTCGCCGGAAACCGACCGGCTATATCATATCGCGGTGGAGACGGACGACGCAGAAGCGATGCGGCTTTACCTGCAGTCAAAGGGAGTCGCGGTGCCGCCGAAGACTGGGATCGGTAAAATCGGCAACAAGAACTATTTCGTGAAAGATCCGAACGGAAACACAGTGGAGATTGTCGAGTACCTGCCGGATGGCTGGACGATGAGGGAGAAGGGTAAATTTCTTCCCGCCACGCGCATTGCCAAGCGCATGAGTCACGTCGGCGTGATGATTGGGCAACTCGACGCGTCGTTGAAATTCTACGGGGAGATTCTTGGATTCAAGGAGACCTGGCGCGGCAGCACCTCCGGAAAGACGCTCAATTGGGTGAATCTGCAGGTGCCCGAGGGTGAGGACTACGTGGAGTTCATGCTTTACGACAAATATCCGTCCCTCGATCGGCTGCATACGATGCATCACATCTGCCTTGAGTTGCCCGATGTTGAAAAGGCCGGGGCGATTTTGAAGACGCGACCATATCCCGCGGGCAGCAAGCCCCCGACCGAGATGAAGGCCGGCATCAACGGGAAGCGGCAAATCAACTACTACGATCCCGATGGCACGCGGGTGGAGGTGATGGAGCCGAACACGTTTGATGGAAAGCCGCGTCCTCCGTCGAAGGCGCCGCCTCCGGTGGCCGAGTCGAAGCCGGCGGTTGGGCTGAAGTAGGCTGGCGATTGAGCGGGGTGCGATTCTACCGAGATAGTTCGCCGAGAGCCCGGCGCGCCCGCGCTTTCGCCGGTTCGTCGTGTTTTTCGCGCGACGTCATCGCGAGGCCGGCCTCAAATGAGGCGCGTGCCTTGCCGGGTTGGTGATCGGCGGCGTAGGCAAATCCGAGTTCGAGCCGGTGTTGCAGTTGAGTGGGCTCGAGGGCCACGGCCCGTTCCAACTGACGCACGGCCTCGGCGGTTGAGGCCGCCGGGAGTCCGCCGTAGAACATCTTTAGGAATATTCGGGCGGTCGGCCCCACTTCACTCACTTCCCGATGCCATCGCCCCAGAAGGTGATGCGCCCAGGCGTAGGACGGATCGAGCGCCAGCGCCCGCTCGGCGTCATCGCGAACCAACCGGGAATACTGCACCTTTTCCCTCGTGCCGCCGTAGTGCGCGAGCTTCCCGTGGCAGATTGCCACCGAGAGGATATTTTCCGCGTTCTTGGGTTCGAGGGCGACGGCGCGCTGCGAGTATTCGAGCGCGCGCAGCGCGGAAGCCTGACGCTCCGCGTCGGAGGCAAGGTCCACCATCTGATCGGAATACTGGCGGGCGATTTTTCTCAGAATGAACGGATCGTCCGCCCTGATTTTTTCTGCCGCCAGGAAAAGTTCGAGCGCCTTGCGCGAATCGAGCCGGGACTCCGCGGCAAGTGCCTCACGGACTAGATCGTCCGCCTCAGACGCCAAACCGTGCGTCAGGCACGTCAGCAGTACCGTGCAAATCTGGAAATAGAAGTGAAGTCGCATGGAGGAGGAGTACGGGTGAAGATCGGATTCGGTTGCCGGTTTGGCGTGCGGCGGAGTTTAGACAGGGGCGGTTGGATGTGATAGCCTTTGACCATGCCCAAACGTCCGACCATTCCCCGCCTCGACGGAGGGCAGCAAACCGTTCTTCTGGTGGAGGACGTGGAACGGTCAGTCGAATTTTACGGCCGGAAGTTGCGCCTGGAAGCGAAGGATGGCGATGCGGGGCGGTTTGCGGAATTCGAAACCGGAGAAGGTTCACTTGTGCTGGTGCGACGGGAGGGATCGATCGCCCCGCTGGTGCCGGCGGCGCTGACCGAGGTCGCGCTGACCTTTACGATCGACGAAGCCGGATTTGCGGCGTGGAAAAAGTGGTTGGCGAATTCGGCCGTGCCGGTCGAGCGCGAGATGAAGTGGATTCACGGTGGGCGCAGCCTGTTCATTCGCGATCCCGACGGACGGCGGCTTGAATTCAAGACTCCACCGGCGATTTCCCCCCCGAAACCGACGGTGATCACCGAAAAGAAGTAGGTGGATTGAGCCGGCCTGACCCCGCGGTCGGTTCATGGCTTCCGAAAAAGATAATGGCTGACGAGCCATTCCTCCCCGTTGCGATAGCCCCAGAGTTCGGCGCAGCTCAGGTAAAAGATTCGCCAATACGACCACCATTTTTTCTCGTGGCCGGCTCCGTAGGTGTCGGCAAAAAGCGGAAGAATCTCTTCGCGATGGGCGTCCATGTTCGCCAGCCAGTGTTCCGCGGTGCGCTGGTAGTGGGTGCCGTTGACCTTCCAGTCGGCGATCAGATGGAGATCGTCCTGGAATTGCATCAAGAGGTCGTGGGCGGGCATCTGGCCCCCGGTGAAAAAATGCCGTGCCATCCAGTCGGTGTCGTCACGGGCGATGAAGTGATATGAGAACCGGGCATGGGTGAAAATGTGGACAAACAGCAGGCCCTCCGGCTTCAGCCAGCGGCTGACGTTGGCGAGCAGGAGCTGGTAGTTCTTCATGTGTTCGAACATCTCGATGGACACGACCCGGTCAAACTGGCTGGGTGCGATGTCGAACGTGGTCATGTTGCGCGTGAGGATCCGCAGGTTGGTGAGTCCGCGGCGGCGCACCTCGCCCTCGATATACTCGCGCTGCGTTTGGGAATTCGAGATGCCCGTGATCTGCGCCGCGGGGAATTTCTCCGCCAGATAGAGTGAAAGCGATCCCCAGCCGCAGCCGAGTTCGAGAATCTGTTGTCCATCGGCGATTTTCGCCCGCTCGACATAAAGGGCGAGCATGTGCTCCTCGGCCTCGTCGAGGGTCTCGCGCCCCGTCGGATAAAGACATCCGGAATACTTCAGGCGAGCCCCAAGGCAGAGCTGGTAGAACCGAGTCGGCACCTCGTAGTGCTGCTCGTTGGCGGCACGCGTGTCCTCGGCGATCGGCCGGGTGCGGAGATCGGTAACATAGGCGGTGCGATTGTAGCTGGCGGTCTCATCGCGGATGCGTTGGGCGAGCAGACGCCGAATACCGAGGCGGATGAGAGTGTCGGGGAGAAGGTTTTTCTCGAGGAGTGAGTCGATCATCGGAAGGTGGAGAGTCGTGGGGCGTGGATGGCGAGCAGCTGGAGCGGAGGTGAATGGCAGTAGGCCCGCTGAGTTCGGTTGGCTATGGCTTCGGCCGCCACGGCACAAAGGCACTCGTGATCTTTTGGTAGTGGCGGTAGGCATCGCCTTTGCTGCGCAGCGATTGTTCCTCCGCCATCGGGATGCCCGTTACGCGCAGGAGCAGGAACAGGATGGAGGCGGGACCGATCACGGCGGTCCAGCCCCACGGCGAGGCGAGGGCGACGAGGAAATAAGCGACCCAAATCAGCCACTCGAAAAAGTAATTGGGGTGACGGCTGTAGCGCCAGAGACCGACAGAACAGACCGCTCCGGCGTGAGCCGGGTTGCGCTTGAACGCGGCCAGCTGCGCGTCCGCGAACGCCTCGCCGGCCAGCGCGACGAGCCACAAAGCCACCCCGGCGATTTCGAGGACGTGGAGTTGGCGAGAGGCATTTTGCACCGTGAGGAGGAAGGCCGTACCGAGCACCACCACCGAGATCGCTTGGAGCTGAAAAAAACCAAACATCATCGGGTGAAAGCGGGCCGCCCAATCACGACGCAGCTGGGCGTAGCGGGTATCCTCGGTGGGATGATGCCGGACGACTCGGACAAACAGATGGGTGCCGAGCCGCAGGCTCCAGATGCAAACCATGGCGGCGACCAGCGCCCGACGCACCGGCCAGCCTTGCCCCGCGAAGGCGTAAAACGCCGCCAACGCGGCGAAGGCGTACGACCACGCGATGTCGACGATCCCGTAGTTGTTCAGCCGCCGTGCGAGCAGATAGAGAAGAACAAACCCGATGCAGAGGGCGGCCGTGGCCCAGAGCAGGAGTGCGGGCGTGGTCATGCGGCCCGTCCCTTCTGCACGCGACGCATGATCGGCCGGAGGGTGAGGAAAATGCCGGCGATGAGCAGCGGGGTGGTGATCATCCACGCGGTGAGGGCGTGGACGCCGGCCCAGCCGAATCGCCGGAGAAACGTCTCCACGGACGCCTCGCGAAAGGTGGTCACGATTTCCTGGACGGTGACGCGGTCGCCCGTCGCCTGCCACACCGTTTCCCCGAGGCGGACATATACGAGTATCAGCATGAGCTGTACGGGGCCGAGCAGCTGGTTGATGACGTGGAGAATCGGCTGGTTGAGCTTCAGCGCGAGTCCGGCGCCGAGGTTGAGCAGCGTCGTGAAGCCGAAAAAGGGAAACACCGAGCAGGCGGTCCCGACGGCGAGCGTGGCGGCGATCCGGTCGGGCGTGATGCCGAGGGTGAATTGTCCGATGATCGGGCGCACGACGCGACGTTGCCAGAAGCCGGGCGGGGTTGTCGGCGTTGCCGGATCAGCCTCGGTGACGGGCAGGCTCATGCGAGCAGATAGACCGTTGCGCTCACCGCGGTGAGCAGCGAGGGGAGAATCAGTCCACCGGTCGAGGGCCGGGTGAAAACGTCGCCCAGCGGCCCGGAAGTCGGAACGCGGAAAAGCTCGCGCAGCAGGTAGGCCGACATGGAGATGTTGCCCAGCGCGATGATGGCGATGAACCAGAGGACGCGCGCCGTGGGCGACGGTTCCTTCCAAGCGACCCAGACGTAAAATGTGATGAACGCCCAGTAGGCATCGCAGAGGGTCGCGATGAACCACGGGTGGGTGAAGATCTCGCGCGGAATCGCGAACAACGGGGTGTGCAGGCTCGCCCACGAGGTCACCCCGAGCATCGAAGCGATGACGATGATGAAGAGTGTGCGCAGCAGTGGAATCATCGGGGAGGCGGCGGTGGGAGAGGAAACGCAGTGTGGCGGCGGATCCCTGCTACCGCAGACTGAAGTTGTTGGCCCGGGTGTGCAGTGTGTGCACGACCGAAACGTTGCGGAGGGCGAAGGCCGCCTCGCAGTAACACAGGTAGTAATTCCATTTGCGGACGAACCGATCGTCGAAACCAAGCGCGCGCACCTCGTCGAGTCTGACTTGGAACTGTTCGCGCCATAGCCGGAGCGTTCGCGCGTAGTCGGGACCAAAGTCGTCCATTTCGTGCAGCACGAGACCGCCGGCCCGGGCGAGCAAATCGTTCACGCGGTTTAGGGAGAGCAGAAGCGAACCGGGGAAAATGTGTTTCTGGATGAAGTCCACGCCGCGCCGGAGCTGATCGTACCGTGAGTCCGGATAGGTGATGAACTGGAGCGCGAGCAGGCCTTCGGGTTTGAGCAGTTTTGCGACGGTCCGGGCAAACGTATCCTGGTAGCGGTGGCCCAGTGCCTCCATCATCTCGATTGAGACAATCTTGTCGAAGTGGCCGGTGATGTCGCGGAAGTCGCGCAGTTGGACGTCCACGCGGTCGGCGAGCCGGGCGTCGATCACGCGTCGGCGGGCAAGTTCGAATTGTTGCTGCGAGATGGTCACGGTCGTGATGCGGCAGCCGTAGTGACGGGCGGCGTGGAGCGACCATCCGCCCCAGCCGGTGCCGATTTCCAGGACGTGATCGGAGGGTTTGAGCCGCAGCTTGCCGCAAAGGGCGTCATTCTTGGCCCGCTGTGCCTCCTCGAGCGAGAGGTCCGGTGCGCCGGTGGGCCACCGGGCGGAGGAGTACATCATCGAGGGATCCAGCCAGAGTGCGAAGAAGTCGTTCGAGAGGTCGTAGTGATCCCGAATGTTGCGGCGGGCGGTCGCGCGGGTGTTTGGGCGCAGCAGGTGTCCGGCCCGGTTGAAAAACCGGAGCAGGTTCAAGACCGCGGCTTGCGAGCGTTGGGAGCCCGAAAGCGTGGGGGCGTGTTCGAGATTGCGGATGAAATGGGCGATGACCGCGGTCAGGTCGGTCGTATCCCAGTCGCCGTCGAGATAAGATTCCGCGAAACCGATATCTCCGGCCCAGAAGCATTTCTTAAAAAACTCTTCCCGATGAATTTGCAGGTGGGCCGAATCCGGAATGTTGGGGGTGGCGGAGTGGGCTGGGGCACGCGACGATCCTCCAATTGTGTGAATTGCGCCGCCGGGCATCTCCAGCCGGAGTTGTCCGGTCCGCATGTCTTCAAGTGCGCCCAGCACGGCTCGGCGATAGGAAAGTAGCGTCCGACCTTGGTGTGGTTGGGTGCCGACAGGGCGGGCGGGAATGACGGATTCCGTGGTGGTGGCACTCATGTGGCGTCGCGGGAATGAAGCGTGGGATGCGGTCGGTAAAGATCCCGCTGGTCGCTGGCGCGGGCGGCCTTGGCAAACCACGGGACGCGTTTCCACCAGAGACGCAAGGCTTGCCAGTGGATCGCGGTGATGATGCTGAGGGTGATGAACGGATATTTCACGGTGAACCACGCGAGCCGGGCAGACGTGAGTTCTCGGCGATCACCGGAGACCGTGCTCGTGAGCGTTCGCTCGGATCCGACATAGTCGTCAATTTGCACCGAGAAACGCGGTCCGGGCAGGTGCAAGGTGAAATCGAAGGCCACATCGACGTCGGAGTACGGGGAAACATAGAAATGTTTCGGCACCCGGAGGTGGAAGATTCCCTCGCCCCCGGCTGGGGCGGGGGCGTTGGCCGAGATGGCACACAGGGCGTCCGGCCCGAGGAAGTACGGTTTCACCTCGCGAAAGGTGTTGGTTACCTCGGCCACGGCGGCGGCGGGGACGCCGTCGCGATCGTAACAGAAATAAAATGACACCGGATTGAAGAGGTAGCCGAAGACTCGCGGCAGGGTGACGAGAACAACGCGCCCGCCGGTGAGGTCGACGCCGTGGCGGGCGACGAAGGTCGTGACGCGTTGCTTGAGTGAAAGTGCGGTCCGCCCGTCCACCGAGGGTGAGCCGGGAATGATTTCCTCTCCGCCAGGGTGCAGGCGTCCCTGAATCGGCAGGAAATCGCCCTCACGGAACGAGTAGATGTTGCGACTGCCGGTTGAGAACAGGGCCAGCCGGCCGGGGAGGGTCTCCACCTCATCGAGATCGATCGCGAAGAAAAAGATCCGGTAGAGAAACCGATGCGGAAGCGGCGCGAATCGCGCATGCAGCACTCGGCACTCATAAAGACAGGATTTCATCGGAGGTTCGCGGGATTGACTTGGTACGTCCGGGCGCGGCGATTGGATGCCGATTGTCGCTCGGAATCGTTACGAAGACGCGACTGCCGGCGACCCGGCGGTCCGGGTGGAATTGGCGCTCCACGGATCCCGGCCGAGGAGAAGCTCGCAGAGCCGCACCGCGCTGAGCAGGCCGTCTTCGTGAAAGCCGAACCGCTGCCATGCGCCGGCAAAATAGGTTTCGGTCGTCCCGCGCGCTGCGGCGTTGAGGGCGGGAATCTCGCTCTGGGCGCGGACCGCGCCGAGACTGAAAAGCGGATGCTCGTAATTGATGCGCCGGAGCACTCTCCCGGGGGCGATCGACTCCGGGCGATTGATCGAGACAAAATAGTTCTCCCGATCGGATACACCCTGGAGCGAGTTCATCCAATAGTGCGTGGCGGTGGACACGCCGCGGGCGTCGTCGCGGGCGATTTCATAGTTCCAACTTGACCAGGCGAGGCGGGTGCGCGGCATCACCGAGGAATCGGTGTGAACGGTGGCAACGTTGGGTTGATAGCGGAACTCACGCAGCAGGCGATCCTCGTCAAGGGTGGGTGCAGGCAGGAGGCGGTGCGCCTGGTCGCCGTGACAGGCGAGGATGACTCGATCAAAGTGGGTGGTGATCCCCTTCGAGGTGGTGACGGCGACCCCGTTTGCCGTACGCACGATTCGGGTGGCGGCTTCCTGCAGTCGTATGCGGGTGCGCCAGGGGTGGATGATCTTTTCAACGTAGGTTTTGGCCCCGCCCTCGACGGTCCACCATTGGTGCTGGGTGTTGAGTCCGAGAAAGCCGTGATTGTGGAAAAAGCGCAGCAGCGTCGCGGCGGGAAACGAGAGCATCAGATCCGGCGGGGTGCTCCAGACCGCGGAACTCATCGGCACAAGGTACAGGTCGAAAAAATCCTTCCCGTAACCGCGGCGTTTCACGTAATCGCCGAGTGTTTCCGTGATCGTGGCGGGGTCCTCCAGCGCCTGCGTGGCTTCGGTGTTGAAGCGGTTGATCGCGGCGAGAAGGCGATAGAATCGGGGTCGAAAAAGGTTCTTTCGCTGGGCGAACAGGTGATTCAGCGACGAACCCGCGAACTCAAGCCCGCTGTCGGCGTGCCGCACGCTGAAGGACATCGCTGTGGGCTTGATCGGGACGGTCAGTTCACCGAAGAGCCGCGTGAGGTGCGGATAGGTGACTTTGTTGAAAACCATGAAACCGGTGTCCATCGCGACGTTGCGCCCCGTGCCCGGTTCCGTTTCGGCCACGGTGTGAGTGTGACCTCCGATGTAATCGTGTTGTTCGAAAACCGTGAGATCGAAATGGCGGTGGAGAAAATGGGCGCAGCCGAGGCCGGCGATGCCGGTGCCGATGATTGCTAGTGAAGACATGGACGAGACGTGGGCTCGTCGTTTCTACGTGCAAGGACCGTGCCCGGACGCAATGCGTTGATTGGGTGAGACCGCGTTGACTCCGCCGATCCAGCGGGGCGGTGTTATTCGCATGCCCCAATTCCAGCTCTTCCCGCGTTGGAAGATCAGGCGGGGGATCCTCAGCTGGCCTGTGGCTTCTGGTCTTGGGACGCGGTCTTCTTTCCGAGTTCCGACTGGGCTGTCACGTTGCGATTAGTCGCGGGATCCTCGGCCTTCTTTGGCACGGTGGCCTGCGAGGCGGCGGCGGTGGCAACGGCAAACGCGGCGGCGGTGGGCACCACTCGCTTCAGGGTGCCGTACGAATAATCACCGCGGCCGTCCGAGGCGTCACCGGCGGATTGGGCGGCGTACGCAGCTTCCTCTGCCATGGTCTTGGGTGCCGCCGCGACCTTGCTGTTTGTGGAGGAAGTGAGGCGCTTCGCCGCGACATCTTCCTGCTTGGGGACTTTTACGTCCCAGACGAGACCGCAGAATTCCAGCGATTTGATCAGGATATAGCTGAAGTCGATCTGCCACCAAAACAGGCCGTGGCGTGCGGAGGTTTGAAAAGCGTGGTGATTGTTGTGCCAGCCTTCGCCCAGGGCGAGGATGCCCACAATGACGTTGTTTCGGCTGTCGTCATCTGAGCGAAAATTCTTGGAGCCGAACGTGTGGCAAATGGAGTTAACGCTCCAGGTGACGTGATGCACGAACAGCACCCGGACCAGGCCGCCCCAGAGGAAACCGAGAAACGCGCCCTTCACCGTGCCGGTTGCCGCCCAACCGATGGCGGCGGGGAGCAATAGACCGAGGGTGGCCCACAACAGGAAATTCCGCGTGATGAACATGAAGAGCGGATCGTCCATCAATTCCGGAGCGTATCGGGAATATTGTTTCGGATCCGTCTTGGTGAAGAGCCAGCCGACGTGCGATTTGAAAAAGCCGTAATGGGGGGAATGGTGATCGTCCTCCGTGTCACTGTACTTGTGGTGATGCCGGTGCTCCGCCACCCACTCCAGCGCGTCGCCTTCCCAGGAGGCGGAGCCGGCCACGCCCAGGAGGAACTTGATCCAATCATGTGTCTTGAACGACTTGTGGGTGAAGTACCGGTGATAGCCGACGGTTACGCCGAGAATTGTGGCAATCGAGAAAGCGGCGAATAGCCCGAGGGAAAGTGCATCCACGCCGGATCCCCACGCGAGAATGATGGCGACGATCAATCCGATGAAGGGAATAACGACCACGGCCAGGACCGCGATCTTGTGTTTGGTGTCGCTCTGAGCGGCGGCCTCTTTGGGCTCGGGGTTGGAATGGACGGCGGGCTTGGCAGATTCAGACATGATTTAAGAAGGGGGGTGAGACAACGCTGTTGCTTCTGCACGTGCAAGCAGCGATTCATGCCGCATCGATCAATCGGGGACGGCATCTCTGTGCATTTTTTGTTCAGGCGGCGCGGCGTCGTTTCGGCCCGGGACAAAAGATGCGCCGCCCGGACGGTTGAAGCGCCCGGGCCGCCTTCCACGCGGCGGTGCGCCGTAGATTTACTTATACGATTTCACCGCGTAGCCCCGCGAGATCTCAGGCGTAGTCGCGACGAATTCCGCCCGATGGCAAAAGCGATTGTCAGCGTTACCGCGCTGGAAGCGGCTTTTTTCCTGAGGAAAATTCGCGTGGGCTTGGAGCGGCTGGATTCGCGGAGTCGAGGTGGGCGGGATGATCGGCGCGGACCGCTTCCTCCATCACCGAGGCCGGGACTGGCTTGAGGCCCCAGATGAGGCCGGTCCATGACAATGCCTTCAAGCCGTAATACGTCAGGTCGATTTCCCACCAAAAGAAACCATTGCGGGTCGACGACTGGTAGCGGTGATGATTGTTGTGCCAACCCTCGCCGAGGCAGACGAGCGCAAGGATGAAACTGTTGCGGGAATCGTCCGCGGTGGCGAAGCGACGTTTCCCCATGAGGTGTGCGAGCGAGTTGATGGAGGCGGTGGCGTGGAACAGGATCGTGGTGCTGATGAAGAAGCCCCAGATGAGCATCTGCCACGCATTGGTCCCCAGTCCCGGGGCGTAGGTCTCGAGGAGTGCTCCGAAACCAAAGACGGCGAAGGCGAAGACGAGCGGGACAGCGGTGTCGAAACGGTTCAGCCAGACCAATTCGGGGAACCGGGCCAGATCCTTAATCGTCGTGTAGTCGGTGGGGAAATTTCGGCGACTCGTGATCCAGCCGATGTGTGACCAAAGAAATCCATGCACATGCGGCGAATGGGCGTCTTCCGGTTCATCCGAGTGCTGGTGATGATGACGATGATGGTAAGCCCACCAAAGCGCCCCGCGCTGCACGGTCGTGGCGCCCCACAACGCGAGGAGGAATTGGCCGACGCGGGACGTGCTATAGGTCTTGTGCGAAAAGTAGCGGTGATAGATTCCAGTGACGGCAAACATCCGGAGAAAGTAGAGCACGACAGCGGCCCCGATGGCCACGGGACTGGCGCCGACCCAAATCACCCCTAAACAGCCGAGGTGAAGGAAAATGAAGGGCAGACACCGGGTCCAATCGACCCGGTCGGGCTCGGCGCGGATTTTTTCCCGGCTCTCCGACGTGTAATCCGAATCGATCCATTGCAATAGTGCCGTGCGTCGGCGGGAGGGTGGTTGATGGAGAGGAGCAGCAGGCATGAGTTTCGGAGCGAATCGGAGACGGAATGACATTCGTTCATCCGTGCAAGCGGTCCTGCCATTTGAGTTCGATGCCGCGCGGACGTTGGCGACCGTCGTCGAAAGTGACATCTGGGTGTCGGGCGTCGAAACTACTTGTGATATCGGCACGGCGACTGCTCTCGTGCTCGTGCTTTCGAAGTTACTCCAAGTGGAGTTCTTTGAATTTTCGCGGGGAGCGCGGGTGTCAGGCCCGCCATGCAGGCGCACGCCTGCGTCCCCGGCGTGAGTACGGTACTTTGCGGTGTGCCGACGAGCGGTACGCCGGTCAGTGGTTGCCCCAAGACGGACGATTTGGCGGCGCGGCTTCATCGGTCACGCCGCCGAAAACCATCCGGGGGTTGCCTGGGCATTCGCGCAGACGGCTCCGGGGTGTTCAAGCACCGATAGAGAAAACCAAACTCTCCGCTTCATCGCGGAGTTTAATACCATGAAAGCAGTCAATAAGCTCGTCGTTCTCCTCATTGTGGGTGCGCTCCTGTCCGTCGCCGCTTCGGCGTCGACGCTGGAGCAAACCTACCTCGAGTCGTGCAACAAGGATCCTGGAGTTCCCGTTCCCGTCACCGTGGTTTCACCCGCGGTCGGGCCGGAATTCCAAGGGGGTCTGGTGCAACTCGAGTTCGTGGTGGATGCGTTGGGAAAGCCCGCTGAATTCAGCATCAAGTTCGCTTCGGACGATGTGCTGGCGACGGCGGTCGTGAAGGCGGTGAAACAATGGCGTTTCCAGCCCGCGGAAGTCGATGGCAAGCCGGTGGCAAAAAAAGTCATGCTGCCGGTGAGGGTCGTCGATCCCGTGGAGTCCGGAACGCGTTTTGCCGCGTTCGACCGATGGAGTAACTAAAGAAACCAACCAGGGGCGCTTCCGTTCGCGGGGGCGCCCCTGCTAATTTTTCGAGAGGAACGACCCGGGGCGGACGGGAGTGGGATCAGCGGTCCCCGCCACCGGTAGAAGGAGGTTCGGTCGCCACGAGGGCGGTGAGAAGGAGCAGGACGACAACGGCGGGCAGCATGGTGGGATGAAAATCGACGGCTTCGACGAAGCCAAACCTTACGTGTTTTTCCGCAAAAGGGAATACGCTGACCTGCGTATATTCGAGGCGCGACTGTGCTGGTCCGCGGAAACAGGCAGCATGGCAGGATTCCCGCCAGACACCGGCGGTCCGGAACGTTTTGTCGCCGCTCTCACAATTTTCGCAACACCACGTTGCTGTTAATGGTTGAGACGCTGATTTCGGGACCGCCGCCGTTGAGTGTCCCTGTCACGAGCTGTCCGCCGCTGATCGTGGGAATCGTCGGGAACCTGGAAGGCGCGGCGTCATGGCGACCGATTTGACGTCAGACTCGGCGGTAACTTCAGTCGTGTCGGCGCTCTGTAACCTCAAATTGCCGCGAGCCAGGATGGCCTTCAGCGTGGCCGGCCGGGTAATTCGGAGAATTTGATCGTGCCGGATTCACCGGCAATAGTGTTCCGCGGTGCGGGCGAGGAGAAAGGCATGACCGCGAGAATAGCGAATGGGATGAGACGTGATATCTTCGTTTGATTGGAAAATTGCGGTGATCTTGCGGGATGCTTGCAGATCTGGACGACGGTGCGCCTCGCGGCCTCCCGCACCGTGCAAATGGTCGCCTCGTCGCCTGCCACTATTTCAAGCGCGGGCAGGGCCTCGTGCTCTTGGGCCGCGGCGCCGAGGTTGATGAGTTCCGAGTTGCACGAGGGGATTCTGTTCGCGGGGCAACGCCGCCGGCGCACTGGCCCGCACCAGGGCGTGGTCCGAGTGTGGTTCGCTCGGGGGATCCACGAAGGTCGAAACGCCGGGACACTAATCCTGGGAACGGCGCGCAGAAATTCGGATTATTTCGATCGTGGCAATCACGGCCCGGTGGACACGGCAGGGGGGCTCGGTAGAATCGGATTGCTCGCGAAAAGTTACCGGACATTTTCGGGAGCACCGAACTTCGTTGATTTTTGTCCGGGAAGACCCGCCCACGGCGAATTTCTCCCGCGAGACCGCGCGCGGGAGGTGCAACGCCTGGATTGGGCCGCAAGCGCCGACCATGAAAGAGATTGCGGGAGTAGGTGGGGCTCACCATCTCCTGTCCCGCATTGTGGGTGGGAATGGCGCTGACCGGTAATTCCTCAACCCCGGTGAATTTCCTGCCATGAAAGTTTTCCGCACGATTTGCTGGCTGGCCATTGTGGTCGGTTGTGTCGCATCGCGAGCCCAGGAGGCGCGACTCTCAAACCTTTCGATACGCTCCAATGGTGGCGGGAGCGAGCCACTCGTCACCGGCTTCACGATCGGCCCCGGGCCGGACAAGACGGTGCTGATCCGCGCGGTCGGCCCTGCGCTCGGAGCATTCGGGGTATCCGCTCCACTCGCAGATCCCAAATTGGAACTGTTCAGCGGCGGCACCAAGATCGCCGAGAACGACAACTTCAATCCCGGCGACGCGGCGCTATTTGCTTCGGTTGGTGCCTTTCAACTTGCGGCCGGATCCAAAGACGCCGCACTGATCGCCAAGCTGGCGCCGGGCAGCTATACCGCGCAGGTAAGCGGGGTGGGCGCGGACCGTGGTGTTACACTTGTCGAGGTCTACGAGGTCGGGGGCGGAGCCACGCGGTTCATCAATCTGTCCACTCGCGCGCAGGTCGGCGCGGTGGCGGACGCACTCGTCCCGGGGATTACAATTTCGGCGGGTGCCGGTTCGCGCCGGCTGTTGATCCGCGCGGTTGGTCCCACGCTCAGCACGTTCGGGGTCGCCGGTGTGCTGGCCGATCCGAAACTAGAGCTCCTTTCCGAAACGACCAAGGTGGCGGAGAATGACAATTGGGAGACGCCGGTCGGCAACGGCAGCGCCACCGGTCCGCAACTCGCGCACCTGTTCGGTCAGGTCGGCGCCATCGGGCTCGCGGCCGGATCCAGGGACGCCGCTATCTTGGTTGATGTCCCGCCAGGTAATTACCGCGTTCGGCTGACGGATAATTCCAACCGCGGTGGCGAGGTCCTCGTGGAAATTTACGACGTGACCGTCGACGGAATTCCACCTCCCTTTGCCGCTCAGACCCACGCCGCTTCGGCCGACCGCGGTTCCGCGGCCACCTTTGTCGCCGCGGCCGCCGTGCCCAACCACAGTGCAGACACGGATCTCGATTTTCGGCTCAGCCTGCAGGAACTCACCCGGGTGATCGAACTCTACAACACCCGCAATGGTCCCACGCGGACGGGATTCTACAAGGTGCAGGCGGGCAGTGAGGACGGATTTGCGGGCGATCCCGCGATACCGAATACGGTCACGAAGGTCACGCTATCGAGTTATCATTCAGCGGATTCGAATCGGGACGGCCGAATCGATCTTCCGGAACTCCTCCGCGTGATCCAACTCTACAACTATCGCAACGGCACGCTCCGGACGGGCGCCTATCACGTGTGGGCCGCGGGCGAGGACGGATTCGCCCCGAGCCCCCAGACGTTTGTCACCATTGCCGCGACGAAGCCGACGAGCGACGAGTCCGGGTCCAACCCTGGTGAATACACGATCACGCGTACGGGAGACATTCAGACCGCCCTCACCGTCTCCTACCGGGTTGGCGGGACGGGGGCGAATGGTGTCGATTACGACCTGTTGCCCGGCACCATCACGATACCGGCGGGCGCAGCTTCGGTCAAAATTCCGCTTTTGCCCCTGCCGGATCTGACGACTGACGGACAGAGTACGGTCGTGGTCGACCTAACCCTCAGTGCGGCCGATTACCTGGTGGGCGCGCAGTCCGTCGCGACGGTCACGATCGCCGACAGCACTGCCACACTCTATGTTGCCTACCTGCGGCCGGACGGCGCGGCCGGCGGAACGATCGGTTCCGGTATCGCCACGCTGCTGCTCAGTGCCAGCGGTACGCTCGCCGAGATCAATATCTCCCATTCCAACCTGAGTTCGGCTCAGGTGAGCGGATACCTTCGCCTCAGTCCGACGAACGACTACGTCACAGCCTTGCCGATCGGCCAGGTGACCGGTTCGCGGTGGCAGATCAACCCGGTGGGACCCTACACCCGGGCGGACCTGCTCGACGCACTTAAGAACGGTCGCATTTATATCAGTCTCGACAGCGCCCGGTTTCCCGGCGGTGAACTGACCGGTACGTTGAAGACTGCCCAGGGGTCGCAGATTTTTTCCGCGCCCGCGGCGCCGCCGGGCCTTCCTGCGGGTCTGCTCGGCTCCCCCTCGGACGCAGAGGCCGCAAGGCTCCTCCTGCAGGCGACGTTTGGCCCCACCGAGGAGTCCATCGCGGAGGTGAAACGACTCGGCGTCGATGGCTGGATTCGGGCGCAACAGGCGCTGCCCGTCACCTCGTTTCGCAAGACGGTTTTCGACGAAATCGTCAAGTACCCGACGCCGGAGCGAACCCAACTGGACCAGCCGGCCACGCTCCTCTCGAACCTTAGCAAGAATAACACTTGGTGGACTCTGGCGGTCGAGGCGCCCGACCAGCTTCGGCAGCGCGTCGGGTTTGCGCTGTCGGAGATTTTTGTCGTGACCGATCCAAATGGCACGCCGCTGCCGGAGGAAATCAACTACTTCTACGATCAGCTCGTCGCCCGGGCGTTTGGCAACTTCCGCGACCTGATCGAATTCGTGTCCCTCAACCCGGTGATGGCCTGGAACCTCACCTTCCTGCGCAACCAAAAGGCGGATCCGGTCAAAGGCACCAGCCCCGACGAGAATTACGCCCGCGAAGTCCAACAGCTCTTCACGGTCGGCCTCGTCCAGCTTCACCCCGACGGCACGCTCCTGCTCGATGCCGCCGGTCGCCCGATCCCGACTTACGACAATGTCTCCATCACTGAGACTGCCAAGGTCTTCACCGGCTGGGCGTATCAAAATGAGAACGACAATTTTTTCATCTATCCGGGCAAGTTTACCACCCGCGAACCGGAACCCGACAGCGCGTACATTTTCCGACCGCTCAAGAACTACCCGGCCTACTACGACACCACCCAGAAAAAGGTGATTTCGCTCGAGCAAAAGGCGCCGCGTGAGGCCAATCCGACGATCATCCCCGCGGGCGTATCGGGTAACGAGGCGTTGAAAATCCTCCTCGATACGCTGTTTCAGCATCCAAATACCGGACCGTTTGTTTGTCGCCAACTGATTCAGCGTCTCGTGTCCAGCAACCCAAGTCCGGGGTATGTTTATCGCACGGCCCAGGTCTTCGCCAACAACGGCAACGGGGTGCGCGGCGACCTGGGCGCGGTCGTTCGCGCCATCTTGCTGGACTACGAGGCGCGCTCGCCGGATGCCGCTGCCAGCCCGGGGTACGGCAAGGTCAAGGAACCCCTGATTCGAATGGCGGGACTTTGGCGACTCATGAAAACGGCGGCTCCCCGCGGCGGATTCTGGGACAGCTACTGGGGAGATCCCCGCGGCGACCGATATCATCCCAGGTCCGAGTGGCTTTTCGGCATCGAGGGCACGCTTGGGCAAAACGTCCTCCAGTCGCCCTCCGTCTTCAATTTCTTTTCCCCTTCGTACACGGCCCCGGGAATTCTCGCCTCGGCCGGCCTGGTGGCGCCAGAGATGCAGATCACCGATGCCTCCTTTGCAATCAAGGTGCCAAATTTCCTGACGGGCCTTGTCACCCGGGTTCCGCCGCGAGTGGACGGCGCACCGTCGCCGTCGCCCTATCTGCGCAACGATTTCACCGGTCTGCTTGGCCTGAGTGCGTCTCCCTCCCTGTTGGTGGAACGGTTGAACATTCTGATGGCCGGGGGGCAGATGAGGAGTCCGACGAAAAACGCCATCATCCAGGCGATCGCCGCCATTCCCGGCATCCCGCAGAACACCAACTACGCGGATGCGCCGCGGTTCGCGGTCGCCACGGGCGTGGTGCCCTTGGTCGCGCCGAAGGTCGCCGCGTTCGATCCTGTCGGACCGTTCACGTTGGAGGCGTGGGTCCTGCCCTATGTGAGCCAGGTCGTTCACATTATCGGCAAGAGCTCGTCGGTGTCGCCCAATAACATTTTCACGCTGGGCGCCGCCGGGTCTGGTTTCCTATTCGCCGTCGCAGGTGGGCCGGGTGCCGACGCGCGCGTCGTATACGGCCCGCAGAACTATCCGTTGGGCACCTGGAGCCATGTGGCCGGTGTCTTCGACGGCTCCGCGATCACGATCTATGTGAATGGCGTTGCGGGCGGCCGGGCCACCAACGTTTCGGTGCCGCCGGCGGCAATTGACGTGCCCTTGTCGATTGGTCAGGCCATGTCTCCAAGCGGTGACGGTTTCGGTACGAGATTTGACGGTGCGGTGGCGCAGGCACGTTTTTGGAATGTGGCGCGCACCCCGGCCCAAATCAGGGCCGGCATGGCGGAAGGTCGGCCGAGCGACGCCACCGGACTGGTGGCGGGTTGGTTACTCGGGGAAGGGACGGGAGCCGTTGCGCCCGACTATTCCGGCCGGGGGTACCACCTGCAGCCGCTTTCCGCCCTGGTCGAATGGGCCGCGACCGACGGATCAAACGCCGAACGAGTCCGGACCGCGCTCCACCTCTCGACCATTTCCACCGACGTGGCCGTCCAACGATAATATGAAACCCAGCGAAAACATGTTGCGCCGCAGTTTCGTCAAGCACGCCTGCTGTTCCGCCATTGGTGGCACGGGAATGCTCTCGGCCCTGACGCAGCTCAAGGCGATCGGAGCCGTGTCCGCCGACGCCGCGCGGTCCCGGGCGGCCGCGACCGTGGCGGACTTCAAGGCCCTCGTCTGCATTTACCTCTCCGGCGGAAACGACGGCACGAATGTGCTCATACCCTATGACGCGACCTCGTACGCGGACTACGCGCGCTCGCGTTCGGTCGTGGCGGTCGATCGCGCCACTCTTCTGCCCATCGTTCCGAACTCCTATTCGGACGGTCGAAGTTACGCGCTGAATCCCAATGTACGAAAACTCAAGGCGCTCTTCGATCAGGGGAAAGTCGCGTTTTTGGGCAACGTCGGAACCCTTGTGCGCCCAACGACCCTCTCTGACTACAACGCGGGGATTGCGTTGCCAAACCAGCTCTATTCGCACCTCGACCAGACGGTGCAGTGGCAAAGCAGCCTGCCCGACCAGCCCAATTTCAAGACGGGTTGGGGTGGGCGGATGGCTGACGTCGTAGGCTAGGCATTTAGCCCAACGGACCAACGAGATACGCAATTTCGCGAGGTGCGCATGACACGCGGTTGACAACCCAACCAATGTCATGAGCCAACCCATCGTCCTCACTAATGGACAACACGAAATCAAAATCTACACGGTCCAGAATCGGGGCCGTTCTGTTTTTCAACTCTCGTATTACGAAGGCGGTCATCGTCAGCGGCAGACGTGCGGCAAACTGTCCGACGCACGCCGCGAAGCCAAGGTTGTTCTCGGTCGGCTCGCGATCAACACGCACGAGGCCGACGAACTCTCCACTGCCGACATGGAAAGCTACGTCATCGCGCGCAAACACATCGCGGCGACCGGACTGCCGCTGCACGTCTGCGCGGAGCTGTTCGCCCAAGCGCACACGAAGCTCGGCGGGCGTTCGGTGCTCGATGCCGCGGAGTTCTTCACGGACTACCACCCGACCGATGTCGTCTGCAAGCCGCTCACCGAACTGATCAACGACTTTGCCGAACGCCGGAAAGCGATGAGCGTTCATTCTGATTACATCGCAGACATTCGCCGACAGCTCGGCCGCCTCGCGGCGGCGAATCCTGGCCGGAGTCTCGCGCAACTCCGCACCGCGGACGTCGACCGCTGGCTCGGCGGGCAGGTCTGGCATCCGATCACCAAGAACAACGTGCGGAAGATTCTCATCACGTTTGGCAATTGGGCGAAGGCGAATCGATACCTGCCGGCGAATCGTCCGACCGAATTCGACGGGCTAATGATCTACAAGGAGCCGCCGACCAAAGTCGAAATCTACACCCCGGCCGAACTCGGAACGATGTTTGCCGCAGTCGAGGCGCGCCGCCCGGAACTGCTGCCGTGGCTCGCATGTGCGGCCTACACCGGGGCACGCGTCTCCGAGATCGATCACCTTGCCTGGGAAAACATCAGCTTCGATCGCAACTTCGCGGAGATCGAATCCAGCAAGGTGCGGACCAAAGCCCGTCGGCTGGTTCCTTTGCCGGAGGCGTTGAAGGTCCGGCTCCAGCCGTATCGCCGCGATCTCGGCCCGATCAACGTCTACGTCGATCCGCAGGCCGCTCTGAAGCGGATCGCCGCCGAGGAGGGAATCGAACTCAAGGCGAATGGCTTTCGCCACAGCTACATCAGCTATCGCCTCGCCGCGATCAACGACACCGCCCGTGTTGCACTGGAGGCGGGCAATTCACCCGAGGTCATCTTCCAGCACTACCGGGAACTGGTCACACCGGAGGACGCTGCCCAGTGGTTCGCCGTTGTCCTGCCCAAGCTCCCGAAGCCGGAAAACGTGATCGCGATGAGGTCCGCCTGACGCCTCGGTGGTTGAGTTGACGGCGATGCCTGATCGATGCTGAACGATCAGGACACCGCTCAATTCGACTCGCCTGCGACACCAGAGACTCTCTGGACCGTGGCCGACGTCGCGCGGTTCTTCGGCTGCACCGCGCGACACGTGGCCAACTTGCAGGGCAACGGCCTGCCGCATTTCTACCTCGGCCGGCTGGTGCGCTTCGATCCAGCCGAGGTGCGTGAGTATCTGAAAAGCAACCGGCGGATTGCCGCGACCAAACTGCGGCGCGCCGTCCGCCTGCGCACAGTCTGGCCAGGTTGATTCCCGGTGGGGGCGCAGCCGCCAGACCCCGCGGGTGTCAGTTTGCCTCGAAGTCACTCGGTCTGGGGGCCGACGGCTCGAGCGCCCGGGCGCGCATGGTGTCGAGAAAGTCAGCCACGGCCCGGAACTCCTCCAGGGCGAATTGCGCGGCACCGGGCGACCATTCGCGCCACACCACGCGATGCCGATCGAGTATTCGGTCGCAAGCACGCATTTCTCGCATCAGCTGAAACGCCGTAACCGAAGCATCGGCGGGGCTTGCGCCGCGCTGTTCGTGCCGGCTGGCTACGTGTGACCGGATGCGTCGGCGGAGCGCCATCGCCGACAGACCGTCTGACTCGGCGACTGTCAGCCACCGCTCGATTACCTTTGGGTCCGCAAATGCGATCCCAACTTCGCAGTGGTGGGACCAACTCAAAGCGTCGTGGCGACATGACACAGGGATTCGGAGGCAGACCATTTTGGCATTTCGCAAGGTCCCGGGGTTAGTCCCAGTCGCGGCGGCGCACTCGGTGATCAAGCCGCGGCCACCGGTTTCGCCATAGGCGAGTACGTCGCCGAGCCAGGCGGTCAGCGTCTGGCGGGCACCGGCCGAAGTGCGCACGAGCCGGGCTACGTGCGTCACCAGACCGCGCCAAGCCTCAGTCTCCAGTCCAGGATTCAAGACCAAGCCCAGTCGTGTGGCGCGAGCAATGCCGGCCTCCGGCAGTTCGCGGACAAGTTGATCGATCTCAGTTCGCATCGGATTGCTGCATCGGCCGGGGTGGCAGGCCCAGCCGGCGCTGCATGGCCAGCACTTGCTTGCGAAAACCTTCCGCGGTGAGCCCGTGCCGAGCGGCATAGCCACGCAGGCTTGTGACCTCGAACTCGGCCACACCGGTGGCGTAGATCAACACGTCAACCGCGAGATCGCGATTCCGGGCACCCGCCAATTCGTAGACCAGATCGCGGACCGCCCGGACGGCGGCCTCGTCCGGCCGCGGCACAATGCCGAGCGCCTGCTGTAATTCGTCGAGCAGACCCTGCTGCTCGCAGTCGCGTAGCACGTCGCGAACGCTCTCAGCGACCGGAAAACGAGCTGCTGCGGGAACGGGTGCATTGTAGTTAGCGCGAGTCATTCGTCTGTTCGCACATTGAACCGGCACCCTGGGGAAAATTCATTGGGAAGTGTGGCATCGAATGCGAGCAGCCTGAAGGTATTCTCACCGGCCGCGAGATTTGGGAGTGCACATCGGCAGCCGCCAATGTGCGCGTCAACAGCTTGTCTCCTCTCCGCAATTCGGCCATAGTCGCTCCATGGTAAAGGCAACGCACACGACCCCGCGACCGCCAGCGACGCCGCTGGTGGAGGAACTACGTCGCCACCACGCCTTGCTCTCCAGATTCGCCCGCCGGTACATGTGGTGGCTATCTCCCAGCGAGGCGATGGACTACCCCGCACGCGTGGTCACACAGGTCATGAATATCGGTGTTTTTGAAGATGCCCGACGGCTGGCCGAGACTTTGGGCGATGATTGCCTTCGTGCGGTTCTGCGCCAAGCGGAGGCAGGCCAGCTCAACGCCCGCTCTTGGCATTATTGGCATTACCGACTCGAGCTGGCGGAACTCGGCCAGGTTCCGCCCTTACCGGTCAGACGCATCCCGTAATGGACACATTCACTCCGCGACTGGATATTCTGCCCGCAGCGCAGCGTCTCCTCTGGCAAAGGCTGCGGCCGATCCAGCAATTCGGGTACGTCCTTTACGGCGGCACCGCCATCGCGCTTCGGCTTGGTCATCGACAGTCGGTCGACTTCGATTTCTTCAATTCCAATCCCGTCGATCCAGGGGCACTGCGGGCGGCATTGCCATTCCTGCGCATTGCCACCGTGCGGCAAGAACGCCCCAACACCTACGAGATCGAGACTGGGTCTGGAGTGAGGGTGGCCTTTTTTGGCGGGCTCGATTTTGGGCGTGTGGGTCAGCCTCAACAAACAAACGACGGTGTCCTGCAGGTGGCCTCGCTCGACGATCTCATGGCCACGAAGGTAAAGGTCATCCTCCAGCGTTCGGAATCGAAGGACTACCGCGATATCGCGGCCATGTTGCGCGCGGGTGTCCGCCTGGAAACCGGGCTCGCGGCGGCTCAGAAAATGTATCATCCAACGTTCCCACCGACCGAGGCCCTGAAGGCTCTAGTTTACTTCGAAGACGGTGACCTGGCGCGGCTATCGAAGGAGGACTGCGCGGTGCTGATTGAAGCCGCCGGACGACTGAAGTCACTACCGACGGTGAAAGTGACTCCAGGCCTGGCGCCTGATCAGGCCGTGGCAATTGCACCGGTAGACAGACCGACGGTGCGCGTGAGAATTGATCCACCCAAGCAGGGACCGCGCATGGGAACCTGAGTTGCCTGGTGGTTACATCATCGGCCAGGTCCACCTCGGCCCGAAACAGCCGCCCTCCGATTGCGCCGGTCAATGCTGGACCGCAGCGAAGCGAGAAGGAGCTTGACCGGCGCGACACCATCGAGCGGCTGGGCGAGGCTCCGTCCCCTTGTGGGACAAGCGCCAGCGTTGACACGCCACCGCCGGACGAGTCGCAAAGGGTCGGGTCGGACGCGGAGGCCCCCTGGGCCGAAGCGAGCGCAGCGGTCCGCGCCCGACCTTTTGCGGCCGTTCCGGCACCTCCCCGGCCCAGAACACCGCTCCCCCGGACGCAGCCTGCGGAGTCCGGTGGAAGGGTGTTCTTTATTGCTGGACCGCACAGTCCGTCCTTTTGGCATTTCGTCTCTCGTGGTATAATCGCGACTGTTGCATCCCGAACTGCCCAACTGCTTCACCTCCTGGTCTCAGGTCCTCACCGACTGGCACGTGTGCGGCGCATGGGCGAAGACAAGTCTGCCGGCCTCGCTGGCATCGCAGCCCGAACTTGCCGCGCCATTTGTGGCGGAGGTCGGTCGCGCGATGCGACTGCAACAGCTCGATCACCAGTCCATCCGGACTACACTGGTGCGCGAACGCATCGTTGAACCGATCTACGATGCCGCCGGCGGACCAGAGTACATCGCCGTGCGCAACGCGATGGAGCACGCTCAAGACAGGTACATCTCCTTCTTGCGGACCGAGGCCAAGTCAGCGGTTCTCCACGTGGCGCTGACCGAAATGGAGCGTCTCCAGGCTGGCTACTTTGCGATTCGCCAACGCCACACGCCGCAGGTCGCGCAGGCTCAGAAGGAAGCCCTGCGTCGCTATTGGTCGGAGACTACGAGTCGCGGACTGCGAGACGACTTCTTCGCCGATTGTCCGGCGGAATCGATTCCGGCCCTGATGAGCCGCATCGAACCAGCCTGGTGGTGGCGCGAGTTCTTTCTTCGTCTGCAACATCGGTGTCAGCGGTTTCATGCGGCCGACGGTGTTTTCCTGGACCATCTGCCCTCGATTCGCACCCGAGTCAGCGTCAAGAAACTTTCGGCGGAAATCGTCGAATGGTCGAAGGGTATGTCGGACCGATGGGGCTGGGATGGTCCCGGTCATTACCGGATGCTCGCCGACCGCGCCGCCGCGAAAGCGCGCACGCTCCACGAATGGTACGAGACCCGTGCGCCGGGTTATCTCACTGACGAAGTCGTTCGAGTCTCACTCCACTCCCGGTTGACCACCCTACTGGAGTCCCGCGACCCGTGGAAACCGCTCGTTTCCGGCGGGATGATCGAAAGCGAACATTGGCGGAACTGAATGTGCACTGCGGAGGCTCCGCCAACGCTGCCTTTTATGGCAGGTTGGCGGCATGGCCTCGCCTTCACTCAGTAATTGTCACGCGCGATCTTCGGCCCGCGCCGCCCGGGTTGCGTCCCGGCGGCACCTGGCGCTGGTGTCGGCACGCTCCAAGTGACGGGACGCACCGCCATCGTCGAGCTGAGCGGGCTGACTTTCGCCGTCGGCGTCGCCGCGCGCTTCTTCCGCGACCGGTGTCGCTGCGGCAATTTTTCCTTCAAGAACCAGACGCGCAGCGTTTCCTCGGAAATCGCCACATCGAGCTGGGCCAGCGACTGCGCGATCAATCTGATCGATGCACCCGCGCGGCGTTCGGTGAGCAACACGTCGCGATACGGTTCCAGTGCGGTGAATCGCCGGGACCGCGGCTGTCGCCCTGCGGCGACCAACTGCGCCAGCCTCCGGGCATTCTCGGTGGTTGCCGCGGTGATGTCGGCGGCACACGCAGGGGAACCGGGGGCACCCGCTCGGGAACCAGCGGGCGTCTCGCCGTCGACGGCCCGCGGATCAGCGGGCACTGCCGTGGGGCCGGCGGGTGTCGGCACGGTTGAATCCAGGGCAAGAGTGTGTTGTTCAGCGGCGGATGCCGGGGCGTCGGTCGTTTGCATGCCGGTAAAATACCGGGCAGCGTCCGGTTTCGCAATGGGCGCACGCCGGTCTGGATCTAAGCCAAAAGGCTTAGACGTTGGTGTCCTACCCCATGGTTTTTCGTGGATTTTATGGGATAATTCCCGGCATCAACCGCGGCTGCTTGGGACAGATTGCTTGGATTCCCGGCTAATTGGCATTTTGGGAGTCATTCTCAGGGGGCAGCGTCGTGAAGAAGTGGATGCGTGCGCGATGTCGTGGATACGCGTTGTCAGTCGGTCAGTGGTCTATGCTCAACAAGCAGGTGCCTCATGCTGACGCTTCGAACCTGCAAGATCTTCAGTCATGCCTTGGGTGAATACCTGCGGCAGGCGGATTACTACTCGGAAGGGATGAAGGTTGAGGGCCGTTGCTTCGGGCGGCTCTGCGAAACAGTCGGGTTGGTCGAAGGAGATGTGATTGCGGACGAGGCCTTCGAGCGCGTGGCGAGCAATCATCATGCATTTACCGAGGCAAAACTCACTCCGCGGATGAAGTCGAACCGTCGGGCTGGATACGACGCAACGTTCAATGCGCCAAAGTCGGTTTCGATCCAGGCGTTTCTCGGCGGAGACGAGCGGCTGATCGCCGCGCACGGACGGGCCGTAACCGAAGCCCTCAAGGAGTTGGAGTCGCTGGCCTGCCGGCAGGATGGTCAGGGGATCAACAAGCGCCACGTCACCACCGGGCAACTGGCCGGAGCGGTGTTTCGCCACGGCGAAAGTCGCGCCCTTGATCCGCACCTGCACTCCCATGCCTTCGTCTTCAACGTCACTGCGGACGGCTCCGATAATGCCCGGCTCTCAGCGCTGGAATCCCGCCCCATCTTCGATCAGTCCGGTTACCTGACGGAGGTTTACCGCCATGCGCTGGCTCGCGAAGTCCGCCAGTTGGGTTACGCCATCGAACGCCGGGAACACGGCTTCGAGTTGGTGGAAGTTCCGGCAGAATTGCTCGCGCGTTTCTCGAAACGCGCGGAGGAGCGCGACCGCGCCATCGCCGCCCGCGAAGCGGAATTCGGTCGCGAGCTTTCCCACGATGAAATCGCCCTTCTCGTCCGCGAGCACCGACCGAAGAAACAGTACGAATTGAGCCCCGACGAGGTACGCCGGCACCAGGAAGCGCAAATGAGTGCGGAGGAACTCCAGCAGTTGCGTTCGCTCCGACGAGATCCGCCCAAGGAGCCTCCCGCCCGCGAACCGCTCGAAGCCGTCATCGCCCGCACGGCCGCGCATGTCTTCGAACGTCGAACCGTGGTGCCGTTGCCTGAGTTCACGGCCGAGGTAATTCGGGAGTCCTATGGCGAGCACGCGTTGGCCGACATCAAAGCCGCCGTCGGCCGGGAGCAAAGCGGCCTTTTGCACACCCATGGAAACGTCAGCACCCTGGCGGCACTCGATGCGGAACGGGATTTGGTGGCCCGCGTCAACGCCGGGGTCGCCACCTACGGGGAGTTGGGGTTCCTGCGCAGCGAAGTCTGCGAGCGGATCGCTCCGGAACAGCGCGTCGCCGTGGAGAAGATTCTCAATTCACGGGACTCGGTCACCGTGTTTCGCGGCCGCGCGGGCAGCGGCAAAACCACGGCCTTGGCCTACGCCATCGAGGGCATGGCAGCCGTCCACCTGGAAGTCGCCTGTTTCGCCCCGAGCACCCAAGCCGTAAGCCTGCTCCAGCAAGACGGCGCCGAGCAGCGGCTCGCGGGTCGCCCCGCCGCCGCTCAGGCGCTCGCCAACGCCACGACCGTGCAGCGATTACTCGTCGATGAGGCCCTGCAGCAATCAATCACCGCCAAACTCCTCGTGGTGGACGAATACGGGCTCCTTTCCGCCGGCCAGCTCAACTCGCTTTTGAAAATCGCCGGCAAACGTAGTGCCCGGGTGCTGCTGGTCGGCGATTCCGCGCAACACAAGAGCGTCGAGGCCGGCGACGGCGCACGGATTCTGGAAAAGGAAACCCGCGTCACCATGGCGGAACTCCGCACCATTCGCCGGCAGGCCG
>CANJIU010000044.1 GCA_947474365.1 Opitutia bacterium | reverse complement strand
GGAACCTCTTATTACAAATATATTTCGAACAGACCGGCACACGATCCGCGAAAATGCCGCAGGCATTTTCATTTAGCAGCCTGTCGGTTCCGTTCGGCCAACATTCGTTTGCCCCAGATCGGACTTCCTAAGTCCGACAGGCTGCTAGAGTTCACGGTGCCTCGTAAACTTCCAGTAGTACGGCCCCATTTGCGGTCGCCTGCGCCGTGTAATTGCCGGGGTTTAGCGTCGCAAGCACGGCTGACTCTTGAGATCCGACAATCAAGGGGAATGGTCCGCCGATTGTTGAAATCACCGCTGCGTTCGGCGAGGTGGTCCATCCGGAGTTGGAGCTGATGATTGTTGCGCCGTTATAAACCGTCAGCGACGTCTGACTCGCGTTGCCGGAAACACCGAACGATTGGAGCGTGGGGCCTACAAGACGGCGGTTCGACGGAAGCTGGAGGCGGAGGGCTGGACGATCATCGCGAATATCGGCGATTAGGAAAGGGACCTTTCCGGTGGGTTTGCGGAGCGGACGTTCAAGCTGCCGAATCCGTTTTATCATACGGAGTAGGCGCGCTGCACTCCCCCCCCTTACTTCACGGCGGCGGACGGATCCAGGTAAACGCCCTTCAACGGATGGTTGTCGAGCAGGTTGCCATACCATCCCTTCACCTCGGGGCGCATGAGGTTGTTGCGGGTGTAGAAATAAATCGGCGCGATGGGGCACTCCGCCGCGATGATTTCCTCGAGGCGCTGATAGAGTTCGTAGCGCCGCGATTCGTCGGCGGTCTGATTGGCCTCGGCGAAAATGCGGTCATACTCCGCGTTGCGCCAGGTGGTCTGGTTGTTCCCGCTGTCGCCCGTCATCAGTTCAAGGAACGTGCTCGGGTCGAGGAAGTCGCCGATCCACGCGTAGCGTCCGATCTGGTAGTTGCCCGCGCGCATCGTATCGCTCTGCACGCGGCCCTCCTGATTGAGCATGCTGATGTCGATGCCGAGCGCCCGGTTCCACATCTGCTGCAGGGCCTCGGCGACCAGTCGGTTGGCTTCCGTGGAGTTGTAGAGAAATTCCAGCTTCGGGAATCCCTTGCCGCCGGGGAATCCCGCTTCGGCGAGGAGCTTTCGGGCGAGTTCCTGATCGAAGGCAGGCCGGGTGCGGGCGGTGAACCCGGCGGTGTCCGGAGGTGTGAGATGGCCGGCGGGAACCTGGCCACCGCGCAGGACGTCGCGCACAAACTGGTCGCGGTCGATGGCGAGGGAGAGCGCCCGCCGGACGCGGACGTCGTTGAGCGGCGGTTTGGAGACGTTGAAGCGGAGGAAGAACGTGCCGAGATACACGTGCGGGTGATAGAAAGGCGATTTCTCGTTCCGGTAGGTTGCGATTTTAACGATCGGCATCGTCGACGTCACATGCAATTGCCCGGTGCGGAAGGTGCGCTCCTCGGCGTCTTCACTTTCGATTGGGTAGAAAACGGCCGCACTGAGGCGGACTTTGTCCCGATCCCAGTACGTCGTGCTTTTCTTGAGCCGAATCCGCTGATGCGGTTTCCATTCCTCGAGGACGAAGTACCCGTTGCCGACATGGTTGCCCGGACGCGTCCACGCCGATCCCCGCTTGGTTACCGCGTTGAATTTTTCCAAGGTGGGCCGATGCAGCGGGTACCAGGCCGCGTGGCAAACCATGGAGGCGAGGTAGGGCACTGGGTGTTCCAGCGTCAGGACCAGCGTCAGGTCGTCCGTCGCGCGGGCCCCAAGCTGGGTGAAATCAGTCAGCTTGCCCGCGTTCAGAGCCTGTCCGTTCTTCAGGACGTAGAGCAGCGAGGCGTATTCGGCGGCGAGAGCGGGGTTGAGGATGCGGCGATAGGCGAAGACAAAATCGTGCGCGGTGACCGGGGCGCCGTTCGACCATTTCGCCCCGGAGCGAAGGTGAAAGGTCCACGTGAGATTGTCCGGGGAAACCTCCCAGCGCTCCGCGACGGCGGGCTGCGGCTTCGACGTCTGGGGATCGTACTGGGTCAGGCCCTCGAACAGCGCCAGGGTGATGTTGGCGTCCTGCTGGCTGGTGATGACGTGGGGATCGAGGTCGGCGGGTTCGGTGAGGTTTCCAATGTGAATGATCTGATCCCGGTTGCCGCTCGTGACCGAGGTTTCGGGTTTGGAACAGCCGCCCGCAAAGAACGCGATCGATGCGGTGAGGGTGAAAAGTAAGGCGGGGCGGAAGGAGCAGAGGTGGAGCATTCGAAATGGGGAAAATTAAAACGCCACGCGGAATGGACCGCGTGGCGAGAGGAAAACGCTGGCGGATGAATGCTATTTTCCCGGGGCCGTTGACGGCGGCGTGGCGGGACGGGTGGGGGCACTCAGAGCGGGGGCGCTGGCCGGCGCGGCCTGTGGCGCCTGGGCCTGCAGTTCGCCGAGCCGTTTTTCGATTTCTGCCATCTTGGTGACCAATTGTTCTTCGACCTTCTTGCGGTCACTGCTGTTCACGATGCTCAGGCTGGCGGCGTCGCGGACGACGTTGGCGGGAAGGGTGAGCAGCCGGGTGATCAGCCCCTGGTCCTTGAACGAACTGAGATAGAGCGCGGTGATTTCGTGCGAGAGCTTGAGGGCATCCTGCGCGGTGGCCTGCGTCTGCTGCAGATTGTTGTTGAGCTGCTGGTTCTTTGCCAGTTCGGCGGTCAGCACGTTGCCGACCTGATCGGAAATCCGCTGGCTGTAGCGGTTGATTGAGTCGCGGGTGAGATTCTGGTCCTTGGCCATTTCGGAAAGAATCGGCTGGATCTTCTCCGTCATGCGATTGGACACCTTGTCGACCTGTTCGGTCTGCTGCTTTTCCGCCTCTTCGGCGGATTTCGGCATCGGGTTGTAAGGCATCACCTTCTTGGCGATCAATTCCGCCAGCGTGTCCATGCGCTCGGTGTTCAGTTTCTGCATTTCCTCATCGGTGCGGAACATGTCCGCCTCGCGCTTCGAAATTGCATCGCGCAGCAGCTTGTTGGTGGCCTCGATTTGCTTCCGGTTTTCCTCGGTCGAGGCCTTGAGGGCGTCATTCGCGTCCCGCAGCGGTGCGATTTCCTTTTCATGCTTGGCGCCCATCTGCACGACCGTCTGCTGTTGAAGCCAGAAGGCACCGCCGATGACCAGCAGCGCGGTGAGGATGACGGCGGGAAGTTGCTCTTTGAATTTTAGCCACATGGAGGGAGAAGGTGTGGGTTGGTTGTGCGGAGGAACGTTATTCATGGGAGGGTGGCAAATGCAATGTCTCCGTGGTCAGCGGTTTTGCAGTTGTTATTGGTCGGAGGCCACGCACGGTGGCGGCATGAGCTTGAATCGGTGCGAACAGCGGCTGTTCGATTACTTGCAGAGTCATGTCGACGAGAGACAGCACTGGCAGCAAAAGGTGCAAAATCTCACGAAGATTGCTGGAGACGAATATGTCGCAGCGGCTCGGATCGCCTCTGAACTCTGGCGGTATTACGAAGAGCGAAGCGCGGTTGCGGCTCCGTTCAAGGAAGCTGCTCGGCACGAAGGTCTGCAGCGCATCAGCATGAGGAATCTGGCGGAACTATTGATGCGCCTCTGGACCGAACCTCGCCCGAAGAAGAAGAAGCCGGACGCTCCGCCTCCGATTTGAAGAAGTGACGTCTCGGCCGTTTGTTACGTCAGCGATCATCGGCGACGGTGCTTGCCACGAGCCGCCGCCTTCGAGGATAAAGACGGACGCTCTCGGGGAAACGAACATTCCGAAAGTGAGGTAACTCAACGAAAGGAAACCCATCATGGGCGATAGATCTCCGAAATCCGTACAGAAGCAGGCGTCGCAAAAGCAGTCCAAGACCAACGTCGTCAGCCAGAAGAAGCAGGCGTTGATTACGTCGCAACAAGCGACGAAGGCCAAGGCCGCGGCCAGCAAGAAGAAGTAGTGGCATGCCGGCGACCGTTCACGCTTTCGGGCGGTGAGCGGTCGTCGGTTTCGTTTTTGGACCGGGCGGCGAATCCGCCGGACGGAAAGTTCGGGTGTGGCGCACCTAAATCGCTCGCCTCCAATATGGGGATGAGCAGATTTCGCCGGAAATCCCCATGAACCGTCACCTGCGTCGTTCCCTGAAATTGTTTTTGCCGGCGTTGGTCTGTTCTTTGGTGGGGCGCGCCGCAGCTCCGATGGAAAAACCCGACTGGGTCGTTTCCAACCCGCCACCGATCCAGATGCTCGTGCCCGGATTCGCGGTACGCGAACTGCCGGTGGCGCTGCGCAATCTCAACAACCTGGTTTACGCGCCTGATGGGCGGCTGTTTGCGCTGGGCTACGACGGGAACGTCTACCAATTGAAGGACACGGACGGTGACGGCCTCGAGGACACCGCCATGGAGTTTTTCAAGAACGAGCGCAACGAGATCCCTCCGAGCATCGGCATGGCGTGGGGCCCGGGAGGGCTCTACCTCGCCAGCCGCGGTCGCGTCATTCATCTGCACGACAAGGGCGACGGCACCGCGGAATTGCAGACGGTCACGGGCGGTTGGGTTCCGCCGACCGCCGCGGCTGGCTCGAACCTCGACGCGATCGGCCTCGCGGTGGACCCAGCGGGCAATATCTATTTTGGCCTCGGCTGCGATGCCTGGAACGGCGCGTATCGGGTCAACAAGCAGACCGGTCGCTCCGACTACAATCTCTATAGCGAGCGCGGGACGATCATCAGACTGTCGCCCGATTGGAAGCGGCGCGACATCCTCTCGACCGGGCTGCGATTTCCCGTGTCGCTGGCCTTCAACGCCAGCGGCGATCTTTTTTGTTCCGACCAGGAAGGGGCCACGTGGCTGCCTAACGGCAACCCGTTCGATGAGTTGCTGCACATCGTTCCCGGTCGTCATTATGGATTTCCGCCGCGCCATCCGCAGCATCTACCGGGAGTGATCGACGAGCCGAGCGTCTTTGACTACGGCCCGCAGCACCAGAGCACCTGTGGAGTGCATTTCAACGAACCCGTTGGCGGTGGTGCCGCGACGTTTGGTCCGGCCTGGTGGAAGGGCGATGCGTTTGTCGCCGGTGAATCGCGCGGCAAGATCTGGCGCACAAAGCTCGTCAAGACGGCGTCGGGCTACGTCGCCAAGAACGACCTCGTGGCATGCCTCGCGATGCTGACGATTGACGCCGTGCCGACGCCCCAGGGGGATCTGCTCGTCGCCTGCCATAGCGGCGCGCCCGACTGGGGCACCGGACCGCAGGGGCAGGGTAAGGTGTTCAAGATCTCATACTCCGAACGGAGTGCGCCCCAGCCGGTGCTCGCCTATGCAGTCGGTCCGACCGAGACCCGCGTCATCTTTGACCGCCCGATTGACCCGACGCAGTGGAGGACGCTCGCCCGTGACAGCCGCGTCACTACCGGGCTTCATGTTTCGGCGGGCGACCGTTTTGAGTCATTTGTTCCCGGATACCAAGTGGTGCGGGACCAGCGGAAATACGACCGCCGGGAGGTTCCGGTCGTATCGGCCGGAATCGCGCCCGACCTGCGCTCGGTTGTCCTTCGCACGGCCCCGCGGACGGAGGCGTACAATTACGCGGTGAAGCTGCCCGAGGGCCTCCGCCCGGAACGCACAACGACGGCGGCGCGCCGCGAATTGGTCCAAGCCGCGGCGATCGACGTGCTCACCGATTTGACCGGACTGGAGGTCGAATGGCGCGACTCGGCCGGCAAGACGCAGTGGGCGGGATGGCTGCCTCATCCCGATTTGACCGTGGCTCGGGCGCTGACTGGCGCCAGCGAGGAACACGATCGGCTGTTCGCGCTCCTCAAGACGCCCGGCACCCTGGTCCTGCGCGGCCAACTGGATCTTCATCTCATGCTGCGCACCGCCATTCAACCCGGGGCGAAACTTGATTTCGACTATCCGCGGGAGACTGTGAGCGTCACCTTCAAATCCGGTGCGCATCTCGACTTCAAGTCAGTCGGCGGGGCGCGCTGGGAGCGACGTGGTGACGGCGAAGCCGTCGTGACGCTGGAGTCACGGGAAAATGGCTGGCTGCCGGTTGAACTTACGCTGACAACCAGCGCGGCCGATCCGACGCTGGACGTGGCGTGGCAAACGGCGGAGGATTTTCGGCCGCGCGCCCTGCCATTGCGACGGGTGTTGTTGCCCTGGGCTGTCCCGCGGGCGGAGTCATCCGCCGCCTCGTTGCCGCGGAGTATTCCGGAAATAGCCGGTGGTGACTGGCAGCGCGGCCGCCAGGTGTTCACGAGTCAGCAGGCCGCGTGTTCGGTCTGCCATCAGGTTCGCGGCACGGGCGGCGTCATCGGGCCCGACCTTTCGAACTTGGTTTATCGCGACTACGCCTCGGTGTTGAAGGACATCGTCGAACCAAGCGCCGCGATTAATCCCGACCGCATCGCGTACATTGTGGAGTTGAAAGACGGAATGTCGTCGCTCGGCATGCTGCTCGATGACACCGTGGAGAGCATCACACTCGGCGACGTTACGGGCGGCAAGCGGGTGGTTCCGAAGACGGCGATCGCGGCGATGAAAGCCTCCGCGATTTCGCTCATGCCTGAAGGACTCTGGCAGGGGCTCAGTTCCCAGCAGCAGCGGGACCTGATGACGTTCTTGCTCACTGAACCGAAGTAATCATCCGCGAAACCACCGGCCACCGCGCATGCCCGACGACATTCCCTTCTTTCACGTTGCCCTCAACCTGCCCCATGCCGGGCGGATTGCACGCCGTATCCTGAACTTGGTTTCAGGACCGACGCCGGGCCTCGGGGCCGAGGCCGACGCCTTGCGCGCGACCGCGGCGAAACTGGAGTCGCTGCTGGTGCCGCACCTGGAATCGGACGAAAACCCTCCTCCGTTCACTGCCGGGCGGGTGCGGGATGAAGCCGCGACGCTGGCGCGAAAACTCGTGGATGAGATCGAGCGCAGCAACGCCGGGCACGATCGACTTGGGCAGTGCGTGCGGAATCTTTTCGAGTGTCTTGAACTCGGACGCGAGGGCGCGGTCATTTCGCTGCGCGCGGGCGAGGATCCCAAGTCGTTTCAGCGGCCGTCGTGAGCGGAGGCCGGCGGCCGGTTCAGTCCGCGTCCTGGAAATTTGGCACGGACTTTTGTCCGATGCTGCGCAAAATCGTCCAGACTGGGCTTTCGGTTGCACTCGGTGAAACCAGGAGGATCAGCCCGGTTTTTCCCGATTTCGGCAGCGGCAGCACGTCGGCTTCCACGTTGAGGGTAATCTTGCGGCCGTCGGAAAACGTATCGAAGAAATCGACGGTGGCGGTGAGTCGCACTCTTCCCTCGGGACCGGCACCCGCTGATTTGACGATCGCGTTCATTTGGGTCCGATCGGGTTTGAGGCCTTTGCGCTGGCCGACGGAAATACTCAGGCCCCGATAATAGCTTTCGAGGAAGGCTTTCAGCTCCGCCGCGCCAAAGCCCGACGAGGAGTGAACGCTGAGGCCGAGCACGCAGGTGAAATAGGTCGCGGAATTGGGATCGAACATTCCCGGGGCGAACCGAATCTCCTCAGTGCCGGAGAATTTCAGATCCGGCGCGAATCCCGGCGGAAGCGGCATGGTTTCGAGGCGCCAGTCGGTGGGCTCCTTCAAAAGAGTCGCCGCGGGCGCCTGTCGGCCCGGCCCCGAATTCGCGGACGCAGGCCGGCGGGGATTCTTGGGCGCTTTGGCCCCGCCCGGAGAGGTGATGCGGCGGCCGCTGTCGGCAATGCCGAGGCGCGTCCGGAAGTCGTGTACTTCCTGTCGGGTGGCGAAGCCATCGCCGTTTTCATCCCATTGTGCAAACCTCTGGGCGTAGGGTTCGGTGGCCTCCGTTTTTGAAATTTTTCCGTCGTGATCGCGGTCGAGCGTCGTGAACAGCGCGTCGAGCGAAATCGTCGTGCCTGCTGTCTGGGCGTCCGCGAGCGGCAGAAGACCGCACAGGGTCGTCACGGCAAATCCCGCCAATGTGAAAACTGGGAAGCGCGGGCGCGGTCGTTTCATGACGGACGGAGGCAAGGCTCAGCACGACCTCGTGTCGACACGATGATTTTTCGTGGTACGGCCCTCGTGGCAGCATACTCGGGCAAGACACCCAGAGTGCATCTCAATTTCTGGAAACTGGGGACGCGACGCCCTCGTCGCGTGGATTGAAGCCGCGACGGCGTCGCGTCCCCAGTAATAACACGATGAGTGTCGATGGCGTTTCCCTCATCTCCAAAGGCGGGGTGCGCCCAGACCCCCAAATCGCCTGAAATCGCGCTTCCGCTGCCGCGTCTCCTGCTCATAGTCGCTTCACACCCCATGCGCCACCCTCGTTTCTTCGCCGGCCTTGTCCTTCTTGCTCTCGCTTCGCTTGCGGCCTTCGCCGCGTCGCGCGATCCGAAACCGGTGCGGAATGTCACCGACCCGGGCGTGATCGTGACGCGGCAGAACACAACTCCGGCAGGGGTGCAGAGCGTGTTTGAGGGACGCGTCTACGGGGTCGCCTTTGGCGGGAAGTCGGACGAAATCTGGGCGCTCACGGCGAAGGACATCGTTGGCATCAACTGGCGCGAGAATCGCGTCGTGACGTCGGTGGCGATCGAGGGGAAACCGGGATTGCAGGGACTCGCCCCCGATGAAACGGGACGGGTGTTCGTGGCGAGCGGCAGCAGCAAGGAGGTCCGGTTGCAGGGCGTGGCCAACGGCTCGGCCCGGCTCGTCGCGGGTAAGCTCGGTGGCTATACTCCCGGGACAGTCGCGCTGGCGCGGCAAAAAAATCCCGCTGGGCAGCGGCTCGCCGTGATCCCCATCATCGCGCAGAACAAGGCCGCGATCGTCGACGTGGAAAACGCTCGCGCCATCGGCAGCGTGCCGACCGGGGTCGCTCCCGTCGGCGCCGCGATCAACGCGGTCGGTACCGTGGCGTACGTCAGCAATTGGGCCGGCCGGTTGCCGAAATCCGGTGACAAGACCGCACCCGCCGGCCACACGTCGAAGGCCGATCCAGTTGTAATTGACGACCGGGGCATCGCGTCCTCGGGCACGGTCACCAAGATTGATCTCATTTCTCTCACGGCGGTGGCGCAGATTGCTGTCGAGCTGCAGCCGGGGGCCTTGGTGTGGGACGAGCCCCGACACCGCCTGTTTGTGGCCAATGGCAACAGCGACTCGGTGTCGGTCATCGACACCCGGACGGACAAAGTGAAGTCGACGATTGTGTTGCGGCCGTTTGGTGTGACGGCGCGGGGCGTCGCGCCGACCGCGCTGGCGCTCACTGCGGACGGGGCAACGCTCTTTGTGGCGTGCGGTGGCATCAATGCGGTCGCGGTGGTGCGGACTTCCGACGGGGTGACGCAAGGACTGATCCCAACGGGGTGGTATCCCAACGGGCTCGCGTTAAACGCCGACAACACGCTGCTGGCCGTTTCGACGCTGCTCGGTGTGGGCTCCGGGTATCGTGACGATTTTTTCAAGCGCTTCGTGCACGCGTACCGTGGGACCGTGAATGTGCTGCCTGTGCCGGATGCGGCGCAATTGGCGAGCTACAGCACGGCGGTGGCGGAGAACAACCGGATGCCGCGGTCGCCGGCGGCGCCGGTCGCGAGCTCTGCGGTGGCGAAGGCGAGGCCGGCGGCGATTCCGCAGCGGGCGGGCGAGCCGTCGCTGATCGAGCATGTCGTCTATGTGGTGAAGGAAAACCGGACCTACGATCAGGTGTTGGGTGACATGAAGAAGGGCAATGGCGATTCGTCGCTCGTGATGTTTGGCGAGGACGTGACGCCGAACCAGCATCGGTTGGCGGACCAGTTCGTTCTGCTCGATAATTTTTACGCCTCGGGTGGAAACAGTGGCGACGGCCACCAATGGATCACGCAGGCAAACGAAACCCCGTATGCGATGTGGCCGGGCTGGGACGGGCGCAGCTATCCGTTCGATGGAACGGACCCGATTGCCTATTCGTCGGGCGGCTTTCTGTGGGACTACGCCCTGCGGGCGAAGAAGACCGCGCAGGTCTTTGGGGAGTTTGCGCCGCGGGTCTCCGGACTCGGCGGGAGTGCGCGGATCGAGTTGCTCAAGCGCTGGCGCGCGGGCGAGACCTTCGCGACCGAGTGGAACATGAAGTCGCCGATCCAGCCACTCGATGGACTGCTGGCGCGCAATTTCCCCGGCTATTCGACGGAGATCCCGGATGTGGTGCGGGCACGGATTTTTTTAGCCGAAGTGAAGAAATGGGAAGCCGCCGGCAGGATGCCGAATCTGGTCTTCGTGCAATTGCCAAGCAACCACACGCGCGGAACGGCGCCCGGCTCGCACAGCCCGAAGGCGATGGTAGCGGACAACGATCTCGCGCTCGGGCAAATCGTCGAGGCGCTCACGCATTCGCCGTTCTGGAAAAAAATGGCGATCTTCGTGGTCGAGGATGACGCGCAGAACGGGGTGGATCATGTCGACGGGCACCGCACGGTGGCCTTGGCCATGAGTCCGTACGTGCGGCGCGGCCACGTCGACTCGACGTTCTATGCGCATCCGAGCATCGCGAAGACGATCGAACTGATTCTGGGGCTGCCGACGATGTCATTGTTTGATTTGATCGCGAATGACCTGCGGGCGAGCTTTCACGACGTGGCGGATTTCACGCCGTACACGGCGGTTGTGCCGAAGCAGGCAATCGACGACGTGAACCCTCTGGCCACGATGCTGAAGGGCGAGGCAAGGAAAGCGGCGCTGGCCTCGGCGAAAATGAATTTCGACATCCCGGATGCGGCTCCGACGGACCGGCTGAACAAGATTCTCTGGCACGATGCGCGGGGCTGGGCGGCGGCGTACCCGGGGGTGAAGCAGGCGGCGTTTGCGCCGCTCTCGCTCGACCTCGATGACGACGATCGCTGAAACTAAATCCACGTGAAACGATGAAGACCCGCCGCGATTTTATCCGACTTACTGCCGCCGCCGGCGCGGCGACGGGTTTGACTGCAACCACGACGGCCGCCGAATCCTCGTCTGCCAACCGGACGCTGAATTCCGCCGCTTCGAGCGGTGCCGAGGATCGTGCCTATTGGTGTCGGACGGCGAGCAAGCTGGCCAATCCGCTGCTCACCGCCCTCGCAGCCCGGTCGTTGAAAAAGGCGATGCCGGTCGAATCGCATCCGTCGTCAAAGGACCGGCCGAGCTACACCTACCTGGAAGGATTGGGCCGGTTGCTCGCAGGGATCGCGCCCTGGCTGGAGCGCGGTGCCGATGCGGGCGCCGAGGGCGTCGAACGAGGACGATTGGCGGGATTGGCGCGCGCGGCAATCGATGCCGGAACGGATCCGCAGTCCCCCGATTTCCTGAATTTTTCCCAGGGACGCCAGCCTTTGGTGGACGCGGCGTTTCTCGCGCAGGCGATGTTGCGTGCGCCGAACGAACTTTGGCAGCAGCTCGAGCCGCGGGTGCGGCAGAACGTCATCGCGGCCATGATTTCGTCGCGTCCGATTCCGCCGGGGGAGAACAACTGGAAGCTCTTTGCGACGACGGTGGAAGTATTCCTGCATCGCGTGGGCGCCGGGCGCCTTGCGCCGCGCCTGGCCGAAGGCATCGACAAGCACGCCGCTTGGTACGTGGGTGACGGGATGTACGGCGACGGCCCGGAGTTTCACTGGGACTACTACAATTCCTTCGTGATTCAGCCGATGCTGGTCGAGGCACTCGATGTGGTGGGCGGAGAGACGCCGGAGTGGAAGAAATTCGCGGCGGCCGCGCGGGAGCGATTGACGCGTTATGCGGCGATTCAGGAGCGGCTGATTTCACCGGACGGCTCGTATCCGGCGATTGGACGCTCGATCGCCTACCGTTGCGGCGCGTTTCAGGGGCTCGCCTTGGCCTCGTGGCGGAAGATGCTGCCGAAGGAAGTGTCGCCGGCCCAGGCACGGGTGGCGTTGACCCGTGTGATTCGCCGGACGTTGGAAGCGCCCGGGACGTTTGACGCGAAGGGGTGGCTGCGGATCGGGTTGGCCGGGCATCAGCCGGGGCTCGGCGAGGGCTACATTTCAACGGGGAGTCTTTACCTTTGCAGTGTGGCGCTGCTCCCGCTCGGACTGGCGGACGACGATCCGTTCTGGAGCGCGGCGCCGGCGAAGACGACGTGGGAAAAGACGTGGGCGGGGGAAAATCTTCCCGCCGATCACGCGATCAAGAGTCCGAAGTGAATTGGTGGCCCGGCGGGCCGGTTTATTTTTCGAAACTGATTGCGCCGACGTCGATGCGATCCCCGCGCACGACGATCGGATGTCCGGCGAAATCGTGCGTCGGCAGGTTGGGCAGCGCGAGGCCGGCGTCGATGGCGGCGGATCCGGCGCGCAGCGAATACGCGGTGATGGCGCTGGCGAGGCCACGTTCGGCGCCGCGCACGTTGGCAAACATCGGGTTGCCGGTGATTTTGTTCGCGTCGCGCGGCTCGCCGGCGGGATGGATTCCGTAAAAGAGATTATGCTCGAAGCGGTTGTTCCGGCTCTCCCCGAACTCGTAGACCGCATGCGGGCTGTCGTTGTAGAAAATATTGTTCACCCATCGGATGCCGTCGGACCAGCCCTGCCACGATTTGAAATAGAGGATGCGCGGCGGTGATCCGGGATCGCGCAGATTCACCGTGTCGGGTTTCACGTAGAAGGTGTTGTTGTGCACGAGCGCCTGGGTGACGGGACCGGAGACGCGCACGATATTTCCGCCGTCATTCTGGCTGATGTTGTAACGGACGATGACGCCCTCGTTGAAACCGTGGGAACGCTGGCCGCCGAGGCAGCAGAGCAGAAAGCCGCCATATTCGTTGTCGTGGCTGTAATTGTACTGAAAGACACTCCGCCGGCAGTTGTAGTCGGCGTCGAACCCGGCTGCGTCGCTGTCGCCCGGGTTGTAGCGTGTCTCGCAGGATTCGTTGTGCTGGATGAGCGCGTCGTCGCAGTGAAAGACAAACATCGCGTTCCCGCTGCCGAGCAACCCGCATTCGCGGAAGAAATTTTTCTCGATGAGAGGCGACACGCAGCCGCGCACGAGGAGCCCGTTGCGGGCGACGCGTTCGAAGGTGTTGCCGCGAATCACGACGCCCCGGCTGGGAAACCAGGTCTTGGGATCGTTGTCGCGGTGGCCCGTCATCCACGTTGAGAGCATCACCAACCCCATCGGACCGACGTCCCGGATCTCGCAGCCCTCGACCAGAAGATCGTCCCAGGCTGTTTGGCGCGTCGTGCCCTCGACGATGAAGGCGATCCCACCGAAGGACTTCGCTACGGTGTCACCGTCGTCGCGATAATCCGAGACTGCGTTGACGTCATGAACGACGAGGTTTTTCAGGTAAAGGTGTCGCGCGCGACCGAAGTCCTTGACCCGGATTTCGACCGCGCGATGGCGCTGGCGCGGACCGTCGGAGAAATTGGTCAGTTCGAGGTCCCGGATTTCCCAGCACTCTTGGTTTTGGAGGCCGAGGATCCACGGAACGCGTCCGCCGCCATGCAGCGCGGGTCTCGGGCCTTCACCGTAGCGACCGAGCACGATCGGAGCATCGGGACGGCCGGAACCCAACGGATGGAGGGAGACGTTCTCCCACCGGCTGCCGGCTTTCAGTAAGATCTGATCCCCCGGAGCAAAGGTCGTCGCATTTACCCGCTCCAGCGAGCGCCAGGCTCGCTCCGGAGACTGGCCGTCGTGGCGGTCATCCCCGGCGGTGCTGTCGACATGGTAACTGGCGCCGAAAAGGTGTCCGGTCAGCAGCACGAGCAAAAGGCCGGGAAACCAACTGAGGAGTGGAGTCATTGCACGGATGCGAGACACGGGGAAATGGCACACCGGAGAACAAGGGGGAGTCGCCACCGTGGCGCGAACCGTCAGAAGAATTTTACGTAGATGACGCCGTTGGGATCAACAAACGTCAGGCTGTCGGCGGCGGCCTTGACGAGCCGGACGCCGAGGGTGCGGTCGACGACATCGTTAACGCGATAGACGCGGTTATTCATCAGGACGCGGCTTTCCTCGCCCGAGGCGCGGATGCCGGTGACGCGGATGGCCTCCACAAACGCAGTGATGCGATCGTCGGGCTTGGCGGCGGGGGCGGGAGAGGGCGGAGAGGGAACAGCGGCAGAGGCCGGGGCGGCCGGAGTGGGAGCTGCCGCCATATTTGAGGCCGGGGCGGGTGGAAGGGTGGCTGGTGGCGATTTGGCCTCCGGATGCGGGGGAGCGGCGATTAGCGGGCTGGCCGACGGGATCGGTCTGGGGGGGGCGACCGCGCCTGCGGGCTGGGTTTGGGGTAGAATCTCCTGCGGTGCGGACGGCAGTTTGGTTTCCGAGAGAGTGGAATTGACGCTTTTGGGCGGCGAAGTCGGAGGGGCTGGCTCGACCGCTGCGACGGGCGGAGTCGAAACCGCTGGTGGCGTGATGACCGGCGGAACGATGGCGGGGGCCGCGGGGGTTGCAGTGGCGGCGGTCGGTGCGGCCGGAGGTTTGGCGCTGGCTGGCGGAACGGTCGGCTTGCTCGGGCGGTTGACGAGAAACACGGTTCCGACGACGGACAGTACGACCAGTACGACAGCGCCGGCGCCGATGAGCACCATCGTATTCGCGCTGCGGGCCTGCCCTCGTTTGGCGATTTTTCCACCACCTCCTCCAGGCATCGGCGGCGCATCGGACAGCGAGTCCTCGGTGCGCTGGCGCTGGGCCTTCTTGAGGGCTTCGTTGATCAGACTCATCGGTTCAGGATTCCTTCGGGAAGATCAGGGAGGGACAGCGCGGCCATCAAGCGATTAGATTCGACATGTCTTTGACCGCGCGGCGCACGTCCCAATAGTTGACCTCGTCTGATTCGCGGATGAAGGCCGAGAGGATCGCCTTGTCGCAAAGATTGTTCACGATGCGCGGAATCCCGCCGCTGCCACGGTGGATGGCACGCAACGCCCAACGGGTGAAACTCGGCCGCCCGCTGCCGCCAGCCAGTGAGAGGCGGTGCTGGATGTAATGAGAGATGTCCGTCGCCGACAGCGGATGGAGCTCGTAATGGACCAAGATGCGTTGGCGTAACTGACGCAACTCGTCGCGTGCGAGAACGTCCTTCAGCTCGGGCTGTCCCATCAGGACGATCTGTAGGAGCTTTTGTTTGTCGGTCTCCAGGTTGGACAGCAGTCGGATTTGCTCCAGTACCTCGAACTTCAGATTCTGGGCCTCGTCGATGATCAGCACAATGTCGCGCTGGCGCTCGATGCGCTCAAGGAGGACCCGGTTCATTTGCGCAACGAGGTCGTTCTGGCTGCGGGCGAGCTTGGTTTCGCCGAGTTCGGTGAGAATCGCCTTCAGCATCTGCGTCTCGGTGACGCGGGGGTTGAGAATCAGCGCGGTGTCGTAGTGCGCGGGATCAAGCTCGTTGAGGAACCGGCGGCAGAGGGTGGTCTTGCCGCATCCGACCTCGCCGACGAGCACGATGAAGCCCTTTTTTTCGCGCACGCCGTACTTGAGATGCTGTAACGCCTCCTGATGGGTTGGGCTGAGATAGAGAAACCGGGGATCCGGGGTGATGTTGAACGGCATCTCCCGGAACCCGTAAAAACTCTGATACATGATGGGCGGGCACCGTGGCGGCGCCCGCCCGAAAACGCACGCCAAATTCGCACGTCTCTTCCCGGCGGGGTCGGTTTGAAATGTCCTTTACTCTCGGGGCGAGCCGCCGTTGATCGGGGCGGAACTGTGGACACGCGCCGAATCATCACTGTGCTTTATTTTGTTCTCCTCACGGGTTGTGGGGTCTGGGCGGGCGGGCTTTTTATCGAAGCCCGGGGCGAATATCTCGAACTGAAGCAGGTCCAGTCTGCGGGCGAGGCGAGGCTGGCCGCCGCAAAGGCTCGGCTGGCGGAGCAGGAGCGAATCCTGGAACGGCTGCGCAATGACCCGGCGTTTGTCGAAAAGGTGGTGCGGCAGCGATTGGGCTACGCCCGGCCAGGCGAAGTGATTTTTCGGTTCGATCCCGGACTGTGATCTCCTTTTCATCGACGCGTCACGAGGGCGAGGTTCGCGGGAAATTTTCCCCGGCGTCCGGCCGCTCGGTCATCGGGTTGGGCTCAACTTGATTTCTATTCCTGTGATTCATCCGCTCATCGAAAAATTCCAAGCGGCCGGCCAAGGACAGGTTTTCGCCTTTTTTGGGCAACTGTCTCCGGACGCGCAGAAATCCCTGCTGGCGGAAGCCGCGGAGATCGATCTCGAAGAGGTCGCTAGGTTAAGTCGCACTCTTCTCGCTCCCGGCGCGAGTGCGGGAGTTGACCTCGAAGGACTCGCGCCGGCGCCCTATGAACGGCGCCCTGAGCATGGTGGCGACGCGGCGGCTTGGGCCAGGGCGAAGGCGGCCGGCGAAGCGGCGTTGCGTACCGGGCGCGTCGCGGCGTTCACGGTGGCAGGCGGGCAGGGGACGCGGCTCGGCTACGACGGACCGAAGGGGACGTTTCGCGTCACCCCGGTACGGCAGAAACCCCTCTTTCAGGTGTTCGCCGAGAAGATTCTCGCTGCGGGCCGGCGTTACGGACGACCGCTGCATTGGTTCATCATGACGAGTCATGCGAACCACGTCGCGACGGAGGCTTTTTTTGCCGACAACGGCTGGTTTGGACTCGATCGCTCGCGGGTGCATTTTTTCCGGCAGGGCCGGATGCCGGCGGTGGATTTTGCCGGGAAGATCCTGCTCGAAACCCCGGGCGCAATCGCGCTCTCGCCCGACGGACACGGTGGCTCGCTGCGCGCCCTTGAGCGGAGCGGCGCATTGGATCTGATGCAGCGCGAAGGCGTCGATACGCTGAGCTATTTCCAGATCGATAATCCCCTCGTGCGCTGCGTCGATCCGGCATTCATCGGATGGCACGTGCTGGGCCGCTCCGGGATGTCGAGCAAGATGGTGCCAAAGGCCTATCCCGAGGAGAAGGTCGGGGTTTTTTGCGTCCAGGGCGGCAAGACGGTGGTGTTCGAATATTCCGACCTGCCGATGGCGTTTCAGCGCGAGGTCGATGCCACGGGACAGCTCCGCTTCCTCGCCGGCAGCATCGCGATTCACGTGCTCGATCGGGAATTCGTGCGCAAGATGGCCGCGGGGGGCGACGGAGTGACGATGCCGTTTCACCGGGCCGACAAAAAAATTCCGACGGTGGACGCGGCCGGAGCCCCGGTGAAGCCCGCCAAGCCCAACGGCGTGAAGTTCGAGATGTTTGTCTTCGACGCGCTGCCGTTCGCCCTGAACCCGGTCGTCATCGAGACACTGCGGGCGGATGATTTTTCCCCGGTCAAGAATGCCGAGGGCCTCGACTCGCCGAAGACCTGCCGCGACGACCAGCTCCGACAATTCACCCGGTGGCTGAACGCCAACGGTGCGGCGGTCAGCGCTGATGCGACCGGGTTGCCGGCCGTGGCGTTCGAAGTGTCTCCGCTATTTGGGTACGACGAAGATTCCTTCGCCGATGCCTGGCGGACTCGGTCGCCGGCCCCGGTCGTGTCCGAGGGGCTTTATTTGGCGTGATTTGTCGTTGTCCTCCGGTTTCACTGCGGGTCGGTCGACACATTCTCTTCCCCGGTTGATCGTCCCCGAGCTCCAGCGTTCCCTTTTTCATGAAAACCTCCCCACGTTTGGCCGCCCTGGCCTTTCTCCCCCTTGTCGCGTCTCTTGCGCTGGTATCGGCGGCGTTTGCCGCGGAAACCGCGGAACCAAAGGCCCCCAAGAAGGGCAAAGCCAAGGCTGGCGCGGCAGCGGAGAACGCGCGGCCCGCCCGCGCGGAAGCCGTTGGCCCGGTCGTCGGTGAAAACAAGGCGACGCCGATCAGTCGGCTCAAGGTCGCCAATGGTTTTAAGGTGGAGCTGATCTATTCCGTTCCTGGCGGTTCACAGGGATCGTGGGTGAATCTCTGTCTTGATCAGAAGGGGCGCATCATCGCGAGCGACCAATACGGTGGTCTCTACCGCTTCCAGCCTCCGGCGGCCGGCCAGGTGCTCGACCCGGCGACCGTGGAAAAGGTCGGGCCGGAGATTCGCGCGGTCAACGGCATGCTCTTCGCCTTTGGCGCTCTCTATATCGGCGTCAACGACTACGAAAACAAGATTCCCTCGGGGCTCTACCGGCTGACGAGCAGCGATGCCAGCGATCGTCTCGACAAGGTGGAATTGCTCCGGGCCATCGAGGCCCGCGGCGACCACGGCGTGCACGCGGTTCTACCGACGCCCGATGGCAAGGGGTTGTATCTGGTCTGTGGTAACGGTTCCAAGCTGACCCAGATCGAGCCGACGTCGCAGGTGCCGCGGGTATGGGGCGAGGATCACCTCCTCCCTCGCATGCCGGACGGGCGCGGTTTCATGCGCGACGTGCTCGCCCCGGGTGGCGTGATCTACCGCGTCTCGCCGGACGGCAAGAAATTCGAGGCGTTCTCCTCCGGCTATCGCAATATTTTCGATGCGGCGATCAACCGCGAAGGCGAGCTCTTCACCTACGACGCCGACATGGAGTACGATTTCAACACGTCCTGGTACCGCCCGACGCGGGTGTGTCACGTGGTGAGTGGCGGTGAGTTCGGCTGGCGCAACGGCGCCGGCAAGCGCCCGCCCTTCTACATCGACAACCTCCCGCCGGTGCTCGACATCGGCCCGGGGTCGCCGACCGGGATGACCTTCGGGTACGGCGCCAAGTTTCCCGCGCGTTACCAGAACGCATTGTTCATTCTTGATTGGAGCTGGGGCAAATTGCACGCGGTGCACCTTGAGCCCAACGGCTCAACCTATCGCGCAACTCGGGAGGAATTCCTCTCAGGTGCGCCGTTGCCGCTTACGGATGCGTTGATCAACCCGGGCGACGGCGCGATGTATTTCACGATTGGCGGGCGCCGCGTGCAGTCGGGCCTGTATCGGGTAACTTATGTCGGCAATGAGTCGACGGCGCTGGTCCCGGAGAAACCGGCCGCAAGTCCGGCCCGCGATCTGCGGCATGAGTTGGAGCGCTTCCATGGTCGGCAGGATCCCAAGGCGGTGGACTTTGCCTGGCCGCACCTCGCCTCGGCGGACCGTTTCGTCCGCTGGGCGGCTCGTACTGCGATCGAGCACCAGCCGGTCGGAGAATGGAAGGAACGCGCCCTGCGCGAAACCGATCATTCGGCCCGGATCGAGGCGCTGCTCGCCCTGACGCGCGTCGCCGGCATCAGCCCCCCCCAGCGCAAGCCATCCGAACCGGCGGTTGATACTGCTCTCGGGAAGCGAATTCTGGGAGCCCTCGAACAGGTCGATTGGAACCGGCTCGATGCTGAGCGCCGGATGGGGCTCGTCCGTACGGTGGAGATCGCGTTGAACCGCTTCGGCCCGTTCAATGCGACGGTGACCGCCGGCCTCGTGGCGAAGTTCGATGCGTTCTTTCCGGCCTCGTCTCGCGAACTTAACTGGCTCCTCTGTGAAACGCTGGTGTATCTCCGCTCCACGACCGTCGCGGCCAAGGCGATTGCGCTGCTCAACGCCGCACCGACCCAGGAGGAGCAGATCGAATACGCTCGTTCGCTGCGGATGCTCGACACTGGCTGGACCACCGCCACGCGCACGGCCTACTTCGAGTGGTTTCTCAAGGCGGCCAATTACCGCGGTGGCGCGAGCTTCGGCCAGTTCATCGAGTTCATCCGGGCGGACGCGGTGAAGAGTCTCACCGCGGAGGAGCGCGTCGCGCTCGCTTCCGTGTTGGAGAAGAAGGCGAAAAAGATGAGCGCGATCGAAAACATGAGCTACGTATTTGCGGGACGGCCCTTCACTGACTGGAAGCTCGACGAATTGGCCACCGCCGCCGAGACGGGGATGAAGGGGCGCAGTTTCGAGAGCGGCCGGCGGTTGTTTGGCAATGCGGCCTGCTTCGCGTGCCACCGTTTTGGCAACGAAGGTGGCATGACGGGGCCGGATCTCACCGGAGCCGGTGGCCGTTATTCGCCGCGCGATTTCCTCGATCAGGTGCTCAACCCCAGCAAGGAGATCAACGAGCAATTCGTTCCATCGGTTCTCACCAAGAACAACGGCGAGACCGTGGTCGGGGCGGTCGTCAACTTGAACGGCGACTTTGTCACGATCAACGAGGACCCCAGCGACCCGAATCAGCGCGTCAGCGTCGATCGCAAGGAAGTGAAGAGCATCGAGCCGTCCAAGGTCTCGACCATGCCGCCGATGCTGCTGTCGCGTCTGAACAAGGACGAGATCCTCGATCTTGCGGCCTACGTTCTGAGTGGCGGAAATCCCGCGAACGAGATGTTTCGCAAGTAAAGGGACGGGGTGTCGTGCCGGCCTGACGTTTGGGGCCGGCACGTCCTCGCGCGAAAAAATGTCGCCGAGCCGGCAGAATCCTGCCGGATTCTCGGGAGTATCTTCATGACCATCCACGATCGCATTTCTGCCGCCGCCAAAGCAGGACAATTGCTGCCGGCCACCGCTGAGAACATCGCTTCGTTTCTTGCCGCTCGCCTGCCGGCCTGGGCGGAACAAAGCATCGACGAACTCCTGATGAAGGGGGCGTGGGGCGAACTGAACGACCGGTTCTACCGCTTCCTGGAATTTGGCACCGGCGGCATGCGCGGCCGCACGATTGGCGTCGTACCGGCGACCGCGGAAACCGGCGTACTGAGCGCGAGCGGTTCACCGGAGCACGCCGCTATCGGCGCGAACATGCTGAATGATTTCACGCTCATCCGTGCCGTCGTTGGCCTCCATCGTTATACGGCGAAGTACCTCGCGCAGAAGTCCGTTGCAGCCAAGCCGCGGCTCGTCATCGCGCACGACGTCCGGCACTTCTCACGGCATTTTTCCGATCTCGCTGCCTCAACCTGGACCCAACTCGGCGGCGAGGCGTTCATCTTCAACGGGCCGCGCCCGACACCGCAGCTCAGTTATTCGGTGCGTTGGTTGAACGCCCACGCCGGCGTGGTGATCACCGCCAGCCACAATCCTCCCCACGACAACGGATTCAAGGCGTACTTCGACGACGGCGCCCAGGTGGTCCCACCGCACGACAAGGGCATCGTCACCGAGGTCAACGCCGTCCCCTTGGGCGAATTGGTGAAATTTCTCACCCCGAATCTCGCCGGAGTCACGACGCTCGGCCGCGATGCGGACGACGCCTACCTCGCCGTCGCGAGCAAAGCCGCACTCGACCCGTCGGTTTTTCGTCGGACGAAGCTGAAGGTGGTCTACACCAACATCCACGCCACCGGGGCGATCCATTCCTTGCCGCTGCTCATTCACGCCGGCTGCGATGTCACTCCGGTGCCGGAGCAACTCGATTTGGACGCCCGGTTTCCCACGGTGAAGTCGCCCAACCCGGAGAACGCCGAGGCACTCTCCATGGCAGTGGCGCTCGCGGACAAGCTCGGCAGCGACGTCGTCCTCGCGACCGACCCGGACGCCGACCGCATGGGCTGCGCGGTGCGCAACCGATCTGGGAAGATGGAATTGCTCACGGGGAATCAGATCGGCGCGTTGCTTGCCGAGTATCGGTTGACCAAGTACAAGGAACTCGGCTGGATTCCCGCTGCCGGCTCCGCGAGCGCCGCGATCGTCAAGACGTTTGTCACGACGCAACTGCAGGACGCGATCGGCCGTGGCCACGGCGTGAAGGTCATCAACACGCTCACCGGCTTCAAGTGGATCGCCGCCAAGATGCGGGGCTACGAAAACCAACTGTGTGCCGCGATGGGGCCGGGCTTCGACTACGAGGCGACTCCGTTCGAGGAACGCGCCCGGCTCCTGCTGAAGCACAGCACCTTCTACGTGTTCGGCACGGAGGAAAGCTACGGCTACCTGCCGAACGACTACCTGCGGGACAAGGACGGCAATTCGGCGTGCCTGATGTTTGCCGAGCTCTGCGCCTGGGTGAAGGGCCGCGGCCTGACCGTCCCCGAATATCTCGACGAGATTTTCCTTCGCTACGGCTTCTATCTCGAGGGCGTGATCAACATCTACTACGAGGGCGCGAGCGGGAACGCGAAGATCAAGCGCATCCTTGAGACCTATCGTTCGAATCCCCCGAAGGCGTTTGGCGACGTCACCGTCGCGCGTTTCCAGGATTTCGGGCGGGAGAAGGTCGTCGATGCCGACGGCGAGTTGATTCCCTCCCAGGATCTCTACGTCGTCACACTGTCGAATGGCTACTCGTTCGCGGCCCGTGGCAGCGGCACCGAGCCGAAGATGAAGTTCTACCTGTTCGCCAACGAAAAGGTCGCCGGAGCCGCGGATCTGCCGGCGGTGAAAGCCCGGGTGCGCGCGTCGCTGGACAGCCTGAGCAAGCTCATCGAGGCGGACGCGAAGGCGCGCGCGGAAGGCTGAGCAGCAACCCTGCAGTCGAGAGCTCAGAGCTAAGAGCGGAGAGCCCAATCCGCGGAGCAGACGTGCTCGTTGCGCGACTTGAAGTCGACGTTCACCGTTTGGTTTTGCTCTCAGCTCTCGACTCTCAGCTCTTGACTGAATTTCGATGTCTGAGGCCGGCCGCGGATCGGCTTACTTCGGCGCTTCGAGCCACACGAATTTCAACGGGTGGGTCGAAACCAGGTTGGTGTGCCATCCTCTCACTGAAGGGTGGCGCAGCTGGTTGCTCGATTGATAGAACAGGGGCGTTATCGGTGCTTCCGCGAGAACCAGCGCCTCTGCGCGCCGCAGCACGTCGTAACGCGCTGGTTGACCGAGAATCGTCGCGGCCTGGTTAAGCAGTTGGTCATACGCGGCGCTCGACCAGCCGGTTCGGTTGTGTTCGCTCGATGTCGTCCACAGGTCGAGGAAGGTCAGCGGATCGATGTAGTCGCCAAACCAGTCGCTCAACAGGATGTCGTAGGTCATGGCGCGGCGCGCATCGAGGACGGTCTTGGTCTCTTGTTGCAGGAGGCCGACCTCGATCCCGAGCGCCGCGCGCCACATCTGTTGCACCGCCTCGGCCACCGGCCGGCCCGAGCTGCTGCTGGGATAAAAGAGGATATCCACGCGGGGAAATCCGCGGCCCTCGGGAAATCCGGCGGTGGCCAGCAGTCGCTTCGCCTCGGCGACATCCGTCATCACGCCGCGGTCCGCGGTGTAACCGGCACAATCCGGCGGCGTGAAGGAAAAGGCGGCGAGGTCGCTCTGCATCACGTTGCGCGCTAATTTTTCCCGGTCCACCGCCAGGGCGAGCGCACGTCGCACGCGGACGTCGGCGAGCGGCGCGCGACCACAGTTGAAACGGAAAAATTTGGTGGCGAGCAGGGCTCCCTGTTGCAGTAACGGCGCCCGGGCGGGATCTTCGCGGTAGGCCCGGATCTTCTCCACCGGCAGTTTCTCCTCCGTGAGATGAAGTTGTCCGGTGCGAAACATCGCCTCCTGCGTGATCGCATTTTCGACGGGATAAAACATCGCCGCCTGCAGGCGCACGCGGTCGCGATCCCAATAGGTCGTGGAACGGACCACCCGCAGGTGCTGGTTGGTCCGCCATTCCGCGAGAGTGAAAGCGCCGTTGCCGACGTAGTTTTCCGGCCGCGTCCAGGGCGTGCCGCGGCGGGCGAGCGCATTGAATTTCTCGATCGTCGGCTGGTGGGCGGGAAACCAGGCGGGCAGCGCCGTCAGTGCCAGGAGGTACGGCACGGGAGCCTTCAACGTCAGTTCCAGCGTCTGGTCGTCGACGGCCCGGGCGCCGACCGTGCCGAAATCCGTGGACTTGCCCGTATGGAACGCCTCGGCGCCGCGCAAGTGATAGAGTTGTGATGCGTATTCCGCCCCGAGCGCCGCAGACAGCGCCCGACGGAAGCCGTAGACAAAGTCGGCGGCCTTCACCGTATCGCCGTTCGACCAGCGGCCATTGGCGCGGAGGTGAAATGTCCACGTCCGGCCATCGGATGACATCTCCCAGCGCTCGGCCGCTCCGGGAATGGGACGCGACGTGGCCGGGTCAAGCGTGGTGAGGCCCTCCATCAACGCATTGCAGGCGGCGAAGTCCTCCATCGAGGTGGCGATCTGCGGATCGAGATCGCGTGGCTCCGCTGCCAATGCCGCGTGCAGGGTCTGGGTGCGGAGGGCGGATTCGACCGGAGTTTCCCGTTTCGCGCATCCAGCCATGGCCAATAAGACAAGACTGACGCCGACGGCGGACAGGAGTGGGTTCCGGTGCATGGAGGGGAGGAAAAGCGCAAGGTTGGTGGTGCCGCAATGCTTCAGCCGGAAAATTTCCGGCGACGGCTTGGCCATAGACTTCGCGGATGGAATCCTCCATAACCGCCGCTCGACTTTCCTTCCTCCCTGATGAATTCGTTCCTCCGCGTTTCCTTGATTTCCTTGCTCGTTGTCCAGGCGTACGCCGCCAGCTGGACCATTTCCAGCGTCGCCGGCACCGGCGTGGCGGGCTTCAGTGGCGATGGCGGCCCGGCGACCGCCGCGCAGATCAACGATCCGTTTGGGATGGTGCTTGGCCCGGACGGCGCGCTCTGGTTTTGCGAATACACGGGACAGCACATCCGCAAGATCGCGCGCGACGGCACGATCACGACCGTCGCGGGCAACGGTGAGCGCGCCTACACGGGTGACGGGGGCCCGGCGCTGAAGGCGTCATTCAATCGCCCGCACGAGCTGCGCTTTGACGCCGCCGGAAATGTCTTCATCGCGGACATGGTGAACAACGCGATCCGTCGGATCGACGCCAAGACGGGCATCATCACCACGTTTGCGGGCAACGGGCAGAAAGGTTACACCGGCGACGGCGGTCCGGCCGACAAGGCGTCCCTGAGCTCGCCGCATAGCATCCAATTCGGCCCCGACGGGAATCTCTACATCTGCGACATCGGGAACAACGTGATCCGTCTCGTCGAGATGCGCACGGGGACGATTCGGACGTTTGCCGGCACGGGCAAACCCGGTCCCACGCCGGATGGCGCGCCCATCGCCGGCACGCCACTCCGCGGGCCGCGCTCGATGGATTTCGACCGTGCGGGCAATCTCTGGATCGTCACCCGCGAAGGAAACCAGGTGCTGAAATTCGACCTGAAGGCCGGGACTATTCACCACATTGCGGGCACGGGGAAGCCGGGCTTCACGGGGAACGGTGGGCCGGCCAAGGAGGCCACGCTGAGCGGGCCGAAGGGAATCGCGATCGATCGCGAGGGTAACGCCTGGCTGGCAGACACCGAAAGCCACAGCATTCGGATGGTAAATGCGAAGACCGGAAACCTCGAACTGATCGCCGGGACCGGGAAGAAGGGCAACGGCGGCGACGGTGATCCGCTCCAATGCGCAATGGGCCGGCCGCACGGCGTGTTTGTCGATACTGATGGCGCGGTCTTCATCGGCGACAGCGAATCGCACCGCGTGCGGGTCCTGCGGAAGAAATAACCGTCGCCGGACGGGCCTATTTTTTTGCGCCGGGCAGGGCCGACAGGGCGGCGATCGCCGCCTCGTTTTTGTACTCCCGGGCGATGTCGAGGGCGGTCACGCCGAGCTTCGACACGACCGTGTGATCGACTCCCGCCTCGAGAAACAATTTCACCATCTCGGCGCTGCCGCTCGCCGCGGCTTCGTGCAGCGGGGTGCCGCCGCGTTCGCTGAGGGTTTTCGGATCCGCGCCGCCTTTCAGCAGCGCCCGCGCGAGGGCAACGCGATCCTTGGCCGCGGCGTGGTGCAACGGCGTCCAGCCGATCTTGTCGCGTTCATTCAGCCGTACCTTCTTCGCGATCAGTGCCTCCAATAGGACCGGATTGTTGCGTTCCACGGCCAGGTGCATAGGAGTGCGCTGACTGCGGTCGGGCTTGTTCGGGTCCGCGCCGGCAGCGAGCAGGAAGAGCGCGATTTCGTTTCGATTGCGCAAAATTGCCTGGTGCAAGGGCGTGAGCGCCTCGTCCTTGCCCTGGTGAATTCGCGTCGCATCGGCCGCGACGTGCGCCTTCACGTCATCGAGATCACCCCGGGCGATCGCCTCGTCGATCGTGGTGTAGCGAGTCGCCGCAGCGGCCCGTCCCGCGATGCCGACTGCGACGCAGACGAGGGCCACGCTCCAAATCCGGTGCAGCTGCGCGTATCCGAAATTCATGGCGCAGGAATACCGGGCATCGTCCGGCCCGGTCAAATGCGAACGCTCGTGGCCGCGCGCGTTCCGGTCAGCCGCTGCAACCCCAGAAATCCCACCGGCTGGCGGGTCGCGCCGTTCTGCGCGAGATCCGCCAGAACCTCGCCGACGACGCTCGCGAACTTGAAACCGTGTCCGCTGAAACCCGCCGCGAAAAGTACGCGGTCGTGTTGCGGATGACGGTCGATGATGAAGTGTCCGTCCGGGCTGTTGGTGTAGAGACAGGTGCGCAGCGCCAACAGCGGTCCGTTCGCGCTCGGAAGGAAGCGGCGCAGGCAGGGGCGGAATGTCTCCTCGTCCTCGGGGGTGACCTCGCGATCCACCCGATCCGGTTCGGTGGGGCGCATCGGAGCGTGCAACGCGAGCTTCAACCCCGGGCTCTGCGTCATCATCGGGAATCCGTAGTACAGGGTGCCGTCGAGCCGGTCGACCATCCAGACGGGCAACGCGCCGGCCTCAAACGCTGCCGGGGTTTTCGGCCAAACCCAACCGAGCACTTGGCGTGTCACGACCAACTCCACCCCGAGGTCCCGCACCAAGCGGCTGCTCCAAGCGCCCCCCGTGAAGATAATGCGCTCGGCGCGATAGGTCTGGCGCGCAGTGACGACCCTCACTCCTGAGGCTTCGGCGTGCCACGAGAGCACCGCTTCGTGTCCGTGGATTTCCGCGCTGCGGCGTAGTGCGCCGGTGACGAAGGAGGAGATGGACAGTTCGGGCAGGATAAAACCCGCCTCGGGTTCGAGCATTCCGCACCAATCGTCCGGCACTTCGAATTGAGGAAAACGCCGTGCGAGTTCCGAACGGTCAAGCAACTCGTGTCGCAAGCCATGTTGCCGCGCCGAACGAAGCGCGCCGGGGACGAGGCCCTCCCCGGGCTTTCCAACGTAGAGTCCGCCGACGAGATGGAGGATCTTTTCGCCGCTGTCCTCCTCCAATTCCCGCCAGAGCACATTCGCGCGACGCAGGAGGGGCACGTAGTCGGGATGCTCGTAGTACGAGGTACGGGTCATCCGCGAGTAACCGTGCGAACTTCCCTGCGTGTGCGGAATGTCGAACTGTTCCAGGCCCAGCACGCGGACGCCGCGGCGCGCGAGCGACCAGCAGGTGGCCGCCCCCATCGCGCCGACTCCGACGACGATGACGTCGTAGGACGGGGCGTCACTCACCGCGCAGCCCCGGTGACCTTGACCGGGACGGAATAGAGCGACTTGCGCGCGGTGATGAAGAGGGTCTTTCCGTCGTCGCCACCGAAGCAGAGATTGGCCGGGGACTCCGGCACGAGAATTTTCCCCAGTCGCGTCCCGTCCGCGGCGAAGACGTGCACGCCGTCGCCGGCGCTCGACCACACCCGGCCGTCGCGGTCGACCCGGATGCCATCCGGGCCGCCCTGGTCGATGGTGCAAAAGACGCGGCCGTTGCTCAGTGCACCACTGGACGAGACGTCAAACACGCGAATGTGCCGCGGCGTACCGGAGTCGGCGATGTAGAGCTTCTTTTCGTCGGGAGAAAAGGCGAGGCCGTTGGGTTGGACGAAGTCGCGCACCACCGCGGTCGTCGCGCCGGTCTTGGGATCATGACGGTAAACGTAATTTCCTGCCTGCTGCTTGTCGGCCTTCTCCTTCGATCCGGGCTTGTTCTTCAGGCCATATTCCGGGTCGGTGAACCAAATCCAGCCGTTGGATTGTACGACGACGTCGTTGGGGGAGTTGAGTTTTTTCCCCTCGAATGAGTCGACGACCGTCTGGAGCGAGCCGTCTTTCTCCAGCCGCGCGACCCGCCGCCCGGAGTGTTCGCACGACAACAGCCGGCCGGCGAGATCGAGTGTGTTGCCATTGGCGTTTTGACTCGGCTTCCGGAAAGTCGTGACGCCGCCGCTTGCGGACCAACGCTTGATCTCGTCGTTGGGGATGTCGCTGAACACGAGGAAGTGGCCGTCTTTGTTCCAGACCGGGCCTTCGATAAAGCCGAGGTCACCGGCCAGTTTTTTGACCGTTACATCCGGTGCGACGCAGCGGGCGAAGTCAGCCGGGCGGTCGATTAGCACCTCGGCCGCGAACAGCGAGGCGGTGGAAGCAAGCAGGGCAAGGGCGGCAAGCAGACTTGTTTTCATAGGGGGCACCGCGAGCTTGGCCGTTGTCGTCCGCATGGAAAGCCCGGAAACCGTTTTGCGCGGCGGGACTTTCCCATTGAGCCGGCTCGCACTCTCGGATGCGGTCTTGGGTTTTATCCATGCGCGCTTACCCCCAACTGTTCGTGATCCTGCTCTCGCTGGCGTGGAGCGGATGTCAAACGCCCCGACCGCTCACGTTTGCGCCGCGCGCGGGAGACGAAATCGTCGTGGCTGGCCGGCTGTTTCACACCGGCACGCGCGTTGTGACGTGGATGGATGCGGGAGGCTACGATGCATATCGGGTGGAGCGGCGCTTCAGTCCGTTGGACGAGAGCGGCTGGGATAAGACCAAGGAGGTCGTGAAAGGCGTGCCGACGCCGAATCGCTTCGGGCTGCGGCGCGACGTACTGACGGCGGACGAGGCCGAGCGGGTGCGCGGTGGAGGTTGGGATGTGGCGACGCTGCAGCAGCACGTGGATCAGTTTGTCATCCACTACGACGAGGCGGGTTTCAGTCGGAACTGTTTTAAAATTCTTCACGACCTCCGCGGGCTGAGCGTGCACTTCATGCTCGATGTGGATGGCACGATTTATCAGACGCTCGATCTCAAGGAGCGGGCGTGGCACGCGACGACCTCGAACAGTCGCTCCATCGGCATCGAGGTGGCGAACATGGGAGCTCGCCCCGCGGGACTCGTGAAAATCCTCGACGAGTGGTACCCGCGCGATGCGGAGGGCCGGCCGCGATTCAAGGTGCCGGAGCGGTTTGGCGACCCGATGATTTACACGCGGGACTTTGTCGGCCGGCCGGCGCGGCCAGACCTCGTGCGCGGCAAGGTGCAAGGCGTCGATCTTGCGCAATACGATTTCACCCCCGAGCAATATGCGGCCCTCACCAAACTCACCGCGGCGCTTTGCGCGGTCTTCCCTCGGATGCCCTGCGACTTTCCGCGAGGAGCAGACGGCAAGGTCGTCGCGCGAAAACTCCCGGACGAGGAATTGAAGGCGTACCGCGGCGTGCTCGGGCATTTTCACGTTCAGGCCAACAAGACGGACCCCGGTCCGGCGTTCGATTGGGAACGCGTGATCGGTGGCGCGCGGAAACTGCTCGGACTGCCGAGTTCCCGGTCCGAGGCGCCGAAGTCCAGCGTTACGAACAGCGGTGGCGGCGGTTGAGCCTACGGGTGAGGACCGCAGCGGACGTCCAAAATGCGACCGCGGAAACTGGGTCGCACGCCCTGGATTCCGGCGGGGTTTGCTCCCAAGATGATTGAATCGGGCGACGGGCGAAATGACGGGGCGCTCGCGTCGATCACGGTCCGGCCGTCGACGTCGACCCGGACGTTTTTCCGCCAGCGCGCATCGACACCGGTTTCTGGGTACAACGAGCCAAGGGAAACGTTGATGGCGTGAGTCGCGCCGGGTGACGAGGGGATGGGCGCAGACCACGACACGGGTCCACTGCCATGTTGGTAACCGAGTTGAATTTGCTGCGAGCCGCGATATTTCACCAGCACGGCTTCGCCGGTCGGTTCATCACCGGTGAGGAGCAGTGGCTCGACGCCGGGATCCCACGCCGCTGGGAGTTGGATGGTGAGTGCAAGCAACCCGGGATGACCGGTTGGATACCGGGTGCCCTGGATCGCCGGACCGCGCAGGTGCTGTTCGTCGAGGCCGGTCGCTTCCGGAGAAACACGCCGCAGGCTCTCGATGCGGCCGGTGAAGACGGGACCGGTCGCGGTGTTTCCGGGCAGCGCGACGCCGAACGACACCGCATCCGGTTCCGCCGGGAAGAAATTAAAGGGCTGCGAGAAGATCGTCCGCCCATCGAGACGGACGACGATCCAGTGCTGCAGCAGCCGAACCTGCGGGGCGTGGTGATAGCGGGTGTCGGTCTGTGGCGGAAACAGGGATCCCAGCGACGCGGTCAGGCGATGGGTCGTGCCGCGGTCGATCTCAATCGGTGGCGACCGCAACGCGGCGGATCCCCAATGGTCGAGCGCGAAGACCACGTGTCGCTCATCGACATAGTGCACGTAGAGCAGATCGCCTGCGCCGGTTCGTCCGCTTGCCAGCAAAGGCTCCGCGCTTCCGATCGCGTCGTCGGGGAAACGGAGATTCATCTCAATCGTGCCGTGATAGTCGCCGAAGGAAGGTCCGGTCACCGGTGGAGGCCGGCCGGACACCGCGTCAATTTCAGTGGGAGCGATCGATCGCGTCGCTTTGATTTCGCCGGTGAAGACCGGCTCTGCCGTCGTCGCTCCCGTGGTGCAGCGACCGAAGGTGACGGTGTTCGGCGCCGCCGGGTGAAATACCGCCCGTTGGGAAAACACGATCCGGTCATCGACCTTAATCATGATCCGTTCGAGCCACCGGTTCAGTTCGGGCAGTTCGCCGTACGAACGATGACCAGCGGCCGGAAAAAGCGATCCCATCGAAATCAGAACCCGGTGCTCCACCCCTGGCTCGAATTCCACCGGCGCGGACTGCACCGGGGCGCCACCCCAGTGGTCCAGAGTGAAGCGGAGATGCCGGTCGTCGACGTAGGTAACGAGCAGCAGATCGCCCGCACCTGATTGCCCGGATGACAGCAGCGCTTGCGAACGCCCGTTGGCAGCGGAAGGAAATCGGACCGTTAATTCAACGGGTCCGTGGGCGTCAGGGAAACAACGCGACCGGGAAACGACGGGCAGCCAGTCCGCATCCGCAGTCGTGCGCGGGTCGAGTTGCCGGACAGACAGGACCTCGCCGGAGAATCCACCGGGAGACGTGCCGTCCGCCGGAATGCCGACTCCAATCCGAAGCGCCGACATCGGCGCGGCCTCCGCCATCGCGTCGAGGGCGAACACAGTTCGTCCGTCGAATTGAACGACGTGGCGTCCGCTCAACGCCTCGAGTCCTGGCGCGAGGGCGAATCTCGGGTCTCCGGCAGGTGGATAGAACGAAGCGAACGAGACGGCGACCGTGTGCTCGGTCGCATAGTCACAGGGCATCGGATCCGACAGGCGCGGTTCTTCGCGGCCATGCTGGATCCCGATCTGAACGTGACGCGCGTCGACATAGTGCAGCGTCAGGCGATCGCTTTGCTCGGGGCGGTTGCCGTGCAACAGGAGCGACTCCATCCGCCCGTCGTGATTGGAGGGCAGCCGGAGTCGCAACGACAGCGGTCCGGGAAATGGAGCGAGCCAGCGGGCGCCGGGGGATTTTTTCAGGAGATGCAGCCCGCGGTCGGTTTCCAACTGAACGAGCCTCATCGCCGTGTCGTGGCCCATGTAGCGCGGCCGCTGGTCCGCGGTGTAACCCTCGTACAAATACGGCAGGTAGTGCTGGGGATGGGGCTCCCGCAGCAGCTCGCGATGCGGCGGCGGCTCTTCCGGAAATTCGTAGTCGTAGAGATAGTCCGCAAACAGCGTTTGGAACACGAGTGTCGGGTCGCGGCGCAGGGCCTCGGCCTTCACGATGTCGGCGCGCGCCCGAAATTCGACGGGGAACACCTGGCGCAGCGGCGCAATCATCTGGGCCGCCCCTGCGACGCAGAGCACTGCGCCTCCGGCGAGAATCGCGCGGCGCACGCCTGGCAAGGCGGGGCGGAGGAGCGAGCCCGCTGCGCCCGCGGCGGCCAGCGCCAAAAACGGCACCGCGGCGCGCACGGTCCGCCCGTAGAGGACAAATTGGTGCACGACGTCGGAAAAGAAAATCCAGACAGCGAAAAGCAGAAGGCTCGCCGTCACCCAGCGCAGCCATGGCGCCGGGCTCCATCGGCGGACCGCGACGACGAGGCCCGCGAGCGCCATGGCGGCCAGGCCCACGGACAGGGCTCCGTCGGCGACGAGGAGGTAATCGAGGATAAGTTTCCACCCACCGCCGAAATCTCCCTGATTCACCGAACCGGAGAATTCGAGCGCGTCCCGCACGAGGTTGAAGCCGAGCAGCCAGGCCACGCCCGCGACCGCCGCGACGGGTGCGAGCAGGCCCGCGAAGCCAGCCATCGCGCGACCGGTGCGCGCTGCGAAGGTCTCCCGGCGCCAGACGACGTCGAGCACCAGGACGACGGCGCCGACCGACCAGTAGCCGTTGTAGACGAGATAGCCGAGGCCGCAAAGAACACCGGCCCACAGGGATTGCCGGCCTTGCCCGGGACCGAGGCTGACCAGCGCAGCCCACAAGAAGCAGGTCAAGGAGGCGTCGTAGGGAAAACAGTGACGGGAGAAAAAGAAGAGCGCGTTCGAGGACGCTGCGAAGGCCAGCGCCAGCACCGGCTCCCACTCGTCCTGCGCCAGGCGTTGCGCGATTCGCCAGACGAGGAAGAGGTTGGCGACGCCAAAGAGCGCGAAGAATCCCGCCGCCATCCGGGCGTGGGGTGGGGCGGAGCCGAACGTGAGGCGTTCGACGGTGGCCGGTACCAGCGCGAGCCAGCGAAAGCCGATGTGGTCGGATGTGGAGAAAAGGAAAAACGCCGCCCCGCGCACGTCGTTTTCCGCCAGCGCCGCCACGGCTTCGCGCGAGGCGTTGAAGCGCTTCTCGTCCGTCCAAAAGAAGGCGCCGCCTTGCGCGACGAGGTAGAGCCGCAGGGCCAGGGCAACGGCGAGGATTCCCATCGCGACGAGGCGAAGGTCGCGGCGCGCGCACGGGCCGTCGCGGGGAGAATCGGTGGCGGAGCCGGAGGTCATCGCGAATCGCCACGTTGAACGACTATTCGGAAACCACCAAAACCTTTCGCCATCTTCGGGGAGATATTTCTGACGGTGTCATTGGGATGGACACACGTCCTGAGCGAGCCATGCAGGAGTTGGACGGTCGGCCTCGATCAATCGCGTTTTCCTTTCCTTCTCCCCGTGAAATCCCTCCTGCGACGTCTCCCCCTCGCTCTCATTGTCACCGCCGGGCTGTGGCCGATCGCCGTGGCGCTGGCCGCGCCCGCCGCGCGCCCGCCGAACATTCTCTTCCTCGTCGCGGATGAATACCGCCATGATTGCCTCAGCGTCGCCGGTCACCCCTTCGTGAAGACGCCGAACCTGGATCGCTTGGCGGCGGACGGCGTGCGTTTCACGCGCGCCTATGTGACGTCGCCGGTGTGCTCGCCGTCGCGCGCGACGATGTTCACCGGGCGTTATCCGCAGGTGCACGGGGTCCGCGGGAATAATTTCCCGTTCAGTGAGGGCGAGGTCGTCCTGCCCAAACTGTTGCGGACGCGGGGCTACACGACCGGGATTGTCGGCAAGCTGCACCTCCACGCCGAGCGGGACTGGTTCGACTTCGCGGAAATTCAGGGTGGAGGCGACAGTTCGAGTTACGTCGCGTTCCTGCGGGCGAGCGGGCAGCTGCTCAAGGGCAATGCCAACACGGCCGCCGTGCCCGGGACGCTCGTCGCGGAAGGCCGGACTCCCTTGCGCATCGGCACGTCGGTGCTTCCGGAAGACAAGTATCCCGAGGCGTGGGAGGCGGACCGGGCGATTGCGTTTTTGCGCGAGCAGAAGGGAAAGGACAAACCGTGGTTCCTGTTCGTCAGCATGCTGAAGCCGCACAGCGAATTCGTGATCCCCAAGCCCTTTGACAAAATGTATGCCGCGAAAGACATGCCGCTGCCGAAGACGTTTCGCCCGGGGATGGCGCTGCCCGACGGCTTTGCGACGGGAGGCGAATCCGAAGAAGGCAAGGAAGGGAAGAAGCGGAAGAAGGACGACGGGCCGGGCTCGGCCGCGCGCCTCTTCATCAACGATGCGGACATACTCCGCGAGGTGATCGCCCACTACTACGGCGCGGTCGCCCTCGTCGACAAACACATGGGCCGCGTGCTCGCCACGGTGAACGAATTGGGGATGAGGGAGGACACGATCGTTGTCTTCACCGCCGACCACGGCAACATGCTCGGCGAGCGAAACCGGATGTTCAAAGGCGTGATGTATGAGAGCTCTGCGCGCGTGCCGCTGCTCCTGCGCGCTCCAGGGCGCGTACCGGCCGGGCGGGTGAGCGACGCGGTGTTGGACAACGCGTCGATCATGCCGACCTTGCTCGACCTCGCCGGAATGACCGTGCCGGCCGGCGTGCAGGGTAAGTCGCTCGCCCCGCTCGCCCGTGGCACCGGCGCCGGTCCCGAGGCCGCGTATGCGTACCTCAGCGACAAGATGGTGCGCCAGGGCGATTGGAAACTGATCGTGCCGTTGGCGCGCGGCAAGACGGGCGGGCCGGAACTCTACAATGTCGCGCGCGATCCCGACGAGCAGACGAACCTCTACGGGAAATCCGAAGCGGCCGCCGTGCAGACGAAGCTGAGCGCGCTGATGGAGGCCTGGGAAAATCAGACTCCCCCGAAGGTGCGGCTGTGATGCAAGTGGGGATACGCCCGGGCGCATCTCCGTCCTCGCCGGACGCAAACCGTTCCGGATTGGGTTGTGCGCTCGACCGCGCGGTCTGGCCGCTGAGCCGTAAACGTGTCACGGAACCTCATAAACTTCGATGAGCGCGACACCGGCCGAGCCGTTTGTTCCGCGCAATTGAGCGGTATAGGGGCCGGGAGGAAGAGTAACGACAAGGATGTTGTCGTTGGCGTCGCTTGCCAATGGGAACGCCCCCACCTGGGCGCCAATCCCGACAGGAACGAAGTCGAATCCACGGCCCAGATGCTCGGCGATCTTCATGCCCGCTCCGTCGAAAATCGCGAGTTGACCGCTGCGCAGGAATCCTTGGATCCCGAGTTGAGCGAGGCTGGGCCCGACCGCCCGGATGAGAAACGTTTTGGCCGTGCCACCGGTGACGACGAATCCGGCGATCAAGGCATCCCCGGTGGCGCCGATCTGGGCGCGACAGGAGAGATTGGTCAGGCGTGCCGTGCCGATGCGAGATGCGCCGGGTGGGGTCGCATCGTAGACTTCCGCGAGAGCGGCGCCGGTCGAGTTGCTCACGCCCGCGACTTGAAGGGTATAGGCGCCAGGTGGCAGATTTGGTGCCAGTAGCGCGGCGTCACGGCTGGACGCGTCGGCGAGTTGAAATGCTCCCACTTGGGTCGCGGCGGTGGTGACGAGCGGGTTTCCCGCCCAGTTGTCGTTGGTCGCGACGATGGTACTGCCCGACCGAAGCGTGATCAGCGGATCGGCGAGTAGGTTTTGCACGCCGAAGGTGCCGAGCGAGGGACCGATGCCGCGCGTTAGGATTGGCAGGCCAGGGCCCGCGGAAACGCCGCCGACCACGAAGCCGACGATCAGGGTTTCGTCGCCTGTGCCAACGAGCGTGCGAACGGAGACGTTGGCCAGTCGACTGACTTCGTCAGTGTCCGAGAGGGTGACAACGATGTCCGTTGAAACGCTGGCGGCTGATCCGTTCGAAACGATAAAGCGATAAACTCCGGCATCGGCCGCAGTGATTCGGGGAAGCAGAAGCGTGTAGGTGCCGCCGTCAACCGATTGCTCCGACCCGGGGCCCGGGTGGGAAAGGCCGTCGTGCGTGAACGTGTAGCGCAGATTTTCACCGGTGGTGCCGATCGTAAGCGCGACCGTCTGATTGAGGGCGACCGTCACGGAGGGCGTCGCCTGTGCGATCACGGGGGGCGCAAGCACGGTGAGCCTGGTGGGCGGACTGGTCGCCGAACCGGCCGAAGTGGTGACTCGAGCGGTGTAGTCGCCAGTGTCGGCTGGGAGGACATTGCGGAGCACCAGGGTGTTGCCGATCCCCGATGCGACTTCTGTCGCCTGACCGACTGGGATTCCATCCCGCAGCCATTGATAGGTTCGGGGGTAGATTCCGTAGGCTTCGGCGCTCAGGGTGACGTTGGCGCCGACGCTCACGGTGCGGTTGACGGCGGGAGTGAAAAATGTCGGTGCACGAGGGACGATGGGACGAGCGCTGTCCTTGGGGCGAAATCGAGCGAGCGGAAAGGCGTCGCTGAAGCCCGGAGTGCCACTGCTTTCGGGCAGAAGCAGGATCTCATCGCCGTGAAGGTGGACGCGGCCCCGCGCGCGGAGGTTAATCAGATTGAGTGCAATATCGCCGCCGGTGCCCGCGAGGACGTCGCGAACAACTCCAGCGATGCTCATGAGGTCGTTCGGGAAGTCGCCCAGCAGCGTCTGCCCGGCGCCCGCTTCGAAGCGGCTCACGCGGACCGCTCTCACCCCGGCCACCCCGGTGGCCATGTCCTCGAAAAAAACCACACTCGCATCAGGCAGCACGCTCGATACCGCGAGCGATCCGGAGCGAACCGTCGTGGCGGCAACCGTGCCGTCGCGATTGAGCCAAATCAAAGTTTGCGATGTTCCGTTGGTGGACGCACCGACGACGACGCGTCCGTCGGCGGCGATGCCGAAAAAACTAAGATTGTTGATGGCGGCGGGGTTGAAGTCGGGATCCCGCGCCCCCTCCGGAGAATACCGGGCGATTTGTCCGTTCGGTCCGGCCGAATAGTAGGAGCCGTAGGCGTAGACCGCGGTGGCAAGGGTGGACGGAAAGGTGAACGTATCGTCCCGGCTTCCGTCGGGGTTCAATCGCATCCGGCCCGCCGTGGTGGCGACGAGGATTTTCCCGTTGGGTTCTTGGCCGAATGCCAGGATCTCCGTGATTTTCAGTCCGGCGGCGGTGCTTTCGGGGGAGCGAAAGGAACGGTCAAGCGACCCGTTGGCGTTGAGGCGGATCATGTTGGACTGGGCCGTCGGGTAGGCAGTGCCGTCGACGAAGTCGAAAACCCCGCTCACCAGATACTTTCCGTCCGCTTGCCTAACCGGCGTCGTCAGCGGGGCGACGGTCGAAAACCGCGGGGCGAAGCTGCCATCGAGCGTGCCATCTGCTCCAGCGCGCGTCACCAGGTGGCGTCGTGTCTTGCGCTCGGCCGTGACGGCGTTCGGAAAATAGAACGTCCGCTCGTCCCACGACGATGGCATGAGCGGATGGTCCGGTGAATTCATCACCGTAAATTCTCCCTGCACTTTGAACGCCGGGTCATTCGTTCCGTCCGCATTCAGCCGGTTCAGTTGCGTGGTGGAATTCGGACCGGACGTGAAATAGTAGATTGATCCGGTGGTCGACACGCGGCCGATTCCGCCGAAGCTGCGCTCGATTCCGGCGGCCGGCCGATACGTCGCATCGCGCGTCCCGTTGGGCAGGAGGCGCGAGATGCCACTGGAATGGGCGGCAAGAATCTTGCCGTCAGCGAGGACGGCTACGGCGGAGAGCGAAAGGGACGTCGGCCCAGACGTCGGAAAAGTCGCCGAGGCATCAAAGGTGCGGTCAATCGTGCCGTTGAGATTGAGTTGAACGAGGGATTTACTCCCAGCGACGATGAGGTTTCCATCCGGCCTTGCGGCTGCGTCGATGATGGTGGAGAGCGGGGTGTCAGGCGAAGGTTGGAAGTCGTCATCCCATCCGCCGTCGGGCTTCAGCAGCGCGATGTTGGCCTCTCTGCCTGCCAGTCGGGTGTTGCCCCAAATCCAGATCCGGCCTGACGCGGTGCCCGCGGACTTCAGTTCGAAATCGGTACGCAGGGGCGTTACCGCAAAAGAGGGATCGATGGCGCCATTGGGGAGCAACCGCAGCAACTGCACGGCACTGTCGGCGATCAGCAGGCGTCCGTCGGAGTAAACATGAACGAATCTCGGAAATCCGACGAAGGCGGGGGCCGAAAATGTCCGGTCGACCGTTCCGTCGAAGTTAAGGCGAAAGACGCTGGCGGTAGCGGCGCCGTTGACCAGGTAGTTTGCTTTCGCGACCAGGACGCGCCCGTCAGGCAACGCGGCGACCCAAATGGAGGCCGATTCGGGTACAACTGCACTTTCGATGGCCGGGAGGACAAAACCGGGATCACGCTCCCAGTTTTGAGCAACCAAGCTGTAGGACTGCACGCCCAGGCCGGCAGCCACCAATTGAAATAGTAAGCGGCAAAGGCGTCTCGCCGGCGATCGGGCAGCCTGGAACGGCGAGGTTTCTGACGCACACATCCGTCCAATGTGTCCGAGCCCCGCCGCTGCCGCAATCAATACCCTGGAATCACCCCGCGGCCCGGAGTTTGATCAGCAGATCCTTGCTCTCCACCGTGTCGCCGAGCGCCACGTGCAATTCGGCCACGACGCCGTCACATGGAGCGTACACGGTGTTCTGCATCTTCATCGCCTCCATCATGAGCAGCTTGTCGCCCTTCGCGACCTTCGTGCCGACGGAAACCTGCAGCTGAGCGATGAGACCGGGGATTGGCGCCGCGACCTGGGTCACGTCGGCGAGATCGGCCTTGGCGCGGGCCTTCGTCTTCGGCGCGATGCTCTTGTCGATGATGACGCTCTCGCGGCCGATGCCGTTCAATTCGTAACTGATGGAGCGGCGGGCCTCCTTGTCCGGCTGGCCGATGGAAATCAGGCGGATGATGAGGACCTTGCCCTCCTCGATGTTGATCGAGACTTCCTCGCCGGGCCGGAGCCCATAGAAGAACGCCGGCGTCGGCAGCACGGAGACGTCGCTAAAGGCCGCGGCGTGCTTCGCGTAATCGGCGAAGACCTGCGGATACATCAGGTGCGAGTAGAGATCGTCATCCGAGGCCGGACGCTTGAGTTTCTCCGCCACCTCGGTGCGGACCTTCGTCAGATCGAGGGCATGGGCCGCCGCGGCGGCGCGGTGCGGCTTCTTCAGCGTGGCCTCGTACTTGGCGCGGGCCTCCTTGTGGCGCTTCTCGCCGAGGATGACGAGCGACACCTTTTCCGGCCAGCCGCCTTCGGGCCAGCCGAGTCCGCCGGACATCATGTCGATGACCGACTCCGGGAACGGTACCGAACCCGCCTCGAGGTTCACGATGTCCGCGGGCCGGATGCCCTTGCTGAACAGGAAGAGCGCCATGTCGCCGACGACTTTGGAACTCGGTGTCACCTTCACGATGTCACCGAAAAGCTGATTCACCTCGGCGTAGGTGCGGGCGATTTCCGGCCAGCGGTGCGCCACGCCCATCGAGGAGGCCTGCTCCTTGAGGTTGGTGTACTGGCCGCCGGGCATCTCGTGGAGGTAGACCTCGGCCGAGCCGCTCTTCGGCGCGGTGTCGAACGGACGGTAGTATTCCCTCACCTGCTCCCAATAGTCGGAAAACTCGTTGAGCGAACCGAGATCGAGCTGCGTGTCGCGCGGGGTGTGCTGCAGCGCGGCGACGACGGAGTTGAGGTTCGGCTGCGAGGTGCTGCCACTCATCGCGGCGAGCGCGAGGTCGACGATGTCGACGCCGGCGTCCGCGGCGCGGAGGACGCTCGCGGCGGCGATGCCGCTCGTGTCGTGCGTGTGGAAGTGAATCGGCAGCCCGACTTCCTCCTTCAGCGTCTTGACGAGCTTTTGCGCGGCGTAGGGCCGGCACAGGCCCGCCATGTCCTTGATCGCGAGGAAGTGCGCGCCCATGCGCTCCAGCTCCTTCGCCATCTTCACGTAGTACTGGAGCGAGAACTTGTCGCGGCGCTCGTCGAGGATGTCGCCGGTGTAGCAGAGCGCGGCCTCGCACACGCCGTGGGTCTCGTTGACGGCCTCCATCGCGACGCGGAGGTTCGGCAGGTAGTTGAGCGAGTCGAAGACGCGGAAGATATCCATGCCGTTCGCGGCGGCGTGCTTCACAAAGCCGGCGACGACGTTGTCGGGGTAGTTGGTGTAGCCGACGGCGTTGGCCCCGCGGAAGAGCATCTGGAAACAGATGTTCGGCACGCGGGCGCGCAGCTGGCGCAGGCGCTCCCACGGGTCCTCGTTGAGGAAACGCATCGCGGTGTCGAACGTCGCGCCGCCCCACATCTCGAGCGAAAACAGCGTGGGCGCCCGGTGGGCGAGGGCGTCGGCGCACGCGAGCATGTCGTAGCTGCGCACGCGGGTGGCCATGAGCGATTGGTGGGCGTCGCGCCAGGTCGTGTCGGTGATGAGGAGGCGCTTCTGCTTCGACGTCCACTCGGCGAAGCCCTTGGCGCCGAGCTCGAGCAGCTTCTGGCGCGTGCCGGGCGGCGGGGCGAGACGGTGGTCGTAGGCCGGGACTGGCGCGACGAGCAGCGGCTTGTCCGGGCGGTAGCCCTTCGCGTGCGGGTTGCCGTTGACGATGACGTTGCCGATGAAGTTGAGGAGCTTGGTCGCGCGGTCGCGGCGCGGCTTGAAGGCGAAGAGCTCGGGCGTCGTGTCGATCAGCGTCGTGGTCGCCTGGCCGGCGCGGAACTGCGGGTGGGCGATGACGTTTTCGAGAAACGGAATGTTCGTCTTTACGCCGCGGATACGGAATTCGGAGAGCACGCGCCGCGCGCGGCCCATGGCGATTTCGTAGGTCTGGCCGCTGGTGATGCTCTTCACCAGCATCGAGTCGTAGAACGGCGTGATGACCGCGCCCGCGTAACCCATGCCGCCGTCGAGGCGGACGCCGAACCCGCCCGGCGACCGGTACGCCATGATGCGGCCGTAGTCGGGCATGAACTTGTTCTCCGGGTCCTCCGTCGTGATGCGGCACTGGATCGCGTAGCCGTTGCGCGGCACCTCGGTCTGGTACGGCATGCCGACCTCGGGCGAGTGGAGGGCGTGTCCCTGGGCGATGAGAATCTGGGCGCGGACGAGGTCGAGGCCGGTGATCACCTCGGTGACGGTGTGCTCGACCTGGATGCGCGGGTTCATCTCGATGAAGAACCACTCGTGCCGGTCGAGGTCGTAGAGGAATTCGACGGTGCCGGCGTTGTCGTAACGAATCTCGCGGGCCATGCGCGCGGCGGCGTCGCAGAGTTCGCGGACGATCTTCTCGGGCAGGCCGAACGACGGCGCCACCTCGACGACCTTCTGGTGGCGGCGCTGCACGGAGCAGTCGCGTTCGTGGAGATGGATGACGTTGCCGTGTTTGTCGCCGAGGATCTGGACCTCGATGTGCTTGGCGCGCGGGATGTATTTCTCGAGGAAGACGGCGGGATTGCCGAAGGCGCGGCCGGCCTCGCCCTGGGCCTCGTCGAGGAGATTGGCCAGATCGCCGGGCTTGTGGACGACGCGCATGCCGCGACCGCCGCCGCCGAACGCCGCCTTGATAATGAGGGGAAAGCCGATGGCCTTGGCGGTCTTGAGCGCCTCCTCACGGTCGACGATCGGGTTCTCGGTGCCGGGGAGAGTGGGGACGCCGATTTTCTGGGCGAGGGCGCGGGCGGCGGTCTTGTCGCCCATCATGTCGAGCAGTTCGGGGCGCGGACCGACGAAGATCAGGCCGGCGCGTTCGCAGGCGCGCGCGAACTCGGCGTTTTCGGAGAGAAAACCATAACCCGGGTGGATGGCGTCGACGCCCTTTTCCTTCGCGACGCCGACGATGCTGTCGATGTCGAGGTAGGCGGCGACGGGGCCCTTGCCGGCGCCCACCTGGTAGGCCTCGTCGGCCTTGTAGCGGTGGATGCAGAGTCGGTCCTCGTGGGCAAACACGGCCACCGTGCGCAGGTTGAGCTCGGTGCCGGCGCGGAAGATGCGGACGGCGATCTCGCTGCGGTTGGTGGCCATCAGCTTCTTGATCGGGCGAAGCTGGGGAGAGTTGGGAGTGGCGGCGGGGAACGGAGACTTGGTTGGCATCAGTGCGTGAAGGTCCGGATTAAGGGGCATCGGCGGCGAAGTGGAAGGCCGTTTTTCTGCATTATGCGACGCTGGGCGCATCTGCCAATTGACGGTGAGAATATCGACAGCAACCAACCGTTTCGTGGCCGCGAGCGCCAGCGAGTGGACGCTGGGTCGCGTTTTCCCGTTCCACGCGCTGGCGCGCACGGCTACGGGTAACCGTCGATGTGGGATGCGCCCTGCGACGGTGCGCCGCTCAATTACTGGACCCTGGGGAGGCGACGCCCGCCGTCGCGTGGCTCGAAACCGCGACGAAGGCGTCGCGGCCCCAGCAGTTGCACGAGGGTGATCGATGCCGGTTTCGCCGGTCCCAAAAGCGGGATGCGCCCTTCGACGGTTTGATTTGCCGACGGGCGAGTGGCCATGGAGGCCCACGTTCCCGACAACCCCGGAACCATCAACCAGGTGGGGGGGGCCGGGGGGGCGCATCGGTCGAGTGCCGTCGTGGAGGAGGGTGGGCGTGCGGGCCGCTCCGCCGACCCCGCGTTAACCCGGGCGGAAGCAAAACCAATTGTCGTCGCTGCACGGATTACGATGCGGAAGGGATGCGAGGCGAACGTCTCCCGATTCGCAACCGGCCCCCTTCTTGTCTCCGCTGATGGCACGTTGGGAGGGTCATCCCGCCCGTGCCGCGCGCCCGAAATGAACGCAACCGATTCCCGTCTGAGACTATGGTATTTCCACTCGCCGTGCGGCGGTTTGGCCAGAACGGGGGCGCCGAAACCGGACCGGGCAGCTGGAAATCGCCCAGAAGGGACACGGCATAGACACGGCAAGGAGCCGGCAAGGCGGTCGTGCCTGTTCGATTCCGGCCGGTCTGAGGGGGTAAAGGAGGAAGGGCGCTGCCGGAGGGAGCCGCCGGGGTCAGTCCGTTGCATGCAATATCGGATTTCCGGGACGCCCCGCGTCACTCCGTGCACTCAGCGGACTGCCCCCAATTGGGCGAGCGCGGATTGCCTCCCCTGGGACGTTTCATGTGTTCTTCTCGAATCGTCCTCGAATCGTCCTCGAATCGTGCTCGAATCGTCCTCGAATCCATCTCGAAGTCGCACCGGGTAAATCCCCTAGAGAATGGCGTCGGCTTCGTCCCAATCTGGGCCTGCCTGACCGGATCGGTCCAAAAAATGGGAGGGGGACGGGGGCATTTCGCGGCCTGTGGCGTCGTTCAACTCCCGTGCGGCGGTTCGGCAAAAACAGGGGCGCGAAACCCGGCGGCAGTCGGAAAACGCCCGAAAGGGACGCAGCATGGCCATAGCATAGACATAGCATAGACATAGCATGGAGCGACCCGGGTGTTCGCACCCGTTCGTTGACCCGATCGGCTCGCCACCGTTCGCGTCGGAGTTGCGCGTTCGAAATAAATGCCAACCTGTTCCCGCCGACCCTCTGGAATTTTGCCTTCGGCCAGAACGGAGGGCGCCAAAACCCGGCCGGACGCCGGAACCGGTCTTCAGGTGCTGTACGGCTGCTGCAAGCCCGCAGCAAGGGGATAGCAAGCACCCAGCAACAATCCGCCCCGCCCGCGTCCCCTGAATGGCATCCCTACCTGGAGCGGCGACGCCCCCGTCGCCGACATCGGATTCGTACGAGCCCGGCGAAAAAACCGCCGATGGGTCATGCCGTTATCCGAAGCGCCTATTGGCGCCACGCAGATGGCCGAAAACACGCTCGACCAGGTATGCGCCTTTTCGCGGCCCACTGGTTTGAAGAATCAAGCCCCCAAACCAGGCATTTTGCCGCCAAGAGGCGCAGAGGGGCTGAGCATGCCAGCGGAGAACTCCCGAGCGACGACAGTCGCTTTGGACCCTGGGTTTGCCGGCGGTAGATGCGCAAACCTCTGAAACCACCGGAGCGCCTTCCGCGCAAAGCCTCCTGCTGTTCGCGCTCTGCACGTGCAGCCTGGGATCGACGCAACGCGGTATTTCGGTTCCGGCCAAAGCCATACTCGCAGGGGTCTCCCCAGAGGAGGTCTCCCCAGAGGGTCAGACGGGAACATGTTAGCATTCATTTCGAGCGGGCGACGCTGGCGCGAACAGTGTCCAGGCAGCCCATCGTGAGATGTTGTCCGATCCAGCGATCCGGTGCGCCAGATTGCCGGCGTAGTTGAGCGACCGCATGGAACGTCCGTTGCGTTGCCTTTGGTGAGGTGTCCAGCGAGCTAACATGTTCCCGCCTGACCCTCTCGGCCTTCCCCTCCGCCTTGCGTCAGTGGAATCGGAATCGGGTCTCCCCAGAGTCAGACGGGAACATGTTAGCATTCATTTCGAGCGGGCGACGCTGGCGCGAACAGTGTCCGGGCAGCCCATCGTGAGATGTTGTGCGATCCAGCGATCCGGTGCGCCAGATTGCCGGCGTAGTTGAGCGACCGCATGGAACGTCCGTTGCGTTGCCTTTGGTGAGGTGTCCAGCGAGCTAACATGTTCCCTCCTGACCCTCTCGGCCTTCCACTCTGACCCTCTCGGCCTTCCACTCCCGGTTCGCGTCCGGCGAATCACGTCCCGTTGGTGACTCGCGGAACCGACGCCGCTCGCTGAACCGTTATTGCCTGGCCGGCATCGGTGGCGCGTCGAGGTCAGCGACACGCACCCGCAGGATCTCGATCGTCTGCTTGCGGCCGGAAAACGCGATGAAAAGGTGGCCGTCGTGTTCCAGCACATGCGGGTAATCCACCTGCCGTCCTCCCACGAGGTGGAACAGACGATCGAAAACCAGCCCGTCACGGCTGACGGCGAGCGTCAGCGGATCGCGCTTCTTCGGGTTGGAGTTCGAAACGAGCACGTAGCGCCCGTCGGTCAGCCGGCGGACATGGGTCTTGGCCACCGCGTCGGGGAAATCCGTCATGGCTGGCGTGGACCAGGTTCGGCCACTGTCGGTCGAGAACGAACGATAGAGGTAGTGACTGCGGGCATTGTCGCGGAAGAGCATGACGAGGGAGTGATCCGGCAAGGTCCACCACACGGGTTCCGATGCCTTCAGCGCGCTCGTTTCCGACCGCATGACGGGAAACGCCTCCCAGCGATCGAGCCCCCCGACGCCACCGATGAGAAAGTCGACGCCACTCCTGGCCGTATCATACTTTCGCCGCGACTCACCCCATTCGCCCGTCGGCAGCCGCTGCGGCGGGAAATTATTCAACGTGTTCCTCTGCACCAGACCGAGTTCGTCCCACTGGTCCGCGGTTTCATTCCAGCCCCAGGCGCGCAGTTCGAGTTGGTCGCCGAAGGAAGGCCCGCCGACGTTGTCCCGCGCGACCAGCGCCAGCAGTCGATTCTCGCGCACCCAGAGGCCGCGGGAAAAATAGCGAAATCCTCCCGGGTTGCTGGTGTTGTAGACCGGCGAATCCGGGCCGGAATGGGGCGGATAACCGGTGAGCATCCGGGGAGGCGCCCAAACCAGACCGTCGCGGCTGGTGGAGTATTTCACCATCTGCCCCGCCTTGTCCTCCACACTCGGTCCGTCGCTCCACATCACCCAGAATCGGCCGTCAAAATGCGCGAGGTAATTGTGCTGGTTGACGCCGTTTTGCGGGCGCACGTCGCTGATGACGGCATGCTGCACTGGAAGGCGCGGGAGTCGGTCGAAATCGATGGTGTGGGGATCCGCCGGCACCCACGGGCCTGACAGCATGATCCGCGAACCGGGATTCCTCGCCGGGTGCGGTGGCGCACCGTCCGGGTTGGGATGCGGCGCCGCCGCGGCCGTCCCCGCGGAGACGGAGAACAGCGCGGCCAGCAACAGGGTGAAACCGGCGGCAGGAGTTTTCATGGGGAAGATCGCCAGCATTTGCGGAGCCCGGTTGGAGGCCGGGAAGAATCACGTCACAACAACAGCCCCGACTTGGGGGTCAACGTGCAGCTTGCCGGTGGCGCCCTTCAGACTCGCGAGGTCAAGCTGTCTGAAACCCAATTTGAACTCCTCCCGCGAAGGGGGCATGACCGGCGAGCTGAAAACCGGAAACCGGGAGTCTTCCCTGAGCGTCAGGCGGGAACATGTTTGCATTCATCTCGAGCGCGCGACGCTGACGCGAATAGTGTCCGGGCTGCCCATCGTGAGATGTTGTGCGATCCAGCGAGCCGGTGCGCCAAATTGCCAGCGCAATTGGGCGACCGCATGAATCGTCCGTTGGGTTGGCTTTGGTGAGGTGTCCAGCGAGCTAACACTTTCCCGCCTGACCGCCTCGGTCTTCCACCATCCGCGGACGAGGTTCTCCGCTGAATCATTCCTCTCACGGCACGGCGTAGACCTCGACCAGCGCAACACCCGTGCTGCCGCCGGCGCCGGCGACGCGAAACGTGTACGCCCCGGGCGTCAATGTCAGCACGAGGGCGCTGTCCTTGCTGCCGGCCGGGAGCGCAAACGCGCCTGAGGCGGCGGACGCGGTCGCGACACTCGCGCTGTCGGTCTGCTCCTGCCAATTGTCGTTCGTCGCCACGGTCGTCGTGCCGCGGAAAACGGTGAGCGTCGGGTCCGCCAGCACGCCGGTGACGCCAAAGCCCGTGAGCGTCGGGCCGACGGCGCGCACGAGCACGCGCTTCGATGTCGTGCCGCCAATCACCAGTCCGGGAATGAGGACGCCGTCCGCCGTACCCACGAACGCGCGGGTCGACAGATTGACGAATTGGCCTGCGTCGGAGCCGGTGCCGCCGGTGGTCGTGGTGGTGGGTAGAAGTTCCTGCGGCAGATTGCCCACATTCAAGTCCGGGGTCGTGTTCCACGCCTTCACGTAATTGGCGGGCTTGGGCACGGTGGTGCGGAAGATGACGGTGTTGTCGAGGTTGAGATCGCTCGTCCAGATGAACTGGGCGCCCGTGAAACTGCTCGCCACGTAGTCGCCGTCCGGGCCGACGCGCGCCGCCGTGTATTCAGTCGCGAACTCCCACGCACTGTCGTCAAAATCGACCGCGTACCAATTGGCGGGAATCGGCGTGTGTTGAACCACGGGGTTTCGGATGTCCGAGTTGAGCGGACCCTTGAAGAAATTCTTGGCCTTCCAGCTGGCGTTGGTGACGGTGCCGTCGCCGAGTTTCAGGATGAAGCCGGCGTCGCCGATTTGCGTACCGTATTCGAGACCGGTTGCCGGGTCGGCGTTGTCCTTCGCGAGGACGGCGATCGTCATCGGGTATTCGGGGAGAATCTTGACCGTGATCTGGTTGTGGGGGAGGAAGTCAATCGAGTCGGCCGCCACCATTTTCCCGTTGATGAAGATGACGCACCAGTTGTCGGCGTAGGCGTTCAGCGAAATCGTGTGCTGGATGCCCGGTTTGATCAGGGCGTTTTGCTGCGCGATGGCGGGCGCGGCCGACAGCAGGGCGAGGAAAAAGGCCAATCGTGAAGTGACATTCATAATTTTAGGGAACGAGGTGGCTCTTGATTACACGGTCGCGGCCAAGACGGTCTCCGTCGCTGGGGCGGCGCTATTTCCCACCGCGGGGTGGGGGCCGGACGTGAGCGACCGCACGAGCGGGGCGTCCCAACTCCCGATGGGAGGCACGAACGCGGCAGCGCCGGCCGCGTCGCTCTCGTGCGCGCGGACGACCGGCGTTGCCTCCATCGCGGCAAGGATCCGACCGTCGGAGAAAACAGAGCGAAACTGCATTCCGAGAATATTCACCGTGAACATGAACAGATGATGGGCGCTCGGATTACGAATCGTTTATCTTCGGCTCCGGCCGTCGTCGCGGATGAACCACTGGACCAGTCGGGAGGCGGACAGGTCGCTCCAGTCGCGGCGCCAACCCGGGAGACTCGCCGCGCGTCGCTTCGCGTTGATGCCGCCAACGGTGGCGGGCGAATGCACTCCCGGCCCGTCAAAATCGAGGGTGAGGTGGGCGGTCGTGCTCTTGGTGGAGCCGAAGGCATTGGTGGCCACGCACGTGTAGTCGCCGGCGTACCCTGCGGTGACGTTATGCAGCGCAAGCACCGGGTCAGTGGTGTTGCAAAATTCGCCGCCGCGAAAATACCAGGCGAACGTGGTGCCGGCCGGGGCACTGACCGCAGCGACCAAGCTGACGTTTTCTCCGGGCTGCGCCTGGAGGCTGCGCGGCTGCCGGATGAAGGCGGGCGGGCTCGTATCGGTGACGACCGCTGGATCATAAACAATGAACTGCCCCATCATGCCGCCGTCTTCATGATTCAAAAAATGGCAGTGGAACATGAAGGGATTTGTCGTGCTCGCGTAGTCCTCGAACTTCGCGATCACCTGCACGCCTTCCCCTCGCGGCACGTACACGGTGTCCTTCCAGCCGGATTCATAGGGTGCCGCCAATCCGTCCGACGACACCTGTCCAACGGTCGGCGTGCGCGCCACAATCTTGAATTTCACGTCGTGGATGTGGAAGGCGTGGCCAAAGACGGCGTTGTTCACGATGGTCCATTTTTCGATGTCGTTCAGCTTCACCGAAAAATTATTCCGGGTGCTGTTGTAGCTCAGGTTGTCGAACGTGAATTCCGCGCCGCCGATTCCGCCGGTGATCGTGACGGTGCGCGAGTTGGTCACCTGGGCGTTGGTCCAGTAGGCGTTGTTCGCTAGCACGGGCGGCAACGCCGTGATGGCATTGGCGGTGGTGGCGCCGACCACAATGTGCAGGAGGTTGAAATCAGTGTTGTTCAGCAGGCTGCCGTTGATCGGTCCCGACCGACCCGTCGGATTGGTCGGATTGCCTTCGTTGCCGGGGAAACCGAAAACCTGCCCGGAGTTGAAGGCCTTCAAGTCCAGCGCGGCGCCGACGGCATCGCCCCCGAGGTTTGCGAGGATCTCCACGCGTTCGCCGACCATGAGCTTCACGCGGGTGACGGCGACGGGGGCGTTGAGCAGACCGCTGTCGTTGGCGATGACATAAAACGTCCGGTTGTCGCTGAAGCCAACGTTGTAGCCGCGCTCGACCTCCGCGTTGAGAATCCGCAGCCGCACGAATTGCTTCGGCAATGTCACCTGCGGGCTGAGAGTGCCATTGACGAGAACGTAGTCGCCGTAGTTGTCGACCAGATGGTCGTACGCGAATTGGTTCCCGGTGAGAAACCGGCGGCTCGTGATGCCGAGGGGGATATCATCGACGCCGTAGGTGCGCGGCAGCGCGAGCGCGGCTTCCGGCGCATCCTTCACGATGATGAAGCCGCCGGCGCCCTTGGTAAGCTGCTCCTGCGTGGTCTCGTGGAGATGCGGGTGATACCAGTAGGTGGACGCATTGTTCAGCACTTTCCAGGTCGGTGACCACGTCGCGCCCGCCGCGATGGGCTGACGTGGCCCGCCATCCATCGCCGCTGGAAGATGGAAGCCGTGCCAGTGCACCGTGGTCGGTGCGGAGAGATTATTGAGCACGTTCATCTGCACCACGTCGCCCTGATTCATGATCAAGGTGGGTCCCCAGAAGAGCGCCCCGTTGTAACCATAGGTCGTGGTCGCCGCTCCGGCGCGGAACTGTTTCGCCGACTGGGCGAGGGCGAGGTCAAACGTCGTCCCGGAAATCGTGTCGGGGATGACCAGCGGATTGTAAGTCGGAGTCGCGGTCGAAGTGGCGATCACCGGGACCGTCGTGGTGGACGTTCCCGCGCGGTTGGTCGCGGTCGCGGTCAGCGCATTCGTGCCGAAGCCGAGCGGCACGGTCGCCGACCACGTTGCAAAATTGTCCGTCGAAATCGCGGCCACGGTGTTGACCTTGACCGATGTGACCTCGCCCGCCGCACCGGAACTTGTCCCCAGCACAGTCACGGTGTTCAACGCCGTCGTCAGTCCGGAAGTGGGGGCTGTGATTGCGACGGCCGGCGCGGTGGTTGGAGTGTCCGGGGATGCAGGGACACCGCTATAGAGTTCGACAAGCGCGGTGCCCGTGGTGTCGCCCACGCCACTCACGACGGCGGTGTAAGATCCGGCCGGGAGCGAGGCGACGAGCGCTGCATCTTTGCTTCCCGCGGGCAGAGCGAATGCCCCGACCGCGGTGGCCGCCGCCGAGATCTCTGCGGCGTTTACCCCGCTCGACCAATTGTCATTCGTGGCGAGCACCGTATTTCCGCGATAAAGCGTGAGGGTCGGATCGGCGAGCAAGCCGGTGAGACCAAATGTCGAGAGGGTCGGGCCAACGGCCCGAATCAACAGACGTAGCGTCCCGGTGCCGCTGATGACGAACCCGGGGATCAATACCGCGTCGCCCGTGCCGACAAAAGCCCGGGTGGAGGCATTCACTACCGACGAGGTTGTCACCGTCGAAGCATCGTAAACCTCCAGGAGCGTCACCCCCGCGGTCGTGCCGCTCGCGGTCACGGGCACGGTGTAGGCGCCGGGCGCCAGAGTGGCGACCAGCGCCGCGTCCTTGCTGCCAACGGGGAACGCAAACGCCCCGGCGGACGTCATGGTCGCCGCATCCGCCGCGAGCCAATTGTCATTGTTCGCCACGGTTGCCCCGGCGGAAAGCAGGGAGAGACCGGGGTCGGCGAGTGCACCGCTCACGCCGAAGCCCGTGAGCGCCGGGCCTGCCGCCCGGGCGAGCATGGTCTTGGTGCCGGTGCCTCCGAGCACGAAGCCGGCGATCGGTGTGCCTGCGCTCCCGCCGATCTGCGCCCGGGTCGCGATATTCGTGAGCCGCGCCGGGTCGGTTTCGGCCGCCCAACCAAGTGCGCTCAGGGCGAAAATAAATGGGCCGAACCGGCCGAGGCTTGTGTTCATTCCCAAGCCTACCCTGAAAATGTTAACGAATGATGAACGGATGACGAAGAATCGGTTAATTTTTCGCGTGTGGTCCCGGCGGAAAAATCATGGCGCCAGATAAGATTCGATGGGACGGTGCCGGTGGTGCCGTTTTTTTCGATTGCTGGGATGGTGTAGCCGGCTCCGGCCAAAAGCGTGATCAGCAGGGCGGCGTCATGACTACCGGCGTCAAAAGGAAACGCGCCCACTGCGTTGGCCGCGGCCGTGAGGCGAGCCACGGGCGACGGCCGTGTTGTGGCGGTGGCGGAGAGCGAACTCTCCGCTCCAGTCATCATTGGTCCCCCATCGCGTTCCATCATTAATACACTGTCATTTTTGCCCGCTTGACCTTGCGGGTCACAAGGAGGGTGATGCTTTTGCGTGAAAATCCTGGTGATGGAAGACGACAAGAAGCTCGCCGGACTGGTGCGCAAAGGATTGGAGACGCAGGGATTCGCGGTCGATTTCTGCGCAAATGGCGACGATGCCTACGCGCTCGCCACCACCCGCGCGTACGATGCCCTGGTGCTCGACATCATGGTGCCGGGGCGCGACGGACTGAGCATCCTGCGCAACCTCCGCGAACAGCGGCTCACGGTGCCGATTGTGCTCGTCACCGCCCGCAGTGCGCTGAACGAGCGGCTGGAGGGCCTCAATCTCGGGGCGGATGATTATCTGACTAAGCCGTTCTACGTCGACGAACTCATCGCGCGGCTCCACGCCGTTACACGCCGTGCCGCGGGCAGCTCGCTCACGCTGCTGCAGAACGGCAACGTCACCGTGAATCTGGTGTCGCGGGAAACGCTGCGCTCGGGTGAGGCCGTCGAGTTGACGGCGCGGGAGTTTGCCCTGCTGACCTACCTATTGCGGTCGCCCGGGCAGACGTTCACCCGCGCGCAGATTTGCGAGCACGTCTGGAACTACCACTTCGATCCCGGCACCAACCTGGTGGATGTCTACGTGCAACGCCTCCGGCGCAAGTTGGAGGCGCCGGGCGAGCCTTCGTTGATTGAGACGATCCGCGGGGTTGGCTATCGCGCCCGGGCGGCGGCTCCGGCCGACAAAACGTCGTCGTGAATTCATTCCGCCTCCGACTCGCCCTGCTGGTGGGCGCCACGACCGCGGTCCTGCTGTTTGCCGTGGGTTTTTTTGCCTGGAAGCTCACGACGCGCTTTAACCTCGAACGCCTCGACCGGGAGCTCCGCAATATTGCGAAGCCTAACCTGCAGCGGATTGGGGATGCCAGCAATTGGGAGCGGGTGGAGGAGGCGCTGCGCTTTGTGGCGGGGCCGGATCGCGCGCCGCCCTATGTGCTTTGGGTGAAGAACTACGACCGGATGGCATACCGGTCGGCGCGCTGGCCGGCCGACATCGACCCGGAAAAATATCCCGCTCCCACCGCCTACGAAGGCGGACTGACGTTTAGCACGCCCCCCCCGCCGCCGCGGCGCGTCGGCATCTCGCCCTCCAATCCCGCGCTGCCCAGCAAGGAGCCTTATTTCCTCACCGTGTCCGGCAAGAACGGCACGTGGCGGCTCGGCGTGATGGGGAATCCCTACACCACGCTGCTGCTCGCCGCCAACCTCGAGGACTACAACGCCGATTTGGATCGGCTCCGGATCCGGTTTCTCGCCGCCCTGCCGGTCGTTCTCCTCGTGCTCGTCGGCGGCGCTTGGTTCCTGGCGGCGCGCGCACTGCAACCGGTCACGCTCCTCACGCAGGCGGCGGAACGGATCAATGAGCGCGGGCTCGACCAGCGGATATCCGCCCCGGCCCACGACCGTGAGTTCAAGCGGCTCGTCACCGTCTTCAACGCGATGATGGACCGCCTCGAACAGGCGTTTCATCAGGCGCGCCGCTTCAGCGCGGATGCCTCGCACGAGCTGAAGACACCGCTGGCCCTGCTTCAGGTGGAGTTGGAGCAGGCGCTGCATTCCGCACCTTCGGGATCGTCACAGCAACAGACCTACACGAGCCTGCTCGACGAAATCCACCGGCTCAAGGCGATCCTGGAAAAACTACTGCTCCTCTCGCTGGCGGACAGCGGGCGGCTCTCGCTTCAGCGTGCGCCGACCGATCTGGGCGAAATGGTCGCAAACGTGATCGAGGACTGCTCTGCGCTCGCGCCTGGACTCGGGCTCGAGCACGTGATTGCGGCTTCGGTCACAGTGGATGCGGATGCGGTGCTCCTCGAACAGGCGCTGCAGAATTTGCTGAACAACGCGGTGAAATACAACCGGGCTGACGGCCTCATCCGCGTGGTTCTGAAGATCGAAGCGGGCTCGGCGGTGATCTCGGTTGGTAACACGGGGGCGGGAATTGCCCCGGCCGATCAGGCGCGCGTCTTCGAACGCTTTTTCCGGGGCGATCCCTCCCGGACCCGGGAGCGGGGATCCGGTGTCGGGTTGGGGCTGAGCCTGTCCCGCGAGATTATGCGCGCGCATGCCGGAGACCTGACGCTCGGACGCAGCGAGGCCGACTGGACGGAATTCGTCGCCGTCATCCCGCTTTCCACTCCCGCCGAAGTCTGACGCCGACACCAGTGGCAGCGCCCGGGGGGAGGGGCGGCGTTCGTCACGCGCGTCAAGACGGCGTCGTTAGCCGTCCTACAATTGGTAGAACGTGGCGCGGCCGACCGGCACCGGGACGAAGGCCGGGTCGACGGTCACGGTGGTTTCCGCTCCGCCCAGGCCGAGGTAGCCGCCGGGGGCGAGGACCTGGCGGAGCTGGCGCAGGATCTGCCGGCGCGTTTCAATGTCGAAATAGATCATCACATTGCGGATCAGCACCACGTGACAGCTTGGGAGCACGGGCCACGGGCGAATCAGGTTCATCTCCCGAAATTCCACTCGTTGCCGGATCGAATCGGCGATCTGCCAATTCGTGCCGTCCTGGCGGAAATACTTGATCAGAAGTTTGGCCGGCAGGCCGCGGTTGACCTCGATTTGCTGATACAGGCCGGCCCGCGCGCGGGCGATGACCGTGGGAGAAAGGTCCGTGCCGACGATCCGAGTGGACAGATTGGGAAAATGCTCGGCCAGGAGCATCGCGATGCTGTACGCCTCCTGACCGGTGGAGGATGCGGCGGACCAGATATTCAACGTCGCGCCGGGCCGTTTGGCGCAAAACTCAGGGATGATCTGGTCCCGGAGGGCGTCAAACGGATTGGCGTCCCGGAAAAACAGCGTCTCGTTGGTGGTGAGCGCGTCCACCGTCTCTGAGATGAGGTTCGGATGGATGCCCGTGCCGAACCGCATCTGTTCGATCAGGGCGTTGACACTGGCATAGCCATTGCGGGTGGCGACCCGGGCGAGGCGGGTCTCGACCAGATATTCCTTGCCGGATTCGATGACGATCGCGGCTTCCCGCTGGAGCAAATCCCGGATGAACCGGAAATTATCGAGACCGAGCGGGGCGAGTTGGAGATCGGTCGTCATACGGCGAGGAGGCTGTGGGCGCCGATCCGCCGGGTGATTTCGGGAGCGATCGCGTGGAGTGGGATGATGGCTTGGGCGAGACCGGCTTCGGCGACGGCGCCGGGCATGCCCCACACGACCGACGTGGCCTGATCTTGCACAATGATCTGGCCCTGCCGTTCGCTGATATTGACGCAACCCCGGAGGCCGTCCTGCCCCATGCCCGTCATGACGACGGCGAGGAGGTGCGCGCCGGTCGCGGCGGCGGAGCGGAAGAGCACATCGGCGGCCGGCCGGCAGGAGTTTTCCGGCGGCGAGTCGAGCAGGTGGGAAACGAATTGGCCGGTCGCGATCCGGGTCACGGAAAGGTGCGAGCCCCCGGGGGCGATGTAGGCACAACCCGGAGTCAGGATTTCGCCTTCGACGGCCTCCCGGCAGCGGAGCGGGCCCTTCTGGGCGTCGAGCCGATCCGCCAGCATCTGGGTGAACATGGGCGGCATGTGCTGCACGATGACGACTGGCACGGGGATGGGAGTGGTGAAGCCCTGGAAGAGATCAGAGAGCGCGTTCGGGCCACCGGTCGAGGTGGCGATACAGACCAACTCAATGGGCTTCGAGCCACTGACAAAGCTTTCGATCCTTCGCTTTGCCATCGGGGGCGGAGCGACCGGAGCCGAAAAGACCGGGGTCGGGAAATGCGCGTGAATTTTCGGCAACAACTCGGCCTCGAGCCGGGCGATGCTCTCGGCGAGATTCGACGAGTCGGCCGGCTTGGTGACGTAGTCGTTGGCCCCGGCCGCGAGGGCGTCGAGCGTCGAGGCGGCGCCCCGTTTGGTGAGCAGCGAAAGCATGATCACCGGGAGCTTCGGGTAGGTGAGGCGGAGTTCCCGCAGCGTTTGCAGGCCATCGAGCTCCGGCATCTCCACGTCGAGGGTGAGAAAGTCGGGATTGATCTGCGGGATCTTCTGCAGCGCGATGCGACCATTCGGCGCGGTGCCGACCACCTCGATCTGGGGATCGCGTTGCAGGACTTCGGTGAGCAGCCGCCGCATCACCACGGCATCATCAACGACCAGGGCACGAAGTTTTGGCATGGTGGTCAGGCGACAGCGGACATGGGGTGGGTTGAACACCGGTTCACCATCAGGCGGACAAAATTCAACTGGAATGGCTTGAACATGAAATCGTCCATGCCGGAAGAAAGGCAGGCGGTCCGGACCTCCGCGCTGTCGGCCGCGGAAATTCCGACGATGAAGCTGCGACTCTGCGTTTCGGATTCCCGCCGGCGGATTTGCCGGGTCGCTTCGCATCCCGGGACCCGGGGCATTTCAGAGTCCATGAAGATCAGCTCGGGGGAGGTGGCCCTCGCTCTCGCCACCGCTTCTTCGCCATCGCTCGCCTCGACCACGGTGCAATGGAGCGATTGTAGCATCCGGCGGAGAATGGCCCGGTTGACTGACCCGTCGTCGGCGACGAGGACATGGCGGTGCTGGACGGCGGCGGTGAGTTGGTGGATACGGGGCACCAGCGTCGTGCGGAAGTAGGCAAAGGCTTCCCCGATGCCGGTTTGGCCGGACGGCTTGGTCACATAATCGGCCGCGCCGGCGGCGACGGCCAGTTGGGCGATGCGACTCCCGTGAAGGTCTGCTCCGGATACGACGATCACGGGCAAACGCGGCCACTGGGTGCTGATCCGTGCGAGCGCGGCGAGTCCGTCCAGTCCCGGCATCTCGAGGTCGAACGTGACGACGTCGGGACGCAGGGTCCGAATTGCGTGCAGCGCCGCCTCCCCGTCGTGGGCCGATCCCACGACCTCGATGACGGCGTCGGTCTGCAACACTTCCGTGAGCAGGCGCCGCATGAACGTGGCATCGTCCACCACCAGGGCGCGGATTCGGGGCATGGCGGTCAATTGAGCAGTCCGAGGAGGCGGAGCTTGTCGGCCAGCATCGCCTCATCGAGCGGTTTCATCAGGTAGTCGTCGGCCCCGATCGTCAGGGCCTGGGAAACCCGGTCGAACGAGCTTTGCGATGTGACCATCATCGCCTTGATCCCGTCAAACTGGGGATTGCCACGGATCTCCTTCAGCAACTCAAGGCCGTTCATGTTCGGCATGTCCCAGTCGATGAGAACGGCGTCGAAATCGGAATCGTGTTCCAGGCGATCCAGGGCGAGGCGGCCGTCCTCGGCTTCGACGGTCTCGCAGGCGAGTTGCCGGGCGTAGGCCGAAAGGATCGACCGCATGGTCTTGGAGTCGTCAACGATGAGAAGGCGCATGGTGAAAACAAAGAGGTGACGGCATCCTCTACGGCACAAACCCGCCCCGGCTTGTGGAGAATCTTGCTATTCGATCCAGATTCGCACCGTCCGCCCCGCTTCGCTGAGGCGGAACAACTCCTGCGGGGCGTATCCAGTTTCCCGTGCGCGGGCGGAAAGGCGGGCGGGATCGAAGCCCCGCGCGTCGAGGCGCGCCCGGTGTTCGAGTGGGATCAACGAGGCGAGCGACGCGGCGGAACGGCCCGGCAATTGCAGGCGGACCAGCTCCCGGTCGTCCTGCCGCACGTCGATGTGAAGCACGGTGCCCGGAGTGGGGCGGGGTGCCTCCACTGGGGCGATGGGGGCGGAGGCGGGCAGGAGCGGTGCCGCCAGGCCGGACCAGTCCACTGGACAGGCCAACGCGCGCAGGTAGTGCACCAGGCCGTGCCAGGCGCGAATGAGGAAGAGGAACGAGGGCGGTGCCGCCACCCGATAGGCGATCCGGTGCGGCCCGAGCAGGGCCGCCAGCGACTCGCCTGGTGCCCAGTCCGACACGGAAAAGTCACCCGGATCCGCGACGGGCCGGAGCAATTCCCGCAGCACTGCTGGCAACAGCGTGCGCAGCGGCGCCAGCGCCGTCGGGTCGTAGCCAAACGCGAGGTGAAACTGCCACGCGAACGCCTCGTCGATTGCTCCGGTACGCGCGGCGGTGATCACCGCCGCGATGGCGGTGGATTCCTCCGGCCGGAGCGAATGCATCGAGCCGAAGTCGAGTAAGCCGACCGCCGGAGCTCCAGCCGGACCTTGCGCGAGAAAGCGATAATTGCCGGGATGCGGGTCGGCGTGCAGCAGGCGGTCGCGCAGCGCGCCCTCGAGGAAGAGTCGGACCAGGCAGCGGGCCAGCGGTTGGCGAACGTCCGTGCTCCAGCGGCGTGCTGTCTCGATGTCTGCCCCGTCGACCCAGGTCATCACCAGGAGCCCGGGCCGGCGGAGTTCCTCGCAACACTCGGGCAAGAGCACGTCCGGGGCGCCCCCGCGCTGGGCGGCAAACTCCCGGATTGCAGCGGACTCCCGTTCATAATCGAGTTCGGCCGCGAGGCGCTCGCCGAGTTCGGCGCGATAGCCGGCCAGATCAAAATCACGGCGCAGATTCCCGAGCGGTGTCACAAGCCATCCCAAGGCGCGGAGGTCGGCTCCGAGCGTTGCAGCGATGCCGGGATGCTGAAATTTGACCGCCACCTCGCGCCCGTCACGCAGGCGCGCGCGGTGGACCTGACCGATCGAGGCGGCAATTCCGATCGGATTGAATTCGGAGAAAACCTCTTCGAGGGGGCGACCGAGGTGAGCGGCCACGATTCGCCGGGCCTCGGCGGCGGGCAGGGCCGACGCGCGGTGGGCGGTGAGCGAGGCAAAGTGGGTCGCGTCGCCGTCGAGCTCCGCCGAGGCGAGGATCTGGCCGATCTTCTGCGGCAGACCATGCATCCTGGCCATCTGGGCGACCACCCGTTGCAGGGCGCGCTCGCGGCGGGCCGGGTGCGTGGAGAGCCGGGCACCGAGCGAGACGGTGGCGAGTCGGGCGAGCTGGAAGGGACGGAGGAGCGACGAACGCCGACTCGTCGGCGCCGAATTTTGGGACGACGGGGCGGGCATGGTGGCGTCGTTCACTCGAGCCAGACGCGGAGCGTGCGTTCGCCTTCCTGGAGGACAAAAAGTTCGGCGGGTGCGTAGTTTCGCTCCCGTGCTTCCACCGCGATCCGCGCGGCGTCGATGTTGCGGGCGGCCAGCTTGGGCAGGACGTCAGGCGGGATCAGATCCGGCAGGTTGTCCGTGGCGGCGGCGTCGAAGGTGATTCGAACGCGGTTCTCTCCGCGTTCGGTCACCTGAATGCAGAGGGCGGTCGCACTCACGGTGCGGAGGACGCCTCAGTGGAACGCAGTGCCGATGGGGATGAAGGACCGCGAACCGAAGTAGTCGATGTAGTTGGCTGACCAATGACTCCATTGGCGGCGGTCGTCGTTCTTCCAAATGTGGTACGCCGCGACGCAATTTTCGTAGAGAGCCTGAACATCGGCTCGATCCTCGGCGGAGAACTCGCGCGCTTCAAGCAGATGATGGCGGCGACCGTCCTGGTATTCCGACCAGGGGCAGACGTAGAGTCGGAGCAGGTCAACAGTGCCGTCGACCCGGCCGCCGTCGCGCTGGTCCTCGAGAATGAGATCGAGGCGATCCCGTTTGGACGTGTCCCCCGTGACCTTGCGGCCGAGCGAGAGCGTGAGGCCCTCGTACTGGGCTCCCTCGGTCTGGCGATTGTGATAGAAGGTGAACGCCATGAGCGTGGGATCGGCGAGCAGTTCGGCGGCGAACGCCTGGTAGGCGATGGGCGCGTGGGGCAGCAGCCGGGCGAGCACGGCAAACACCGGGGCGAAGTAATCCACATCGTCCGCCACCTTTTGCGTATGGGTGCGGAAAACCGTCAGGCCGGTCTTGTTCCAGGGCCGGGACCAGCCGAGGCCCTGAGCCTGCCGCTTTTGCTCAAGGATGTTCATGAGCCGGCAGAGCAGCCAGGAGGGCCGGTTCTGCAGGTTGAGCTCCCTCATCAAGGTGGAGAGCGAGAGCTCCCGCGGGTTGATGGACTGCTCGTCGAGATCCAGGCTGGAGCGCGAAGAGTTCAGTTGGTCGAGGACGAGGGAAGCGGGGGTGACCATGGGGGAGTGGGTGGGATTGAGAGGAGGGACGCGGGCGCGACCGCAATGGGTCGCGCCCGCCATTCGAGTGATTACTTCAGCTTCGCCGAGTCGACGATCTTCTTCAGTTCGGCCGACAGTTTGGCAAGTTCGGCCGAGGCGGTGAGCGTTGCGGACGCGCCCTGCGACGTGCTGCGGGCGGCCTGCGAGACATTCGTGATGTTCTTGGTGATTTCGTTGGCGCCCTTTGCCGCCTCGGAGGCGTTGCGGGCGATCTCGTTGGTCGTGGCGGACTGTTCCTCCACCGCGCTGGCGATCGTGTTTTGAATGTCGTTGATGCGCGTGATGATCTTCGAGATTTCGGCAATCGCGGTGACGGCGCCCTTGGTGTCGCCCTGGATGGCCTCGATCTTGCCCGAGATATCCTCGGTGGCGGCGGCGGTCTGCTTGGCCAGCTCCTTGACCTCGTTGGCGACGACCGCGAAGCCCTTGCCGGCTTCACCGGCCCGCGCCGCCTCGATGGTGGCGTTGAGGGCGAGCAGGTTGGTCTGCTGGGCGATCGAGGTGATGACCTTGATGACCTTGCCAATTTCCGTGCTGCTTTCGCCGAGCTTGGCGACGGTGGCGTTGGTGTCATTGGCAACCTTGACGGCGGCGGTGCCGACGCGGGCGGCTTCGGCGGCGTTCTTGGCGATCTCTTTGACGGAGGCGCTCATCTCCTCGGCGCTGGTGGCAACCGTGGTGACGTTTTTACTCACCTGTTCGGCGGCGGCGGCGGCGACGTTGGACTGGGCCGAAGTCTCCTCGGAGTTCGAACTCATCGTCTGTGCGGTCGCGGACAGTTCCTCGGAGGAGGAGGCGAGCGTGATGGCGTTGTTGCTCACGGCCTCGAGCGTGCCCTTGAGGCTGGTGGTCATCTCGCGTTCGCGTTTCTCGGTGGCCAGACGTTCGGTGATTTTTTCCCAGGTCACCATCGTGCCGAGGTAGTTCTTGTCGTTGTCGTAAATCGCACTGGCGAGGAGGTCGAGCGTCTCGGGCCCAACCGCAATGTTGGCGCGGTGCGGCAAATTCCGCGGGTCGCCGAGCAGGCGGCGCTGGTGGGCGGGGTTCTTGTGGAACAGGTCGACATTCTTGCCGAGCACCTGGTCGGCCCGGATCGAGAGATGCTGCTCGAAGGTCTTCAACGTCTTCAGCGACGCCGGATTCATGTAGATGATGTTAAGTTCGCGATCGGCGAACATCACGTTGATCGGTGCCTGTTCCATCATCGAGGCGTAGCGGACATTGATGATCCGCTGGTTCACCGCCGCGGTGACGTCGGTGGCGAACTTGACCACCTTGAACGGACGGCCGTTGAGATCGAAGATGGGATTGTAGGAGGCCTGGATCCAGACCTCGCGGCCGCCCTTGCCGATCCGTTTGTATTCGGCGGCCTGGTACTTGCCGGCCCCCAGGTCACGCCAGAACTGCTTGTATTCCGCCGACTCGCGGTAGGCGGGCTCGACGAACATCGAGTGGTGCTGGCCCTTGATTTCGTCAAGGGTGTACCCGAGGGTCTTGAGGAAGTTTTCGTTGGCGGTGATGACGGTGCCGTCGAGGTTGAACTCGATCACGGCCTGGGCCTTAGAGATCGCGGCGATTTGGCCGCGGAGGTCGGCGAGCTCCTCGTGGGAGACGACGGGCGCGCTGGCGGCGGACTTGGGGGAACGGCCCGAACCATTGCGAGCGACGGGCAGACGGGAGGTAAGCGTGTTCATTTGGGAGGAGGACGGGGAATCGGGCGTGTTGACAATTTGGGGAGCGAGGGAACCGACGGTCTTCATGATCTGGCCGACCAGCGGGGGAGGCACACCGAGGGACTCGAGTGTGTCGGACAGGTGTTGGGCGACCTGGCCAAAATGTTTGCGTTCGATCGGCAATTGCGCGTGCGCGGACTTCATGTCCTTGCCCTTGTAGATCGCGGGGCCGCCGAGCGCCTGGGTGAAAAAGCGCACCTGGCTCTTCACCAGCCAGTTCAGCTTGGTCTTGGCGAAAAACGGCTTCAACTCGGGGTCGACGAGGACGCGGCGGTAGAACTCCGCGACAGTCGCTTCGACGGCGGGCGCTCCGCCGATTTGCTCGAAAATTGAAATGCCGGCGGGTGAATTCATAGCGGGACCAATCATGGTGGGTGAGGTTGTGGGACGTTGCGGGGCTAGGCGGCGTGGGCCGCCAACGCGGTGGCCTGCTCGGGGTCAAGGAGGTGGAGGAGCTGTTTGGGCAGTTTGTGCACACCGCGAATCAGCGAGCGGGTCGCGGGTGGCAGGGTCTCGGGTGGGTGCTCCAACGTTTCATCGGTCAGTTCGAGGACGTCGCCGACGGAATCGACGAGGAGGGACACATGGCCGTCGGCGGTCCGGACGATCATGAACATCGGTTCGGCGTCGGCGGCGCGGGGGGCAAATCCGAGACGGCGACGGAGGTCGATCGTGGTGACAATCTGGCCGCGGAGATTGAGCAGGCCCTCGACGGTGGGCGGGGCGAGCGGGACACGGGAGAGGGGGCTGGCCCGCAAAACCTCCTGAACGGAGAGCACGTCGATGCCGAGGAAGAGCCCGGCGACGTGAAAGGTGCAATATTGGGTGGGAGTATTCACAGGGATCAGGCGGCGAGCGGGATGCCGGCCGAGCGCAGCACGCCCGACACGTCGACGAGGTCGGTGATGCGGCCCTGCACGACGGCGGAGCCGAGGATGCCGGGGGAGGCGGAGCCGGGCTGGATTTCGAGGCGATCGTCGATGATGTCGCGAATCTGGTCGACCACGATGCCGACGGCGTGTCCGGCGCGCTGATACACAATCACCTGGAGCTGGGCGTTCTCGCCGGAGCCGCCTTGGGCCGCGCCGGGAAGGTGGCGGGACAGCCGAACCAGCGGCATGATACGACCGCGGTATTGGACGGCTTCCCGGGCACCCGAGAGCTCGATCTTGTTGACGGAAAATTCCTCCAGTCGGGCGGCCTGGTCGAGCGGCAAAGCCAGGTGCTCCCGGCCCTTGATGGAGAATAGCAGCAGTTGCGTGCGTTCGCCCACTTCATTGGCGGCGGCGGAATTGTGGTTGACGATTCCCTTCCGTTCCTGGCCCTCGCTGACAATGCGGGCCCTCTGCGCCAGGCCCAGGGCGTCGAGGATCAGGGCCACGCGGCCGTCGCCCATGATCGTGGCGCCGGCAAACATCGGCAGGCCCTTGAGGTGCTTGCCCAGCGGCTTGACGACGATTTCCTCGGAGTCGCAGACCTGATCGACGACGAGTCCGAACTGGCGCTGGTCGGCCTGAAGGACGACGATGTTGTAGACCGGCTCGGCGGTTTCCGGTGGAGCCGGGAGCTGCAGTTCCCGATGGAGAAAGACCAGCGGGAGGAGATGGCCGCGCAGTCGGAACACTGGGGCGCCATAAACGTTTTCAATCGCGGAGATCGCCGCCTTGCCCTCGATGCGCACGAGTTCGAGGAGGCTGACCTGCGGAATCGCGAAGCGCTCCCCGCCGGCGCGGATGATCAGCGCGGGCACGATCGCCAGGGTGAGGGGGATTTTGATTTTGAGCGTGGTGCCCTGGCCGGCCGTGCTGTGCAGGTCGACCGATCCGCCGATTTTTTCGATGTTGGTCTTGACCACATCCATCCCGACGCCGCGGCCGGAGACGTTGGTGATTTTTTCCGCGGTTGAAAATCCGGGCAGAAAAATGAGGTTGAGGATCTCGCGCTCGGAAAGCCGCGAGGCGTCCTCGGCGGAGAGCAGTCCTTTTTCCCCGGCCTTCTGGCGGACGCGGGCGAGGTTGATGCCGGCTCCGTCGTCGATGATCTCGATGTTGACCTGGCCGCCTTCGTGATAGGCGCGCATCAGGATGTGGCCCTCCGCCGGTTTACCCGCGGCGAGACGGCGCTCCGGCGATTCGATGCCGTGGTCGATCGAGTTGCGGATGATATGGGTCAGCGGGTCGCGGATCGATTCGATGATGGTGCGGTCGAGCTCCGTCTCGGCGCCGATTGTTTCCAGCCGCACGCTCTTGCCGAGTTCATGGGCGATGTCACGTACGATCCGGGGGAACTTGCCCCAGACGTTGCCGATCGGCTGCATCCGGGTCTTCATGACGCCTTCCTGCAGCTCGGTCGTGACGAGATTCAGACACTGCGAAACCTCGTTCACCGCCTCGCGGGTCAGGTGCTTGCTCTGGGCGATTTGCATGAGCTGGTTGCGGGAAAGCACCAGTTCGCCGACGAGGTTCATCAATTTGTCGAGCAGGCCGATGTCGACCCGGACGGTGGCGTTCGCGGTTCCGGGAGAACCATTGGCGGTCGCCGCCGGTTGCTGGGTGGCTTCGGCGGAGGCGGCAACCGCAGGTGAGGGAGCTGCGATTACGGACGGAGTGGGAATGGACACGTTGGGTGGAGTGGTGGGAGTTGCGGGAGTGTCGTCGAAAAGTCCCCACGCGGTTGAAGGAGCGACTTCGGCCGGGGCGGTCGCGGTGGGCTCCGCGGTCGGGCCGGGTGCAGGAACCGAACCGGTGGAGGGCGAGACGGCGACCGCCGGGGCAAGGGCCGCGCCGGCCGTGGCGTTGGGGTTCTCCCGCAAGTCGTGCAATTCCGTCGCCAAGGGGGTGAGGTCGAAGTCTGACTTGTCCCCGCCGGTGGCCTGAATCGTCTGCAAGAGCCGACGGAGGGCATCGGAAAGCTTGAGCAGGCCCGCGGTGATTCCGGGCGTGACGCTGAGTTGGTTGTTGCGCAGCGCATCGAGCAGGTTCTCGCCAGCGTGGGAAATTTTTTCCACCTGATGGAAACCGAGGCAGCCCGCCGTGCCCTTCAGCGTGTGCACGACGCGGAACACGTCGTTCATGAGTTCGGTTCCTGCGTTGCCCTTCTCAAGCAGCAGGATGGCGGCGTCGTAGCGGTCGAGCCCCTCGTGGCTCTCCGTCAGCATGTCCTGGACGAATTGTTGCTGGAGATCGTTGCTCATGCGGCGGAGGGGACGTTGACGGAACCGGGTAAAACGCGCCCCACGACTGCCAGCAGTTGTTCTTGTTGAAAGGGCTTCACGATCCATCCGGTCGCGCCCGCGGCGCGCGCGATGGTTTTCTTTTGCACGTCGGACTCGGTGGTGAGGATCAAAATGGGGACGGGCTTGCCGGCGAGAGCGACCCGGGCCTGCCGGGTGAACTCCAGTCCGTCCATCCGCGGCATGTTCACATCCGAGATGATGAGATCGACCGGCCGGGAGCGGACGATCGCAAGGCCTTCGACGCCGTCGGCGGCTTCCAGGACATCAAAGCCGGCGGTGCGGAGGGTGAAGGAGACCAGCTTCCGCATGGTCAATGCATCATCGACAGCGAGGATCGTAAGTTTCATCGCGAGGGTGGTGGTGTTATCGGTTCAATTGTTTCCAACCTGAGGGGAGAATGCTCAGAAAAGTTCGATATTCCCGCCCATGGCGGCAGCGGCCTGCGGCAGGCTCGGTGCGGCCTTGGGGGGCGGCGACGCAACGCTCGCGTTGACGGACGCCGGGCGCTCCGCCGACGAGGAGCCGACCGGTTCGAAAAGGTCCGGCGCGCTCGTGGCGGGCGCAGGGGTGGGCGCGGGGTTGGGCGCCGAGGGCACTGCGGCGGCCGCCTCCCCGCCAAAAAGTTCGGTGTCCTGGTGGCCGCCCTCGAAGGATGAACCGAGTATCCGGGCGAGCACGACGCGTTCCGAGTCCATGGTGTACTTCGCGCCCTGCGCCGTGAGCTGGCGAATCTCCTCCGGGGTCATCGGTTGCCCCAACCGGAATTCGCCCAACTCGGCCGCAACCGCCGCGATGGCGGCGCGGGGTGATTCCAGTTCAACGACAGCCGCAGTCGCGGAATCGATTTCCCGGCGTAGATTCACGATGGTGGCGCCGATGGTCTGGAATGCGGCGAGAGTGGCGTCGCGGATTTCGTGCAGGTCATTCTCGGCGGGACTCCGGGCCTGGTCGAACCGGGCCAGCTCGGAAGTGCCGCTCTCTCGGAATTCCTTGAAGGTCGCCAGCATCTCCGCAATCACCGCCCCCAACCGTTCGAGATTCTCGGTGTTGGCGTCGCTTAGGGCGTTTACCTCGGCGGAAATCTGCGCGGTGCGAGCCGACAATTGCTCGAGGCCGGTGCCGGACTTGATCGCGACGGACCGGATTTGCGAGTTCAGCGCGATGATGTTCATGTTCACCGCGACTTCAGAAAGCGTGAAGGTGAGGTTCTTCTCCAGCCCTTCGAGCGGACCCATCGCCTCATAGGTATGGCCGGTCAGGTCGGCGACCACCTGCGTGATTTCGCGCACATTGCCCACCGTCTCGAGGAGCAATTGCACGATGCCATCCGACGCCGCGGTCATGCCCTGCAGATCGTCCAGCCGGCTCGAAGCGTCCTCCAACTCCTGGGTTTTTCGGCTGAGCGTGTGCAGCCCGTCGGCAATCCGCTCCTGGCCGGCGGAAAGATCGGCGGCGACCGCTTCGAGCTGGCCGGCCTGAAGGGCGGCGTTCACGCCCCGCGAGTCGCTGGCGTCGGAGAGCGCTTCCACGACGTGCATGCACTTTTGGTGAACGATGTCCTGGAACTGGAGTTTCTCGACAATCCGGCTCACCTCCGCGCTGACTTCCTGGCTGTGCTTGTGCAACCGGAGATCCCTCGCCGCGTTGTGCGCCATCTGGGTGTCGAGCAGCTTCATCGCGTCCTCAATCCTCTGGCGCCGGACGGTGACATCCTCCGCCACTCGCGTGAACTCACGCTCAAGACTCACCCGGATGCGGTGCAGCGTGGCCTGCGCCGATTGCAGCAAGCCGGTGTTGTGCGCCACGGACTCGTCCACCAGCGTGCGCATGCGCTCGATTTCCCCTGTGACCGTGACGAACGCCTCGCGCAGATCGGCCGGCAGGCGGGCCGACTCGATTTTGAAGAGCACCGCGATGTAGGTGAGCGGCTCCAACGTGTGCTGCATCTGCGCGCGGGCGGCGATCATCCTCAAGGTCTGCGCCTCGCATTCGGCGAGGAGCTTCAGCAGGTTGGCCCGCTGTTGCACGCACCGGTCAATGTAGGTGAGGGGCCCCTGGAGCAGGGCGAGCGTCCGGTGGACAATGTCGTTTCCACTGTCGATGCCGGCCGCCAGCCGAAGCATCGCCTCGCATTTGCCCACCAAGCTTTGAGTCTGGATCGCGACGGGCTCAAGTCGGTCGCTGATGGCCAGAAAATGTTGTTCGAGCCGGGGCAGTTCTTGTTCAAGTTCCAGCCGCGTCCGGGCCGAAAGTTCCCCCCAATCGGGTCCGGCGACGGCGGCTTTTCGCCAGTCGGCCCGGTGGGTGAACTTCCGCAGACCGAGGATGAACATGTTCCGCAGTGACGTCATGATGAGGGCGGAAGGTTCAGGCGGGACTGCCGTCTTCGGTCACGACTTCCGCGTGCTGATCGATGCGCGTGAAGGCGAGGATGCGGCGCACCGACGGCTGGGGGGCCATCAGCCGGACGGTCCGTTCATTTTCCCGGGACGACTTGACGAGCGAGACCAGCAGGTTGAGTCCCTTGGAATCGATCATGCGGGCGGCCCGGATGTCGAGATCGAGCCGCTTCCAACCGCGGGGCGCAGCTGCGACGGCGCGTTCGACGAGTGCGGCGAAGGCTTTTTCCGTGGTCGTGGTGATGTCGCCCGGCGCCACGCAGGTGACGGTGTCGTAACGGCTGATTTGCGAGGCAACGCTGGTGTTCATGTGGTCGTGAGGGGAAATTCCATGGTGACCCGGCTGCCTCCGGTGGAGACCTGCAGGTTGCGGCTGAGATGTTTCATCATGATCAGTCCGCGGTGTTCGGTGACGAGTTCGCGGGCGGCACGTTCCTCGTGGTGGAGGTAGTCGAAGTTGTGTCCCGGTCCGGAATCGGCGATGCAGACGTGCAGGCTTTCGGTTTCGGGTGCGTAGGCGACCTGCAGCGTCGCGCGATCGATGTCGGGCCGCTTGCAGCCATGGGTGAGGGCATTGAGCAGTCCCTCGCGGAGGCAGAGCAGCGTGTTGACGAGTGTGTCCTCTCCGAGTTGCGGCAGCGCCATGCGCAGACTCCTTTCAAAATAGTCCTGCAGGGTGTCGATCCGCTCCAGCGAACCGGCGGCATAGGATTCCGTCATCAAGGGGTATCGCGTGCCTCGGCCGGGGTGGTCGGAAAGATCAAGGCGCGTCGCGATGACGTCGTCCGCCGAGAGTTTCAGCACTCCTTCGTCCCGGCCGGAGGATTGGTGCAGGCGGTAGGCCAGCGCCAGGGTGGAGACGCCGTGGCGTTCGGCGAGGTCTTTCAGGCCATCGGACCAAAATTGGAGCAGCCCCTGGTTGAAATCCCGGATGACAACCGGGGGCAGATCGTCGAACCAGCCGAGCGGGCTCGACCCCGTTGCGCCGGCGTGCTCCGCCATGCCCTCCCGACTGGCGAGCGATGGGCTCGGGAGGCCGCAGTTGAGGACCTGCACCTGATGACGGGAGAGATCGACGCACACCGCGCAGGCGGCAAGGGACAGGTTGATCTGGCCGTCGCCGTTCCACTCTTCCAGCAGCAGCCGGTTGAGATGGGCAAAGACGACCGCAAGGTCCTCACCGTTGACCAGGAGGCCTCGGGCCAGGCCTTGCAGATAGGCGGAATGATACGCTGCGCGGAGATCGTGGCCCGAGACGTCCGTCACCAAAATGACAAAGCGATGCTCGTCGAGTTCGTACACGGCGGCGAAGTCCCCGCCGGCAGTCGCGTGCGGATGGAAGCTCAGCTTCAGGCGGCCGGCGAGTTTCGAGGTCTGCCGGCCCAGCAGGAGGAGCTGTGTCTCCGCCATCGCCCGGGCCGACGACGCTTCGCTCGCCAGCCGGCGGTTCTTGGTGGTCGCGGCAACGGCGGTGGCCGCGGCGGCGACCAGCGCGGCTTGGGTCAGCGGCTTGTCGACGAAGTTCTGCGCTCCTTCCCGGAGCGCCCGGGTCACCAGCGCTTTGTCGCCCTCGGCCGTCATCAGCACCGCCGAGATCGCGGCGTCGAGCGTGTGCAGATGATGGATGAGCGACAAGCCGTCCTCGCCGGGCATCCGCAAATCGCTGATCACTGCGGAAAACGATTCCACGCCGAATTCCTCCAAGTGTCGACGCGCTGCGGCGGCCGAACCGGCCCGTACGACTTCGTATCCCGCCTTCTTGAAGGAGGTCTCGCAAATCATCAGCGCAACTGGATCGTCGACGACGAGCAGCCGACGCGTTGCAGGGGACGTGGACATACTAATGACAGCAATCATCGGCGCAATTTCACCAAACTTTTCCGAAAAATTTCCGAAGGGAAGGATGCCGGAAAAGTGACGACTGCCTCCCGCATGCCCCGATCAACCCGCAAAAATTCAGTTGAGCGCTGGGTGCAAAACCCAAGGTTGAAGCTTGGATTCGGTCATGATGGCCGATCTTCCGGATTCAGTTTGTCCGCACGGATGTCCCCGCTGAAACAAATGTCCCCGTCCAAATTCGCTTTGTGGCAAGCCGGTTGTTCCCTTGCCGTGACGGGGCTGTTGGTCGCCTTCCTGTTCAGTGGCTGCACCCCCGGCGCGGCGCCGTTGCGGGTGGGGATGAACACCTGGCCGGGTTACGAGCCGCTCCATCTCGCCCGTAGCCTGGGTTATCTTACGGACGAAGAGGCGGAGCCGATTTCGTTTCCCAGTGCGATGGACGTGATGCGGGCGTTTCGCAACCGCACCATCGATGTCGCGGCCGTCACGGGTGTGTGGCCGGAGAGTAACTGATTTTTGAGCAACGAGAGGAGGAGGTGTCTTTTGGAGTTGAAAGTTATATCTGTAAGGATATAACTAATGCATGGAAACCTCCCGCCCTGCTCTGCAACAAGAACGTGAACAGATCATCGAAG
>CANJIU010000043.1 GCA_947474365.1 Opitutia bacterium | reverse complement strand
TTCGGCGTGCGGCGTGCGGCGGGTTCGGACCCGCCGCACGCTATTTGGCGGAGTGCTTGGAAAACTTCTTCCGTGTCTTCCTTCCATTCCGTGGTTAACTCTTTTCCGATGCCCGACCAAGCCACGCTCAACCACGCCGCCCAGGTGATTGCCACGATTTCCGCCGACCAGCGGGCCGACACCGCGCTCCGTTTTTATTTCGAGCGCCACCGCTACCTGCAGCCACCGGCCAAACGCGGGATCAGCCGCGCGGTTTTCGCCTATTTTCGCTGGCTCTCCTGGATCGACCCCAAGGCCTCACCGCAAAAGCGGGTGGAACACGCCAGCACCCTGCAGGAGCGCTTTGTTGCCGACGAAAAGAGCGTGAAACCAGAGGCTCTGGCCGCCCGCGCCGTCCCGCCCTGGCTCGCCACCGAGATGGAATTGCCCGCGGACTATCTGCGGCAGCTCCAGCGCGAACCCGCGCTCTGGCTGCGCGCCCGCCCCAACCGGAGCTTCGCACTGGCCAAATCGCTTTTCGCCTGTGAACGGACGGAACGCGCACCCGACGCACTGCGGTTCACGGGCACGCAGGATCTCTTCAAGACCGAGCAGTTCAAGACCGGTGAGTTCGAAATCCAGGACCTCGCCTCCCAACTCGTCGGTCACGCCGCCGCCCCCGTCCCCGGAGAAACCTGGTGGGACACCTGCGCCGGCGAAGGCGGCAAGACGCTGCACCTTGCCGACCTGATGGCCAACAAGGGCGTTGTCTGGGCCAGCGACCGAAATCTCCGCCGCCTCGACACGCTCAAACGCCGCGCCGCCCGCGCGCAGATCTTCAATTACCGCGTCGCGCCGTGGGACGGTTCCGACAAACTTCCGACGAAGACGAAATTCGACGGCATCCTCGTCGATGCCCCGTGCAGCGGAGTGGGCACCTGGCAGCGCAACCCCCATGCCCGCTGGACCACGACGCCCACCGATGTGCGCGAGCTCGCGGCGACACAACTGGCGTTGCTGAACCGCGTCTGCGGCTCGCTGAAGCCCGGCGGACGGCTGGTCTATTCGGTCTGCACGCTGACCCGTTCCGAGACGACCGCGGTCGCCGATGCCTTTACCACGGCGCATCCCGAATTGGATCCGCATCCTCTTTTCGGAGACGGACCGCGCGTCGTCCTATGGCCCCAGGAGATCAACGCCAACGGCATGTTCATCGCGGCGTGGATCCGAAAAAAATAACCGCGGAGACGGTTCGCGCCGACTTCAACGACCTGCTCGCGGTCGTGCACTATACGCGGGCGGCGCACGAGCTGGGACTCTGGGCTTCCGAACAGGCCCTGATCGACCGCTTTTTCCCCGACCACCGGACGCCACTGTTGGAGGCAGGGTGCGGCGCGGGCCGCGTCACCCTCGGCCTCTGGAAGCTCGGTTATCGGAACCTGACCGCATTCGATTTCGCCGAGGAACTCGTCGATCAGGCGCGCAGCCTGGCCATTGAACGCCGGGCGGCGAAAATCATTTTTTTGCACGCGGACGCCACCGACCTGACAACGTGTCACGAATTGAAGGAATCGTCATTCGGCGGCGCGCTGTTCATGTTCAACGGCCTGATGCAAATTCCGGGCCGGGAACGCCGGCGGGGCGCCCTGCGCGAATTGCACCGCGCCTGCACTCCCGGCGCCCCGCTGCTCTTCACCACCCACGATCGCGATTCGACGCCCACGGAGCGCGCGATGTGGCGGCTCGAGGCGCTCCGCTGGACCAGGGGAGAGCAGGATCCGCGGTTGGTCGAGTTCGGCGATCGCTATTTTCAAGACGAGGCGGGACGCACCTTCATGCATCTGCCTGACCGCCGGGAGATCCTCGACGATCTCGCCGCGACCGGCTGGCAGCATGCGTTTGACGCCATGCGGATCGAAGTTGCGCGGGAGCATCACGCCGTGCGCGAATTCTCCGACGAGTGTCGTTTTTGGGCCGCCCACCGCGGCTGATTCCGGTCGCCCCCCGGCCAATCAGGGCGTCCACACGCCCGCCTGAAAAGTGGTCTCGTTGTTCGGCGACACCTGTGCACTGTTGCCGGTCTCGGTATCCAGAATACTGATCACACTGGTGCGCTTGTCCCGCACAGTGCAGACGACATGGCGGCCGTCCGCCAGCCAGCTCGGCTCCACGGCGTCGTAGGCCGCCTTGGAAACGACCTTTACCTGGCCACTGGCGAGATCGACGACGGCGATCTGGTACTTGCCACCCGGCACGCGAACGGTGCAGGCGACCTTATTGCGATCGGTGCGGCTCCAATCCGGCTCCGCCATGTAGGTGTATCCCGAGGCGGCGCGACGCGGGGCACCGCCCCCCGCCGACATCACGTACAGCTGCGGCGTCGGTTCGCCCATCGCGAACATGATTTGACTGCCGTCCGGCGACCAGCACGGCGAGGATTTCACGTCGTTAGAGCGAGTCTTTTGGACCATCTGCCGTCCCTGGGCGTTGCTGACGTAGACCTGCGAGATGTCACCGCCGGTCAAGATCATGGCCACCTGTTGGCCGTTGGGACTGAAGCGGGCCCCGCTGTTCGTCCCGCGAAAACTCGCAAATGTCTCCTTCCGACCAGTGTTGGGATCGATCAGATAGATATCCGGAGAGCCAGACCCGAAGTAACTCGTGTAGATAATGCGTGAACCGTCCGGCGCCCAGCGTGGGGACAAAGCGAGGGCACCGTCGTGCGTCAACTGCCGGGCGTCGCGGAAGTACAGATCCGAGGCATAGACGTCGGTCTTGCCCGTGCGCTGCGACAAAAACGCGATCCGGCCGGTGAAGAAGCCCCTCAGTCCGAGGCCGTTGGTCTTGACCACCGCGACGTCGGCCGCCTTGAGGAGGGCGTTGCGCGGCGTCGTTCCGGCGACCGTTTCCGAGGCCACCACCGTGGCGGCGGAACCCTTGGTGATATCGACCCGCACCTGGTTGGCCGACACCACGGTGAACTTGAAGTCGTACGCCGGCGTACGCCGGCCGGAGATATCATAGCGACCGTGAGAATTGAACGCCGTAAGCGCCAATGTCTGCAGTTCGGTCGATCCCGCTGAGACGCGAATCGGAATGGTCTGGTTGTCGACGACAACAGTGACGTCGCCGATTTTGCGGGATCCCTGGGCAAACGCGGAGGCCACCACCAAGGCGGCGGCGAGAATGAAGTGGGAAAGTTTTTGCATGTAAGGCAGAGCGGCTGTCCATTTGGCGCCGCCAAGGCATTTCTATTTGCTCCGACGCGGGGCATAACAACTCTAATTTGCTCACAATCGCACACCCTCGAATGACGTCCGACGAAATTAAGGAACAGCTCAAGCAAGTGAAATATCCGGGTTTCAGCCGCGACATCGTGTCGTTTGGCCTGGTCCGCAGCGCGGGCTTCCACGACGGGACCGTCAAGGTTTCGATCGCCCTGAGCACCAACGATCCCAAAACACCGCTGCAGTTGAAGGGTGAGATCGAAAAGGCGCTGCGCGGGCTACCCAGCGTCAAGGATATCATCGTCGAAATCGCCGTATCTCCCGCGAAGGCTGCTCCGGCCGCGGCGGTTTCCGGCGCCGCGGGAGGCAATCTCGGCGGTAACGCCGGTGCTCCGAAAAAAATCCGCCACGCGATCGCCATCGCGTCCGGCAAGGGCGGTGTGGGCAAAAGCACGTTTTCCGTAAATCTCGCCTGCGGGCTCGCCCAGGTGCTTTCGCTACAGGGACGCCCTGGCCGGGTAGGCCTCATGGACTGCGACATCTACGGGCCCAGCGTGCCACTCATGATGGGGCTGAGCGGGCGCCCCGAGGTCGAGGGCGAAGGCACCGAGGCCATGCTGATCCCGATGGAACGCCACGGGGTCAAGGTGATGAGCATGGGGTTTCTCGTCGATGAGAACACTCCGGTCGTTTGGCGCGGGCCGATGATCATGAAAACTGTCCAGCAATTCGTGCAGAACGTAAAATGGGGCGAACTCGACGTCCTTCTGATCGACCTTCCGCCCGGAACGGGAGACGCGCAGCTATCACTGGTACAGACGATTCCGCTGGATGGGGCCGTGATCGTGACGACTCCACAACCAGCCGCGACCAATGTTGCCCGAAAGGGCGGCCTGATGTTTCAAAAGGTCAACGTCCCCCTCCTGGGTGTGGCGGAGAACATGAGCTACTTCCTCGATCCCACCGGACAAAAGCACGAATTATTCGGCTCTGGCGGAGGAATCGTCACCGCGGAAAAACTGGGCACAACCCTCTTGGGACAGGTTCCATTGATTCCCGAGATCCGCATCGGCGGCGACACGGGCATGCCGATCGTCGTGCAGGCCCCGCAAAGCGCCGCGGCGAACATATTCAGGGAGATTGCCGAAACGCTGCTCAACCGACTGAAAACGCCGGTTTCGCGTCCAATGTGACAATTTGGGAAAATTGCAGGCATTGACAGCCTACGCCTGCTCGCTCTCATTTCGTTTCGCGCTGCATGACTCATCCTGCTCAAGAGCCCTCGACGTCCCGCGAGTTCGTCAAACAGTCCAGCCTGTATCAGGAGTTCCTCGCGGAACGAGAGGAAATCCTGAAGCACAAATGGCTCGAGTCTGAGCGACTGGGGTACGACATCGGATTTGAGCGAGCGTTGCTCGACTGGATTCGCAAGCATCGGGAAAGCTGGCGAGCCGCCCGGCGGCATCAGCAGCAGCAACAAACGGCCGGAAACTCCAATGCTCCGTTTCCAGGCAGCTCATATCGGGGCGGCACGGCGAAGGGCAGCTGACGCCCACCGCTGGGGTGCATAAAAAGAAAAGCCGGGCAAGAATGCCCGGCGTGATTTATAATCCGAGGCCTAATGGGCCTCTGGACGTGCTACTTACTTAATCTCTTTGTGGAGCGTGTGGCGCTTGAGGAAGGGATTGTATTTCTTCTTCTCGATGCGCTCGGTTACGGTCTTCTTGTTACGGAAAGTAAGGTAGCGGGAGGCGGGCTTGCCCTCTTTTTTGGCTTCGGTGCACTCCAAGGTGACTTGTTCTTGCATGGTGGTAAATGGATTGAAGGATCAGAGGAAAGGGGCCGTCACCCCCGGTGCAACCACAATTTCACGGCTTCGTGAGCCCCGGCACCTCGACGCTCGGCCGACGAAAGCTCCCGTCAGACAAAGTCGGGTTTGGCTCGATCCTGAGTACCTTCGTCTGCTGTGCGACATTTCCGTCCACCGAGACGGTAATCTTGTGGGGGGTCAGCACCCCGTTGACCGGCCGAAAGTCTTCGTAATGCGTGACCACCTGCGTCTTCCTCCCCCCTGCCGTCATCCGTTGCTCAAGCCGCATCGCAATAAAATAGGTGTCGTCGTCGATCAGTAATGAAAACGAGTCGGTCATCCGGTGAGTCACCAGCACCCGGAGAAACTTCCGGCCCTCAATCAGCATCTCGCCGGCGAAATCGAAGGCATATCCCCGTTCCGCGCCACCAACCAGAGGGTCGTCGAACTCGGCGTCGGCGACAAATTTCCGCGCCACGCTGTCGTCCATTGCCCGGGATTTCGCCGGTGTGGTCGCGGTGTCCATTTCCCACGCCGGCTCGGCACCGTCGGTGGCTTGAACCAAGATGCGACCGTTGCTCTCCGTTTCGAGCCGCAGCTTGGCCGGTCGGGCCGCCGTCATCGTGAAGCGGACGACCTTGCCCGCGGCGAAAACCTGCCCCGTGGCCCGCAAGGACCCAAGGGCGTCAACCCGCTCCTTTCCCCCCATCGCCTCAAGATGGATTTTCGCCAGGTCGTCCATGCGGTCGGCCCGCACGCCGACCGCGGAGGCCAGAAACAACCCCACGGCGCACGAACGAAAGAATAGAGAAAGGGTCATGGGAAACGGGAATCAGCCGGCACGCTTGGTGAAAATCACGCCCCTGTGGATTCATCGCTCCAGGCGCCCGTGACAAGGCATTAGTCGACACGGCTTTTTCACCATTGCGACGGCGCCGCGGAGCGATTCGCTCGCAACCCCGTGCCCGCCGCCTTCACCCGCATCCTTTCGGACATCCATTTTGGTGATCGGGCGAGCAACGTGAAGCGACTGGAGCAACTCCGCCCGTTGCTCGCCGGCGTCGATCACCTCGTACTCAACGGCGATACGCTCGACACCCGCCCCGGCCCCGACCCGGAACACACCCGAGAGTGCAGCACCACAGTGAGGGCCTTTTTTTTTCGCGAGATTCCCACAGTGACCTACCTGACCGGCAATCACGATGCAGACTTCTCGCCCCAGCACTATCTCGACGTCGCGAACGGAACGGTCTTCGTGATCCACGGAGACATCCTGTTTGACGACATCGTGCCGTGGAGCGGCGATGCACCGTTCGTCCGCCGTCGGATGGCCGAGGAATTCCAGACTCTGCCAGTAGAACTCCACCACGACCTCGATCACCGCCTGGCGCTCTTCCGCCGGGTCGCGGCCGCCATTCCCCAGCGCCACCAATCGGAGAAACACGGTCTCAAGTACACGTTGCGGTACCTGGCCGACACCGTCTGGCCCCCGACACGGGCATTGCGAATTGTCAGCGCGTGGCAGGACACCCCTCGCCTCGCAGCCTCCTTTGCCCAAAGGCATCGCCCGAGGGCAGAATTTATTGTGACCGGCCATACCCACCGCCCCGGGATCTGGCCGACCGCGGGAGGCGTGACGGTCATCAACACGGGCTCCTACGCGCTCGCCCTCGGAGGCACGGCGGTCGATGTTTTTGCCGACCGGCTGACGGTACGACGGGTGCAATTCCGGCGCGGGGAATTCCACCCCGGCAAGGCAATCGCTGAGTTTCCGCTCGCACGTCCGTGATGTTTCGCGGAGACAGAGGGCATGAGTATCGAGTTCGGTTGGTGGAATCGGGACGAAGACGGCCGCCGTTATCAGGTCAACGCCGCCGTCCACGGGGGAAACATCGAGTGGACGCGCCACCAGGGGCACCATACCTCGTGGGAGCCGCACGTGCCCAGCGAAGACGATCGCGCCCGCCTCGTGTACGAGGCGGAGAAACGCGTACCACGGCGCCTAATCTCCCAAAAACAATTTGATGAAATCAAACGCGTGAGCTCCAATGAGGGTCCCGGCGGTCACTCCGGCCGGCGGGCCCGCACCTCACCGGACCTCTAACCGCTCGGCCGCCATGGGCCAGAGCAGCTTGAACGAAGGGCAAAAATCCTCGGGCCGGGCGCGGATGCGGGTGGAGATTTCCCGCGGCATCACCCATTCGCCATACTGAATCTCATGCGGGTCGATCTCGATCGCACCGTCGTACTGCATCCGATAGACCCAGACAAACTCCCATCCGGTCTGCTCACACGCTTCGAGTCGAAACCAACGCGCGGGCGCCGAAGAGATCCGGACGCCAATCTCCTCCCCTAATTCGCGCACTGCCGCGGAATCGTAGTCTTCGCCGGAGTCAAGATGCCCGGAACAGGACGAGTCCCACATTCCCGGCGAAAGATCCTTGAGCATCGAACGCTTCTGCAAAAACACCGCGCCGGCGGCATTGTACACCAGTACGTGGACCGCACGATGCCACTTTCCCGTGGCGTGCACCTCCCGCCGCGTCGCCCGGCCGACGACCTCGTCCTTCGCGTTCACCACGTCGAACCACTCCTCCCCGCCACCGGCCTTTACATTGGTGCTCATTCGTGTCCATTCGTGCTCCCTTAATCGAAAAACACCATGCCGAAAATCGAGGTCAACAAAGTCGCCGAGATCCTGAAAAAGAACGAAATCTCACCCGCCATCCTCCGGCGGGTCATCGAGGAGATGAACCTCGCGGTGCAACCCGACGGCCCGGAAGGCGACAAGCCGCCAGCAATCAAAAAGCAATTCGTCATCCTGCTGAGCGACCCGGAAGGAAAGATGCCCAAGCACGACTTCGTGGGCTGGGTCTTGCAGATCCCCGACAACGAGAGTGTCGCCACAACGCAGGATCGGCTTTTCCGGAGTTCCTACGATTACAACACGACGAAAAAAGGGCAGCTCATGCCGGTCAAGACGTTGGGAGAGGCGATCGAAAACGTGCCCGCCAAATTTTTCAAGGAAGCGGACGTCTGGGTTAAAACCAAGACGCCTGTGCTCGTGCTCAAGACCGACAACGAAATCCCGAAGGAGTAGCCGCCTGGCTCAGGCCCGCGGCGACTATTTCGCGGCAGGAATGCCGTACTTGATCGGGTCAAATCCACGGGCCTTCATCGCCTCGCCCAGCGCCTTCAAATCCAGCTGGGCACCTGGTTTCACCGCATTCGAGCGGAACCATCCCTGGTTCGTCTCGAGGGCAAACGACAATTCGCGCCCCTGCGAACCGACCGTGGTCTCATCGAACGGATGCATCGGATAAATCTCCTCCAGTTTTCCCCCGGTTCCGAAAAATCCAATATCGAGCGGCGTCGGCGTATTGCGCATCCAGAAGGTCATTTGCTGCGGCTTGTCGTAAACGAAGAGCATCCCTTCATCTGGTCCGAGATCGCGGCGTCCCATCAGTCCGCGCTGCATCTCTGCCGAGCGGACCGCAAGCTGCATCCGGACGGTTTTGTCGCCCACGCGGATCGGGAAAAAATCGGCGACAGTCTTCGGGGCGGCGGTGGCCGCGGCCAGCATCGTCGCCGCTTTTTCCTTTGCGCAAGCGACAAGTCCGGAGGCCAGGACGAAGGTCAGGGCTGCCAGGGCGAGGATCCGCGAAACCGGATTTGCATTTTTCACTACGTCGGTGGCTAATGGCCGCCTCGCCGCAACTCAACCTCCGTCTTTCCGTGCCTGGAAAAAATCCGCCTCCTCCCCTCCTCTACGCCGACACCGAACGCAGTCCAGACGCGCTGTATTTCGGCCAGGTTAATGTGCCGGATGCGTTCGTCGCGTTCGGTTTGCGCGGCAAGAAATACGCCATCGTCAGCGCGTTGGAATTCGGCCGCGTAAGAAAAACCTCAGGCTTTGACGTCGTGCTGCCGCTCGAGCCGTACCTCAAGCACGCCCGCGAACTCTGGCCGCAGCGGAAGCCAGGCGCCGCCGAGGTGATTTTTCTCGCGGCCAAGGAACGCGGGCAGACACGTTTTACCGTGCCCGAGGATTTTCCCTCGTCCGTCTACGAGAAGCTGTTCGAACTCGGTCTTGATCTCGAGGTGGCGGATGGCCCCTTGTTTCCGGCGCGGGAAATCAAGACGCCGGCCGAAATTTCCGCGATCCGCGAAGGCAACCACTGCAGCGCGCTCGGGTTTGCCGTCGCCGAGAAAATCCTCCGCGCGAGCAAAATCAAGGGACGCCAGCTCCTTCACCGCGGCGCCGTGCTCACGAGCGAAAAACTCAAGTTCGCCATCGAAGTAGCCTGCTTAGAGGCCGGCGCCGTCTCGGCGAATACCATCGTCGCCGGCGGCGACCAGGCCTGCGATCCCCATGAACGTGGTTCCGGTCCGCTTCGCCCCGGTGAACTCATCATCGTCGACATCTTTCCCCGGGTCACGAAGACCGGATTTCACGGTGACATGACCCGCACGTTTCTCCGCGGCCGGGCGAGCGACGGGCAACGGGCACTGGTTGCCGCGGTCCGGGCCGCCCAGCTCGCCGCGATCAGGAAAGTTCGCGCTGGAGCCAACGGCCGATCCGTCCACGCCGAAGTCGTCGCCGAATTCAGCAAGCGCGGATTTGAAACCAAACACTCCGACAAAGGTTCGGTGGGATTCTTTCACGGCACGGGACATGGCTTGGGACTCGCCGTTCATGAAATGCCGCGGATGAGCGGCTCGGTCGATTATACCTTGAGGAAAGACTCGGTCGTGACCGTCGAGCCGGGCCTCTACTATCCCGGCTTGGGCGGATGCCGCATCGAGGACGTAGTGCAAGTTACCGCGTCGAAGCCGCGAATGCTGTCTCACTATCACTACGAGTGGGAACTCTGACACCGAATTACGCCGCTCCCTCCCGAACAAGACTCCATCCGCCATGTCACTGCCGTCCCGTCAACTCGTGCCGCTGCTCCGAAAAATCGCCGGATTGCGTGTCCTCGTCGTGGGAGACCTCATGCTCGATCGCTACATCTGGGGCGATGCCACACGCATTTCTCCCGAGGCGCCCGTGCCCGTCATCGATATTGCACGTGAAACCTGGACGGCCGGCGGGGCCGGCAACGTCGCACTCAACGTTGCCTCGCTCGGTGCCCGGTGCACCGTCGCCGGCTACATCGGCCGCGACGAAGCAGGAAGAAAACTCTCCGCCGCACTGGCAGAAAAGGGAATCACGGCCATCCCGACTCCGGGTTCCAGCCAGACGATCATGAAGACTCGGGTGATGGTGCAACATCAGCAACTTTGCCGTCTCGACCGCGAGTCGCCTCCGGACGCCTATCGCATGACCGCCAAGCAGGCGGAGAAACTCCTCCGAAAAGAGATCGATGCCTGTGACGCCATCGTGCTCTCAGACTATGCAAAGGGGCTGTTGGCGGACGATCTTGTCGACCGAGTATCCGCCCTTGCGCGCGACGCCGGGAAATTTGTCGCCCTCGACCCGAAACCGAAGCGCAAGCTCGCGTTCCACGGGCTCGATCTGATCACCCCCAACAAGCGCGAATCGCTGCAACTGGCGGGCATCGACCTGCCGCCGCACACACCGTACCCCGCCGCCGAGGTCTGCGCCCGATTGCACGCTCTGTTCGCCACCAAGCATCTCGTAATTACGCTCGGCGAAGAGGGCATGTTGCTCAGTTCCCACGGAAAAATCCTGAAGACCATCCCAACTGCCGCCCGCGAAGTTTACGATGTGTCGGGCGCCGGCGACACCGCACTCGCCGGTTTGGTGCTGGCACTTTCCGCCGGCGCCAGCCTCGAGGTTGCAGCCCATTTCGCCAATGCCGCCGCCGGTGTCGTCGTGGGCAAGCTCGGCACCGCCACCGTCACTCCCGCCGAACTCCGGGCCTACGTCGCGCAAGAATCATGAGCAAGGCGCTGTTTCTCGATCGCGACGGCACGTTGATCTACGACAAACACTACCTGGCCGACCCCGCCGGCGTTGAGCTCATCCCCGGTGTCACCGACGCCTTGCGCCGGGCGCGGGAACTGGGCTACCGGCTCTTCATCCACACGAATCAGTCCGGCATCGCCAAGGGCATGTACTCCATCGACGATGTCCATCGCTGCAACGAGAGGATGGACGAACTCCTCGGTCTCCCCCGACCGATCTTCGACGACATCTGCATCGCGCCGGAAGGACCCGACGATCCCTCCGGTTACCGCAAGCCGTCACCGCGGTTCATTCTCGAATCAATCGAACGCCATGGACTCGACCCGGCGAATTGCTGGATGGTTGGCGACCGCGCCGGCGATATCGAGGCGGGGCGCAACGCCCACATCCGCAGTGCGGCCGTGTGCACGGGAAAACTCGATGCCGCGGGCTGGGCCGCGCTCTCTCTGCCCGGGGTTCCGGTTTACCCTGGGCTCGCGGAATTCGTCGCGACCCTGACGTGAACCCATGACCACGCCACCGGCCGACTCTCTCACTCCGATCGCGTTCCGCGGTTGAATCCACCCGCCGATGCCCGAACTCGCCGAGGTGGAATTTTTCCGGAAACGCTGGCACCAGGCCGCGGTGGGAGAGCGCGTCGCCACGGTGCTGACTCACGATCGCAAGCGACTGCTCCGCGGGCTGAATCTCCCTCAATTTCACCGGGCGCTCACCGGCGCGCAACTGGAATCATCCCACGCCGCGGCCAAGCAGATGGCCTTCCGTTTCTCCGGAGACGTCTGGCTCGGAATTCATCTGGGCATGAGCGGAGAGCTCAAGGTGGAGGCCCTCGGTTATTCCCCCGGGAAGCACGACCACCTCGTTCTGGTCACCGAGGGTCACACACTCGTCTTCACGGACCCGCGGATGTTTGGCCGGATCGAATTTCACGTCGGAAGCGACGTGCCCCACTGGTGGAAGCGGCTCGCCCCGCCCATTCTCTCCCCGGCGTTCACCGTTGCCGCGGTAACCCAATTTCTGACACGGCGAGGTCGGGCCCCGATCAAGGCGGTCCTGTTGATGCAGGAACGTTTTCCCGGGGTCGGCAATTGGATGGCCGACGAAATTCTCTGGCGCTCAAGCATCCATCCGGCCCGCCGCGCGGGAACGCTGCAGCCAGAGGAAATTCGTACGCTGTGGCGGGAATGCCGTACCGTCTGCCGACAGGCGTTCGCGGCCGTCGCCGGTCGCGGCGACACCCTTCCTGCGAATCTGAATGTGGGAATTCCGGATACGTGGCTCTTCAACCATCGCTGGCGCCGCGGCGGGCGATGCCCCAAATCCGGCCGCCCGCTGGCCCATGCGACGATCGGCGGTCGTACCACCTGCTGGTCGCCGGCACGGCAGAAGCTGAAATGAAAAAGATCCGGCTCGACGAATTGCTCGTGATCCAGGGGTTGGCCGCATCTCGGGCGCAGGCCAAGGCGCTCATCATGAGCGGACGAGTGCGGCGCGGGACCGAACGCCTCGACAAGCCGGGCAAGGACCTCCCGGAAGACTCCGCTCTCACCGTCGACCAGCCTCCGCGTTTTGTGAGCCGCGGCGGCGAGAAACTCACGGCGGCATTGGAAAAATTCGCGTTGAACCTGAAGGGCGCCCACGTCCTCGACGTCGGCGCGTCGACCGGCGGATTCACCGACTGCGTGCTGCAGGCCGGCGCGGCGGATGTGGTGTGCGTCGACGTCGGCCGCGCCCAGCTCCACTCGAAGCTGCTGACGGATCCGCGGGTGACCAACATCGAGAAAATCAACGCCCGTTTCCTTCACGCCGGGGATCTCCCGCGGTCGGACTTCGATGCGATCGTGATGGATCTCTCATTCATCTCGCTCAAGTCGGTGCTCCCGGCGGTGTGGCCGCTCCTCCATCCGGACGGCGTCCTGGTCGCGCTGGTCAAACCTCAATTTGAGGCCGGTAAAGCCGCGGTCGACAAGGGACGCGGTGTCATCCGGGACAAGGCTGTGCAAGATGCCGCGCTCGCGGCGGTACGTGATTTCGCCCTCGAAAACCTTTCCGCCTCACGTCTCGTGGGTAGCATCGACTCGCCCATCACGGGCGCGGATGGCAACCGCGAATTCTTGCTATGCCTGCGCAAGCAACCCCTGTAACCTGAAGCTCTCCGATGAATCCGATCCGCAAGCTGGCCTTCGTGGTTAACGAAAAAAAAGACGGCGCTCCGGCCCTTGCCCGCGAGTTGACCGCGCTCGCCCGGGCCGGCGGCGTTTCCTTCAAGCAAACCACCCGGTTTCCGCTGCCAAAAGGTTATCTTCACGGATTCGACGCCTGCTGCGTGATCGGGGGCGACGGCACCCTGCTGGGCGCCGCCTGCGAGTCGGCGCGCGAACAGGTTCCGATTATCGGCGTCAATCGCGGAAGCCTGGGATTCCTCACCACCTTTTCCGCCGATGAGGCCCGCACTCAGTTCACCTCGCTCCTTCGCGGCGAGTTTCAAATTGATCTGCGGGCGATGCTGGAGTGTTCAACCGGCACCGGACCCAACGACCTCGCGCTCAATGACGTTCTCCTGAAGGACGAAATCAACTCCCGCCTCGTCCGCCTTGAGGTTTTTGCGGACGGCGAGCTCGTCACCGACTACACCTGCGACGGATTGATTTTCTCCACTCCGACCGGTTCGACCGCCTACAATCTCTCTGCCGGTGGCCCCATCCTTCACCCCAACGCCGGCGTGATCGCAATGACTCCGATCTGTCCCCACACGCTGAGCAACCGGTCGATCATTTTTCGCGAGAGCGTAAAACTACGGGTTTACAACCGCACCGATGCTTCGCGCCTGCTAGTCGCGCTCGACGGCCAGAGAAACCTGAAGGTGAGCGCCAAGTCTCCGGTGGAAATTTCGATGTCGAGCCTGCGCCTGCCGCTCGCCCAGCGCGCTGACTACTCCCACTTCTCCGTCGTCCGCACGAAACTGAAATGGAGCGGCGGCTTCGTCGAAAAGGCCTGACGGACGGCCGTTTCATCCCAGCGCCGCGACGATCTCATCCCGGATTCCGAGGAGCCGTTTGTAACCCGCCAGATCCGCCGGCATCGTCGCCAACGCCCGCCTCAAGCCGACGGCGCCCGGCGTCCCCACCAAGTCGCTCAACCGATGGAGCCGGATACGAATGCCAAAGGCCACTCCCGCGGTACGGGGCAAGGCGACCAGGGCCTGATGTTCGACCCGCAACCACAGGCGATCGAGGTTTACCGGGGAGGAAATCGGAGGGATTTCGCGCGCCGGATGCAAATTAAGTTCATCCGTGCCGGCGAGCCCCCAATTATCGCGGAGAAACGCGATGCCTGGCTTTAACTTCGCAAGAAATTGATGAATCGCCGGACCGAGCGAGGGATTCAGGCCCGGTACGACGTCGTGGATGAGGTCGAGGGTCGAACCCAGTTTTTCTTCCAGAGCCCATCCAGTGGGAAAGCAAAGCGCGCCGCCACGAAGACGGAATCGCCCCTCGTCGTCCGGAGAAAGCAAAAGAATGTCCGGCTCCATCGAGCGACCGATTCTTTCGATCGCGCATTCTTCAGGGTACGAAATCAAGCTCGGCACCCAATCCGCCGCCATCGCGAAAAATTCACGCAGAAGCGATTCGCCATCTGGCAGCATGGCTGCATAACGCGCTGGGTTGCGTCGCAGCCAGTCAGCCCGCTCCGCCAGCAACCGGCCGGTCGGATCGACCGGGCCGAAGAATTGCGACGGCGTCCCGCGCCGCAATGTCAGGTGAAAACGAAAATCCCCGTCGGGAAACAATGCGACGAGGCTGTCGTTCACGGCCGGACCACCAGCTGCGTCCGCTGCGCCCGCGAAAAACGCCTGGTGGCAAACTCCGCCAGGTCCGCAATCGTGATCGCGTCCACTCGCCGGTCATAGTTCTTCCAGTCGTTGATCGGCTGGCCTTGCAGCGCGTTCAGACCCGCCTGCATCGCGCGGGAAGAGTTGGTTTGGAGCGCTTGGCGTCGCGCCGCCTTGAGCCGCGTCTGGCAGCGCAGGAGTTCCGCCGGCTCAACCGCCCCAGCCTGCACCCGGGCGATCTCGCCATCGATCTCCGACAGGACTTCCGCCTCTTTTCCGGGCTGCGTTCCGGCGAGAAAGTAAAACATGCCCGTCTCAAGACCCGACACGCGGCCCGAGCGCACAAAATACGCGAGCCCCTTTTCCTCTCGAACGCGCTCAAAGAGGCGTGAGGCCATCCCGCTGAACAATTCGTCCGCGACCTCGCTCGCGTAAAAATCATCCGCGTTCACCCAGGGGCCGGGAAACGCCTGCAGCACCACCGCCTGCTCCCGCGGCTGCTGCTCGACGAAGTCGCCCGCCGCGGCCGGCAGGGAAAATGTCCGGCCGTTGATCACCGTAGCCGGGGCCGTTCCCCGGGGAATCCGGGAGAGAAACGCCTTGAGCTTCGGCCCAAGTTTACCCGGATCAAAGTCACCCGCGACCGCCAGCACCACGTTCGATCCCACGCAAAGTCGCCGGTGGAGCGAAGCGAGATCGCTGGCGGCGATGGACTTCACGCCGGCGAGATCACCCTGGGCATCGAGCGCGAGCGGATGGGCGCCGAAGAATTTTTCCCGCAGATGCTTCCGGGCGAGGGTAACGACGTCATCGTCGTCCTGCTGCAGCCCGGCGATCTGAGCGTCGCGTTCGAGTGCAACAACGGGCGCCTTGAACGCCGGTGCAAGTACGGCGTCAAACAGGACGGCCATCGCACGGTCCGCGTCCGGCGGCAGGACTTCGACGGCGAGCCCCAGGCTGTTATTGCCCGAAAAAGGATAAAACGAACCGCCGATTTCCTCGATGAATTGCGCAACTGCGGCGGCCGACTTTTTACGTGTGTCCTTCGTGAGCATCGTCGCCAAAAGGGACGTGGAGCCCCGTCGCGCGGGATCCTCGAACAACGGGCCGCCCTGCATCACAAGCCGCAGGTGAAGGTTGGGCAATTGCCGGTCCGGTTGCAGCAGGAGACGGGCGCCGTTGGGAAGCTTAATTTCCGAAAAATCCTCCCGGGCGCCGACGACCGTACCCGAGCTCGCCGCCACCGGCGCGGCCGCGATCGGGTTGAGTGAAACCGAATTCAAGCGCTCTTCGCCGAGGTATCTGAGCAGGCAGTGTTTGACCGCCGCCGGCTTGATCCCGCTGAGATGGGCGAAAAAGGTCCGGCTGTGATTGAGGTCACCGACCACGACTTCCGCGACTCCGAGGCGCGAGGCCTGCCCGCTCATCGTCTTGCGCGAATTGATTTCACCGACCACCAGCTGGCGAATCGCCTTCTTGAGTTCTCCGGGCGTGAAGCCGCGTTTCGCGCAGCGACGAAGCACTCCGAGGATGGCCGCCTCCGCGGCGATCCGTTTCGCCACATCGCACGTGTACGAGATGCAAAACAAACCGGACGTTCCGGGATTCCACGCCGACGCGTCGATCGAATGCACGAGTCCCGCCTTCTCGCGCACCTCGCGCCATAGTACGGAACTGTCACCGTTGCCCAGCACCATCGCGAGCAGATCGAGGACCGGAGCATCCACATCAGTCAGTCCCGGAATCGGCCAAGCCAGGACTCCACGGGTGAGTTCAACCGCCTCAAAGCGATGTTCGGTCCGTGGCGCGAGTTGGGCCGGTTCGGACGGAACCAAAACAGGGGCCAACCTGACCCGGGGGGCGCCGCCAAAATGCGTCTCAATTTCCGTCCGCGTCGCCGCCAGATCGATGTCGCCCACGACGACCACCACGAGGTTGTTGGGCACGTAGCGGGAGCGATAGTAGCCGTTCAAATCATCCCGGCTGACCGCGGAAAAAACGTCCTGGTGGCCGATGATCGGGTGCCGAAACGGATGCTCGCGAAACGCGGTGGAAAACAGTGCATCCCAAAGGCGGTTGTCGGGATCATCCTTCGTCATCGCGATCTCGCGCAGAATGACGTCCTTTTCCTTCGTCACCTCGTCCGCCGGCAACGTCGAATGAAGGACCGCGTCGGCCAGCAGATCGATCGCCACCCCAGTGTGTTCGCTGGGCAGATCGATGTAATAGACCGTGCGGTCGAACGTCGTGTAAGCATTGATGTAACCGCCATGGGCCTGTACCGCCGCACTGATCTCACGACCTGCACGCCGCCCGGTGCCCTTGAACAGCATGTGTTCGAGATAATGCGACAATCCCGCGCCAAGGTGGGCGTCCTCGTGCACGCTCCCCGTCTTGACCCACACCTGCACCGAGGCGAGCGCCGCGGAAGTGTCTCGCTTCAGGATCACGGTCAGGCCGTTGGCAAGAACCGTGCGTTCAACCGGCTCGGACCAGAAGGCGTCGAGCAGGCGAAAATCAGAAGAGGCTGGAATTGTTTTGACCATGAAGAGTGAGGTACTGTCTCAGGGCCCGGGGACCGCCGGAGCACAAAACGTCGCTTCCGGGCCCGCGCCCGGCCGACAAAACCAGATTAGGCGGCACCAAACGCCTCCGCCGCTGACGTTCCCCTGGGCCGGCGGGTCGGCTGGAACGGCTTCACGAAGGCTTCATCGAAGTCGAAGATGTCGGAAAAATCCTCACGCCGGTCGTTTTCCGTCTTCGAAAAGACATTATACTCAATCAAGTTGAAGACGATGTCGCCGAAGTCCCGGCAGCGCTTGATCCCCCAGGTATTGAGCACCGTCTTCGCCAACGGCCCAAACTGGTCCAGCGCGTACGCTCGCAACCCCTCCAACAATTCCGGTCCGCTCACATGCCGGGAGCGCTCAGCGCGAGCCGTGTCCTTCTTCCGAAGCTCCTTGACGGTGTGATCCAGGCCCATGCGCACAAAATCATAGGCCCTCCGATCAAATCGCGGATCTTCCTTGCAGATCAGGGATACGACTTCGCTGAAATCCGGGTTTTGCATTGGAAACGCCGCATGATTGGCGACTGATGGGCCGGCGCGCAATCCTGCGCTCATGACAATCGGCCATAGGTGTTATTCCTACTTAGTATTATCTGGAAAACTACCCCACTAAGTAACAAGTTGGTTACAAATGATTGCCTCAACCCAGACAAACTCCCCTCTTTCTGGTAACGCCAAGGCCGGAACGACTCCCTCCTCCGCGGTCGAACTGGCAACGACACGCCTGAAATCCGCCGGATTGCGCATCACCCAACCCCGGCTCGCGATTCTCGCCGCGCTTAGTAAACGGGCCCAGCCCACCAGCATCGAGCAATTGCACGAAGACGTCGGGGCTGAAAATTGCGATCTTGTCACAGTCTACCGCTGCATGGCGGCATTCGAGAATATCTCCTTGGTCCGTCGGGCCTTTTTTCACAACGGCACCGCACTTTACGAGATGAATTTGGGCCGGCCGGCGCGTTACCACGTCGTCTGCAAGAACACCAATCAGGTCGAGGAACTCGACGACGAGACGTCCGCGGACCTCCGGCGTGCCATTGAACGCGTGCAGGAAAAGCTCCAGGCGCGCGGGTTTGGCGAAGTCGGGCACATCGTTGAGTTCTTCGGCGTCGCCCCGCAGGCGTCCCGCACCGCCAGTGCCGTCATCGGGACCACTGCTTCACGATAAAGGCGGCAGCGACGGAGTAGCGGTCGGGTGTAATTTGCGCAAACAAACGCGCCCGTGACCTACGTCGCCGCGGCATAATTGCCGGCGACCTGCTCCCAGTTCACGACGTTCCAAAACGCGGCGATGTAATCCGCCCGACGGTTTTGGTAGTTCAAATAATAGGCGTGCTCCCATACGTCGAGTCCGAGCAAGGGGACGGATCCCTCGCTCAGTGGCGAATCCTGATTGGCGGTGGAAGTGATCTCCAGTTTGTCGGACTTTAACGCCAGCCACGCCCACCCGCTCCCAAAACGCTTCATCGCCGCCTCGCCAAACTGGATCTTGAATCCGTCGAATGAACCAAACGTTTTGGTGATCGCCTGACCGACTGCGCCCCGCGGTGCGCCTCCACCGTTGGGCCCGATGACGCGCCAGAAAAAGGAATGATTCACATGTCCGCCGACATTGTTGCGCAGCACGGTTCGGACCGAATCCGGCACGCTACCGAGACTCCGCAGAATTTCCTCCGCCGCCAATTTTTGCAGCGAGGGTTGGCCAGCGAGGGCGTTGTTGGCGTTGGTAATGTACGCCTGGTGGTGCTTCGAATGGTGAATTTCCATCGTCCGCGCATCGAGGTGCGGTTCGAGCGCACCATAAGCGTACCCGAGTTTGGGCAGCGAAAACGGCTGCGGCGTCGCACTGGTCTTGACCGGCTCCCCGGCCGTCGCCTGACCGGCAATGGCGCCAAGCCCCAGGACTGCGGCCCCGGCACCCAGGGACTTCAGGACATCTCGACGGGAAAGGGAATCGGGAACGTTCATGGAAAGCAGCCTGGTGAACGTCGCGTCAGCAAGCAAGCGGTCGCTCAGCCCGAGCCGCTTTCGAGCCGGATGCGGGGGTCAAGCCAGAGCAGGACACAGTCGCTGACGAGCGTGCCCACCACGCCAAGCAGGCTGAGGACCATCAGCATCGACGCCGCGAGATAGACATCCTCCGCGATCAGCGCGTCGAGCAGCGTGGGACCAACCATGGGGAGACTTAAAACCATCGCGACCACGGCGCCACCGGAAACGAGGTGGGGGAAAAAGCCACCGATGCTCGAAACAAACGGATTAAGCGCGAGGCGCACCGGATATTTCAGAAGTAATCGCAGCGGACGAACCCCCTTGGCGCGGGCCGTCGTGACATACGGTTTTTTCAATTCATCCAGAAGATTGGCCCGCATGACGCGGATCATTCCGGCCGCCAAACCGAAACCGAGCACCATTACCGGAAGCCAGATGTGCTTCAGCAGATCCGCAACTTTTCCCCACGTCCAGCCGGGCATCGTCGCATATTCCGGGGAAAAGAGACCCGCAACATTGATACCAAACCAACGTTTCGCGAGGTACATGACGACGAGCGCGAGCAGGAAGGACGGCACCGAAACGCCGAAAAAGCCCACGAGCGTAAGGGCGTAGTCTCCGGGCGAGTACTGCCGCACCGCCGAGTAAATTCCCGTCGGCAGCGCAAACGCCCACGCAAACAGCACGGACGACAGGGACACGACCACCGTGAGCACAATCCGATCACCCACCACCTCGCTGGCCGGCTTCTCATGTTCCATCGAAAGTCCCAGGTTGCCCTGCAGCAGGCCGGTGTCCGCCGGTTGGAACGTGGCGAACCAGACAAAACCCATCCACCGCACGTACCGCTGCCACATCGGCTCATCGAGCCGGAAGTTTCGCCGCACCTCCGCGGCCAGTTCTTCCGTGGCCGACGTGCCCTCCATCTCCAGGCGCGCCACGCGCATCTCCGCAAAGTCCCCCGGTGGCAGCTGCACGATCGTGAACACGATGATCGAAACAATCAGCAGCGTCGGAATCATCAGGAGCAGCCGCCGGAAAATCAGCGGATGGCCTACCGTCACCAGCACGAGCCCCAAGAGCACCGCAGTGCCGATCAGGACGCGGAGCAGCATCGCCAGCGTTCCCGGCTCGCCACGCTCGACCGCGGCCGCGGCAACGGATCGCGGCCACGGGGTGACGTTCGTAATCGCTTCCTTTGTCTGCGCAAAAACCGCAGGATCGGTGACCGACGTCTCCCAAAAATAGGTCTCGATTCCCGTGTTGGCGGGAGACTGGAAGTTCGCCCCGAACAAGGCGGTGCGCGGAACATTCTTGAAACCTTTCTTCACGATGACGAGTTGCGGCGGCGGCGTCGCGATGCTGATCGTCCAGACATTGTCGGCGGCGATCTCCTGCACCTCGTTGAAACGCGCAATCCGTCGGGACTCGTCGGTCATCACACTGGTCTCGTCCAAAATTTCCATCGCGCGCCGCAGCGGGTGCCCACGGGGCGGCTCGATCGAATTGGGTCGTCGGGCCGCGGGGTCGCCGTGGAGCCCGCCATATTGATACCACCAGCCAAATCCCGGGGCATAAAACGACTCGAAATACGTCGGAACGAAATTGCGAGGTTCCACCAACGGGTAGAATTCGCTCTCGCCCGTCCACACTGTGAAATCGTGCTCGTACGTGAGCTTCTCCTGCTCAAACAGCCGGCGCGCCCGGGAGCGAAACAGCACCCGAACGCCGACCCGCGCCCAATCGTCGATCACGAATTGCGCCGGGCTGTCCGTCGTGTAGTCGGTGAGATTGAGCGTAAACGTCATCCGGGTACCGTCGGGAAAGGTGCGAAAGCCATCGTTGTCCCGTCGGGCCAGACCAATCTCGTCGAGCAGGCGATTCGCGCGTTCGGGATCGAAATCCGTAAAGGAATGCATCAGCCGGGCATTGTGGTAGGGCGAGTCGGGCGGCGGTGCGATCTGGGCCGGTTCAACCTGCCCATTGAACTCGGCGCTGATGATGTCCCGCCGGTTGATCGCCAGCGAGAGGGCCTGCCGAAAACGCGTTTCGTTCAGAATCTGATGTTTCCAGCGGGTTTCCGGGCGCTTCGGATCCACGCGCCGGTTGAGGTTCGGAAACACCGTGAAGAGCGACTGCGTGCTCGGCTTCCAATGGTACACCTCGTAGCCGTGACGCGACGCCTCGCCCAGCAGCATGATGTGATCGTCGTAGCGGATGTGCCGATCCTGCATGGAGACCTCACCGTTGGCGGCAGCCACAGCGATCAGGTTGTTGGTCCGCACGTCCAGCACCAGCCGGTCCAGGTAAGGAAGCTGGTTCCCCTGCGTGTCGACCACCCAGTAATAAGGGTTGCGCACGAGAATCTGCGGCGTCGTGGCGCTGTAGGTCTGCACCACCCACGGCCAGAGACGGGGATGCTCGGGATTCAGGTAGTGCTTGATCCGCTTATACACCGCCACGGCACTCGAGAGTTCGAACGCCTCCATCGTACGCCGCACCAGTTCCGGATCACCGAGCGCCGGATGATACTTTCGGAGGTAATGCGACGGCAGGATGTGTTCCGTATGATCCTCGAAATTCATCCCGGTCGACGCGAGCCGTTCGAGGAAAAGTGGATTGGGCTGCACGAACTCGAAACGCACGCGCCATTCGTCGACCTTTGTCACCCGCCCCTGGGTCGAACCGGCGCGCAGAAACTTTGGCTGCACATTGAAGTACTTAATCTCGTTTTCGTACCAGTACAGGATGTCGTCTGCGGAAAGCGGGTGTCCGTCGGACCAGCGCATGCCGCGGCGCAATTCAAAGGTGTAAACACGGTAGTCGGGCGAAACGTCCCAAGCCTTGGCCACATGGGGCACGATCGGATAACCCTGCGGTGACCAGCGCACGAGGTTCGCTCCGGACAGGCGCCAGTAGATCGTCTTGAGGTCGTCGTAGGAATTCGCGAGCCGCCGCCACGTGCCGCCGTAGCGGCCGATCCCATCGACGCCCTCCATCACCGCCGGCTCGGATCCGGTGCGCTTGGCCACCCTCGGCAAACGTCCCTCCCGGACCAACTCCGCAAGCACCGGCGCCTCGCCGCGGGGGCTCCAGACCGGTTGCGCCTCGGAGTAATCGACCGACCGGGCAACCACCGGCGGATGGGCGAGATCGAGCCGGCGGGCTGTTTCCCGGGCCTCTTCCACGGCCGCCAGTTCGTCGGCCGGAGGTGGAGCCGGGGGCGTGGTCACATCGGGCCGGAAGGCGAAGCCGCACAGATACAGCAGAGCGGTGAGGCCCAGCGCGGCCGCGAGGAGTCCGGCAAGGGTGACCAAGAGGTGCTTTTTCACGGCATCAGACAATCAGGGATCGGAAACAATCGGGGCAGGCACTGAAGGCAATGCTGCTATTTCCCGCGAAAGCCCTTCTTCACGTCCGCGTGCACGCTTGCCAACATCTCCTCCCGGTCCGAACGTGCGCCCAGCAAAATTTCCATATGCGCTCCCCCATTTCCCGTCGCACCGCTCTCCGTTCGATCGCCGGCGCCGCCGCGATTGCCAGCCTCCCTCGTTCGGACGCCGCCGCTCCGGCCGCAAAGTCGGAATCCACCAAGCCCGCCTCTGGCGCCATCCGCCAGTCAGTCTGCAAATGGTGTTTCAAGGACATCCCGTTGGACAAATTCTGCGCCGCCGCCAAAGACATCGGACTGGAATCGGTGGAGCTCCTCAGTCCCGAGGATTTTCCCACGCTAAAAAAGCACGGTCTCTTCTGCGCGATGGTCAGCAGCCCGGTGGGCAAGACGCCGCAGGGCGTGACGGTGGGGGGAATTCCCAAGGCGTTCAATCGGATCGAACATCACGACACCCTCGTCGAACTCTATGAAAAACGCATCAGCGAGGTCGCGGCCGCCGGCTTCGAAAACGTGATTTGTTTTTCCGGCAACCGCGACAAGCTCGACAACGAGAAAGGCCTCGAGAATTGCGCCATCGGACTCAAGCGCCTCATGGCGTTTGCCGAGAAGCGCCGCGTCACGGTCGTGATGGAGCTCCTCAATTCCAAGGTTAACCACAAGGACTACATGTGCGACCGGACGCCGTGGGGCGTCGAACTCGCGAAGCGGATCGGCTCCGAGCGCTTCAAGCTCCTCTACGACATCTACCACATGCAGATCATGGAAGGTGACGTAATCCGCACGATCACCGACAACGCCGCCTACCTCGGCCACTACCACACCGCCGGCAACCCCGGCCGCAACGAATTCGAGCCGCAGGATCAGCAGGAACTGAACTATCCCCCGATCATGCGCGCGATCAAGGCGGCGGGCTTCAAGGGTTTTGTCGGTCAGGAATTTCTCCCCAAACGCGACGCGCTCACTTCGCTCCGCGAGGCCGTGAAACTCTGCGCTGTCTGAGGTTGGCGAAGGGCGCCGTCCGTCAGATCTCGCGGCTATCCGTCATAGCGATAACCGATACCGTGCACCGTCGCGATGGCCGAGGGCGTACCGGACGGGCCCTCGATCTTCTTTCGCAGCTGCGCGACATGCTGATCCAGCGTTCGCGTTGTGCCGAAATAATCGATACCCCACACGGCGTTTAGCAGCGCGTCCCGTGTCAGCACTTCGCCCGGATGGGCGGCAAACACCTCCGCGAGCTTCATCTCGCGTGCTGTGAGCGGCACCGTCTGACCGGCGCACGTCACCGCAAACTTCCGTCGATCGATGGTGGCGGCGCCAAAGCGAAACTCCGCGGACAATTCCGCTCCGGGCCTTGGCCCCACCTCGCGCCCACGTCGCAGCAGCGCCTCAACTCGCGCCAGCAGCTCGTGCACCCCAAACGGTTTGGTCACGTAATCGTCGGCCCCCAACTTCAATCCCACCACTTTGTCGATCTCCTCGCCCTTTGCGGTCAAGAACAGCACCGGCACCCGTGTGCCGCGCGCCCGCAGTTCGCGGCACACATCGTAGCCACTGGCCTTCGGCATCATCACGTCGAGCAGCACGAGTTCAAATTTCTCCTGGGGGAAAAGCCGCAGGGCCTGCGCGCCATCGCTCGCGGCCGTCACCGCGTACCCCTCACTCTCGAGCGTCGCGACCAACCCGAGGCGGATGTTGGCGTCGTCTTCGGCAACGAGAATTTTGGCTTTCATGGCAGATCCAGGACAAACTCCGCGCCCTTGCCGGCGCGCGGGACCAGGCGCAACTCTCCTCCGAGTCCGCGGGCGAGCTGGCGCGCGATGCTGAGACCGAGCCCCGCACCCGTCTTCTCCGCGATCAAGGTGTCGTCGACCCGGTGGAATTTCTCAAAGATTCGCTCCCGGTGCGCCACCGGCACGCCCGGCCCGCGATCGGCAACCCGAACTTCGGCGCCGCCGCCGGCGAGCGCCACAACCGCGACTGAAACCTCACCTCCGTCTGCCGCGTACTTGCAGGCGTTGTCGATCAGGTTGAGGACGATTTGCCCGAGCGCATCGCGATCGGTGGTCACGCGTACGGGTTGCGCCGGCAGTTCCCGGCGCAACACGAGTCCCGCCTCCGCGACGCGCAGGGCGTGGGTCTCGAGGAGTCGCCCGACTTCCGCGCCGAGATCCAGCGACTCACTGGCGTACTGTTTACGGCCCTGCTCCAGCCGGCTGAAATCGAGCGCGTTGTTGACCAGCCGGGCGAGCCGCTGTGTTTCGCGTCCGATCGTTTTAAGGTATTCGCCACCTTGGGCGGCATCGCGCACCCGCCCCTGCTCAAGCAATTCCGAATAAAGCCGGATTGTGGTCAGCGGAGTCTTGAACTCATGTGACACGTTGGCGACGAACGACGTCTTTTGCGCCGCCTCTTCTTCGCTGCGCCGCGCCTGCCAGAGCAGAAGCGATCCTCCGGCCAGAATCGCCGCCACAAAAATCGCCACGAGCAGCAGGCTCACCCAGAAAAATCCCGCCCCGCCCGACTCCCCCGGCGCCGGCAGCCAATAGGCCGTCACGGACCATCCCGGCAGCAGCGCCGCCGCGGTCGGCACGCGCACAACCACCGCGCTTTGCGGCGTCAATGCCCCCGCCTGGTGCAAAACGCGGCCTTGGTCGTCGAGCAACGCGTAGCCTTCGCCCCTCCCCTGCTCGATCGGCAGCGCTCCACCGAGACGGCTCACCAACGCCGCCAAATCCAGTTCCACCCCACGGACCTCTCCTGCACCGCCGGGTTGCTGCCAGCCCAACAGATGCAACCGGCCGTCGACTGTCATCGGAACCCAACCCCGTCGATCGGCAGCGACATCCTTCGCCGCCGCCGACACCGCCGCCTCCCGCGCCTTCAAACTGCCCTCCTGCCGTGGAACCGGTGCGCTCGACGCCAGCGATGCCGCGCGACGGCCCCGAGCGGGCGCCGCGTTGCCCGTCAGGGCATCCGCCGCGACACCGGCACGCGCGGGAGCAGGCGCAGCCGCCGGCGGACTGTTGTTCGCGACATAAGAGTTCTGGCTCTTGAACAACTCCTGTACATCGCGCCGTGCCGACTGCACCTGCGCCACGTTGGCCGCGACCTCCTTGCGCACCACCGACTCGTCGGCCTTTTTCTCCTTCTCCAATTTCACAGCGGGTGCGCCGGCCGCGAGCGGAGCCGATCCCCACGGCGGACGGCCACCCCACTGCCGCTCAAACCGCCGCAGAAATCCCCTCGCATCCTCGCCGGCGTTCCGCGCATCGGGCCGCAGCACCCGCCCGTCAGCCGATGCGATGAACGCCGTTCGCACGAGCGGGTTGCTTTTCTCCCACCGTTCCTGAAATGCGACTAAACCATCTGCACGTTCTGCCGCCAGCACGTCGAGCAGCCCAGTCTGCACGTCGCCCACGAGCAATTCGACATTTTCAACCACGAGCCGGGCCCGAGCCGCGATGGCGGCCCGGCGCGCCTCGTCGGCATACGCTCCTCGCTCCGCCAGCCGCCCCTGCTCGCGCCGCAGCAGAAAAATCGCGCCGCCCCCGACCGCCAGAGTCGGCACCAACAGCAGGAGCCAGTAGAGGAAAATGCGACGCGAGGTGGGCGACACGACGGTGAGGCTAGGATGCCATTGACGATTGGAAAGCCGGGAAACGCGGGAGGCTCAGGGATTGCCCGAACTTTGCTGGTTGCGCGTCTGGGCGCTTTCGGCGCGGTAACTTTTGCGCTCGGCGCTGCTGAGTCCTTCTTTCCCGAGGCGATCCGCTTCGACCGCCGCCGGCGCCGCCGCCGACAACACCGCCGAGTTCTTGTAGATTTCGCCCATCGTCCGCAATTCCTTGCTCTTTTGGCTCAACACCGCCGCCGCTTGGTCGCGGCGGTTCGAATCAACCAATCCCACCGCCTCATCCTTGGCGACCGCCAGCGCATTCGCGGCGTAATCCGCCTGCACCTTGTGGTCGGCCGACTCCACCACCGCGGATCGGCTCGCACTGAACTGCACCCGACGCTCCGCCGTCAGCGTCGCCGAGCGCTGGTTGATCGCATCCTCGTAACTCACCCGCGCCCTGGCGATCTCGATTTCCAATCCGGAACGCGACGGGGAGACTTCCACCTCGACGAGCGCAAATTTTTCCTGGCCGCCGTAAAGCTGGTTGAGGGTCAATTCAGCCCGCTGCCCGCGGATCACGCCGTCGCGACCGACAAAATTCAGCGGCCGTACGCCCGCGGGAAAGTCGATTTCGATCACGACGCGGCGCGCAACGACGCTGAGGACGTCGCCCAGCTCCGCCGCAAAGATGCGCGGCAAATCCGCACTGTTCTCCACGAAATAGGTGTTGCCGTCGCTCCGCTGCGCCAGCCGCGTCATCAGGTCCTCGTTGAACCCGAGCCCAAGTCCCACCGTGGTGACTGAGATACCTTCGCGTCCGAGCGAACCGCCAAGCCGGGCGAGTTCTTCCGGCGAACTCGGTCCGACGTTAGCCAGTCCGTCGGAAAGCAAAATCACCCGATTGATGAACCGTCGGTCTTCCATGTTGCGGCGCACCTCAGCCGCACCGCGCGTCACGCCGCCATGGAGCGCGGTGTTGCCACCGACCTCGATCCCGCAGATCGCACGCTCCAGCCGACGGCCGTCGCCGACCCGTTGGGCGGGGACGAGCGTCTGCACGCCGGTATCGAAGACAACGAGAGCCACGATGTCGTCAGGCGCGAGGCGGCGCACGGCCTCGAGCGCGGCCTCCCGCGCTTTGGCGATCCGATCGCCGGCCATTGAACCTGAGCGGTCGATCACGATCGCCAAATTGACGGGCGGGCGGAGATCGCGACGCGGCGGGCGAAGGCAGTCGAGCGCGATTTTGACAATGGCCTTTTCGCTCGTTTCCGAAGGCAAGATCGTGCGATCCACATCGACGCGAAGGCGCACCGTTTCAGATGTGTTGTCGGAAGCGACCGTCGTGGACTTGGCCGGGAGCGCGAGCGACATCGCGCCAATGAGCGCGACCGCGAGGAGGGAGATGAGGCTGTTTTTCATTTTGTGTCCTTGGTTTTGACCCAGGGAGTGAACCACAAAACGCGCGACCGGTTGTCACGCTGACGTCAGCGAGTTGTCAGGGAATTGTCATGAGAGCGTTTTCCCGGGCATACCCAATTTCGGGTATACCGATCGCTTGGCATGTCCGACCCGCGGGCGAGCATCGACGCCGTTACCAACCGATTCCGAGCCACCCTGTCGGGTCCGGCCAATTCATCCGATCGCTCCTCCCAACCCATGAAATCCATGCCACCCAAATACGCCCCCGCGGCCCCGCAATCGCGCAATGCCCCCGCCGCCGGCCCCGCTCCAGTGAAAACACTCCGACTCGGCCGCATCAAGGCCGCCGTCTGGGAAAACAATTCCGACCAGCGCGCGTTCTTCAACGTCACCTTCTGCCGCACGTACATGGACGAGCAAAAGCAGTTTCACGATTCCGACAGCTTCGGCCGCGACGATCTGCTGCTCCTCAGCAAGCTCGCAGACCAGGCCCATACGTTCATCTGCGACCGACTCAGCGGCGCGCGCGGCGACGAACCTGACCGTTGACGAGCGGCGCGATCTCTACCCCGCCGCAAGCAGCCGCCGCAGCGTCTCGTCGACCAGCTTGGGGTTGGCCTTGCCCTTGGCCGCCTTCATCACGGGGCCTTTGAGGGCGTTGATCGCGCTGTCCTTGCCCGCCTTGAATTCTGCGACGGCTTTCGCGTTGGCCGCGATGGAATCACGACACCACGACTCCAGTTCGTTGCTGTCGGTCGGTGCCGCCTTGAGTCCACGCCGATCGGCAATCGCGTCGGGTTGATCACCCGTGGCAAACATCTCGGCGAAGATCTCCTTCGCCGCATTCGTCAGGATCGTGCCCGCGTCGATCAATTGCACGAGCGTGGCGATGTGCGCGGGGCGAACCTTCGAGGCCGCCAGGTCAAGTTTGGCGTTACCCAACTCACGCAACAGGTCGTTGGCGATCCAGTTGCCGACCGCCTGAGGTTTGCCACTGAGTTTTGCCGCTTCCTCAAAAAAATCCGCCAGCGTCCGGTCCCAGATCAGGACCGACGTGAGCGTGTACGGCAGTTGGTAGCACTCCACCAACCGACGCTGCTTGTCGAACGGCAGCTCCGGGCATTCGGCCTGGATCCGCGCCTTCCACGCCGCATCCACCTCCACGGGTAGCAAATCCGGATCAGGGAAATACCGGTAGTCGTGCGCCTCTTCCTTCGAGCGGAGCGACTGCGAAGTCCCGGTCATGCCATCGTAGTCGCGCGTCTCCTGGGTGATGATTCCGCCGCGTTCGAGCACACCGATCTGGCGCTTGATCTCGTGCGAGATGCCATCGCGGACGAACGAGATCGAGTTGAGGTTCTTCAGCTCCACCTTGACGCCCAGTTCCTTCTGCCCCACAGGGCGAATCGAGATATTGGCGTCGCAGCGGAGCTGCCCTTTCTCCATGTCGCAGTCGGAAATCCCGCCGTAGATCATCGTGGCCCGGAGCGACGTGAGGTACGCATACGCCTCGTCGGCCGTGTGCATGGCAGGGTCAGAAACGATTTCCATCAACGGCGTGCCGGCCCGGTTGTAGTCGACCAGCGAATCAGCCGCGCCGTGGTTCAACTTGCCGACATCCTCCTCGAGGTGAATGCGCGTCAGCGGGATTTTCTTGTGCTCTCCCATCACGTTGCGCGCGGAGCCGGGCAGCTCGATCTCAACCGCCCCACCCAGACAAATGGGCTGGTCGTATTGCGAAATCTGGTAGTTCTTCGGCGAATCGGGATAGAAGTAATTTTTTCGATCCCATTTGCAGACCGGCGCTATTTCGCAGCCGAGCAGGAGGCCCGCCTTGATGATGGCGTCGAGGGCGGCCTTGTTCATCACCGGCAAAGCTCCCGGCAGGCCAAGCACCACGGGGTCGGTGAGCGTGTTCGGCTCCTGGCCGTAGCCCGTGGCGACGCGCGTGAAGACCTTCGAGCGGGTCTTGATCTGGACGTGGACCTCCAGCCCGATGACGGCTTCGTAATTCATGGGGAGACAGTTTTTTCGCCCGCAAGGCACACCAACAGCACGAAAACAAAATCATCCGTCCGGCGGACGGTTGCGTGACAAAGGCTCATCGTCAGAGGTTCGGATGTTTGACGCTCCACTCGTGCGCGCACTCGTAGGAATGGGCGATGGCGAGGAGGTTCGCCTCCTGGAAGGGCTGACCGATCAGCTGGAGTCCGATGGGGAGATTTGATGGCATGAAACCGCAGGGCACGCTGATCGCCGGGAGGCCCGCGAGATTCACGCCGATGGTGTAGATGTCGCAGAGGTACATCGCCAGTGGATCGCTCTTTTCACCGATCTTGAACGCTGGAATCGGCGAGGTCGGGGTGATTAGCGCGTCGACCTCCTTGAACGCGTTCAGAAAATCGCGCCGGATGAGCGTGCGGACCTTTTGCGCCCGCAGATAAAACGCATCGTAGTAGCCGCTCGACAGCACATAGGTGCCGAGGATGATCCGACGCTTCACCTCGGCTCCAAATCCCTCGGCGCGGGACTGGAAATAGAGGTCGACGATGTCCTTCGCGTTTTTCGACCGATGGCCGTAACGAATGCCGTCGTAGCGCGCGAGATTCGACGACGCCTCGGCCGTCGCGATGATGTAATAGGTGTCGAGGCAGTACTGGGTGTGGGGCAGCGACACTTCCTTGATTTCGCAGCCCTGCGACTTGTAAAACGCAATCGAGCGCTCGACCGCCGCCGCGATCTCGGGATCGAGCCCCTCCCCGAAATATTCCTTGGGGATCCCCAGCTTCCAGGGCCCACGCCGCGCGCCTAACTCCGCCCGATAGTTCGGGATCTCCGTCTTGAACGAAGTGGAGTCTCGCTCGTCGTGGCCGGCGATCGCCCCGAGGACGATCGCCGCATCCTCCACGGTGCGGGCAAACGGCCCGATCTGATCCAACGAGGAGGCATACGCGATCAGGCCGTAGCGGGAAACCAGCCCGTAGGTCGGCTTCATGCCCACGACTCCGCAGAGCGCGGCCGGTTGGCGGATCGAGCCGCCAGTGTCGGAACCGAGCGTCGCGATCGCTTCGCCCGCCGCCAGCGCGGCGGCACTGCCACCGGACGATCCACCGGGCACACGCGTGACGTCCCACGGATTTCCGGTCGGATGAAACGCCGAATTTTCGGTCGAAGATCCCATCGCGAACTCGTCGCAATTCAGGCGTCCCCACATCACCGCGCCCGCCTGCCGCAGCTTGGTCGTGACCGTGGAGTCGTAGGGCGAAACAAAATTCGCGAGCATCTTGCTCGACGCCGTGAGCGGCTGGCCCGCGACCGCGATGACATCCTTCAATCCGACCGGAATGCCGTCGAGCGGTCCCCTGGCCGCCCCGGCGGCCCGCCGCGCGTCGGCCGCAGCCGCCTGGGTCAGGGCGTCCGCTTCGTCGAAGGAATTGAAGGCGCGCACCCGCGGCTCGACGGCCTTTGTGCGGGCGACCACGGCCTGCGTCAATTCGACCGCTGAGATGGCCTTCGCCTCCAGCTGCGCCGCCAAAGTTGCAATCGGCTGATGGAAAATTTCCGCAGACATGGGCGCGTTCACTCGACGACCTTCGGCACCACCACCATGTGCTCACGTTGGGCGGGTGCGTTGCGCAGCGCCTCCGCCACCGACAGCCCCGGACGGGCGACGTCCTCGGCCCAAACATTGGTGACGGCAAAGGCGTGCGAACTCGGCTCGATCCCGCTCACGTCCACCTTCGCCAATTGCTCGATGTGGCCGAGGACATCTCCCAGTTGACGGGAATAACTCGCCTTCTCCTCGGGCGTCAGCGCGAGCCGGGCGAGTTTCGCCACATGGTCGATGTTGAGGTCGATGGAATGGGACATAGACGGAGAAAGGGCGCTGTTGTGCGGAAAACCGCGGCGCGAAGCAATGGGCAAAGCGCACGAAAAAAAGGTCATCGTGGGCCCCACCGACTACGCTTGAGGCGCGACGGTCTTCGCGTTGAGTAACCCGATGCCCAACGCCACGCTTCGCGCCCTGACCCTCGTCGCCGCGATTGCCTTAAGATCGGGTCTCGTCGCCGAAACCATCCCTTTTCCCCCGGTCACAGCGCCCCCACCGCGGGCGGCAGCTTTTCCTGATTTGTCCAAGGGGCGACCACCCGCCGTCCTCGACGCGCGCGTGGGTGTCAACATCCGCCTAGGCGACGATCCCTCCGTCCTCCCCGCCTCGCAGCGCGGCCAGGCCGAGCCGCACATCGTGCGGAGCACGGCTAATCCTGACTTGCTCCTCGCGGCTTTTCAGGAGGGACGCTATTTTGACGGAGGCGCAGTCGACTGCGGCTACGCCATCTCACGGGATGGAGGACTGACATGGACGCGCACCATGATTCCCAATCTCTCGTTTGCGAGCGGCGGGCGCTTCAATCGCGCGACCGACCCCGTCGCCGGCATCGGACCGCAGGGCGACCTCTACCTGCAGACGCTGGGTTCGACGGCCGGAGCCTTCGATCGCGCCGCCGTGGTGGTAAGTCGGTCGACCGATGGTGGCGCCACGTGGTCCACGCCCGCGACCGTGTTCGAACAGACCAACGCGCTGATTTCGCCAGACAAAAACTGGCTCGCGGTGAACGACTACCCGGGTACGCCGAACTTCGGACGGCTCGTCTCCACCTGGACCAATTTCGTCTACAACGCCGCCGGAACCGCGCTCGGCACACCCATCGTAATCTCGCTGAGCGACGACCGCGGAGCGACCTGGAGCCCGTCGGTTGACCTGAATCCCCTCGGTTCGAGCAGTCAGGGCTCCCAACCCCTCTTCCTGCCCGACGGCTCGCTGGTCATTGTCTACATCCAGTTCACCGATGTAAACAACGTGAACCGCTTCCGCATCGACTGTAAGCGCTCGGTCGACGGAGGCCGCACGTTTCCCGCGACCGTGACCTCCGTGGTCCCGGCCGTCGAGGGCTGGGACGACCCCGATTTACGTGACGGCGTCTTCCTGCCCATGGCAGCCGTGGCGCGCCAGACCGGAGCGATCTTCGTCACCTACACGGCGGTCATCAACGGTTCGCCCCGCGTCCTCGTCGTGAAATCCACCAACAGTGGCGCCACGTGGTCGGCGCCCGTCATTGCCAGCGATCAACCGACCGGCGTGAGCGTGGTGAATCCCGCGATCGCGGTCACACCGGACGGCCGCACCGTCTCGACCGTCTTCATGGACAAGCGCAACGCGCCCGATGGTCACAGCTTCATCGATATCTACGCGGCGAATTCGTTCGACGGCGGTCTGACGTGGCAACCCAACGTGCGGCTGACCGAGATGAGCAGCGACATCCGCCTCGGCCCACCGACGAGCCGGGGCGTGATGCTCGGCGACTACATGGGCATCGCGCCATCGCTCGCGCCGGATCAGCCCTGCGTGGCGATCTGGTGCGACACCCGGACCGGCGACTCGGATCCCTTCACGGTGCGGTTCATGCCGACCCAAACGCCCGATTATGCCGCGTGGTCGACCGTCCGCGGAGGAAGGGTGGGACTGAGTCACCTCGACGATACCGATGGCGATGGCGTGCCCAACTACCTCGAGTACCTCAGTGGCACCGATCCGCTGAAGGCCGACTCGGGCCAGGATCTGGTGGTGCGACAGCTATCACCTTCGAGCATCGAGGTGGCCTGGACGGTGCGGACCAACGTCGAAAAGGCGTTTGCGAGTGAAGGCATCGCCGCCGTCACTGCGTCGCGCTTTGCCGCCGGCGGGTTCAGCACAGCCGGAATCGTCACCACGGCACTTTCCACCGAACAGCTTCCGGCGAATTCCCCTGGTGCGGGGCTGGAGTGGAACGGTGCCCGGATCACAATTCCCAGCGGCGAGGCGGAGGTCCTGACCCGCGCGTATCGTTTCAGCGCCGGTCTGCCCGTGAAGGCCTCCGAATCCATCGCGAGCACCAACACCAACGCCCGACTCGTCAACCTCTCGACGCGCGGCTCCACGGCGCCGGGAAACCCGCTGATCGTCGGCTTTGTCATCGATGGCAACAAATCGATTCTGGTGCGGGCGGCCGGGCCCACGTTGACGGCACTGGGCGTCAGCAGCGCGATCGCCAACCCCCGCCTCGCGCTCGACGCCCCCGCCTCCGATCTTTCCCGGACCAACGACGACTGGGCGAATGGCGGCGCCACCGCCGCCGACTTCGCCCGATTAGGTGCGTTTCCCTTTACCAACAACAGCCTCGACTCCGCCCTTCTCCTGCCCCTCGGCATCCAAGCCTATACTGCGACCGTGACCAACGCGGCCAATTCCCGGGGCATCGCACTGGTCGAGGCCTATGACGCCGATGCCATACCGGGAACGCCGGGAAACGCGCGGTTCGTGAACCTCTCGACGCGCAGTGAAACCGGTGCAGGCGCCAATTCCCTGATTGCCGGTTTCGCGATCAGCGGCACGCAGCCACGGACGATTCTGATCCGGGCGGCCGGGCCGAGCCTCGCCCGGTTCGGCGTGTCCGACGCGCTGGCCGATCCCCTTCTCACGCTCTTCCGCGGCAGTACCCTGTTGGCGACGAACGATGACTGGGAGATCAGCCGCAGTGGCGCCGCGATTGCCGCGACCGCGCAGCGAGTCGGAGCCTTTCCCTTAAACTCCGCGAGCCTCGACGCCGCCCTGCTTGTCACGCTCGCCCCCGGTTCGTACTCTGTCGTCGTCGCTGGCGCGGACGGCGGGTCAGGCATTGCGCTCGTCGAGGTTTACGATGCGGATTGATTTGCCCACCGCTTTGCGGTTTGTCCCGCCCGTGCGTTTCCTTTTTGCGTTTCTTGCTCTCACCTCGTTCCTTCGCGCTGCGGTTCCGCTCGACCTCGCGGCAGCGCTGCAGACATTTCGCTCCGACGCGCCACACGGCTGGTCATTCACGCTGACCACCGTTGCCGAGGGGAAATCGACCGTGGAACGAAGCGACGCCGCTAAACCAGACTTCGATCGCTGGTCGCTCGTGCAAAAGGACGGTCGCGCGCCCGGCCCGGACGATCTGCGAGATTACGCCGAAGCACGATCCCGGCGGTCCCGTGGCGGCACCGCACCGAAGCTAGCCGAACAATTTGATCCCGGTTCATTCGAAACGATTTCGATCACCGAAGAGCGCGCGACCTACCGGTGCCGGCTGCGCCCTGGCGAAGCCCGCGACAACACCGCGTCTTTTCTCCGCGCCACTGTTGTCCTGCACAAGCCCACGCAAACGATCGAATCCATCGAACTCACCAACATCAGCACGTTTCATCCGGCCTTTGGAGTGACAATCACGGAGATGCGGACGCTGATGACCTACAGTCTGCCGGACGCCGAGAAGCCCAGCCTGCCCCAATTGGTTTCCACCCGCGTGCGCGGCACCGCCTTCATCTTCAAATCGCTCGATGCCGAGATGAAGGTGACCTTCACCGAATACACGCTGCCGAAAAAAAGATAGCCGGCCGGCGAGGTTTTACGGCGATTCCGGCCGTTGCCGCGCAATCGCTTCGGCGCGTGCGTAGGTCGCCCGAAATGTCGCTGCGAGTTCCTTCGCGGCGCGCACCTCGTCCACCTTGTTTCGGGAGCCAAGTTGGGCGCGGATTTCACGGTTCGTCCGCTCGTAGCTCACCGCTGAAATATCCTGCAGCACGGCCAGCGCGCGTCCCCGCAGCGGCTCGGGTGCCGCGCTGATCGCCCGCCAGGCGGATTGAAGCTCGGCGTGGGTGTCCTGGCACATCACGTGGACGACAAAGGCCATCTCCCGGAAAAACTTCCCCGTCCATTCCTCGTGGTAGACGAGCGGCTCATCCTGCTCAAAGGGCGAGTCCTCCGGGTCGCTGCGCCACGACTTCCACTCGTCATGCGCGTAGAAATCGCGCCGCACCGGCATCCGTCGCAGCACAAACCGGACAGGCCCGCCTGGAGTTCCCAGTTGGAAGTTCCACAGCTTCTGTCCTTCGAGTGCGAGCGAGTACTCTATGAACGCAATCGCCGCCGCCCGGTTTGACGCTCCGCGCATGAGCGCGATCGGATCGACCGACGCCACCGAGCCACCTGCCGGCGAGACATACCCGATGCGCTCCGCACCGTCGCGCCGGCGCACCGCCTCCTGCTGCTGCCGGCCGTAAAAGTCGATGCAGAGCCCGGCGGCGCAGTTGCCGGCGGCGACGTCGATCGGCGGTTTTTGCGAGGAGTCCGTGAAGTAGCGGGCGTTGGCCCCGATAAGTTGCAGCAACCTCAGCCCCGCGTCCCAACCCTCGCGCACCGCCTCCGCTTCGATCGTGGCGGCTGACGCGCCGGTGCGCTCCCGGGTCAGCGTCTGGAATTTCCGCTGCATCTGCTGCTGGATGATGTTTTCAAATGCCTTGGCCACTGATCCGCTCTTCGTCGGATCGGCGAGCCCCACCTCGCCGACGAGGCGAGGGTCGGCGAGGTCTTCCCATCGCGTCGGCTCGTGGGCAATGCCCAGGCGCTTGAGCGCGTCACGATTGAAAATAATCCCGTACGAACTCAGCACCGTGCCGATCCAAAGTCCGTCGGGACGCCAGTAGGTCTCGCCCCCGAACGACTGGGGAATCGTCTTCTCCGTGAACCAGTCCGGATGGAGTTGCCGCAGGCCGGAGTCCACCAGGCGGCCGGCCTGCGCCTGACGTTCCAAATCGTAGGTGCCACCTCCGAAAAACACATCGATGCCGCAGCCCACCTCTGAAGCGAGAAAGGCCGCGCGCGCCTCCTTGGCCTCCACCGAGGCGTCGGCCGGCAGGCGACCGTTCTGAAATCCGCCCTGCACCTCGGCGCTCCACCGCCTTCCCAGCGTGTCTTTCCAGTGGTTTTCAAACGCGGTTGTGTACTCGCCCTCGAGGAAGCGCGCGATCTCACTCGTGCCTCCCACAACCCTCCAGTCCACCGCCACGGTGCGGCCAGTATTTTGCCGATACCATTCTCCAAAGCCGCGCGCATATTCGTGGCGAATCGCCTCGTTGTGCGGTGTGATGATCACCACCGTGTCGTCTGCCTTCGCGATGGCCGCGCGCTTCGGACGAAGGACAAACGGCACCGCAACGATGGCGGTCAGCGCGAAAAGGAGGGCGAGCCGTTTCATGATTGCGCGGTCATCCGGCCGTGCTCACTCGCAGAGCACCACAACATCCTCCGGATCGGCCGCCGCAAACACCTCTCCGCGCCCCGATGGATCGAGGAAGCGTGGGTTCATCTCGACGACCTTCAGATCGTGCCCGCCAACGGCGAGTTCGTACTGCGCGAGTTCGCCCAAATAAACCGCCCGCCCGATTCGGCCGCGCACAAAATTCCGCGCCGGCGCCTCGCGGCTCAGCACCCAGCATTCCGGCCGCACCGACAGCGTGACGTCCCCTCCGACCGCCGGAACCGCCGTCGCGTCGCCGAGCACGCCTTCAAATGCGCCGATGGACGTGTCGACCCTTACTCGGGCGCCATTCACGTTCAACACCCTGCCGGCAATGAAATCCGTTTCACCGATGAAGTCGGCAACCACCTTGCACGTCGGACGCCGATAGACCTCCACCGGCGAACCCACCTGCAGGATCCGTCCGCGATCCATTATTGCCATCCGATCGGAAACGGAGAGTGCCTCCTTCTGGTCATGCGTGACGTAGACGGTCGTGAGCTTGAATTCCTTGCACACCCGCCGAATCTCCGTGCGCATTTCGTGGCGGAGCTTGGCGTCGAGGTTGGACAGCGGCTCGTCGAGCAGGAGGCAACGCGGTCGGACGACGAGGGCGCGGGCGAGCGCGACCCGCTGCTGTTGTCCGCCGGACAGCTGGTTCGGACTGCGTTCGGCGAACACTTCCATCCGAACGGATTCAAGCGCCTGGAGCACGCGGCGTTTGATTTCGGCTTTCGGCACCTTCCGCTCCTCGAGGCCAAACGCGACATTCTGCGCCACCGTCAGATGCGGCCAGAGAGCGTAACTCTGAAACATCATGCCCGTGTTCCGCTTGTGTGGCGCCAGCCGCGTGACGTCTTCATCGCCAAAAAACACCTGCCCCGCGTCAGGGAGATAAAACCCCGCCAGACAGCGCAGCAGCGTGGTCTTGCCGCAGCCACTCGGGCCCAGCAGAAAAAACAGTTCACCCGGGGCGATGGCGAGGTCGAGGTCTTGCAAGGCCACGACCGCCCCAAAACGTTTCGAAAGTTGCTGGATGCGGATGGAAATCATGAGGTTTTTGCCCCGCAAAAACCCAAGGAAAGAACGATCCGCCGGAAGCCTAGTCAAAGGGATTTACCCGGAGTTCACCGACGATTTCCACTTCCGGCCCGGCCGGCCGCGTGAAAAAGTGTGACATTGGGTTTTTGCGCCGCAAAAACCTCCTCATGCCCGCCTCCAAACGCCCAGCCCTCCTGCATCCCGATTTGTCCGAAGTGCTGCTGACCGACCGGCAAATCAAGCGCCGCGTGAAGTCCCTCGCGCAGGAAATCAAAACGGTCTACGGCGACGGCGAGTTCACCATCATCTCCCTGATCAATGGCGCCGTGATGTTCACGTCCGATCTGATGCGCGAGATCGACAACCCCGTCCGTCTCGACTGCATCCGCGTCTCCAGCTACGGGACAAAGACCAAGTCGATCGGCACCCCGCAAATCATCCACAGCCTGACGCTCGATATTGCCAAACGCGACGTCCTCCTGATTGACGACATCCTCGACACCGGGAAAACCCTCAAACTCGTCGGCGACCTCGTGCGGGGTTTGAAGCCGTCCAGCCTGCGCACGTGCGTGCTGCTCGACAAAAAGGCCCGCCGCGAAGTTGCGATGGAGGCCGATTTCGTCGGTTTCGAAATCCCCGACAAGTTCGTCGTCGGCTACGGGCTCGACTTCGCCGAACGCTACCGGAACCTGCGCGGCATTGGCGTCCTCAAGGCAGAGAAGCAGACCGTCGGCGCCTGGGCCACGGGCTGAACCGATTTTGAACCGGACGGCGCGGCACCCAGCCGAAGAAGTTCAGCCGGGAGAAATCCTCCCGGAAAGGTGAGCATAATGTGAACGTCGATTTCAAACCGGACGGCGTATGCCTCGGCACCGAAGATCGGGCGCGCACCACTTCTCTTCCTTTCTCCGCAGTCTGGCTCCAGCAAGCGCCGAACCGCCCCACAACACGCCCGCGACTCTTTCGCCCGTCGAAAGAGTGTCACCTAATACGTGACACTATCCTGCTCAGTTCCGTCGTAGCGCTCGAAAAAGTGTCACGTATTAAGTGACACTTTTTCGAGCGCGTGAGGAACGGTCCAGCGGGGTCGGGGCTCAGCGGCGCCGCGATTTTCCCCGCACGGCCGCCGCCGTGCTGCGGGCCCGGGGATAATCCTTCGCCGGCATCCGGGCAGATTTTTTGTAGTCGCCGCTCCGCAGCGAATTGATCTGGTCGCGCAAAACGGCCGCCCGCTCGAATTCCAGCCGGCCCGCCGCGTCCTGCATCTCCTGCTCCAGCTCCGCGATCACGGCGGCAACATCGTCGACGGTCTCCGCCACCGCCGCCTCCGCCCCTCCTTCGCCCGTTCCGTCGTAGACGTGCAGGCTCGCTTGCGCCGAACGCTTCACGCTGCGCGGCGTGATGCCGTGCTCCAGATTGTACGCCAGCTGCTTTTGCCGCCGGTACGTCACCGCCTCCTGCGTGCGCCGGATCGATTCGGTAATGCGGTCGGCATAAAATATGACCCGGCCCTTTTCGTGCCGGGCCGCGCGTCCCGCGGTCTGGATGAGCGAGGTTTCGCTGCGGAGAAAACCCTCCTTGTCCGCATCCAAAATCGCGACGAGCGCGACCTCTGGCAAATCGAGCCCCTCTCGCAACAGGTTGATCCCGATCAGGACATCGAAGTTTCCCAGCCGGAGATTTCGCAGGATTTCCACCCGCTCGATCGCGTCGATATCAGAGTGCAGGTATTCGACTCGCACCTTCGCCTCGCGCAGGAAGCTCGTGAGATCCTCGGAGAGCCGCTTGGTGAGCGTTGTGACGAGCACCCGTTCGCCTGCGGCCGCCGCCGCCTTCACCTCGCCGATCAGATTTTCCACCTGCCCCTTGGTGGAGCGGATGGTGATTTCCGGATCGAGGAGACCGGTCGGACGCACCAACTGCTCGGCGATCACCGTGGAACGCTTGAGCTCAAACTCCGCCGGGGTCGCGGAAACGTAGATCGTCTGGCCGGTCACCGTCTCGAACTCCGCAAAACTTTGCGGGCGATTGTCGAGCGCCGAGGGCAGCCGGAAACCGTAGTCCACGAGCGTCTGCTTCCGCGCCCGGTCCCCGTTGAACATTCCGCCCACCTGCGGCACGGTGGCGTGGCTTTCGTCGATCACGAGCAGGAAGTCCTTCGGAAAAAAATCGATCAAACAAAACGGACGCTCGCCCGGCTTGCGCGCGGTGAGATGCCGCGAGTAGTTCTCGATCCCGTTGCAGAATCCCATCTCCTGCAGCATCTCCAAATCGTAATTGGTGCGCATTCGAATCCGCTGCGCCTCCAGGTATTGCCCCTTCCCCTCGAAGTACGCCACCCGCTCGTCGAGCTCCGCCCGAATCGCGTGGATCGCCGGCTCCAATTTGCCGCGGCTGGTCACGTACTGGTTCGCCGGATAGAGATCGAATTGGTCGAGCGACCGGATGACGCTCCCGGTCAGCGGATCGAATTCGCTCAGCGCGTCGATCTCATCGCCGAAAAACTCCACCCGCAACCCGTGCTCCAGGTAAGCGGGCATGATGTCGACGACGTCGCCGCGGACCCGGAAACGCCCCGGCTTCAGCTCGTAGTCGTTGCGATCGTAAATATTGTCCACCAGGCGTTCGAGGAGCCGTTGCCGCCCAATGCCCGCGCCCCGCCGGAGCGGAATACGCATCTCCGTGAACTCCTGCGGCGAACCCAGGCCGTAGATGCACGACACGCTGGCCACAACGATCACGTCGCGCCGGGAGACGAGCGAGCTTGAGGCCGCGATGCGCATCCGCTCGATCTCCTCGTTGATCGAGGAATCCTTCTCGATGAACGTGTCGCTCGACGGAACATACGCCTCCGGCTGGTAGTAGTCGTAATAACTGACAAAGTACTCGACGGCGTTTTCCGGGAAGAAATTCTTGAACTCCGAGTAGAGCTGCGCCGCGAGCGTCTTGTTGTGCGAGATGATGAGCGTCGGCCGCTGCGTTCGCGCAATGACGTTGGCAATCGTGAACGTCTTGCCCGAACCCGTGACCCCCAACAGCGTCTGGTGGCGGTTTTTCGCGTGCAACGAGGCCACCAGCTGGTCGATGGCCTGCGGCTGATCACCGGTGGGCTGATAGTGGGAGCTGAGTTTGAAAAGCATGGAAGGTTCCGCCATCCGGTCCCAACACAGCGTCGATTTGCCGGGATTACAAACCGAAGACCTTCATCAGGCCTCCCCAAATCGAGGACCAGAAGCGCCGGCTCTTGTTCGCGTCCCCTGCAGCCGAAACCTGCTGGCAGAGAAAAATCCCGCGGCCCGAAAAAAGATCGTCGAAGAGAGGGTTCATGCCGCGGTAATAGCTCCAGAACGTTTCCGCCCGCACCGGGCGGTAGTCGAGATTGGGAGTGAACCCCATCGTCGCGTCCTGATTCGTCCGACGCGCCGGAACCGCGTCTCCCGGCCGGTCGACGAGACGTTCGGCGCGCACGCCCCGGGTGCCCGCCACAACCAGTGCACACGGACCCTGAAATTCAAAAAACCGGAACTGCAGGGTCACCCAGGCCTGCCAGCGCAAAAGCTGCCACCGCCGCCGAATCTTCAGGCGCGCGCCGTCCCCCGTTACCGCACCGACGAGAAAACTTGGCCGGAGCACCAGCGACGCCCCGCGGGGAAGCGTAATCACCGCGAGTTCGCTGTGCGGATCGCCCTGATTGGAGAGTGTGACCCGCCGCTCCCCGCCCGAGCCGGCGACATTCTTGAGTTCGATCAGCTCGATCAGCCCCGTGGCAAAGCAGGTAAATGGAATCCGCCAGTCCAGCAGATAGCGCGTCCGGCGTTCCACTCCCTCGTCGGAGGCCTGCAGGAATTTCTCCTTCACCCACAGTCGCTCTCCCGGGGCCAGCGGCAGATCCACCGCTACCCGACTCTCCCCGACCTCGGGCAGGGTCTCCATCTGGTCGACGAGCCGCACCGGCCGGCCCCGTGAAATCACCGGCGCCACCACGGAATACAGGCTAAACTTCCCGACCGTCGGACCGACAAAATAGAGTCCGAGAAAAATATAAACCCACCATCTGACCGGTAATGTCATCACGCCCCGGCCGATCGGGTATTCCCAGGTGCGCTCCAGGTAATGCAGCACCCTCGACTCCTTTTCCTTGGCCTCGGCCAGTTGCACGTCGAGTTTTCCCAGGGCGATCTCCAGTCCGTCGCGCTCCCAGGTCACGCGCGTGAACTCCCGCTGCAGTTGGACGATCTTTTCCTTCAGCCCCATCCGCAGTTCCGTCATCTTCTCCAACTGCGCCGCATTGGCCTTCTGCTGCTCCGGATTACCGATGACGCGATCCCACGTGCTCTCCAGGTCCTTCAGCTTCTCGATCGCGCTGTCGGCAAGCTTCGCCCGCTCCCGTTCCGCGGTGATTTCCGCTGAAATCCGATCCATGCGCTTGTGCACATCGTCGAGCGCGGCCTTCACCTCAGTGCGCTTGCCGTTAAGCACGTTCATCACGTCCTGCCGCCACTGGTCGAAATCAACGCTGTCCTTCAGAAACAACCAGAGCGCGCAGGCCAGCAGCGCAAGCGAGACCATCGCCGCGGCGGCGGCGAATTTTTCGAAGATCCAACGGATGAGTTTTAGCAGGGCGCCCATGTATCACTCCGCGTTTGCGCGGAATAAGCGGGCATCATTCAGGGTTCCTTCCGTCAAAGCCAATTGCTAAACCGCTCCGGCTTGAGCACAGTGACCGCGCTGCCCGCCAGAAAGAAAAACGACGGTGCCGCCCTGCTCATGTCCAAAGCCATCGTTTCCTCCCTCTACGATTCCGATGTGTTCCGGATGGCGTGCCGCCAGTTCGACAAGGCCGCCGACGCGATCAACCTGCCGGACGCGATCCGCGACCGCACCAAATACCCGCGGCGCTGCCTCGCCGTCGCCCTGCCCGTCAAGCGCGCCGACGGCAGCGTAACGGTCTTCGAAGGTTACCGGGTGCAGCACAATCTCTCGACGGGGCCGTCCAAGGGCGGCATTCGCTTCCACCAGCATGTCACCCTGGGCGAGGTCGCCGCGCTCTCCATGTGGATGAGCTGGAAGTGTTCACTGGTCGGCCTGCCCTACGGCGGAGCCAAGGGCGGCGTGATCGTCGATCCCAACGAGTTGTCCGAGTCCGAACTCGAGCATCTCTCCCGCCGCTACATGCAGGAGATGGTGAACTTCGTCGGTCCCCACACCGATGTGCCGGCACCGGACGTCGGCACCAACGAGAAGATCATGGGCTGGATGATGGACACCTACTCCAACCACGTCGGCCACGTGGAACCCGCAGTCGTGACGGGGAAACCAATTGCGCTCGGCGGTTCGCAAGGACGGCGGGAGGCGACCGGGGCCGGCGTCGCGTACCTCGTGAAAAAATATCTCGAAGACCTGAAAGTGCCGATCAAGAAGGCAACCGTCGCCATCCAGGGGTTCGGCAACGTCGGCAGCGAGACAGCGATCGCATTGGCGAATTACGGGGCGAAGATCATCGCGATTTCCGACTACACCGGGGCGATTCACAATCCCAAGGGTATCGATCTCAACAAGGCGCTGACATTCCTGAAGTACCAAAAGGTGCTGCGGGATTTCGACGGCGGCGAGGCGATCTCCAACGAACATTTGCTTGAGTTGAAGTGCACCGTCCTCGTCCCCGCAGCGCTGGAACGCGTCATCACGGAAAAAAACGCCGCCAAACTCCGCTGTCGCCTGCTCGCCGAGGCGGCCAACGGCCCGACTACCAACGCGGCGGACAAGATCATCGAGGAGCGCGGCGACATCGAGCTAATCCCGGACGTGCTCTGCAACTCCGGCGGGGTGGTCGTCTCGTACTTCGAGTGGCTGCAGAACCTGTCGAGCTACTACTGGGACCGCGACGAAGTGATGCGGAAGCTCTTCGCCATTCTCGATCACGCCAAGGACGCGGTCGAGGCACAGAAGGGTAAATTCCAATTCAGCCGCCGCCTCGCCGCACTGACCCTCGGCATCCAGCGCGTGGCCGACGCCAAGCAGAGTCGCGGGCTGTTCCCGTGACCGCATTCCGCGATCACCTTCGGCAGCAGCCGGGCGCCGACTTCCCAAACCCACCGGGCCAGACGGCCATCAATCCTTCTCGCGCGACATGTCCCGCTGGAACGTCTTGTCGCTGCGCTCAATCTTCGCGATGAACTGCCTGACATCGTCATCAGCGCAACCTCCTCCGCCCTAATCCCGCCGCCCTCCTCGTCGTAGAACCGGCAGATTAAACGCACTTTTTTTAGCAACCGCTCCGAATTGCACGAAGCGAAATAAAACACCGCGTCTTTCTGGCGAACTTGCGTGGCAATCATAGCTGGACATGTGGATGCTGGTTCCGAGGCCCCGACTCCCTTTCGGAGCTGGATTAATGCCGCGATCACCATCGTCCACAACTGCCGGCGCGACGCGCGGCGGCCTCAGACCAGACCGGGGCGAATCGAGGCGCCGATCCACCCCACGCACCATCCTCAGAACGTGTGAACAACCAGACCGGAGCGAAGCTTGGGCTCGAACCAGGTGCTCTTCGGCGGCATGATCTGACCGGCGTCGGCAATGTCCATCAATTGTGCCAGTGTCACCGGGTACATCGAGAATGCCACGCCGCCCTCGGCGTCGACGCGTTTCACGAGTTCCGGGGTGCCGCGGATCCCTCCGACAAAGTCGATCCGCTTGCTCGTCCGCACGTCCTCGATTCCAAGAACAGGGGCGAGCAATTTGTCCTGCAGCACGCTCACATCGAGGCGGGACACCGGGTCGGCGCTGGCCTCGGCGACACAACGCAGGCCATACCACTTGCCCCCGAGGTACATGCTCACCTGGCCGACCGCGGCCGGCGACGGCGCGGCATTTTCCTGGAGGCCGAACAACGCCTTTACCTTCGCCAGAAAATCGGCAGGCGAAAGCCCGTTCAAATCCACGATCAGTCGGTTGTAGGGCAGAATCTTCAGCTCGCTCGCGGGAAACAACACGCAGAGGAACCAATTGTAGTCCTCGGCCCCGGTATGCTGGGGATTGCGCTCGCGACGGAGCCGGGCAACGCGCGCGGCGCTGGCCGCGCGATGATGGCCGTCCGCGATATACGTCACCGGCACGGCGCCGAAGGACTTCACCCATTCGGCGCCACCGGCGATGCGCCACATCGTGTGACGGATGCCGTCGGGCGCCGTAAAATCGTGAAGCGGCTTTTCCTTGGTCTTCGCATTCACGAGCGCAGTGACGGCGGCGTTGTCGCGATAGGTCAGAAAAACCGGGCCGGTGTCCGCGCTAAGCGTATCGATGAGCTTCGTCCGGTCGTCCTCCTTGTCCTTGCGAGTCTTCTCGTGCTTCTTGATCAGCTCCGCATCGTAATCGTCGACGTGACAACCCGCGACGAGCCCGCGCTGCACGTGCGAGCCCATCTGCTGCTGGTAAACGTAAAGGCAGGGCTCGGTCTCGCGGACGAGGACGCCGGCCCGCTGCAACGCCAAGAGGTTTTCCCGGGCCTTCGCGTACACCGCGTCGCTGTAGGGGTTGGTCCCCGCCGGCAGATCGATCTCGGCGCGGTCCACGCGCAGGAGACTGTGGGGCCGGCCGGCGGCGAGGGCGGCTGCCTCGGCGGCGTTGACGACGTCGTAGGGCACGCAGGCGACTTCGGGCGCGGCGGCGGGCGTGGGAACAAGACCTTGGAACGGATGGATGCGCATGGCGTGGAGGAAAGGGATGAGAAGAGTTGCCGACGGAACCGCGGGAACACACGGAAAAAATCGCCGTGGACCGTGTCATTCCGACCGGAGGGCGCGCCGCCGACGGGCGCGGCCACCCGGAAAACAAAAAGCCCCCCGTTTCCGGAGGGCGATAGTGAGGCGGGCCCTAATGGGGCCCCGGAAGATGCTTACTTCTTCGCCGCCGTGCCGCGCTTGAACTTCGAGGTGAACTTCTCGACGCGGCCCGCGGTGTCGACGAGGCGCTTCTCACCGGTGTAAGCCGGGTGGGAATCCATCGTGACGTCGCGTGCGATGATGAAATATTCCTGACCATCGATCTGCTCCTTGCGGGCAGACTTCATGGTGGACTTGGTGAGGAAACGACGGCCGGTTCCGATATCGAGGAAGCAGACGTTGTTGAGGACGGGATGACCTGCGGCTTTCATCGGGATGAGATAGAGTTAGCCTTGGCGCGCCTTGTAACGCGGCTCGACCTTGTTGATGACGTAAATCTTGCCCTTGCGACGGACCACCTGGCACGCCGGGTGACGCTTCTTGGCTGATTTGATGGAGGAAACGACTTTCATAAAAGGCGCCAAAGCATAGGTCGGCCCCACCCCTGTCAACGGAATACTTTGTACGATTCCCACGGAGTTGGCTGCGACACGTCGGATCGGACTTTTCCACCTCGAATTGGCAAAGGAGGGTCAGCCGAGTTTGCAGCGGGATGACAGAGAAAATCGCCATCACGCCTGTTGTCTCGCTCCCGCCCAATCCTTCAGAAATCGCTCAGTTCGCCTCTGGATTCTCCGGCTCGCCGGCGAGCAGCCGCCACTCGGCGCCCTCGCGACCGAGCACCGTGCGCCAGAGACCCTCGTCCTGCGACTGCGTCAACAGATCCTCGGGAACTTCGACGACCACCCAGGTGTGCTGTTTCATCTCCTTTTCCAATTGGCCGGCCGACCACCCGGAGTAGCCGAGAAAACCCCGCACGTGCGTCCCCTCTTCCTCGAGCAATTGGAGCGCCTTGTCGGGCTCGATGCCAAAATGCATCCGAAAGCCGTCGTCGCGCGCCTGCCAGGCGGCGAGCACCAGTTGCTCCGTCTGCACCGGGCCACCCGCGAAAAGCGGCACGCCCGCCAGCGGCCCCAGAGCGAAATCTCCGCTGAGCTCTCCCAGCCGCTTGCCGAGGGGACGATTGAGCACGACACCCATCGCGCCTTCCGCGTTGTGGGCCGACATCAGCACGACACTTCGCCGAAAATTCGGGTCCTTCATCGCGGGGTGCGCCAGCAACAGCGTTCCCGCCAGGGTGTCCCTCGTGACTTTGCGTGAGTCGCGCATGGAGATTGAAATTGGAACGCGGCGGCGCTCAGAGTTTCACGATCGTCACCCCGGCATCGGTGAGGAGCGGGGCCACCAGCGGATCGTTCGCGTAATCGGCGCGGTACTTGATCTCGGCGATCCCGGCGGCGGCGAGGATCTTGGCGCAGTTGATGCACGGGAAATGGGTGACGTAGGCGACACATCCCTCGACCGAACTGCCGCGCCGAGCGGCGTCGGCGACGGCGTTTTGCTCGGCGTGAACCGTGGCCTGCTCGTGCCCCTCGCGCAGCCGCGACACGTGGGGCGTGCCGGGTAGAAAACCATTGTACCCCGCCGCGACAATCCGGTTTTTTCGCTCACCACCGGTGACGATCACACAACCCACGTGCAGGCGCTCGCAATTCGAACGCGACGAAATCAGGACGGCGGTCGCCATGAAGTATTCGTCCCACGACGGCCGGTGCGGAAAGTTATCGGCCGCCTGGGCGATGAGATCAACCGGCGCTGGAGAGGCAGGTGGAAGACTGGAAGACGCGGGAACGCTCATGAATCTGCGCGGGACTCTGGACAGGATCGCGTGGCCGAGCAACCTTCGTCGCGAAAATCTGTCGGTCCCCACCCCCAACCATGCCACGCACGATTGAGCCCGAGTTGCTCGACTCCCTGCCCCACGACCATCCGGACGCACAGCACAACCGTCGGGACCTGCGGCTCACGAATCGGATTGTTGGCACTCATCGCTGGTTGGCGCGGACCCTGCCCCCCTTGTTGCGGCCCGGCGAACGAGCGCTCGAACTCGGCGCGGGCACCGGCGAACTCGGGCAGAGGCTGAGCGGAGCCGGCGTGACGGTGGACGGACTCGATCTCTGGCCGCGACCGGCCGAATGGCCCTGCGAACGGCAATGGCACGTCGCGGACCTAAGGTCGTTTGATGGCTACGCTCCCTACGCGGCGGTTTTTGGAAATCTCATCTTCCATCAATTTTCCGACCACGACCTCGCCATACTGGGGGCGCAGCTCCGTCGCACCGCGCGGGTGATCGTGGCCTGCGAGCCCGGCCGCCGCCGGCTTTCGCAGATCCTCTACGGCGCCTTGAGCCCGTTGTTCGGCGCCAACCATGTGACTCGGCACGACGCACACGTCAGCATCGCAGCCGGATTTCGGGGTGCCGAGCTCCCCACGGCCCTCGGATTAAATCAGGCCGAATGGGAAATCAAAAGCGGCACTTCGTTGCTCGGGCTCTATTTCCTGATCGCGGTTCGACGCGCATGATTCCCGGCCGTTTTCAACCTCGCGGATCGTCGGGAACCTCAACACTCCATGTCCACCTTGCGGACCATTGACATCGTCGGTGGTGGTCTCGCGGGACTGTCGCTCGGGATCGGTCTGCGACGCGAAGGCGTGCCCGTGACGATTCACGAGGCCGGCAGTTACCCTCGACACCGCGTGTGCGGCGAATTCATCGCGGGGCTTTCTGAAGCGACGATCACGCGCCTCGAACTTGCTCCCGCCCTCCGAGGAGCGCTGCGTCACCACGAAGTCGCCTGGTGTTTCGGAGAGGGGCCGCCACAAATCAAACGCCTCCCCTCACCCGCCCTCGGGATCAGCCGCCACACGCTCGACGCGCGACTCGCCGACCTGTTCGTCAGCTCCGGCGGAGTACTTCACTCCGACACGCGGATCACGGAAACGCCAAGCCGGGCGGGTTGGGTCAGTGCAAGCGGTCGCCGGCGCGCCGCGGAACCGCGCTGGATCGGTTTGAAACTGCACGTGCGCCACCTGCCGCTGCGGCGGGAACTCGAGATGCATCCAGGCATCGATGCCTACGTGGGCTTGGCAAAAGTCGAAGATGACACGGTCAACGTGTGCGGACTGTTCCAACGCCGCACCTCGACTGGTCGAGGACCCGAACTGCTCGATTATTATCTGCGTGCCGCCGGTCTTGCCGCCCTCGCGGAACGCCTGGCCGCCGCGACGCCCGATCCGGATTCGTTCTGCGCGGTGGCGGCGCTGGGATTCGATCGCCGGGTGGCGGCCACCGGATCACGGATCAGAATCGGCGACGCCGGAGCGATGATACCGCCGTTCACCGGAAATGGGATGGCGATGGCGTTCCAGGGCGCCGAACTCGTGCTCAGCCCGCTGCTCGACTACTCCCGTGGGGCGACCGACTGGGCAACGACATGTCGGATCGTCCAGGCGGCATTTTGGCGCCGGTTCCGATTGCGCCTCGCCTCCGCCGGGGCTCTACATCCGTTTCTCCTGAACCGGGGAAGGCAACGCTGGTTCGCGGCCCTGAGCCGCGCGCGACTGCTGCCCTTTGGCCCACTCTACGCGGCCCTGCACTGACCCACCCTTCTCCGCATGTTTCTCCACGCACTCGCCACCGCCGTCCCGCCGGCCACGTTTTCGCAGGCGGAGTGCTGGGAAATCGCGCAGCGTTCGAACCTGCGCCAGAGGCTGTCAAAGCGCTCGATGCTGATCCTGCGCACGATTCTCAACAGCGAGCATGGCATCGCCCATCGGCACTTCGCAGTGCCCGACGTCGAGAACGTTTTCGACCTTCCCGCCGACGCGCTCAACACCGCGTTCCGCCTCGAGGCACCGCTCCTCGCCGGACGCGCACTGGCCGCGGCGCTGGAGCAGGCCGGCATCCGGGCGGGCGAACTCGACGCGCTGCTCATCTGCACGTGCACGGGCTACCTCTGTCCCGGCCTGACGAGCTATGTCGCGGAGCAACTCGGGTTGCGGAGCGACGCGTTCCTCCAGGACCTGGTTGGGCTGGGCTGCGGCGCCGCCATCCCCGCCTTGCGGGCGGCCGGTCACGTGCTCGCCGCGCAGCCCAACGCCGTCGTCGCCTGCGTCGCGGTCGAAATTTGTTCGGCGGCATTCTATCTCGACGACGACCCGGGAGTGATCATCAGCGCCTGCCTGTTCAGCGACGGCGCCGCCGCGACGATCTGGAAGGCGACACCCGCAGCAGTGCCGTGGCGCGCGTTCGGGTTTGACACCTTGCACGTTCCCGCCGCTCGCGACCTGCTTCGGTTCGAACAGCGCGACGGCAAGCTCCGCAACCGGCTGCACCGTTCCGTGCCGGAAGTCGCCGCGGGTGCCGTCCGCCAACTTTGGGATCGTCGCGGCGCGCATCCGATCACGCACGTCGTTGCTCATCCCGGCGGCCGCGACGTCCTCAATGCGCTCGCTCCGGTCGTGGTGCCCCATCGCCTCGATGCGAGCGCCCGCGTCCTCCGCGATCACGGCAACATGAGCAGTCCATCGGTCCTGTTTGCGCTCGCAGAAGCGATGAAGGACCCATCGCCTCAGGCGGAGGGCGATTTCTGGCTGGTGAGCTTTGGAGCCGGATTCAGCGCCCACAGTTGCCGAATCGGCGTCCGTTGAAAACAGACTCGTTCTTCGCTCCCGCTCACGTTCTGCTCGGTCGAACCGACCGAAGACTCCTCCCATGCCTGTCACACTCGACCAAGTCACCCAGTACTGCGACACCCGCACGCGCCGGACGGCCTTCAAGGACGCGCCGGGCGCATTCAACGGACTGCAGTTGGCGAACGACGGCCGCGTCACCAAGATCGGCGCCGCCGTCGACGCCGGCGTGGTGCCGTTTCAAAAGGCCGTCGCGGCCGGAGTTGATTTTCTCATCGTCCATCATGGCATGTACTGGGACATGCCGCGCCCCCTCACCGGCGCGGCCTACGATCGGGTGGCAACGCTCATCCGCGGCAATTGCGCGCTCTACTCGAATCATCTCCCGCTCGACGGGCATCCGGAAATCGGCAACAACGCCCTGCTCGCGAAGCAACTGGGCCTGAAGCGCACACGCGCGTTTTTGGTGCGAGACGGCGAGGCGATCGGGTGCATTTCCGACCGGCCAGTCGGGCGGGAAATTCTGCGGCGCAAGCTTGAGTCGCTTTATCCCCGCGTGGTGGCGATCGAGTGCGGCGCATCCCGGCCCCGTGCGGTCGCCTTTTGCAGCGGGGCGGGCAACAGCGCCGTTCCGGAACTGGCGGCCGCCGGCGTCGACACGCTCGTGACCGGAGAATTGCGCGAAGAGTTTTTCAACCGCGCCCAGGAGGAGAAGCTGAATCTCTACTGCTGCGGCCATTACGCGACCGAGGTTCACGCCGTGCAGGCGCTGGCGGCAGAACTCGCGCGGAAATTCCGGCTGCCCTGGGAGTTTATTCCGACCGGAAATCCGCTGTGAAAAGCGTTGAATTGGAAAGGCGCCGCGAAAAGAGACTTTCCCCCGCCGCGGATTTCGTGTGTCTGGTCGGGATCACTTCATGAAAAAGATCGCCATCCTCAACGGCCCCAACCTCGATCGTCTCGGTAAACGCGAGCCCGAGATCTATGGCCGCGCCACGCTGGCTGACCTCGAAGCGGCCTTGCGCGCGGAGTTCGGAGCCGCGGCCCAGCTGGAGTTTTTCCAATCGAACCACGAAGGCGCCCTGATCGACAAGATCGCGGCACTGACGGATGCGAAATTCAACGGACTGGTCATCAACGGCGGCGCCTTCACCCACACGAGCGTGGCGTTGCGCGACGCCCTGCTCGGCGCGCACCTGCCGACGATCGAGGTGCACATTTCAAATATCTACAAACGCGAGGAATTCCGGCACAAATCTCTGACGGCGCCGGCCTGCATCGCGGTCATCACGGGTCTCGGGCTGGAAGGGTACCACGCCGCAATCCGTTTCCTCCTGAAAAGCTGACGCGATGGAAGAAACCTACTGGCTGGTCTGCCACACAAGGCCCCGCTGCGAAAAGAAACTCGCGGCCCTGTTAAAGGCCGAGAAATTCGAACACTACCTGCCGCTGGTGAACAGCGTGCGGAAGTACGGCAATCAAACCAAGAAATTCACCAAACCGCTTTTTCCCGGGTACGTATTTGCCAACGTGCCCGTCGAGTTAAAGGCCCGGATTTATCAGCAGGAACTGCTGGCGCGGGCGATCACGGTCATCGACGTGCCGCTGTTTCTGAAGCAGCTCGCCGATGTGAAGGCGATCGTGGCCTCCGGGTTCGAACTCAGCGTGATGCCCCTGCTCAAAAAGGGACGCCGCGTGAAAATCATCGGCGGGCCGCTCTGGGGTTTGGAAGGATTTGTGGACGACCCGAACAGTCCGCACGGCGTCGTACTCTCAGTTGACGTGCTACAACAAGGGCTGCTCGTGAGGGTGTCTCCCGAGTTGCTGCAACCGTTGGATTAAACCAAGGCAGTCGCGAGCTGAGAGTCAGATCCACCGAAAAGACGTACACGTGGCTCGACCGGCGAAGAACATTTCCCCCGTGACCTGGCTCTCCACCAACTCGCCATCGTAGGACTCAGCGGTCAGAGCCCTGCCCGCACCAGAATCCAGGCTCCCACGTGGAGCGTCGCGCACGCTGCCAGTGCGGCGCCGAGATCATCGACTACCACGCCCCAACCCGCGGGCAATGACTGCAGCCGGGAAATACCCAGCGGTTTCAGGATGTCGAAAAACCGGAACAGTCCAAAGCCGGCGAGCATCACCGCCCACGACGGAAAACTCCCCGCCAGCGACCGCCAGCCGAGAAAACACAACGGAATCGCGACGACTTCATCCAAGATCACTTCGCCCGGGTCTTTTTTTCCCAGGCGGACCTCCGCTTCGCCGCAAAACGCGACTGCAAGATAACCTCCCACGGCCGTGCCGAGGAGAATTTCGCCGATGCTCGCCCGCTGGAAAAACACCGCAAAATAGAGCAAACCCGCAAGTGATCCCCAGGTACCGGGCGCCGGAAGCCGGCGCCCCGCCGGCCCCAACGTCGCAAGGTCAATGACCCAGCGGCGCGGCAGCAGGCGGGGCCAGACGGGTTGCGAAAGTCGCATGATCAATTCCAGTCCGGCTTTCGGGGAACTCCCTCAGCTCATCAAAGCCTGCCAGTGCCTTCGGAAATAGGAAATACCCGATGTGATCGTCAGGACGGCGGACAGGGCAAAGAGCACCATGCCGGTCCCGCGCACATACGTGACCCAGTGGCGATCATCGCCGCCAAAGCTGGAGTCGAGGGAGAGCATCCGCGCCCCAATCAACCAGCCAATCGCGTTCAATTGGACAAAGGTCTTCACCTTCCCGCCCGAGTCCGCTTCGACGACCTGGCCTTTGACCGCCACGGCCATCCGCAAACCGGAAATCGCGAACTCACGGCAGAGGATGCAGAGGAGCAGCATCATCGCGGTGATGTCGTGCCCCATGAAATTCTTCTCGTCGTTGACCAGCGCCATCATCAGGCCGATGACCATCACCTTGTCGATCACCGTGTCCATGAAACGGCCGAACGACGACACCTCACCGCGTTCCCGCGCAATCTTGCCATCGAGCCAGTCGGTCAGCGCCGCCACAATGAAAAGCCAGAATGCCGTGGTGGCCGCATAGGGAAAATCAGCGTACATCAGGGCGACGACAATGAACATCAGCGGCACACGCGAAATGGTGAGGATGTTCGGAAGATTCATACGGACCTTGCTTGAAAACACGCGTGCCGACCACAAATGCAAGCGCGGAGCATGTGATACGACACACGACGAACGACCGTTTTTCCGGGTCGGACGAAAAATCGCTGTCGCCAGCCGTGAATTTCTTCCTTTCGCTCGTTTCACCCAGCTCATGCGTCATTGCATCTACCCCGGGACATTCGACCCGATCACCTACGGACACCTCGACGTCCTTTCCCGCGCGGCCCGGCTTTTCGACAAGGTCACCGTCGCGGTCGCGGAGAGCGCCGGCAAGGCACCGCTGTTCACGGCAGACCAGCGGGTGGAAATGATCATGGCCAATCTGGCGGGCCTGCCGAACGTGACAGTGACGACGTTTCGAGGCCTCTTGGTGGAATTTTGCATGGCCCAGAAGGCGGATGCGATCATCCGCGGACTGCGCGCCCTCTCGGATTTCGAGTTTGAATTCAACATGGCGCTGATGAACCGGCACCTTGAGCCGCAGCTGGAAACGCTCTTCGTCATGCCCAACGAGCAGTTCAGCTACACCAGCTCGACTCTGGTCAAACAGGTCGCCACGTTTGGCGGCGACGTCCAGAACTTCGTTCCCCCGAATGTTGCCCGCGCCCTCAAAGCCGCTTTTGCCCCGGTTCGTTCCTGATTCCGACGCGATGATCGATTCCAGCGTCCTGATGCGGCCGGGAATGCGAACGGTCCCGAAGGGCAGTTTTTCGGACGAAAAACGGCGCTCGCAACCGGAAATAATTCCGTCACCTTTCTGCCCTCGCTACGTCTTTGCCGACCGCGCACCAGCAGACTTACCCCGGAATCCAGCACCCGGAGTTTCGCTTTGCCGGACATTTTCTTTTCCTTTCATCCTCCCCTACTCACGTCATGGCCAAATCTAAAAGCTACGGTGGTCTTATCTTTCTGTTGGTTGTCATCGCCGCCGGCGGTGGCGGCGCTTGGTACTACTTCAACGCCCGAGCGGTCAAGGCACCGGAGTTTCAAATCACGAAAGTCGGCAAGGGTGATATCACGCAGGCAGTCACGGCCACCGGAGACCTTCAGCCCGTTGTGACCGTCGATATCGGTGCTCAGGTGTCCGGCCAAATCAAGGAGGTCTTCGTCGACTACAACTCCAAGGTGAAGGCCGGTGACGTGCTCGCCAAGATCGACGAGGCCACTCCGACCCAGCGTCTGAAGCAGGCCGAGGCGGATCTTGAGTCAGCCAAGGCGAACAACAGCCTGCTTCAGATCAACGTTGATCGTACTCGTGAACTCATCGGCAAGAAGCTCGTGTCGCAGCAGGAACTCGACAACGCCGAGGCGCAACTCGCGCAGTCGAACGCGACACTGCTGACCCGCAAGGCCGCGGTGGAAAACGCCAAGCTCGACCTCGAACGCTGCACGATTATCGCGCCAATCGACGGCATGGTGCTCGACCGCAAGACCGACAAGGGCCGCACGGTCAACGCGAGCATGAACGCCCCGGTACTGTTCACCTTGGTGAACGATCTCACCAAGATGCAGATCAACGCGGCGGTCGCCGAAGCCGACATCGGCAGCATTGCGGATGGTCAGGAGGTCAAGTTCACCGTCGACGCTTTTCCCAACCGCACCTTCGCCGGTGTCGTCAGCATGGTACGCAATGCCGCCAGCGTCAGCCAAAGCGTGGTTTCCTACGCGACCATCATCACCGTCAAAAATGAAGATGGAAAACTGAAGCCAGGTATGACCGCCAATGTTTCGATCATCGTGCAACAGCGGCCCAACGTGCTGCGGATTGCCAACGGCGCCCTACGTGTCCGGGTGCCTCAGGAAGTGCTCGCGGTTGCTCCTGGCGCTCCCGGTGCTGCCGGAGATGCCAAGGCGGGAGCCAAGGGCGCCGAAAAAGGCGCCGTGGCCACGACAACCGACGACGAGCGCATGAGTGCAACCATTTCCATCATGAAAGAAATCGGCTTTGACCGGGCGGCCGGTATGCCGGCAACGTCCGAGCAAGTCGAAAAGGCCAAAATCCTCGCGAAAGAAAAAGGTCTCGATCCCGATCTGATTGCAGCCCGTCTCGCCGCCCCAGGCCGCGGGAAGGGCAGCAAGGGCGGCGGCAGTAGCAGCGGTCGCGGCCCCAGCGGCCCGGGTGGCGATCGTGGTTTCAACAACACCGTGGTGCAGCGCACCCTGTATAAATTTGTCGACCCCAACGCTCCGGACAAGGACAAGCGGCTCACGCCGGTCAACGTGAAGCTGGGTATCTCCGACGGCTTCTCCACCGAGGTGCTCGAAGGGCTTGCTGACGGCGATACCGTCATCACGGGAGTAATCATGCCCAACCAGGCAGCGGCGGCAGCCATGCAGCCTCCCGGCGGCAACCCGTTCAGCGGCGGTCGGAGCAGCTTCGGCGGCTCCAGCGGTTCGCGCAGCGGACGTTGAGCAGCCACGTTCGTTCCAATCCCGGCTCCCTCTCCATGGCTCCCGTCGTCCAAATCAAGGACATCCACAAAATCTACGAATCTGGGGAAGTGCCCGTGCATGCCGTGCGCGGAGTCAGCCTCGATATCCACCGCGGGGAATTTATCGCGCTCATGGGCGCGAGCGGCTCAGGGAAATCCACGCTGATGAACATCCTTGGCTGTCTCGATCGGCAGACCAAGGGCAGCTATCTCCTCGACGGCATCGACATCGACAAGCTCGACCGCAACGATCTCGCCGACCTGCGCAACCAGAAGCTGGGATTCGTGTTTCAGGGTTTCAACCTCCTCGCGCGCACGACCGCCCTCGAAAACGTTGAGCTCCCGATGCTCTACGGTCGCCACCGCAAGGCCTCGGGCGACGAGATCCGGGAACGCGCGATGCATTGCCTGGAAATCGTCGGCCTAGCCAAGCGATACGACCATTTCCCGAACCAGCTCTCCGGCGGTCAACAGCAGCGGGTGGCCATCGCCCGGGGCCTCGTCAACCAGCCACAGGTGCTCCTCGCCGACGAACCCACCGGAAACCTCGATTCCAAGACCTCCGTCGAGGTGATGGGTGTCTTCCAGAAGCTCAACGACCAGGGTATCACCATCGTCATGGTCACCCACGAGCTCGACATCGCGCGGTACTGCAAACGCAACCTCATCCTGCGTGACGGTGTCGTCGTTCGGGATGCCCCGGTCGAAAACCGTTCGATCGCCGAGCACGAGATGCATCAGCTCAAGCAGGCCGAACAAGCCGCCAAACTCACCACCGGCCCCTCCGCCTAAGGCCGACTCGCCATGCGTTTTACCAACACCCTTCGCGTCGCCCTTCGCGCCCTCCGCCGTAATACGATGCGTTCGATGCTCACCGCCTTGGGCATGATCATCGGCGTCGCCGCCGTTATCACCATGGTGAGCATCGGCAACGGCGCCAAAGCCCAGGTCGAAGCGCAAGTCGCGTCCCTCGGTCAGAATCTCATCACCGTCATGCCCGGCAGCTTCACGAGCGGCGGCATGCGCGGCGGCTTTGGCAGTTCGAGCACCCTTACCCCCGAGGACGCTGACGCCATCAGCGCCGAGGTCCACGATATCGACGGGCTCAGCCCCGAAGTGCGCGGCCGAAATCAAATCCTCGCCAACGGACTCAACTGGAACACCAACGTCAACGGTGTCGGCCCTGACTATCCGTACGTGCGCAACTGGCCCATTGCGTCAGGCTCGATGTTCACCGAACAGGACATCAAGTCGCTTGGCAAAGTCTGCGTCATCGGCAAGACCGTCGTCGATCAATTATTCCCCAACGAGGATCCCGTCGGCCAAACGCTGCGCATTCGCAATCTCCCCTTCCGCATTCTCGGTGTTCTCTCCTCGAAAGGCTTCAGCATCTTCGGCTCCGACGAGGATGACGTCGTGCTGATCCCCTTCACGTCGCACATGCGCCGGGTTTCCCGCAGCACCAACATCAGCATGATCCGCATTCAGGCCGCCGAGGCGGACAAGATCGCCGAAGTGAAAACCGCGGTCGAAGACCTTCTCACCCAGCGCCGCCGCGGTCGCGAGCCCGACTTTACCGTCCGCACCCAGGAAGAACTCGCCACGGCGGCAACCCAAACCGCCAAGACCATGACTGGCCTGCTTGCCGGCATCGCGGGAGTTTCACTCATCGTCGGCGGGATCGGCATCATGAACATCATGCTCGTATCCGTGACGGAGCGTACCCGTGAAATCGGCATCCGCCTCGCGATCGGCGCGCACGGCCGCGACGTCCTCACCCAGTTTCTCATCGAGGCCATTCTCCTGAGCTCCCTCGGAGGAATCATCGGAGTCGCCGTCGGCGTTGGAGGATCGCAGGCACTTTCGAGTTACAACGGATGGCCCGTGCTCGTTCCGACGATGTGGATCTTCATCTCGGTCGCGGGCAGCGCGATCGTCGGGATCATCTCTGGCTTCTATCCGGCCTACAAGGCCGCCCAGCTCGATCCGATCGACGCCCTCCGCTACGAGTAAGGCGCAAGGGCATTCGGACAACGGAATTCCGTCTGCAACACGAGTTTATCGTGGCGACGGACTCTCCGCCCTCTGACCACCTCCCACCCATGCGCTCGTGGTTCGCCCTCGTTCTGACTCTCGTTTCGCTCTCCGCGGCGGAGCCAGCAGTCAAAACTCACCGCGACTTCCGCCTCGAAGCCGAAGCCGCCTATCGACGCAAGGACTACCCGGCCGCCAAGGCCGCCACGCAGTCGGCACTCAAGTTGCGGCCCGACTCCGCCCGTTATCTGAACAACCTCGCCGCCCTCTGTGCGCTGACCGGGGACAAGCCGACCGCACTGGCCACGTTGCGCCAACTCGCCGCCCTCGGCGTGGTGACGCCAATCGAAAAAGATCCGGACTTCGCCAGCCTGCAGGGCACGCCCGAATTTCTCCGGATCCTGCGCGATTTTGCCGCCAATCGTGAACCGCAGGGTGAGGCGGAAATCGTGGCCGAACTGCCGGGTCGCACCGGCATTCTCGAAGGCATCGCTTTTCGCAACCGCACGGGTGATCTCTTTCTCGGCGATGTCCACCACCGCTGCATCTGGCGGCGCGACCGCACCGGGCACGTCACTCAGTTCACGGCGGAGGACGAGGACCTGCTCGGTTTCTTCGGACTCGCGATCGACGAGGAACGAAACGCGCTCTGGGCCGCGATGGGGGCGTTGCCCGAGATGTCGGGATTCAACGCCGAGATGAAGGGTCGCACCGCGCTCGCCAACTTCAATCTGGCCACCGGCGAGCTGCGCCGAATCGTCGAAGTGCCCGAGGATGGACGCGAGCACTCCATCGGCGATCTTTTCGTCTCACCCGAAGGCACGATCTACGCCACCGACTCCAAGGCCCCGGTCATCTGGCAATTGCCCCTCGGCGCCGAGGAGTTTGTCAAGGTCGTCGATTCACCGGTGTTCGCCTCACTGCAGGGTCTGGTGCTCGACCGGAAAACGCTCCTCGTTGCCGACTATACCAACGGTCTGTTCACGGTCGAAATTTCGACCGGTGAAATCCGCGCTCTCGCTCCGCCCGCCAACACAACATTGATTGGGCTGGATGGCATCGTCGCGGTGCCGGGTGGCATCGTCGCCACCCAGAACGGCGTCGAACCCCAACGCGTGCTCCGCATCGCGCTCACGCCGGAAATGGACCGGATCACCGGCGTCACCGTGCTCGCCGCCGCCCTGCCAAATTTCACCGATCTGACCCTTGTCACCCTCGTCAATGGCCGGCCCACCCTGATCGCCAATTCCGGCTGGGATTCCTTCGACGCCGCGAAGGCCAAGCAGCCGCCCGCCCATACCGTGCGCGTGCTGCAGATTCCGTTGCCCTGAGGTCCGGGGGTTGCGCTTCGAAAAGGCGTCCCCGGAGCCACGGTTTCTGCCAACTTTCCCACTCGACACGCCGCCCTCGCCGACGCCACTCCTTGGTTTGATGTCCGCGCCGCCCATTGTCGAATTTCGGGTTGTCAGCAAACGCTTCGGCGACGGACCGATCGTGCTCGACGGTATTTCGTTCGCCGCCCGGCAGGGAGACTTTATCTCCCTCATCGGACCAAGCGGCTGCGGCAAGTCCACCCTCCTTCGCCTCCTGGCCGGACTGAGTCCCGTCACGAGCGGCTCATTGGTCGTCGACGGACGCACGCCCGATGACGCCGCCGCGGACCTCGCGTTCGTGTTCCAGGAACCAACGCTCCTGCCGTGGCTCAACGTGGCGGCCAACATCGAGGTGCCACAAAGACTCCGCGGAGCATCCGCTTCCGCCCGCACCGCATCCTGCCAACACGTATTGGAACTCGTCCGCCTTGCCGACAAGGCGGACGCCTACCCGCGACAGCTCTCAGGCGGTCAGAAGATGCGCGTCTCAATCGCTCGCGCCCTCGCCCTCTCCCCGAAGATTCTCCTGCTCGATGAACCGTTCGGGGCGCTCGACGAAATGACCCGTGAGCACCTCAACGAGGAGTTACTCGCCATCCGCCAGCAGGAGGCATGGACCGCTTTTTTCGTCACCCACTCCGTTTCCGAGGCCGTGTTCTTGTCCAACCGCATCATGGTGATGTCCGCCAATCCGGGACGAATTCACACCGAGATCGCGGTGCCCCTGCCCTATCCCCGCACCGGGGAAACCCGTCTCTCGCGCGAGTATCACGATCTCGTCGCCCACGTCTCGCGGATCCTCCGTTCCGTCGAGACCAACGTCGCGTAGTCGCATGCCGCGCTCACCGTTCAAACTCCTTCTCCCCGCTGTCGCGGGCGCCATCGTCCTCGGCCTGTGGTACGGCGTGCACTTCTACCTTGAGGAGGAAATGCGGTTTCTCCTGCCGACGCCTGGAGCGGTGCTGCGGGCGTTTTGGGATCATTGCGAGGCGCTCGGCCGGGCGACGATCAACACGACCCAGGGCGCGTTGCTCGGTTTCGGCCTCGCGATCGTCGTGAGCTTCGGCCTCGCCATCCTGCTCTCCCTTTCCGCACACGTCCGCACCAGCCTCTATCCGTACCTGATGGCCTTGCAGATGACCCCGCTGCCGGTGCTCGCCCCCATCTGCGTGATTTGGGTCGGCGCGGGACTAAAGAGCGTTTCCCTGCTCACGTTCGTCATCGCCTTCTTCCCGCTCGTCGTGAATACGACGCAGGGACTCATCTCGACGGACCGCAATCTGGTGGAACTCTTCGCGCTCTACCGCGCCAGCCGGGTCCAGCAACTGCTCTTCCTCCGTGTTCCGGCCGCGCTGCCGTATTTTTTCACCGGGCTGCGTATTGCCGCCACGCTGGCGCCGATCGGCGCGGTGGTCGCCGACATGAACGCCGGTTCCTCCGCCGGCGACGGCGGCGGGCTGGGTTTCCAAGCGGTGATTTATTCCAGCCAGGCCAAATATCCCGCGCTGTTTGCCACCGCGGCCACAACGTGCATCCTCGGATTTGTCCTCAATGCCGGCGTGCTGGCCCTCTCCTGGTTCGCCCTGCACCACTGGCACGACTCCTACGAACGCACCGATCGGTAGAATTCTCCCCATGTTCACCCGTTCTCTCCCACTCGTCATCGGCTGCGCGCTGGCGGCGATGACTCTGACCGCCACCGCACCGGCGGCCGGCAAGACTCCGTTCAAGATCACCGTCCAACTCGACTGGGTCGCCGAGCCTGAGCACGGCGGATTCTACCAAGCGGCCGCCCGCGGCTACTTCCGTGAGGAAGGACTCGACGTGACCCTCATTCCCGGCGGCCCCGGCGCGCAGGTGATGCCCAGTGTGGCGACGGGAAAGGCTGACATCGCGCAAGCCGACAATGTCGGCACCCTGCGACAGCAGGCCGAGGGACTCCCCTTCGTCCAATTTGCCGCCGTCTTTCAGGATGATCCTGCCGGCATTCTCGTTCACGCCGACAGCCCGGTGAAGAAATTCGAGGACCTGCAGGGCAAGACGATCATCGCGCGCCCCGAGTGGGCCTTCCTCACGTTCCTGCAGAAAAAATACGGGCTCAAGACGAACACCGTCGCGCAGAATTTTTCCGTCGCCGCCTTCCTCGGCAACAAGGAAGCGCTGCAGCAGGGCTACTACATCGCCGAGCCCTACCACATCACGAAGGCCGGCGGAAAAATGCCGCGCTTCCTTTCCACCTGGGACGCCGGATTCCGCACCTACGCCGTGCTCATCACCAACAAGAAATTCGCCCGCGAACATCCGGCCGAACTGCGCGCCTTCACCCGCGCCTACATCCACGGCTGGCGCGACTACCTCGAGGGAGATCCCCAGGCCGCCCATGGCGCGATGAAAAAGGCCAACGCCAACAACACCGACGAATTCATGATGTTCTCCCGCAAAATGATCGTCGACGAGCGCCTCGTCACCGGCCGGGACAAAGACGGCGGTCCCGACAAAATCGGTCGACTCGACCCCGCCCGCTTCATGACCTTGATCAAACAACTCGAGGACCTCGGCCTTCTGCCGAAGGGCAAGGTCACCGCGGCCTCGACGATGACGACGGAGTTCCTGCCGAAGTAGTCCCGCGTGGGAGCGAGGGCGAGCTGCTCGTTCGCTAGCCACCTCCGCCTGACCACATGCCAGCCGAGGAACCGCCTCCGCCGACGACCGAAGGACACGATCGTTTCACCGTCGGCACCTGGCTCTTCCTCCGGCTCCTGGCCCTGATTCATCTCGTCGCGTTCCTCTCGTTCTGGACGCAGCTTGATTCGCTCATCGGCCCCCGCGGCCTGCTGCCGGCCACCCGCTTCTTCACCGCGATTCACGACCAAATCGGGTCGGCAGCCTACGCCCAATTGCCATCGCTCTGCTGGTGGTTCGGCGCGGAGACATTTCTGACCTTCCTCTGCGCCGCTGGCGTCGTGCTTGCGTTGCTGCTCTTCCTCGGCGTCGCTCCGGCGCTTTGCCTCGGCCTCCTCTGGATCGCCTACCTGTCGCTCAGTTGCGCCGGCCAGCAATTCTTCAACTTCCAATGGGACGCCCTCCTGCTGGAAACGACGCTGCTCGCAATCGTCGTCGCCCCGTGGTCCCTCGTGCCATGGTGGCGGGCACATGAGCCACCCCGCTTTGCACGCCTGCTGGTCACGTGGCTGCTGTTTCGCCTGATGTTTCTCTCCGGGGTGGTCAAGCTCACCAGCGGCGATCCCACGTGGCGCGATCTGAGCGCGCTGACGTTCCACTATGAGACGCAACCACTCCCCACGGTACTCGGCTGGTACGCACATCAACTTCCCACCTGGTGGCACCGCGCCTCGTGCGCCGGGATGTTTGTCATCGAATTGGTGGCGCCGTTTCTGTTCTTCGCGCCGCGCGCCCTTCGGCACAACGCCATCCTCCTCACGATCGCCCTGATGGTCATCATCGCCCTCACCGGCAATTACACCTTCTTTAACCTCCTCACGATCGCGCTCTGCGTCGGATGCCTCGACGACGCGTTCTGGCGCAGCTGCGTCCCCACGGCCTGCCGCGGAAAGTGTCACGTAATACGTGACACTTTCCCGGGGCCGCGCCCCGCCCCCACGGGTGTCGTCGTTGCCTTCGGAGCGGCGGTTTTTCTCTACACGCTCCTGCAGGCCCTGCCTGCCGTCGTGCCACGGCTCGGAACACCTCCCGGTTATCAAGCGGTCGCGAACATCGTCAGACCATTTCGCTCGCTCAACAATTACGGGCTCTTCGCCGTCATGACCAATCCCCGTCCGGAACTGGTGTTCGAGGGCAGCGACGACGGCCGCACCTGGCAGGCGTACGAATTTCCCCACAAGCCGGGAGCGCTCAGTCACCGTCCCACGTGGGTCGCGCCTCACCAACCCCGCCTTGACTGGCAGCTCTGGTTCGCCGCGCTCGGTTCCCTGCAACAAAACCAATGGGTCCTCGCCCTCGGCGAACACCTCCTGCGCGGCACGCCCGCATCCGCCGCGTTGCTCGCACATAACCCGTTTCCGCAAAAACCGCCCCGCTTCATCCGCATCGTACGCCACGAATATCATTTCACGGATGCCGCCACCCGCGCTGCGACCGGAAACTGGTGGCGGCGGACGCCCCTTGATCTCTACCTGCCGTCGGCCTCGCTCAAATGAAATTTATCCGTGTTCATCCGGGAAATCCGTGGCAACTTCTTCCCGATGCCGTCTCCCACCGCCCGCGACCGTTTCCTCGATTTGCTCCGCGCCGCGCTGCGTGACGGTACCCTGGTCAAACTCACCCTCGGAAAATATCGCGGCACCGACGGGACCTTGAAGAATCTCTTCGTGCGCCCGGTCACCCTCAAAACCGGCCCGCATTTCGCGTTCCTGTGGCGTCACGCCACCCGCGATATCACGAAGAACCACCCACTCGGCCAGGCCCTGAGGGAACTCGAACCGCTCGTCGGCGGCGACTTCCTCGACGCCCACCTCTTCACCGCGACGCAGACCGCCCAGTTCGAGTCGCAACCGGACGGCACGGCACGGTTGAAAATCGTTCAGGCCGCCGCGCCACCTGCGAGTCAACCCGGCACCCATGACCGGCCAAAATCCCACGTGATTGCCGCCGACGCCCCCTGGTTGCGCGCCCTCGGCGTCACCAACGACCGGGGCCAGCCACGCGAGGGAATGGCCGACAAATTTCGCCAAATCCAGAAGTTTGCCGAGCTCCTCACGCACCTGCTCGCAGACGCCAATCTTCCCACTGATCGCGTCGTCGAGATTGCCGACATGGGCAGCGGCAAGGGCTACCTGACGTTCGCGCTGGCCGCATTGCTTGGCGAACGCGCCCGTATCCACGGCATCGAGGCGCGGCCCGAACTCGTCGAACTCTGCAATCGCGTGGCAGCCAGCCACGGGATGGCTTCCCGCCTCTCCTTCACCGCCGGGAAAATCGATTCCGGCGAAATGGGAAATCCACTCGATGTGCTGATCGCACTCCACGCCTGCGACACCGCCACCGACGACGCCCTTGCCCGCGGCATCGCCGCCGGGGCCCAACTCCTGGTGGTCGCGCCTTGCTGCCAAAAAGAGCTTCGCCCGCAACTCACCGCTCCGCCCGTGCTGCTCGACGCGCTGCGACATGGGATCTTCCAGGAACGCCAGGCCGAGTTTGTCACCGACGCCCTCCGCGCCCAATTGCTGGAGTGGGCCGGCTACCGCACCAAGGTTTTCGAATTCATCTCCACTGAACACACGGCCAAGAACCTGATGATCGCCGCGATCAAGACCTCCGCGCCCGGAACACCCGACAACGAAACCGCCCAACGCCTCCGCGCCTTCGCCGACTTCTACGGCATCACCCACCAGCGCCTCGCCACCCATCTCGGCTTCCCCCTGCCCGCCTCCGGTCGTGCCGCGGGCGGCAACCCTTTGTCATCTCATGGATGACAGCCCGCATTCCGTGACGACCGTCGCCAACTGGGAATCGCTTGATTGGAGCGCGCTGGATCGCCTGCGCGAGAAATTCCTCCGCGGCACGTCCGCCGACGGCCCGTATTGGTCGTCGCCTTCGGATCTCGCCCACTACGATTTCACCTATGGCGAACGCATCGGCTGGAAGTGGGACCACGTCCTGCGGGAACTGCGGTTGCGCGGCTGGCGCCCCACGACGCGCGACGTCCTCGACTGGGGCTGCGGCAGCGGGATCGCCGCCCGGCGAGTGATTTCATTTTTCGGCGCAGAGAACTTCGATTCCCTCACGGTGTGGGATCACTCCCCGCTCGCGTGCGATTTCGCTGAGGAAGCCGCGACCCGCACGTTTCCCGCTCTGAGTGTCGCGCAAGCCACGCCGGGACTCATTGCCGGCGACACCCCGATTGGGCTCCTCATCGTCAGCCACGTCCTCAACGAACTCGCACCCGCCGCGCTCGACACGCTGCGCAGTCTCATTCGGCGCGCCCACGCGGTCCTCTGGGTGGAACCCGGCACCCATGTCGTGAGCCGGCAACTCGGGGTGATTCGCGACGAACTCCGCGACGCGTTCCAAATCGTCGCACCGTGCCCGCATTCATTGCCGTGCCCCATCTTCGCCGAAGGAAATGAACGCCATTGGTGTCACTTTTTCGCCCCGCCGCCCTCGGAGATTTTTGCCGATTCGAACTGGGTCAAGTTCGGCCAACGCGCAGGTATCGACCTGCGGAGCCTGCCGTATTGTTTCGTTGCCGCGGACCGTTCCAGGTCGGGCGAACCGCCGGCGCTCCCACCGCTCTCGCGCGTCATCGGGCGCGTCGAGCATTTCAAACCCTACGCCCGCCTCCTCAATTGCGACGCCAGTGGTCTCGCCGAGCTCGAGTTGCCCAAACGGGCCGACCCGGCGCTGTTCAAGCAACTCGACCGCACCAAGGCCCCGCTCGTGTATCGCTGGCAACGTGACGGCGAAAAGATTACCGGCGGCGAGCCCTTGACTGACCCAAACGCGACGTCCGCCAGTTAAGCAGGACCGGCGTTACGCCAGCAGGCCCTTGACCACTTTGCCGTGCACATCGGTCAGCCGGTAGCGTCGGCCCTGGAACTTGTAGGTGAGCCGCTCGTGGTCGAGGCCGAACAAGTGGAGAATCGTCGCATGCAGATCGTGAATGTGCACCGAGTCCCGCGTGATGTTGTAGCCGTATTCATCGGTCTCGCCATACGAAATCCCCGGCTTCACGCCTCCGCCGGCCATCCAGATTGAAAAGCACCGCGGATGATGATCGCGGCCGAAATTCCCCGCCGTCATCAGCCCCTGACAATAGTTCGTCCGGCCAAACTCGCCGCCCCACACCACCAGCGTGTCGTCCAGCATCCCGCGCTGTTTCAGGTCCATCACCAACGCCGCCGCCCCCTGATCCGTCTGCTGGCACTCGCGCTTGATGCTGCCCGGCAGACCGCCGTGGTGATCCCAATCCTGATGGTAGAGCTGGATGAACCGCACGCCGCGCTCCGCCAGCCGTCGCGCCTGCAGGCAATTGGCCGCAAACGTCCCGGGCGTCCGCGCGTCGGGACCGTACAGGTCGAAGACGTGCGCGGGCTCGTCCTTCGTGTCGGTCACCTCCGGCACGCTCGTCTGCATGTTGAACGCCATCTCGTAGTTCGAGATGCGCGCCGAAATCTCCGCGTCCGGCGTTCCAGCAAACTGGTGTTCGTGCAACTCACGCAGACGGTCGAGCGCCAGCCGCCGGTTCTCCGGTGAGACGCCCTTCGGGTTGCCGAGGTACAACACCGGATCGCCCCCCGAGCGGAACCGCACGCCCTGGTGCTTCGCCGGCAGGAAACCCGCGCCCCAGAGGTGCGACATCAACGGCTGCCCCTTCTTGTCTTTCGTGAGCAGCACGACGAACGACGGTAGGTTCTCGTTTTCGCTGCCGAGTCCGTAGTCGAGCCACGAGCCGAAACTCGGCCGTCCAGGTATCTGCGAACCGGTCTGCATGAACGTCACCCCCGGACCATGATTGATCGATTCGGTGTGCATCGAACGGACGAGGCAGAGTTCGTCCGCGATCTTCGCCGTGTGCGGCAACAGGTCGCTCAGCCACAGGCCGCCCTGCCCGTGCTGCTGAAACTTAAAGGGAGAACCTGCGATCGGAATCGAGCTCTGGTTGCCCGACATGCCCGTGAGCCGCTGCCCGCCGCGCACCGCATCGGGCAATTGCTCGCCGTGCTTCTGGTTGAGCAGCGGCTTGTAGTCGAAGAGGTCCAGCTGCGACGGCCCGCCCGATTGAAAGAGGTAGATGATCCGCTTCGCCTTCGGCGCGAAATGATGCCGGTCGGGCAACCCAACGCCCACCGCCGCCGGAGCCGCCTGGGCGACGCCGCGGCCGAGCAATTCCGCCAGCGCGATCCCGCCAAGGCCAAGGGCCAGTCGATTCAGGCATTCGCGCCGGCTCAGGCGAAGCCAGGGCTCTTCGCCCGTGCAGAGTGGCTGGCTGGGATTCGTTTTCATCGGGCAGTTTAGCGTTTCACGACAAAGTTATCGTGATTCATCAGCGTGTTGACCAGCGTGGCCGCCGCCGCGAGTTCCACGACCGGCAGCGAGGCATCCGCCGGCGTGTCGCCAATCGCCACGTACTCCGCCGCCTTTTCCGGATGCTGCCGGAACCAATCCGTCTGCTCCTCCAGCATGCGGCCGAGAATCCGGCTCTCGTCCACGTCCGGCGCCCGGCAGGTCAAGCGTCGAAACGCCTGCTCGGCCATTTCCGCCGGCTTCCCACCGCACTCCCGATAAACCTTCTCGGCCATCACCCGCGCCGCCTCGACGAATTGCGGTCCGTTCAGCAGCACAAAGGCGTGGAGTGGCGTATTGGTCGTGTCGCGACGCGCCACACACACGACCCGCTTCGGCACATCAAACGCCTCCAGCATCGGCGCCGGTCCGTTGCGCCGCCAAAACGTGTAGAGGCTGCGCCGGTAGAGCTGCTCACCCTTGCCGGCCGGTGCCGGCTTGAACGACTCCGGCAGGTCATAGGTGAAGACCGGCGCTCCGCCGATTTTTTCCACCAGCAGGCCGCTCACCGCGAGCGCGTTGTCGCGAATCATCTCCGCCGGCAACCGGTGCCGCGGTCCGCGCGCCAGCCAGATGTTTTCCGGATCATCCGCCATGATCTCCTTCGTGGCGAAACTCCGCTGGCGGTAGGTATGGGAGAGCACGATCGTCTTCATCAGGCCCTTCACATCCCAGCCCGAGCGGATGAACTCTCCCGCCAGCCAGTCCAGCAATTCCGGATACTCCGCCCGATCGCCCTGACTGCCGAGATCGTCCACCGTCTTCACCAGGCCGCGCCCAAGCGCCGCCTGCCAGAATCGATTCACCGTCACGCGCGCCAGGAGCGGATGCCGCGCATCCGTGAGCCAACGCGACAGCCCCAGCCGGTTCCTCGGTTGGTCACTCGGAAAGGCCGGCAGCGCCGCCGGGGTTCCCGCCCGCACTTCTTCTCCCCGCTGGCTGTAATCGCCCCGCTTCAGGACGTAGGCCTTCTTCGGCTGCGGCAATTCCTGCATGACCATGATGTCCTTCGCCTCATCGGCGAGCTTGGTCTGCGCGGCCCGCGCCTCGGCCAGCAGGCATTCCCGGTCGCGATAGATCGCATCGTGATTCGCGAGGTAGTACTCGAACAATTCTTCCCGCATCGCCGGATCAGACGCCGTGCGTTGCTGCTTCCGCGACCCGTCAATGACGCCTTCCGCAAACACCTCGCGGGCCTCCAGGGGAGTCAGCGCGCGGCCGAACACCCGCAGCTCGTCGACCAATCCGCCCTTGAATCCCCGGTCGCGGAAGCGCTCGCCCAGCGCAATGGTGTCGCCGCCACCACCCGCGATATCCTTCGTGAGGTGGTCCCGGATCACATCCGTCCGCACCGGACGGCCGTTCACGAAAATCCGCAGGCCGGCCGCGCGGCTCGAACCGTCGTTCGTCACCGTCACGTGCACCCATTCGTTCACTGGCAACACCTCGACCGCACGAATTGAAATCGCGTCGCCCGGCCAGAAATGAATCAGCGACCACTTCAGCCGCCCCTCTTCGATCAACAGTTCGTAGCCGCGGCTCGCCGCATCGGTCCAGGCGCGCGAGCGGTGCATCACGACCGCCCGCTCCTTCACGTCCGGCGTTTGCATCCACAGCGACACCGAGAACGGTTCGTGGCGCTGGAAATTCCCGACCTTGGTGTTGACGGGATGGTCGCCGGTGAGCTTGAGCGCACGGCCCTGCCGCCCCGGAACCGATTCGTTTTCCTTCGGCGTCGTGGCGACATCACCCCCGGAAATTGAGCTGGCAAAACGGATGATCGCTCCCGGTTTCTCCGGCGAACTCTCAGCCGCTTCCGGCGCGTCTGCGGCCGTCCCTCCACTGACGCCCGCAGACGGCTTCGCGCCCGTGTCGCGCTCGTCGAAACTGAATCGCGCCACCTCCCCGCGCACGACCGCCCGGGCTCCGGCGGGTTGCGCCAGCCACTCGGTAAAGGCCGTCCGTCGGGTTTCCCGCATCGCGCTGAGACTCTTTTCCCGCGCCCCGACCTCCGTCGTCACCGCCGTGAATTTTTCCCGGTGTTTCGCATTCGGCACCCACATCGCCGGCGTCGGCGCCGACGGGGTGAAAAACGAGTAGAGACCGGCCTCGTCGATGTTCTGGAAAAACGCCGCCAGCGAATAGTACTCCTTCTGCGACAGCGGGTCGAATTTGTGGTCGTGGCAGCGGCTGCATTCGAGCGTGAGCCCGAGGAACGCCGTCCCAAACGTCGTCACGCGGTCGTTGACGTAATTGATGCGATATTCCTCCTCGACGGAACCGCCCTCGCTCTCCATCGCGTGCAGGCGGTTGAACCCCGTCGCGAGCCTCTGCTCATCCGTCGCATTCGGCAGCAGATCGCCCGCGAGTTGCCACGTCACAAACTTGTCCCACGGGAGGTTTTCGTTGAACGCCTTGATCACCCAGTCGCGCCACGGCCACATGTCGCGCTCGCGATCGACTTGGAAGCCGAAGCTGTCGGCGTAACGCGCCACATCGAGCCAGTCCACCGCCATGCGTTCACCGTAGCGCGGCGAGCGCAGCAGGCGGTCGACGAGCCGCTCGTAGGCCTTGGGGTCGTTGTCGCTGAGAAACGCCTCCGTCTCGGCCGGCGTCGGTGGCAGGCCCGTAAGGTCAAAGGTGACCCGCCGGATCAGCGTCGCCCGATCGGCCTCGGGTTGCGGTAGCAGCTTGCGCGCGGTCAGTCCGGCGAAAACAAGGTGGTCAATCGGATTCCGCACCGCGACGCCCGGCGGGAGTTTGGCTGTCACCGCCGGCAGCGCCACGGGCGTGAGCGACGCGAACGACCAATGCGTCTGAAACGGCGCCCCTTCATCGATCCAGCGCTTGAGCGTCGCAACCTCCGAGGGAGTCAGCCGCCCCAGTTTCGAGTCCGGCGGAGGCATCATTTCCTCGGAGTCGGTACTCGTGACGCGAAAGATAATTTCACTCTCGGCGCTTTTGCCCGGGATGATGACCGCCGCACCGTCCTTCAAGCGGAAGGCGCCCTCCTTCGTGTCGAAACGCAGCTTGGCCTTGCGCCCGCTCTCGTCCGGCCCGTGGCAATGGTAACACTTGTCCGAGAGGATGGGCCGCACGTCGCGGCCATAGTCGACGGGAGCGGAGTGTGCACCTGGACAGAAAAGGGAAAGCAAAGCTACGACCGCGACGATCCTGGCCAAGCCTAGGATCGCAGTTTTTCGGGGGCGGGAACCGAGGGGAAACACGCCGACATCGGAACCGATCCGACGCCACTGGCCAACCAAATCCGTTGCGTTTCCCCTGCTCACGTTTGGTCGAAAGACCAGGCAAGGCTGGCACGGGTTGGCGTACGGCATCGCGGGTCAGGGGACCGTCGTGAGGATGTAGAATAAACGCCGCGAACCCGTTGTCCGATGAGCACGTGCGAAACGGACCTTGCCATGAAATCCACGGCCGCCCCTCCCCTAGACCTCCGCTCGCGGTGTACTGGCGGTATCCTTTTCACCCACAGATTACCCACAAATCACCCGCACATCACCCGCAGCAGCCCGCCCCCCCGCCGGGTGGACCCCGCCCCGCGCCCAATCAGGCCGCGCCGGTCGTGCCGCCACCCGCGTCAGGCAACCCCTTCGCAGCGGTTACGACGACGACGCGACCGAACGTCACGTTCAGCACGGCACCACAATAGCGTCACTCGCCGCGACGCGGAAGGGAAAGTTTGGCTCCCGCGTGCAAGTCGTTGCCGTCATCGAAGCGTACTCCATTTTTTGGCGATGGGGAGCGACGGCGACGGAAAGGGACAGGCGGATTCGGCTACCTGCAAGAAGGAGCACCTTTCCGACCCGTTCTCGAATCGTCCTCGAATCGTGCTCGAATCGTCCTCGAATCCATCTCGAAAGAGCACCGGGTAAACACCCCAGAAAACATCTCCGACTGAACCCGGTTCGTATCGCAGGAGCGGCGCGGGGCTCTTGGGTGGAGCCACCACCCCAAGGGACCTTCTCTTCGCCCGACTAGCAGCCTGTCGGACTTAGGAAGTCCGATCTGGGGCAAACGAATGTTGGCCGAACGGAACCGACAGGCTGCTAAATGAAAATGCCTGCGGCATTTTCGCGGATCGTGTGCCGGTCTGTTCGAAATATATTTGTAATAAGATGACA
>CANJIU010000042.1 GCA_947474365.1 Opitutia bacterium | reverse complement strand
TTCACTCAGTTGCGGACATTGCACAACCGGCCTCCGCGTTTCTCATCTAGGCGGAGGCATAGAACTACACCGTTTGTCTTCCGATTACTTCCGCCTAATTGTAATCTTCACGCTCCGTAGCACGAAGTTATTTTTGCACGTACCCTAAGAGCAAACAGATGAGGAGTGGGCGCGGGGAGGCTCGCATGCGAATGAATCAACGGGTGGTGGAAGCCTCCCGACGCGACCAACGGGACTCAATCCAACAGTTCCACGATGTCGCCTACGTGAAGCACACCGGTCTTCGACTCATGAATCAGGTTCTGGCCGAAATTCACGTCCGTAGGGTCCTGTGCGTCACGTCGGAAGGTTGCGAGTGTACGTAGTGGTTCCTGGCCGCGTTCGGCGGTGATTTGGTCGGTGGTCGTGACCGTACAGCGAGCGCAGGGGCCGGCGGTACGGAAGACGACGTCGCCGATACGAAACCGGTTCCATGTGTCTTCCGCAAACGGAGCGCAGCCTGTCACGACGAGGTTGGGGCGAAACCGGTTCATCGGGAGCGCCTCCTCGCCGCGCGTGACGAGCCGATCGTTGAGATTGTCGAACGAAGCCTCGCCAACCAGGAGAAAGGGAAACGCGTCTGCAAAAGTCACGCCCTCACCATTGCGGGCAATCCCGGGTTTGAGGATGGGTCTGGCGTAGTCGGCGCCAATTTGCACCAACCGGCATTTCGTTTGCAGGCATTCGCCGAGCCATTCGGACGCCAAGTCACCGCAATCATGGGCCAGCAGCCCTTCGCTTTTCCAAACGGAAACCCGCCGCGTCGGAGAGCCTGAAACCGGAGTCCGCGCCACCGTGATGGCCCCGGTCCGTTCGGTGGAGAGTGTGAGCGTCTCGGGCGAAAGTGCGGTGGTAATCAATGCCATTCGAGGCAGGGAACGTTGCGTCAGAAACCGGCCTTCCCCGTCGACGACGAGAAAACGTCGGTCGCCGACCGGCCCGATCGCGTCGACTTTGACGGACGAAGCGCTGTATCCCCGCAGTGACTTGACGGGATAGAGGAAGATTCCGGAGAGGCGCATGGCGGGAAACGGTGTGGCGCCAGTTGGCCGCGTCGGTTGGGTTTCACGCAACGCCAAAAACACCGGATGCCGGATAAAGGCCCACATGGTCGGGCGGCTAGGGATGGAGGCTGGAGTCGTGATCGCTGGGCTGGGCGATTTCGAGGCGCTTTGTGCGTCGAGCCCGATAGGCGGCCGAAAGGAGCGCGAAACCGGGCCGTACCACTCCGTCTGGGGTGAAGCGTACGAATCCCTGCTGTGCGGCCACCCGCACCAGCTCGCCCCGGTGCTGGACGCCGAGCTTGCGGTGGAGTTCCCGGCGGACGGTTGAAACGGTCGCTGGGCTCAAGCCGAGCTCGCGCGCGGCCACCGAGTCATCGCTGCCGTCACCCACGACGGACAAAACGATCTGTTCAAACGCGGTCAGCATTCGGAACCAGGCATTGGACGACGAGCCTACCCGCCTCATGTGTTCAACAATCGTCGGGCTCCAGCAAAGCATGCCACCAGCGACAGTCCGCAGCACAGTTTGAAGTCGCTCGGGTGGCTCGGCCTCGGAATCAAAAACACCGTCGACCCCGAGACTCTTCAACGCGGCGAGGACGCGAAATTCTGCGCGGGCGGTAATGACCAGCACGCGCCGCGCGACGCGGTGCGAGTTTCCGCGGCGTGCGAGCAGGTCCAGCACGTCGCCTTCGACGGCCGCGCCCAGACCGGTGACGAGAAAGTCGCAGGTTTCCGCGGCGAGCGTCCGGGCCGCGCCATCGACGGAGACCTCAAGGGTGATTCGGGCACGGGGAAACTCCTGGCAGACACGCTGTCGCAAAACCTCTGCGTAAAGTCGATCGGACTTCAGGATGACGACGGACTCGACAGAGGCGCAGGGGGTGGTGTCCATGCGTGCATGTTTGAATCGATCACCGCACTGCCCAAGAGCACCGCTGTAATTTTTCCGTAACGCGACTGGCGTTTGCGCCTAGGCCGCGGAACGGACGTGGTGCCGTGGCTGCGCTGGTTGCGCTCCACCGGTTTGTGGTCCGCGGTACCGATAGCCAAGTTTGGGGATGACTTCGACCCACTCGCGCAGGCAGATGCCCACCGCGCTGGAAGACGCCGTGAGTTTACCGAGGAGCACCCGCATGTTGCTCGTGTCACCGCGGAATCGCCGCCCGAGGATTTCGCTGTAGAGGGTTTCGTAGGTCACGACCTCGCCGTTCGCTGCCAACAAGAGCTCAACCAACTCGACTTCACGGGGTGTGAGCGGCGCCTGTTGTTTGCCCTGCCGGAGAATACGGTCGGCCGGGTGAAGATCGGCTCCGGCGAAGCCTGGCGTTCGTGTTGGTGGCCGCGGGGCATCGTCTCGCTCCGCGCGGGCGGCCTGGGTGTATTTCGCGAGATATTCCAGGAGCACTTCGGTGCGAACCGGATCGCGCAGAACGCAATCGGCGCCGAGCGCAATCTGCCGCGCCTCGACGGCCGATGGCGTGCCGGCTCCGACGAGAACGATGATTTTTGTTCCCGGTAGCGAACCTGCCGCCATGAGGGCGGCGATTACGTCGTCGGAATAGCCATCCCCGAGTTTGTGTCTTGTGAGTACAACTTTCAGCCGGGACCGGCGCATGAGGCGACCGAACGCTCGAACGGAGTCGCATTCAGCGGTCGGCCAGCCCCGGCTGGAGCAAAGCGCTGCGAATGCCGTCCGCTCCCGTTCCAGCATCGATGTGATCGCGATCATGATTCGCGGGTGAAGGCAGCGACGCCGCACTACGTCGGCAGTGCGAGGAGGAGTTGAAAGGTAGCCGAATGTGGTTCCTGCGCCAGGCCGAGCACTCCCTGGCACTTTTCAATTCCGGTGATCAGTCCGTAGCGGGGCACCGCGGCGAGAGTCGGAAAGGTGTTGTTCATCCATCCTTCAAATTGGTTTCTTGAGAGTGGTTTTGCTGCAGTCGAAAGGGTCAGCAAGATTCCGGGGTGGCTGCTCAGTGCATGTTTCCGGTTGACCCAGAAATGCGTTCGGTGGCGCAAATCGCTGGTTACGGAGTCTAGTCGGGAGAAATGCGTGCCGCGAATTCCAACTGTGGTTCCCGGGGGCGCGAGCTCAAGTGCCGCCCAGAGCGCCTGAACCATGAGCGAAAGAAAAACAATACCGGAAATTCCCCGGATCGGCAGGCAACCGTCCGTCAGGCTGAAGTCGACCGTTTTCTGCAATTCTTCCGCCTTGCTGGAACGCAACGCGATGCTGATGGCGCGCGTCACCCCCTCGTTGACCAACGCGGGTGAGGTGTCGCGATTGCCATAGGCTGAATCGAAAAATCCCGCGGCGGAACCAATTGCGGCTTCGCCGGTTTTTCTGCTTTCTTCCAGATTGCGCAACACCTGTGCCAGGGTCGGGTGGGCTTTTGCAATCGGCGTGAGGAGTGCGATCGCTGTCACCACGTTGGCATGCATTGTGGTCAGAAATCCCGAGGCCTGAAGCAGCGCGTCGCGGGCGCTCTCCGAGGCGACGAGCTCCACTTCGAACTCCAGCCGGTTCGACTCCGCTTGGTTGACAATCGTCCCGGCCTTATGGGCGAGTGCCAGTTCGCGGCGACGCCGGCGGGTCAAGTCGACCCACTCTGGAATGCGTGCTTCGAATTCGTGGCGTTCGGGAAGCGGCTTGGGAAGGAAATCGTAAACCTGGAGTGGAATCGCCCGGCGCAGGTTCTCGTCGGTGTCGAATGCGCTTACGACCACATAGCCCAACCCCGGGTCCGCTTGGCGCGCCGCTGCGATGAAAGTCAGTCCGTCCATTTGGGGCATATGGACGTCGACGAGGCAGAGATCGTACCTCTCCGTCGCGATCTTCTCCAAGGCGTCTCTGGCGTTGAAACAAAAGGCGAGATCGAAGCTGCGACCGAGTCGAAGCCGAAACGAGGCGTGAATCTGGCGCTCATCGTCCAGCACCAAGATTCGGGGCGGCAGCATTTCAGCGGCGTCGGGGCTCATACCGTTGTCTCGATTGGAGACCAGCGGCGACTGTAGTCAAGGAAGTGCTATTCAAGGAAGACGGGGGGCCGGGCCCTGGGGTGGCCCGTTCAGCGGCAGGTCGACGGTGACGCGGGTGCCGTTCCCAAGTTCGCTGTGCACTTCTATGATTCCCCCGTGCAGATTGGTGATCTTCTGGCAGATTGTCAGGCCAAGTCCGAATCCGCGCACGTCATCGCCGAACTCCTTGGTGGTGAAATAGGGATCGAAGACCCGGTCAAGGTGTTCCGCTGCGATTCCGCTGCCCTGATCGCTCACTTGGATGCGTAGCCAGCTGTTTCGATGTTCGGTGACGGTCATCGTGACGACCTGTCCGGGTTGGGAGGCGTCGAACGCGTTGTTGATGAGGTTGACCAGCATACGTTGGAGGAGGACGCCGTCGGCGATAAGTGCGGCCCGCGATTCGATTTTCTGGAACAGCCGAAGGCGATTTGTCGCGGCCCGTTCGGCAGTCGTTTTTACGACAGCGCTGACGACGTTTTCCAAAGCGACTGGTTCGAGCTTGGGTGCAAGTCGCTCCGAGAAAAACAGGGCTTCCCGCAGGTAGTCGGTCATTACCCGAATCGAGTGCCGCGCGGCGGCGTGTACGTCCGCTTCTGGAGTGCCTGGTGCGAGGAGGCCTTCGGTGTGGACTAGGAACGACGACACCGGGGTGATTAAGTTCTTCAAGTCGTGGGCGAGGCCCCGCGACATCATCGCAAGGTGCTCCATTTTGGCCTGAAGCGCGGCCTGATTGCTCAGACGGGAATGTGTCAGGGTATTGTCGATGAGCTCTGCAATATTTTGGAGCCGTTCAACCTCGGGATAGGTGAAGGGCCATCCGTTGGTTTTCGTGCCGAGCGCGATGAGAAGCGACGGGGTGGGACTGCCACGTGGGATGGAAATGAGGACCCCGATCGAGTGTTCCGCCAGGAGCTTTGCCAACTCGCCCAGGGCCGTGCTGGTCCTGCGCCGTTGCAGGCTCTCCGGGGTCGTCCAACCGCTGTCGAAAAAAGCCTGAACGGAGACCCGGTTTTTTGGCAGCGCCAATTCCTTGTTGGCGAAGGAGTCTCCTCGCTCTCCCATGATTCGTGCAAATCCCGCTTGGTGGTGGGCGACGAGGTATTTTTCAAATTCGGAGGTGAGCTTCTCCGTGCTCGCTTCCTGACGCGATAATTCGATCACGTCACGTCGCATCGCTGAAAGCAGCTTTTCTTCGCCAATGCCCAACCAGGAACGGGTTGTCTTTTCGACCCAGAACACCGCAAGGGTACAGAACAAAATACTCACCAGCCATGCCGGAGTGGTGGGCATGGAGTAGCCCAACACGGTCGACAGTCCCCACGCGGCCACTCCAAACAACGCGGCCACCGCCAGGCGGTGTCCCAGTAGGAGAAAGACCTGTTTCGTGTTGAAAATGCGGTGAACCACCAAAGACCACGCGGTGAGCGCTGTGGTCAGGAAGACGACAATGACGCTGGAGCGGCTGAATGCCCGTACGGCGAAATAGTTTCCGAGCGAATTGAGCGTTACTATGGACAAGCCCGCTATACCCGCATTGAGACCGAGAAATTGAATTTCAATTCTTTGAATGCCTCGCTGGGTTCTAGTTTCTCGAAGAACTCTTATGACCAAAAATACTAGAAATACGATCGCGGTTGAGGCACCTGCGTAGTAAGTAAAGCCGCGTTGTAGATTCCCTTCTGGGTTACGGTAAATAAATTGTTCAGAAAGCGAAAATCCGACCAAAAAAAGAGAAATGAAAAGCGCTGGAAGGGACGTTCTTAATGCCTTTGTTCGAGTAATTGAAGGCGCTAAAATCGAGTATTTTAGTAGCCAAATACACCAGGGAAGAAACGAAAGAACTACGGCATTCAGCCTAAGCCAAAATTCCAGATCGGCATGCTGGGAGCGTTTCAATAGTTCGGCCGCACGCATCGCCCCAAAAACTGATGCGAGCCACAGTCCCTGTATCAATAGAAGTACGGCTAGTGCCTGATTTGATAGCCGACGGGAATTCATTCCAATCACTGCGATGGCAAGTCCAGCAGAGAACAGAGCGGTAAGAAAGGTAATGGATATCATTCGTGTTCTCACAGGCTGGCGTGTCCTGCGAATTGGATCAGTCGCCTAGCCGTCGATAAGTATTCTCAAAATATGAGTCCAAATTATTCCGAAATAGGCCTATATTTAGCCGAGTATCGATTCATTCCCTTGGTTGCCTGATAGTCTGTAGGAAGCACCCCGTCCAACCCATAACAGACCCTGAGGCGATTGCCCACATGTTGAACGAGGCAGGGAATCACATGACCGGTGTTTGGGCCTTCGGATCCCCGGAGAATCAGTAATGTGGAATTGTTTGCGGTGCCAAGTTCGTACGTGCCGCGATCGGTTATGTTGCCGCCGAATCTCACAATGTATTCCCCGGATTTGAATTCCAGTTCGGTTTTCATCGTCAACAGTTCAGGTGCGACTTCCCCATCCATCTCGGCGCGGAGCAGCTGCCATCGGCCGTCAATTGTCGATTTTTTAGCGGCGGCAGTGTCCATGCTCAACCACGCTTTACCACTTCCCGGGCCGACGTGTCGATCGCCGCGGGTGTGCCCAACTCCTTCGTGCCTTTGGCTCCGAGTTCCGCCAGTTTGCGTGCGCCGGGAAGCAGCATCCCTTCGAACGACCCGACGGCGGTATTGTAGCCTTTTACAGCTGTGTCGAGCCCCCGTCCGATCTTTTCGAGATTGTCGGCGAATCCCGCCACGCGATCGTAGAGTGTTCGGCCCAGCGAGCTGATTTCTTCGGCGTTTTTTGAAATAGAATCCTGTCTCCATCCATATGCGGCGGCCTTCAAGAGCGCAATTAATGTGGTTGGTGTTGCCAGTAGTACGCGTCTTGAGAGGGCACGATCCATGAGGGTGTTGTCCGCTTGCAAAGCGGCCGTGAGGAAGTGATCGCCGGGGAGAAAAAGCACGACGAATTCCGGAGCGGATTGAAACTGCTCCCAGTAGTTTTTTGCTCCGAGGCTATCGATATGCCCGCGCACTTTCTGCGCGTGTTCAAGCATCCGCGTTGCTCGAATCTCTTCGTCTTGGGTATCACCGGTGGCCCGAAACGCTTCGAGGGGAGTTTTTGCATCCACCACGATGCGTTGCCCGCCAGGGAGGCGCACCACCAAGTCTGCGCGCAGTCCTCCGGCTGACTCCTGTTCCGTGAAGTCGCAGTACGAAACCATGTCTGCCATTTCTACGACCCGGCGGAGTTGTAGTTCTCCCCAGCTTCCGGCGTAGGTGGTAGACCTTAGGGCGGTCGAAAGCCGGGCGGCCTCTGACTGCAGCTGCAGTTGGGCGGCATTTAGAGACTTTAGCTGCTCACCCAGCGCCCCGTAGGCGCCGGCGCGCGCTTTTTCTATTTCAGCGATCTTTGAGTCAACTTTCTCCAGCGATTCTCGGATGGGACCGACGAGTGCCTCAACTGCCTGTTTGCGTTGGTCAAGATCCCCGACGGACTGTTGTTGCAGCAGGGCAAAGGCTTGCCTCGCCTGCTCGAGAAAGTCACTCCGGTTGGTTCGTAACGCATCGGCCGAGAGCGCCTTGAATTCGTTGGTTAAGCGGACTTGCGAGGCTTGTTCTGAACCCAGCTGAGTTGAAAGTTGTGCGTTTGCGGCCGAAAGTCGCGTGACCTCCATGCGCAGAATCTCGACCTCGGTTTTAACCCGGGTGTTTTCCTCATCTCGCGCTCTGATCCGCTCAATGAGAGCCGCCGAGTGGGCCCTGAATATCAGCCAAACGACGCTCGCGGCCACTGTACCGGACAGAAGGGTAACAAGGGTATATGCCACGGTTGAAGTGTCAGCGCTTGGTGCGGATGAATCAATCCTCGATGCGTGCCTTGACATGTGAAATTGCCGTCTGCAAACACGGTTGTGTCGCGGTCCTTCACCGTCACGTTGATCGCATCAACTCTGCATCACCACTTCGCATGCTGATCGAGAATACCCCGGGTCTCACTTTGCCTGATACGGCGGAGAAGGCGGCTGTCTTGGTGGTGGACGATGAGTATGGTCCGCGCGAGTCGATTGCGTTCAGCCTTGCCGGGGACTTTGCAGTCGAGACCGCCGACCGGGCTAGAGAGGCGCTCGCGAAAATTCGGAAGCGGGCTTTTTCTGCCATCGTGCTCGACATTCGGATGCCGGAGATGGATGGAATCCGGACGCTTGAGGAATTGCGCAAGATCGACCCGCATGTTTCTGTCATTATGCTGACGGGATATGGCACACTCCACACTGCGCAACAGGCGATGGTGGCAGGTGCGAATCAGTATTTGCGTAAACCTCCGGATATTCCGGAACTCATCGAGGCCATGCGTCGCCAAGCCACGGCGACCCGTTTGCGGCGAGCACAGGCGCAGGTCGCGAGTGATGCACAGGGCTTGAATGAGGCATTGAAGCGTGAAATACAGGCCAACGAGCCGCAAATATGGCAGGCGCGCGCGTCTGTGGAACTCGTGCATGATTTAAACAATCCATTGACCGTCGTGATTGGATATGCCGCCTTGGTGGCGGAGGAAGCTCGAGTGCTGGGCCAGCGGGATCCCGAAATGGCTAGGAAGATTCTTGAATTCTCCTCCATGGTGGAAAAAGCGGCGGAGTACTGCCATCACCTGTCCGAAAACTGGCGCTTGGCTTCAAAGCAGGCGACGGAATTTCGAACTGTCGATCTGGTGCAGGTCGTTCTCGAGGTTAAGCAGGTGATTTTCTTTGGAAATGTGGCGATCCAGTCCATGGGTTTGGAGCGCGCGGACGTGCGAGGATCGAAATTTGAACTGATGCGTATCCTGCAAAACCTCTTCAAGAATGCCCTTGAAGCCGGGGCCACTCGAATCTCTGTATCGCTTCAAAGCCGCGATGGAAAGGTCGAGGTGACCGTCGCTGACAATGGGAGTGGGATGGATGCAGAACGGATCAAGCGTGCCCTCCACGGAGGTTTCACCAGCAAGGCCAGCGGGACGGGATTGGGGCTCAGCATCTGTCGCCATCTGGCTGGGACGCATGGCGCCTCATTTGCGCTTGAGTCGATGGTTGGCAAGGGTACGACGGTGCGGCTGGTTTTTCCCACGGCCCCGCAGGGATGAAGCGCCGTCGCGTAAAAATCACGGGCATTGGCCCGGTGACTCCGGCAGGAATTGGGAGAGAGGCGTTTTGGAAGGGGATTTTGGAGCCGGTGAGCCGAGTTAGGGCGTACGGAAAGTTCGGTGAAGAATTTGGGCCTTTTGTTGCGGCCTATGTTTCAAATTTCGAAATAGGGAAATATGTATCAAATCGTGGCGAATTGCCCAAAGGGACAGCTCGACACACACTATTCGCGGTGTCGGGTGCTTTTTTAGCCTTGGGGGATGCTGGAATTTCATCCAGCGAATTACAGCGGACGCGTTGTGCCGTCGTTACGGGTTCATCTTTACTGGATTTCGGAGGTATTGGAGGTGCTATTGAAGCGGTGCACCGGAAAGGTGTCCGGGCTGCTCAAGCGAGAGTCGTTTTTACGACAACTTTGACCAGTGTGGTTGAACTTGTGAGTAAGCTTTGTGGGGTTACTGCGCGAACTATGGCGATTCAAACTTCGTGTTGCTCAGGTCTCGATGCAATCGGTCGTGCGGCGCAGTTAATATCTACTGGAGAAGTGGATATCGCGATATGCGGCGGAACTGAGTGTCCAATTCATCGGTTCCCGATGCTTGAGTTGCGCTCTGCCGGACTCACACCACCTACTGAAGAAATGGCAGATCGAATTGCCAGACCATTTGATTTGTGGCGTACTACCGGAGTCGTAAGTGAGGGCGCGTGTATGTTTGTGCTGGAACCGGAATCAAGTCCGCGCCAGGGTTATTCCTATATTTCGGGATACGGTTTCGCTAACGATCATCCCGAAAGTTTGTGTAGCGGAATGATTGAGTCGACGAGGTTGGCGCTTGCGGAAGCCCATCTCAGACCAAGTCAAATTGAATGTATCAATGCATGGGGGCCTGGCCATAGGCTCGTCGATGAGGGTGAGGCAAGATCAATGTATATTACATTTGGAGACAAGCTGCCGGAAATTCCGGTGTTTTCAATTAAGGGTGCCATTGGGAGTGCACTAGGAGCGGCACCTGCCATTCAAGTTGCTGTGGCCGCGCTTTCACAACGGTCAGGTTTGATGCCTCCAACCGTCAATTGGAACTACCCCGACCCAGCCTGCCCACTTAACCTTTGTAACAAACCGCGTGCGATTTCAAACCGTTCTATGTTAATAAATGCACATGGTGTTGGGAGTGTTAATGCTAGCATGATAGTCGAACAATGTTAACTTTGATTGCGGCAGTAATTGTTGCTGTGGTCGGTTCGTTGATTTTCTGGTCGAACCCTGCACGACCGGAGAATCGTGTTTCGTTTAGTTGTTCACTTCACCTTAGTGCGTGGTTAATAACATTATATTTAGCAACTGCATCAGTCGGAGCGGTTTTTTGGCTTAGAACTGCGTGCGCTATTAGCGCTTGGGTCCCATTTCATTACTGGCTGGTGAAAGAGAATATCGCCGGGACTTTTCGTTTTTCATGGAGCTATCTCCTTGGTCGCGCGGGAGGATGGATCGTTTCTGCTTCGGTATTGGTGTTTATTTGCTATTCAGACTCTTTTATTCCCGCGCATTCAACCCCTCTGGTGCGAATTCGAGGTTGGGGTTATTATGCGTATATAATTTTAATTTCATGCATGTATGCGTATGTATTTGGAAACGCTTATCGTGCTCTTAGTAGATTGACCGGGGTGCGGAGGTTGGAGTTGCAAGTTTGGCTTGGGGGTGGATGCTCTATGGCGGTTGTTATTCTTGCTTTAATGGGTTTGAATGCAATTACGCACCAAAGGATTTACATACTACTGCAGCCGATTGTTATACTTGGTTTCTATGCGGGAATGATTTTTGCGATTACGACCTACCGGATTTTGGATGCTCGACAGATTCTATTATTGGTAATTGAGAAATCGCTTCTCGTCTCGCTCTGCGCCTTGGTGGCTTTTGCGGTAAAATTGGGAATGGACTTCATGCTTCCAGGCCCGTTTGCGTTGCTCATTACCACAGCCGTTGTATTATGGTTCGCGGCAATTATTGGAGGGAAACTCGATAGAATTTTCGACTTCTTCCCTCAGGCAGGTACAGTTCGACTGGCTGCATTCGCTGTCGCTCAAAGGGAAACACGACTTGGGAATTTGGAGCAGGCTTTCTCTTCAATCCTAAAGGGGTGGGGGCAGACTGATCGTGCTATCGTTCTATCGGGGCAGAAGGATTTGTGGATTGGAAGTGGTATCGAATTGTCTGGGGATTCACCTGCTGGAGTCGCTTTGCGTCAGCTTCGGTGGGTCACTCCGGAGCGGATAATGCGTGAGCGCTTGACGCCAGAGCGAGATGCTTTGGGAAGATTTCTCTCGGTGCATGAGCTTGGCTTGGTTGTAATTGAGGACGGCCCATCTCTTACATTGGTCGTTGGAGTGGGCGTAGGTGCATCTCGTCGTCCTTATACATTTCCACAGGTAACGCTCCTTTTAGAGCTAGCCTCGATTATAGAAAATGCTCTGGAACGCGCGCACTTTTCCGCGAAGGTTCAACATGCCGAGCAACTAGCCACGGTCGGTCTGCTTGGAGCAAGTTTGGCTCATGAAATTCGCAACCCACTGGTTTCGATCAAAACGTTTGTTCAACTCTTGCCCACCCATCACCATGATCCTAAGTTTCGGGAGAAGTTCTTTTCCCTTATCGGGGATGAAGTTGCACGAATTGATCAACTGACCCAGCAATTGCTCGATTTGGCTGCACCCCGGACCTACGAAACCAAACTAATCGAATTACACCCCCTACTTCGTTCGAGCCTCGAGCTCGTTGCGACCAAGGCGGTGCATCGCGACATACAATTCGTGACTGAGTTCGGCGCCTCTCCCGATCGGGCGTATACCGATGCTTCGGCCGCTAAACAGGTGATGCTGAATCTGTGTTTCAACGCGATCCAAGCGGTTGAATTGCATCAAGGGCGTCAGCGGTGGGTGAAGATTTCGACACGCAACACTCCCAATGGAATCGAGATGGCGGTTGCCGATAGCGGTTCGGGTATATCGGCAGAGATTCGGCCAAAACTTTTTCAACCCTTCCAAACCACCAAGTCGTCAGGGTTTGGGCTCGGACTTGCCATCTGCAGCGACATCCTCGCTAATCTCAACGCGACCATCAGTGTTGATCCGCTGCAGCCCGGTTACGGTGCGGTATTTCGCGTTACCTTTCCATGCCAACCGTTGTCATCCTAGCAACCAATGATGCCGCGATGGCGCACGCGTGGGAGCGGCAGGTCCCCAAGGGCTGCAGCGTCCTGCGAATGGCCGGGTATTCGTTTCCAGCCGGTTCCGCTCCGGGATATTCCGCGGTTGTGATACTTGACGCCGTCTGCGAAGATTCTCTCCCGCCTTCATTGGTGCGGTGTCCAACTGTTTTTGTGGGGGAACCGCACAGTCTTCCGTTTGAACAGGCCCGGATGACGGGGCGCGCCAAAGCCTATCTCTCCTACGACGAGGGTCTCGTGAGGCTGGGCGAGTTGTTGCCGCTCCTGGAGGAAATTGCCGAAAAACAGTCGTTGGTTGAAATGCTTGCCGAGAAAACCCGACGCACGGAACCCGTTCGTCTCTTGCAGCGCGCACTTCCTTCTGACGGATCAGAGTTATGGGATTTTTTGGAGGGCGCGGTCGAGAACCTCGATTCTCGCGAACGTTTGCTCGCCGAATTTCGACGGGCTTCACGTCACCTCCTCCGGGCGTCCCACGCCGTATTCTTTAATCGCGAAGCGGATGGGTTTCGGGCCGATCGGGGTACGTCGTACTTTGGTTCGGATGATCCGCTGGTTGCGTTTTTCGAAAATCACCCGGCAGTGATCGACGGTACGAACTGGGATAGTCCCGCTGACCCGGTCGCGGAGCTTGCGGTGCGCAACCGAATCGCGCTTTGGGGTGCACGTTTGCTCGTGCCCGTGCATGATAATGGGCGACTGCTCGGCCTCATCGCCTTGGGGGTGCGCGATGACGGGCAGTCCTACGATGATTCCGATCGTACCCGGGCCGTCTTTTTTGCCCGCCTCCTGCGACATTTCCTGGCGAAATCCAGTCAAGTTTCACGGCTTGGTTATCTGGCGGAGCAGGCCAGCATCGGGGCGAAATACTTGCCGGGTACTCTCGTGCTTGGCCCTGATGAAAACCCTCCTCGACATGTTCCCCTCGTTGTACGTGATTTGATCGGGCAGGCGCGACGCGCAAGGCAGATTATGCGGGTTGCGCCAACTTCGGGCCAACCTTTTAGGGCGAGTGCGGGGTTAGTGGCTGAAACGGGTGGGGCTTGGGCATTTTGGGAGGAAGCAAGCGCCGAAGTTCACGACGTAGCAGTTCGAGAACGCGCTGATCGTCGTCGAATTCTGAGAGATCTGGCTATCACCCTCAGTCATGAGTTGGGAAACGCCCTCGTTTCGTTGAAAACATTTCGACAGGCCAGCGGGGAACGTGTCTTTCCGCCCCCGATGATCGAGACGATGAAGGCAGATGTGGATCGGCTCGTTGAATTGAATGACAATCTTGCGCTTATGCAGAGCCTGCATGAAGCGGATACTTCGCCGATTGATATACGTGAGGTGGCTCAGCATGTTGGTCAATTTTTGGGGCTTCGAGTTGATGTCGGTCCAGATCCGATAGTGATGCCGGCAAATCGAAAGTTGCTTGAGTTTGCCATGAGATCTCTGATTCGGACCGTCGCCGAAAATCGCCCGGAGCAGGGAATGCGTGAACTGGGGCTAAAGGTGCGGTCTACTGGCACAGGAACGGACGTGACCGCCTTGCTTTCACTCAAAGGAAAACACCTCGAACTCGAAGGTGTCCTACCAGAGGCGACGGACGAGGGCGTCCCGAATCAAGGCCGGATTGGGGTGTTTCTGGCAAAAGAGATTGTACGTCTGCATCATGGTGAAATTCACGCTGGCCCGGGATTGGAGGGCACCGAAATTTTGTTTTCGGTGCGCGCGTGGTGAGTGTGACGCATCAGGCATTGTTGGATGCAGTTATGCGGTTGCTAGATCGCGAACGGACGGTGAAGTCCGTGGTATTATTCGGTTCGAACGCGCGGGAGTTCTCAAAAACGGGTCATTGGTCCGATTTTGACTTGCATGTAGTTACATCGGCCCCGGGCCGATTGGAACGAATGGATTGGGCGAGCGTCGACCCCAAGAGTCAGGTCTGCTGGACTGCGTTACGGGCTGCAGCTGCCGGGGTCCGAAAGTTGACGGTCGTGTTTAGTAGCGGACAGATTGACATGGTAATTGTACCATTGGCACGGTCTAAACGCGTTCGTCGAACGTTTCTGCGGGACGTTTCTGCTTTAAATTCTCCGGAGACGAATGCGCTCAATGAAATGGCTACGTGTCTTTGGGCAGGTTATCGTTTTTTGAAGGGCGAGGCGGAATGGGGCCAATTTTATTCGCGGGTGGTGAAAGAAATGCCCGGAGTGCGGTTGGGTGATGTAGCCATAGAGCAACTGGCGAATCTGTTTGTTTGCGATCTCCTTTGGATTTTACAGAAATTGGAACGAGGCGAATTATTGGCCGCCCAGCACGCCCTGCATCGCCAGCTTTCTGAGGTGAATCTTCGTTTGATGCGTGAACTTCGATTGCGCGAAGGGAAATCGCTGCCCTCGTTCGGTCTTGGTCGCCGGTTCGAGCAGTTGCTTTCAGCTTCCGACCTGAAGCACGTTCGGGTCGACGCTAGATCGGATCGCAAGTCACTGCAGCGGGCGGCATGGAACCTTTATGCGGGGCTTTGCTCCCTGATGACCAAGCTCCGCCCCTCGTGGTCTGTGCCCAAGCCGATGATTTCCCTGATCGGTCAATTTTCTCCTACGTCTGTGCGCTAAAAAGTTCAGCAATCACATCTTCTAAAGGCACGTCCTCAATTGTGATGTCCGCGACCGGACCGGTGCTGAGGATTTCTTGAGAGACCGCGACCACGTCATCGCCAGAGACGGCCAACGTGAACTTTCCATCGGGTGTCCTCGTGGTGGTGGTGGCGTGACGCGCCCGCCAAGATTCCGGAAACGCCCCGCTTCCGGTGGCGGCGGGCAGAAATGTGATGATCTTCTTCCGAGCCCCGCCGCTCGATTCAAGCCGGTCAAGCGCACCGTCGTAGATTTTCTTCCCCTTGTGGATCACGACGACGCGCTCGCAAAGCTCCTTGATGTCCGCCATGTAGTGGCTCGTCAGCAGGATCGTCACGCGGTGCTTGCGGTTGTAGTCGCGTAAAAATTGACGCACCGCCTTTTGCGAAACCACATCGAGTCCAATCGTCGGCTCGTCGAGAAACAACACTCGCGGACGGTGGAGCAGGGCGGCAATCAGCTCCATTTTCATGCGTTCCCCGAGCGAAAGTTCACGCACCATTACGTTCAGCTTTTGGCCGACATCGAGCAATGTCACCAACTCGTCCAGCGTCGACTTAAACTGAGTCTCGGGAATGGCGTAGATTGCGCGGAGCAGATTGAAAGATTCGATCGCGGGCAAATCCCACCAGAGCTGATTTTTCTGTCCGAGGACGAGTGCGAAGAGACGACGATACGCGTTTTCGCGTTTCGTCGGATCATACCCTGCAACCCGTGCGGTTCCGCTGGTGGGGAAAATGAGCCCCGAGAGCATCTTGAGCGTCGTTGTCTTGCCGGCGCCATTGGGGCCGAGAAAGCCGACGAACTCGCCCTCTTCGATCAAGAACGAGACATCCTTCGCCGCCGCGGTTTCCTCGAATTCGCGGTGGAAAAGGCCCTTCACGCCGCCCCAAAAGCCGGGGGCCTTTTTGTAGGTGCGAAAAACGCGCGTGAGGTTTGTGACTTCGATCATGAGGTTTCTTGCCAAGCAAGAAACCTACTGCGTAAAGGCGGGTAACCGCACGATCTTTCCGCCGGCTAGGGCAGACTCGTGTGCGCACAGGCCGACGCAGGTCCAGTTGGCGGACTTTACGGCATTGGGTGCGCATTCGCGGCCCTCGACAAGTGCGGTCAGGAACTCGTGCGCCAGGTGGGGATGCGACCCGCCATGGCCCGCGCCCTGCGTGAAACTGAGGTGCGTCTTCTTGCCAAGATCGTAGACCCCTTTGGTCGTGAATTTTCGGATGCCCGCGGGCAGCCGCTTGGCGTAATCGGGCACCTGAATCTTTTTCGGAATCTTGTGCTCCGGCAACTTCGCCGTGTGCAGAACATGAGCTTCGTGTTCGATCAGTGTCCATTCGAACGATTTCTTCGAACCGTAGACATCGATACTCTCACGGTATTGGCGCGCGACGTCGAAGAGCGAGCGGATGATCCGCGCCGTGAGATCCGAGTTCTTGAACTTGATGTGTGCCGTTTCCACCGCAAACGGAGAACCGTAGTGTTTGACGAGTTCAGGTCGGACGGTGCCGGAGCCGAAACATGAAACGTACTCCGCGACCGCATCTGTGAGGGCAAGCATCGGTCCCACGCAATGGGTGGCGTACCACATCGGCGGAAGGCCGGGCCAGTAATTCGGCCACCCGTCCATATCCTGTTGGTGGCTTGCCTGGAGGAACTGGATCTTGCCCAGTTCGCCCCGGTCATAAAGCTCCTTGATGTACAGGTATTCGCGCGCGTAGACGACCGTCTCCATCATCATGTAGCGCAGGCCGGTCTTCTTCGTGAGCTCGACAATTTTTCTGCAGTCGGCGACGGACGTAGCCATCGGCACCGTGCAGGCGACGTGCTTGCCGGCCTGCAATGCCTTGATCGATTGTGCGGCGTGATCGGGAATCGGCGTGTTGATGTGTACCGCGTCGATTTCCGGATCACGCAGCAACTCGTCGTAGTCCGTGTAGCCCTTCGGGATGCCAAACGCATCCTGGATCGCCTTGAGTTTCTTTGGGTCGCGTTGGCAGACAGCAACGAGGTTGGCGTTGGGATGGGCTTGGTAAATCGGAATGAATTCGGCGCCGAAACCGAGTCCGATGATCGCGATGTTGATTTTTTTGGGCATGGGGGAGTCAGCTAAGATTGGAATGATGATTGTTGAGAGCGGAAGGCAAAACTGTGCGCTGTGGTTTGTCCGCCGACGCGATTCGGTTATTTCAGAGTCAACACGAAGGCTTCGATATCGGCGAGTTCTTGCGGACTGAAAATGTCTCCCATCGGTGGCATGGGTGAGACTTTGAATTGCTCGAAGCCCTTCGCGATTACTTTGCTCGGCTCCAGCAGGCTCTCGCGAATGTAGTCTGGTGTGCTGCGCGACGCGATGCCGTCGAGTGCAGGGCCGACGGTGCTGCCCTGGCCCTTGAGGCTATGGCAGAGCACGCAGGCCGCCGGATGTTTTAGAAAGAGTTGTTCTCCGCGCTTGGCGTCGGCAGCGACTAGCTTCGTGCTGTCCTCGACCGGGATCAGCTCCGCCAAGCGCACGTCGTCGAAGAACGCGTCGCCCTTGGCGACGTGGAGCACGTTGATGCTGGCGGTGGTGCGGTCACCACTGTTGAATTCAATTTCCACTTCGGTCCAATCGGTGTCACGTCGCCGGATCGTCTCGGTTTCGACTTTGGCGCCGTGAACGTTGAAACTCACCTTGCCTTGGAACGCGTGGGTCTTAACCCAACCTGCGAGCCGATATGCGGTATTCGGCTTCACCGCGACGTCGGCATGCAGGCTGGTGTCGGCGTCGCCCCGCGTGATGCAGCGCACCGCCTGTCGGCCACCGTGAAACTCCTTCGGACCGCTCACGACCTTCCACTCGGCGTCTTTGTTCGCTTCGCGCGCGCCGTAGTCGCGCCGCGCCCAGCCTTCAGGCAGGCCGTTGCTGGCGATGGTTTCGAATCCCGGATTAGGCAGGAGATTCGGGCCTTCGCGGTAGAGCGCGGCCCCGTGAATCCGGCCGAGCAGGCGGACCGCTTCCTTGAGCCACTCGTCACTTTGGTTGGCCGGATTGCGCACGACGCTGGTGACGACCGTTTGGATTTGTTTCGTGGCGGGAAACTCCGCCAGCTTCACAAAGGCCGCGAGTTTCGTCAGCGGGTCGGCATCGCTCACCACCGCGGATGCGAAGAAGAGTGACACCGCCCTGGCATCGGTGCCGAGCGCGCGCGTGGCGTTGCGACGGACCGCGGCGTCCGTATGGAGCAAACCGGCTCGATGGGTGGCATCGTCGAGCTGACCAAGGCCATGTAAGGTCCACAGAGCATGTATCGCCGTGAGTGGCGCGCTACCGGCTATGGCCTGCCTGAGCGCGGGCACTGCGTCGGTTCGCCGACCTTCGACAAGTAGGCGTTGCGCGGTGAGCCGCCAGAACTGGTTACCATCGCCGAGCGCGGCGACGAGTTGCACAGTCGTAGCACCCTTGAGCGTCTTGATCGCGGCTGGTTTTACCTGATCCCACACGACGCGGTAGATGCGCCCGCGGCGGTGGTCGCGCAGCGGGTTTTCGTGGGCGCCGCCCACCCCGGTCTTCGCCGCATAGCCGCCGCGTTCGAGACTTGGGGTGGGATTGTGTTGGATGATGTAATTCTGCCAGTCGGAGAACCACACGGCGCCGTCGGGGCCGACTTCGGCGAAGACGGGCGACATCCATTCATCGCTGCTCGCCACCAGATTGAAACCGTCATTTGCGACGTAGCCGGCTCCCTCGCGCCGCACGTCCATCAGAGCGATGTTCTTCATCGTCGGCTCGCAGACCATCGCCTTGCCCTGCAGGCGCGCCGGAAGCTGATCCGAGTAGATGAACGCAGTCCCGGCCGCCGCGGTGTAGCCGCCCATCACGTCTACCTGTCGGAAGTTAGGCGTAATCGTGTGGGTTTTCTCCTCGGTGTTGATGCGTTTGGCCGTCATCGCTCTAGTGCCCTTGGGGACGATAGTCATCGGGATCCCACCGAAGAAAATCGGTGCATTGTTGGCCGTGCCACCGAACTGATCGCCAAACGCGTCGGCGCTTTGCCCCCAGGAGTTGTTGGTAAACTGGTGGAGAAATTCGAGTGCCGAACCGTCGGCCTTGAATCGGTAGGTGCCCTGCAGGAACTGCATCTCTCTCCCGCCGACGGTCCCCTTGAAGCCCGAATAGCCCACGCAGCCGTAGAGCCAGTTGTCCAGGCCGTAGTGAAGATTGTTGGCCTGCGCGTGCGTGTCGTTCACACCCCAGCCGGTCATGATTTCCGTGCGCACATCGGCCCTGTCGTCGCCGTTGGTGTCCTTGAGGAAGAGAAAACGCGGCGGTTGCGCGACCACGATGCCGCCATTGGCGAACGTGAAGCCCGTTGGGATATTCAGGTGGTCGGCAAAGACCGTGAACTTGTCCGCCCGGCCATCGCCGTCCGTGTCTTCGCAGATCTTGATGCTGTCGGTGCCCATGCCGTCCGGTTTCACGTCGTGCGGATAGTCTCGGGCCTCGGCAATCCACAGGCGGCCACGTTCGTCCCATGCCATGAAAATCGGCTTGTTGATATCCGGCTCGCCCGCGAAGAGTTCGAGGCGCAGGTCGGGCGCGACCTGGGTGCGCTCCTTGCTGCCCTTCACGCTGAGCGGAAACTGAAACGTGACGGCCTGCGGGCGTTTCTCATAATTCGCGATCGTCGGGCGGGCTTCTCGTTGCTCCGGTTCGCGCTGGGCGAGAAATTTTTCCCATTCGGCCACGCGCACCACGCCGGCTGCGGCGAGAATCTTCGGCTTGGCGGCGGCGGCGAAATCAGGGGTCACCGAATCGCCGAGCGCGGAGGCTGAAAGGCGCTTCGCGGCGGGCACCGCGGCAAGGGCGCCGCCAAACGTCTCCGCCGGGGCATCGAGCACGACGACGTCAAACGTGGCGACGAACCGCGGCGTGGCGGCCTTGGGATCGGAGAGGTAATCGAACCAGATCGCATCGCGCCCCAGGTCGCGCATCAGGGCATGGCAGGTCATGCGCGCGCTGCGATCCTCGGTGCCGAGATAGAGCACGCGAATTGGATTGGCCCCCATCTTCAGGGCGAATGCGACAAAAAGGGCGATGAACAGGGGATGCTTCATGAAGGGCGTTCTGGCACCGGCACGGCCGGGCTAGGTAAAGACACTAACAGACCCAAGGGCGCGGTCGCGATGAGAGTTGGCGTAAAAAGAATGAGGATTTTTACGGCCGGTCCATGAATGGGAGTTTCCTGCGGCGTAAATTACATCGGCGCCCGAGGAACAGTCGTCGCGGTCAATTTGCGGGCGCACGTGTCGTTTGTCATCCATAAGATGACAATCGGCGTCAGGATGTTGGCTGCAGGTAGGCAGGTCGTTTGTCGGGCGTGGATCCCACTGGTGCGGACCCCGCCTCAACGAGGTGTGGCGCCCCGCACGCGGGCCAGACTTGCGCGGGCGTCTTCCATCCGCGGGTCCAGTCGCAGCGCGGCAAGATAGTGTGTCTCCGCTTCCGCCAGACGTCCCAGTTCGAAGAGGGCGGAGCCGAGGTTCATTTCAGCCTCAGCAAAATCCGGTTTGAGCCGGAGCGCCTCGCGGTAATGGGTGACGGCCTCGTCGCACCGGTGGAGCATCGCCAGGGTGTTGGCGAGATTGAATTCGGCCGCGGGATGGTTTGGTCTGAGGCGAAGTGCCGCGCGGTAATGGGACGTTGCCTCTTCCCGTCGCTCAAGCGCGGCGAGCGTGTTGGCGAAATTGTATTCGGCTCCGGGAAGTTCCGGCTTGAGCCGGATGACGGCTTCATAATGGGCGATGGCCTCGTGATTGCGCCCCAGGTCGGCAAGGGTGTTCGCGAGGGCGAAGTGGGCCTCCACATAGTCGGGCTTCAGCGCGAGTGCCCGTTCGATGTGGAGCATTGCCTCCGAGGTTTTTCCGACTTGGGCGAGGAGAATTCCGAAATTATTGTGTGCATCGGCAAAATCCGGCCTCAACTGCAGCGCCCGATCAAAATGCTCCGCCGCTTCGGCCAGCCGGCCGCGCCGGAGCAGGAGTTCCGCCAGCCTCTCGTGCGCGACGAAGAAGGTCGGATCGAGTTTTACCGCGGTTTCGTAATGAACCTGGGCCGTGTCGAGGCGGCCGTGTTCGAAGTGGGCCTCCGCCAACATGGAGTGGGCTACTGGGTTCGCGGGGCGTTTCACCACTGTGTCGGTCCAAAGGCTCATTTCGTTGCGGTAGGTCGCATTTCGCTCCTGAGTCAGCCAACCGAATCCGGTCCCGACCAGGAGCACGAGGCTTGTGATGCCAGCCCGACTGATCGCCATATGCCCGGCATGTATTATCACTACGAGCACGACCGCTAGTGAAAGATACATCCGGTGTTCGACAATCATCTGACTGGTTCCCGGCACGAGGCTGGTCGGGGCGAGGATGGCGAAAAAAAAGGCACCCAAGAAACCGACCACCGGCCGATGCCATAGCGCCCAGAGTGTGCCGGCCACCAACGGGACGACGATTATCGCCCACGGCAACACCTCTCCGGCGTGCTGCACGCGAAACGCGCCGTACTCGAACACCAGCGGGTGCGGCCACAGGGACAGGAGCAGATAACGTCCGATCGCTTCAAACTGGGTCAGGCCGTACGTCCACCAAGGGACTCCGATCCCGAATCCGATGGAACCGCCGCGGTTCCCACCCCCGCGAAGCAGACACAGGCCAAGTACGAGCCAGCTCGCGGCGAGGCAGCCGTAGAACATGCGGCGTTTCTCCCACGTGGCCCGGAAACTGCCGGCCACAAAGGTGCGATCGTACAACAGCACGATGACTGGGGCCGACACCATGACCTCCTTGGTCGCCATTCCCAGTCCGCACGCCAGGACTGAAAACGTCGCCCACCGCCAACGGTGTCCCGAACCGCCAGTCGCGGCATATCGGACGAAACCATACAACGTCAGCAAATAGAAAAACCCCATCAGCGATTCGGCCCGCTGGACGACGTACGTGACCGACTCCGTTTGCAGGGGGTGGACCGTCCAGAGCAACGCCACTGAAAACCCCAGCAGCGTGGCGGTGATGTCCCGTGGGGTCGTGGAGTCCGTTTCGGGATGGATTGGGCATGGGCCCGTCCTTCGCCCGGAGTCTGTTTCCTGAGCCGCGACATCCAAGAGCAGCGTGCGCCGAACCAGGCCAAAGAGCGTCAGACCGGCCAGCAGGTGAATTACGAGATTCAGGGCATGGTAACTCCAGACATCGGACTTGCTGATCGCGTAGTTGATGCCGAACGACAGATTGAGGATCGGCCGTCCTTGCACGGTGACGTTCGCCTGCGGGGTCGCGAGGATGTCCCACGGTGGCCATAGATGACGGATCGTCGGGTTGGCCGTGATCGATGACGGATCGTCAAAGACGAATGGGCCGGAAAAACTTCCGGAATATGCCGCCAAGCCCGCCGTAACGATGATGATGGCGGCAACTGCGTTGACCTTGCGCGTGGTCACGACGTTGCCGTGACTTCACTGCGACTCGTAACTCGTCTCGTGCGGAGCGCGCCAGGTGGGTTTCTCCGTTGGAGGGAGGCAATCCGCCGCGCTGGTGTCGCACAGCGCATATTCGCTACCCGCGGTGAGAGTACAGCCGGCACCGATTTCCGTCTGGTACGGCAGCGCGGGGCGACCTGTGAGCATCGGACCATGGGGGCGCACGGTCTTCTCGAGGTCTGTTCCAGACAATATCAAAATTGGCGCTGATGAGTACTACGCCGTGCGGAAATCACCGGCTGCACATCGGGACGTACTGTGGAACTCTCCAACAAATGTTGTATTCCCCGTCCGTGGGGATGGCCAACCACTGCGTGTGATTGGTCAATTCCCGCACAGACATCTTGGACGAACGGGACGAAAATTCCTTCGCATTGCCTGCCGCATGGCGCGGCAAAAGGAGTGGGCTCGAAACCATCGTCCGACACATGAAACTATCATCCTCGACTCGTGTTGTCGCCTGTTTGGCTGCTGGTGGGTGGCTCATCGGAGTCTGCGTTGCGGCGGATGTGACCACGGAGACGGTACCGTTGCCGAAGGTGGCCGATGGGGTACGCGTAACCGGCGCCGGTCGAGTTGTGCTCCCTGATCCTCTCCTGCTCGATGGCTCGGCTCATCGAGTAGAAAATAAGAGTGAGTACGGGATGATTGGCGATTTTGAAGTGCCCGGAGACGACAACGTACGGAATGGGAAAGTGGGTGGAAATTCCGGAACGCGGGGCAGCCAGAAGGCTCCGGATTCAAGTGCCTCGATGCCGACGGCGTTGCTCGCGGGAGGAACGGGTCAAGATAACCCTGCCGCCAAGGCCGCGGGTGGCGTGGGTGCCACGCAGCAGACGCAAGGAAGCGCTGCGGCGGCAAATTCCAAGGCCACGCCTGCTACAGGCGGCGGCGGTGCAACGGACCCGAAGGCAGCGCAGAACGCGGGTGGCGGTGGTGGCGGAGAGCCGATCGCGCAGCCGCAGGGACTTCAGGTCGCCGAACTGGGCGGTGCTCAGTCGGGGCTTTCTCTGGGAGAAGCGGGCGCGCGGGCGCCCGGGGCCGTTTCGCTCGGGGACAAGGCGATGATGATTCCGCAGTCCAGCCAGAGCATGGCCGGTGTCGTGGGAATGCAGCAGTCGGTCAATCAAAACACCCAGGTCTATGAAAAGCCGACGGGCACCGGTGGGAAAGGACCGACAGGGACGCAGGGCCCGAACCGGGTGGAAAAAGGACGCGCCATCCCGGCGGGACTCTGACGCGCGTATCGCCGTAGCGCATAGGAAGGAATGGGTTTCGGCGAACCAGCCCCGCCTCGGGAAGGTCCACGTTTCCTGGAAATCGACTTCGGTCGTTTGCCCGACTGCCCTCGAGGCGTGGACGCAAAAAAGCCGGAGGTGCGCGAGGCAACTCCGGCTTGAAGGCGTGGCGGCTTATCGGCCGCGGCTTCAGTTGATCAATGGGCTGCGGGCGCAGCCGGGGCGGCCGGCGCGGCGCCTTCGGCGGGCTGGCCGCCTTGGGCCTGCTTCTGGCCTTCCATCTCCTTCATCGCGGCCTTGCGTGAGAGGCGGACCTTGCCGGAGCGCTCGTCGATGCCGACGCACTTCACCCAGATCATTTCGCCCATCTTCACGACGTCCTCGGTGCGACGGACGCGGAAGTCGGCAAGTTCACTGATGTGAACCAGGCCTTCCTTGCCGGGCGTGCACTCGACGAAGCAGCCGAAATCTTTGATCCCGGTCACGCGGCCGTGATACAGCTTGCCGGTTTCAATCGGCGCGCCGCCACCGCCACCACCGGCGCCGCCGCCGCAGAGACCGTCGATCTCGGCGATCGCGCGGTTCATGGCCTCGGCGTTGTTCGAATAGACGAACACCTTGCCGGAGTCATCCTCGGCGATGTCGATCTGCGCACCGGTCGTTTCCGTGATGCGGCGGATCGTCTTGCCGCCCGGCCCGATGAGCAGGCCGATCTTCTCGGGATCGATCTGAATCGTCTGGATGCGGGGAGCGAATTTGCTGAGGTCGGCGCGGGGCGCGGGCAACGAGGCCAGCATCGTGCGGAGAATCTCGATGCGGGCGTCGCGCGCCTGGAAGATCGCGGTCTTCGCGATTTCGAACGGCAGGCCGTTGATCTTCAGGTCGAGCTGGAAGCCCGTGATTCCCTTGGTGGTGCCGGCCACCTTGAAGTCCATGTCGCCGAAGTGGTCTTCCTCGCCGAGGATGTCGGTGATGGTGGTCCACTTGGTGATGGTGCCGTCGGACGCCATCTCGGTCATCAGGCCGCAGGAGATGCCGGCGACCGGAGCGATGATGGGCACGCCAGCGTCCATGAGGGCGAGACAGCCGCCGCAGATCGAGGCCATCGAGGTTGAGCCATTGGAGGCCATGATCTCGGAGACGACGCGGATGGAGTAGGGGAACGCGTCTTCCGGCGGGAGGACCGGAACGAGCGAGCGCTCGGCCAGGGCGCCGTGACCGATTTCGCGCCGGCCCGGGCCGATGAAACGGCCCGCTTCGCCGACGGAGAACGGCGGGAAGTTGTAGTGAAGAATGAACGACTTCGACGTCGCACCGCCGGTAAGACCGTCCATTTCCTGGGCTTCCTTGGTGGGCCCGAGGGTGACGATGGCGATGTTCTGGGTGTCGCCGCGCTGGAACATGGCCGAACCGTGCACGCGGGGGAGGACGCCAACCTGCGCGCTGATCGGACGGAGCGACTTCGCGTCGCGCTTGTCGGAACGGACGCCTTGAGCGAGAACGGTCGCGCGGTAGGCCTTGTATTGGAGATCCTCGAACACGACGTTCAGGTCGACGTCGGTGAACTTGCCTTCGCCGAGTTCGGCGAGGAGGGCGGCCTTGGCTTCTTCCTTGAGGAGCTTCACGTTCGCGGAGCGGACGTTCTTCTCGAAGCCGAAGATGGCGGCGGAAACGCGCTCGGCGGGGACGACGCGCTCGATGATGGCGCGTGCTTCGGGCGTGGCGCCGACGAGCTTGAAGGTGGCCTTCGGTTTGCCGGCGAGGGTCTGGAGTTCCTTGATCGCCGCGATGATCGGCTGGATGGACTCATGGCCGAACGCGAGGGCCTCGACGAACTTCTCCTCGGAGATTTGATCCGCGGAGCCTTCGATCATTAGCATGTCTTTCGAGTTGCCGACGTAGATGAGATCGAGCGACGACGAGTACATCTGTTCGATCGTCGGGTTGGCGACGAACTTGTCGTCGATCAACGCGACGCGGACGCAGCCGATCGGCCCGTTCCACGGAATGTCGGAGATGGCGAGGGCGGCGCTGGCGCCGTTGACCATCGCGATGTCGGAGTCGTTGATCAGGTCGGCCGACATGAGCTGGCCGATGATCTGGACTTCATTGAGGAAACCCTCGGGGAAGAGCGGGCGGCAGGGACGGTCGCAGAGGCGGGAGATGAGGATCTCGCGCTCGGAGGGGCGGCCCTCGCGCTTGAAGTAACCGCCGGGGAAGCGGCCGGCCGCGGCGTACTTGTCGCGGTAGTCGACGGTGAGCGGGAAGAAATCCTGGCCGGGGCGCATGGTCTGCGCGACGCAGGCGGTGACGAAGACGTTGGTCTCGCCGACATTGACGTTGACGGCGCCGCCCGCGAGCTGGGCGATGGAGCCGGTGGAGAACGTGAGCCCGAGGCCGGGCACGGTGACATTATGTTTCTGTTGCATGATCTTTCTTTTCGGATTCGGACGGATTACGGACAGCGTGTCGGCGGATGGAGACGGGTTCGGCCCAGCGACACGCGACTGGGAACGGCCCGGGGCACCCGCTGGGCGGGTGCCGGCGGCGGCAGGGGAGCCGCACGCGGGTTAATCGGGGATAACTCTACTTACCCGCTTTGGTCAGCTCGCTCAGACGCGAGAGATTTCCGTTTGGCGCCTTGGTGCCCAACGCACCAAACGGAAATGTCCCGGCCTGTTTCGAGTGTCGTAAAGACAACGGGCGACCCGCGGATCGGGTCGCCCGTTAGACGAAAGGGTTAGCGACGGAGATGAAGCTTCTGTAGCAGCTCGTTATACTTCGGCAGGTTGTGCCGCTTGAGATAATCGAGGAGCTTGCGACGGCGAGACGCCATCTGCAAAAGCCCGCGGCGCGAGTGGAAATCCTTGCGGTGCGTGCGCAGGTGCTCGGTCAAGTGATTGATGCGAGCGGTCAAGAGCGCGACCTGGACTTCGGACGAACCGGTATCCTTATCGTGAGTTTTGTATTCTGCGATGATTTCGGGTTTAACGACTGTGGTGGACATGGTTATGTGTTTGATTGCACGACTGTAGGGAACCCTTGCGAGCTCCGTGGCGCCCGCCTCGCCCGAGTGGAATTCGGGGTGAGCCGGCGTCACCGTTCCAATCCGGCGGAATGCCGGACCAGTCATGGTGGGCACCCGCAACCGGCGGGTATCCACTGACGCAAGGCGCGAGACTCCGGAATTCTCCGGGGTGCCGCAAGCGTAAATTTTGGGACTTCAACCCGCGCGGAGATTGAGGGCCTTGACGTGGCCGCAGCCGGGCAGTTGGCGGATGCGGGCGACGATTTCGCTGCGATGGTGAAACAACTCGTTGCGTACCACGGCGTGGCTCGCGAGGACGGTCAGCATGTTGCGCTCGATCATCGCCGGGTGAGAATAGGAGGCATTGGCTTCGCCCACCAACGCTTTCCATTGTCCGCGGATCGTGTGTTCGGGGGACTCGCGGCCGATTTGGTGTTGCTGCAGCAATGCCTCCACCACCGTCGCGAGCGATTGCATCGGTCGCTTCTTGGCGCGTTTCGGTTCGTCGGAGGGCACGCCGCGAAACTCGCCTACAAGTTCCTCGGCGATTTTGCTGAACTGATGAGGTTGGTCGGCCACGGAAAGTGAGACAAGGGACCAGCGACAAAAGACCAAGCGATTTCAAACGTCACGATTGCACGAAGCAACGCTCGTACGGTCACGCTCCCTTAGCCGCTGGGTCTCCTGGTTCTTTCCACCTCGTACATCCGGCTGTAGCGGACGAAGGCTCCAAAGGCGGTGGCCCATGCAATGTAGAAACCGGGAAATCCGTCGAGAAAACCCCGGCGGATGACGTACGCGCGGAAGAACCGCCAAGCGGGCCGGGCAATCGCGGCGGCAGCTGAGAATCGCGTCCCGCGTGCCTGTTGCTGGCGCACGAAGAGATCGGCGAACGGAGTGATCTTGGCCACATGCGACGAAATATCCGGGAACGAGTAATGATGCAGATCCCCGCGCAGTGTCGCGACGGGGCCGCCGTCCCATTCGATCTTCTCGTGGACGAATTCATCGCCACCCCAGCGGGCGCGGTCGCGATGGATCAACCGAAGGCTGAGGTCGGGATACCAATCGCCATGCGTAATCCAGCGATCGATGAACCACACCTTGCGTGGGAATCGGGCGCCCGCGTGACCGTCGAAGTCCGGGCGCTGAAAGAATGCGATGATGTCGGCGCGGAGCGCAGCTGAGACTTCCTCGTCGGCATCGAGCGACAACACCCACGAATGCGATGCCAGCGCGAGGGCGGTGTTCTTCGTGTCGCGAAATCCGCGCCAGGGCAGGTGTTGCACGCGAGCGCCTGCGGCACGGGCGATGGACTCGCTGGCGTCGGTTGTGTCGTTGAGCGCGACGACGATCTCCGCGACCCAGCCCTGCACGCTCGCGAGGCCGCGTGGGAGGTTGCGGGCCTCGTTTTTCGCGACGATGACGACGGAGAGAGGAAGCGGGCCGGACACGCGGTGGATGAACACTAAATCTTCCCGGCGAGCGAGCGCGGGATTTGGTAGAGATAGCCGCAGGATCGCCAGGCGCGGACGAGGGCTTTTTTCGCTGCGCCGGTGCGGAGCACAATGGCGTTGAGCAATGCGAGCAGCGAAAATCCAGCGACCTTCGCGAGATTGGCGAAGAGGCGGCCGAGAAAATAGCCAGGGGCACCTGGTTGGCCTGCCCGGTCGATGACGCGGGAGCGAGCCGAGTCGAACGCGTGCCTGGCCGCGTAGCGGAAGGTCGTTCGGCTGGCCGGCATCTGGTGTTTCACCGCCGCACCCGGGGCGAACCATACCTCAAGTCCGGCTTGGCGCACGCGGCGAATCATCTCGCTGTCGCCGCCGGAAAAATAATTTCCCGCCGCCCGATCAAGCGCGGTGTGAAAGGGCCCGAGCTGTTCAAACACCCAGGAGGGAAACGCGAGATTCGCGCCCATCGGCGAATGCCGGGCCTCGAGGGGACCTGCGTCGGGTCGAAAGGCGAGGGGCGCGTGCCATTCGCGCACCCAGTCGGGCAACCCGTCGGGGAAAACCGGAATGACTTCGCCACCGACCGCGCCAATCCGCCGACCGGGATCGGCGATGAGCGGAACCGCCATCTGCGCGAGCCAGTCGGGCTGCACGAGGATATCGTCGTCGCCGAAGACGATAATTTCGCCGCGCGCTTCCGCGATGGCCCGGTTGCGCGCGTAATCGAGCCCCTGCTTGGTCTCGCGGAGGTATCGCGGCGCGGGGTTGCGGTCGGCAAATTCCGCGACGACCGCGCGCGTGTGGTCGGTCGAGTTGTTGTCGATGACGATCACCTCAAAATGGTCGCGGGGAAAGTGCTGGGCGGCGATCCCGGCGAGAGTCTGGCGCAGAAAATCCGCGCGATTGTACGTGGGAATCGCGACCGTGACTTTGAGCGTGGCGGCGGGCGGCGGCATGGAGCGTCGTCGAGTGAGCGCGGGGTCAGGCGGTCGCGCAAAGAAAAAGCTTCCCGCCTGGCGGTGGCGCATCTCAAGTAGGACAGGTCTCTGACCTGACCTGAAATCACCGACGACCGTCGGAAGGGTCGGGCCAGAGACCTGAACTACTTTATGGCGTTCAAGCACTGGCCCATCGTCCGCGACGCTCGTTTCGCCCAGAAGTGCGGGCGCTACCTGCGCGGCGCGCGTAAGCGTCGGCCCGATCTCAACTGGGACGAGTTCCGTCGGATCGCGCGTCATTTCAAGCAGGACGACATGGGCAGTTATCCTGAGCGGGGCTATCTGTTTCAACTCGCGAGCGACCTGCCGGAGAACGCGCAGGTTATCGAGGTCGGATCGTGGATGGGAGCGTCGACTTGTTTCATTGCGGGCGGCTTGAAAGGTGCGCGGGCGAAGATTTTCGCGGTCGACAATTTTCAGGGGCTTTCGACCTGCGGGGAGGATGCGGCCTGGTACAACCGGCACTTCCGCCGGCTGGGATCGAACAGCACGCTGGAAATCTTTCAGGCCAATTTCGCGGCGTTGGGCTTCACGCCGCGCAGCGAGCCGGTTGTGAACGATTCACTCGCGGCGGCGAAACAGCTCGCGGCCAAACGCGGTACGATCGACTTCATCTTCATCGACGGCGACCATTCCTACGAGGCCTGCCAGGCGGACATCCGGGCGTGGTTGCCCTTCGTTAAGCCGGGTGGGGTGATGGCCTTTCACGACTTCGGCAGCCGTGCGGACGGAGTGACGCGGGCGATCTTCGAGGAAATCAAGGCCGGCAACTTCGCCGAGATCGTTGGCGTCGCCGGAACCATCATCGCGTTTCGGATGTAGCTTCGCGCGGTCCGGTTCGCCCGGCCTGTTCAAACAGAAAGTGTCACGTAATACGTGACACTTTCCTTGGACTGCTCAGCGAGTTGCGCGCCCGATCGCCAGCGTCCGTGTCAGGGCGGCGAAGACCTCGTCAACCGTCAATTTGCGCACGCAGTAGCTGCGATAAGAGTCGGTCGGAGTGCACGGCGATGGAGCGGCGGCGCCGAGGCACGTGCATGGCAACGCCGTCTGGAGCACGGTATGACGCTCGCCGAGCGGTCGCCAGATCGTCGCGTTCTGCGATCCGAACAGCGCGACCACGGGCGTCCCGACGGCGGCGGCAACGTGCATCGGCCCGCTGTCGTGGCAGAGGAACGCGTCGAATTGCGCCTGCAACGCGGCCAGGCCACCGACGTTTGCCGGGGCGTTGAGCGTCACGAGGTGCGTCTGGGCCTTGGCGCGAATTTGGTCGACCCATTCCTTCTCCGCCGGTCCGGCGGTGAGAAAGACCTGCGCGTTCAGCCGATCCTGCAGGCGGTCGCAGACCTCCGCGAAGCGTTCCACCGGCCAGACGCGATACGGGCTGCGCGTGCCGGGGTGCACGAGCACCTTGTTGCCGCCCTGCGCGACGAGTTTGCCGGCCGCGGCCAGCGCCTCGGGCCGCGGCACCAACCGTACTTCGCGGGAAACGATTGGCACGCCGACTGCCTTGGGCAGGGCGAGATAGGTCTCTGTGACGTGCTGGGAATCGTACGCCGCGTTCGCCACGGCCGCGCGATGGGTGTAGATCCACTGATAGCGAAACGGAATCAACTCGCGGTCGAAAGTCGCGCGCACGGCGGCACCCGAGAGCCGTGTCACGAGCGCGGTCCGATCCGTGTTGTCGAAATCGAGGACATGCGTGAATCCCAGCCGCCGCAGCGCCCGCACGAAGCCGAACCATTCGCCGGCGCGCCGGGGAAACGTGAGGGCGGAGTCAACGTCGGGATTGAGCGGCAGGACGCTCGCGTAGGCGGGTTCCGTCAGCACACAGATCCACGCCCGGGGCCAATGGAGGCGGAGGTTGCGCAGCACGCTGCCGAGGAGAACGATGTCGCCGAGGTAGCGGCGGCGGATGAGCAGCACGCGCGGAGTGCGCGTCGCGTTGAGCGCGGCCGCGGCGGGCTCCGTCGCCGTGCGCTCCCCGGTTTGAAACGAAGGGGCGGTCGGCATCACGTCGACCGATCCAGCCCGCCGCCGTTGCTCTGGCGATCGTAGAGCGATCGGTAGAGTGCGTTGCCGGCGTAGAGCTCGGCGTGGCTGCCCACGCCCGCGATCCGGCCATGATCGAACACGATGATTTTCGAGGCGTCGCGGATGGTTGAGAAGCGATGCGCGATGATCAGGACAGTCTTGCCCACGACGAGTTGCTTGAGCGCGCGTTGGATCGAGGCCTCACTGTCGCTGTCGAGCGCGCTCGTGGCCTCGTCGAGGATGAGTACCGGCGCGTTGCGGAGAAACGCGCGGGCGAGCGCGACGCGTTGCTTTTGTCCGCCGGAAAGCCGTCCGCCGCGCTCGCCGACGATCGTATCGTAGCCCATTCCGCCCTCGAGGTTGACGATGAAATCGTGGGCAAACGCGTCGCGCGCGGCCTGCTCGACCTCGGCGCGTGTCGCGTCGGCGCGGCCCAGGCGGAGATTCTCCAGAATCGTGTCGTTGAAGAGCACGGGATCCTGCGAGACGAGGGCGATGTTGCGGCGCAGGTCGCCGAGTCGCATCGCGCGCACATCGATGCCGTCGATCGCGACCGTCCCCGACGCAGTCTCGTAGAACCGGGGAACGAGATTCGCAAACGTGCTCTTGCCGGCTCCGCTGGGACCGACGAGCGCGCACACAGTGCCGGCGGGAATTTTTACCGAGACGTCCTGCAGCACCGGGGCGTCCGCCTGGTACGCGAACGAGACGGCGGAAAACGTGATCTCGCCGCGCAACCGGGCGACGACGGCGGCTTGTGCCGGATCCGAGATCAGCACCGGTTCATTGAGCACGAACTCCAGCCGGTCGAGGGCGGCGGTGCCGCGTTTGAGCTCGTTGTTGAGCGCGCCGAGTTTCTTCACCGGCTCGTAGCTGCTGTAGAGCGCAGTGATCAGCGCGATAAAGGTCTCAAGCTTGAGGCCGCTGCGATAGGCGTACACGAGCGTCACCGCGATGCCGGCAGCGGAGATCACCTCGATCGCGGGCGTGAGCGCCTGCGAATATTTCACGATCTTCATCTGGGACGTGATGAGCGCGCGGCAGGCGGCGGCGAAGCGCGACGTCTCGCGTTCCTCCAGACCGAAGGCACGCACTTCCCGGGCGGCGGCCAGGTTTTCGGAAAAATGGCTGCTGACCCCGCCGAGCTGGCTCTGCACTTGCGCCGCCCGCTTGATCACCTTGCGGCCGACGAAACGCACCGGAAACACCGTGAGCGGCACCGCGGCAAGACAGACGAGTGCCAGCCACACACCCTGCGTGGTGAACGCGAGGTAGCCGACGGCGGCGAGGGCGCTGATCAGCGTGGCGGGCTGCTTGATGCCGTCATTCGCCAGCAGCGTGAGGGTGAACTGAAGTTGTTGCGTGTCGGACAGGCCGCGCGACATCAGGTCGCCCGTCTGCTTGCCCTGGACGAACGACAGCGGCAGCACTTGGAGCTTTTTGAAATAGTCGAGACGGATGGCTTCGAGCACGCGGACGCCGGCGAATTGCGTGAAGTAGCCGTTGAGGTAGCCGCTCAGGGCTCGCAACGCGAAGATGAGCGGGATGTAGGCGGCGACGAGGGCGACCTGCAGAAACGGGACGGGCGCGTCACCGGGTGCGAAGATTCGCGGGAAGACGTATTTGACGAGGAGGGGTAGCCCCGCGCCGGTGGCCGCGCCGTAGAGGAGGCCGCAGGCGATCGCCAGGATGATGGGCCCGCGGACGGCGCGGAGGTAACGGAAATAGGGACGGAAACGTGTCACGACGCCGGGATGATGAGCGGGATGGAGTGGCGGCTGTGGCGGCGATAGAGTCTGAAGTCGGAATCGAGCGTGATGATCCGCGCGCGGTCGTGGAGTTCGCTCATGCGCACGAGGCACGCGTCCGCGAGAGACATTGGGACGTCGTGGTATTTGGCCATTAGGGTCGCTACGGCCTCAAGGTCCGGCCTCATCGAATAGGCGATGCGGAGACCACCCAACCGCAGCAACGTCATCAACTGTTGGTTTCCGACGTCGACGCGCTCGGTTAGATGGGCGCATTCGGAGAGCACAGCTTCGCAAGTGAGCAAAGGACCCTCAAGCTTGCGCATGGTCACGCAGGCCCACGCGTGAAATGGATCGTTGCGATCCAGGAATGCAACCAGCGGCCCGCTGTCAGCGAGAACGGGATCGGCCATAACCTGGTAAGGTCTTACTCAGGGCTGACAGATTGCCCGGACCGTCGATGGAGCCAGCAAGATGCCCGATTCGATCCCAGAGTGTGATTTTCTTCAAGCCAGTCAGCTTTTCAAAGGACTCACGCAGGACCGTGGCCTCGGAGGTGCCACGGCGGGCCGCCTCCATTGTGAGGCGGTGGTGCACGGATTTGGGTAGTTTGACGGTGACGGCTGGCATGTCGAAATTGAACGGCGGCAAGGGACGAGTGTCAATGCACGGGCCGGAATCCCGGCTGCTGAGGCATCAGTCCTTCTACTCGACTTCGCCCTCCGGCCTGCGGCGCGGCGAACCGGCGGCGTCGACCGAGTCAGTCCTTCGACGACCGCACATCCAGCGCGTCGCGCAGGCCGTCGCCGAGGAAGTTGAGCGAGAAGAGCGTGAGCGAGAACATCGCACCGGGGAACACGAGGAGCCACGGGTACTCCTCCATCTTTTCCGCGCCGTCCTTGATCAACACGCCCCACGAACTCATCGGCGGCTGCACGCCAAGGCCGAGGAAGCTCAGGAAGGCCTCGAGCAGCATCACGCCGGGAATCGTCAGCGTGGTGTAGACGATGATCGGTCCGAGGATGTTGGGCAAAATATGGCGGAAGATGATGCGCCGGCGACCGAACCCGAGCGAGCGCGCCGCCTCGATGAACTCCATCCGCTTCACGGCCATCACCTGGCTGCGGACGATGCGCGCCATCGTGAGCCATTCCACCGCGCCGATCGCGACGAAGAGCAGCACGATGTTCCGCCCAAAAAACACCATCAGCAGAATGACAAACACCATGAACGGCAGGGAGTACATGATGTCGACCGTCCGCATCATCACGGCGTCGAGCTTGCCGCCGAAGAAACCGGCCACCGCGCCAAACACGACGCCGATGGTCAGGGCGACAAACGTGGCCGCGAGGCCCACGCCCAGCGACACGCGGCCGCCCGACAGAAGGCGCACCAGCAGGTCGCGGCCGAGCGTGTCGGTACCGAGCCAATGCGACATTCCGGGGCCCGACGCGCCGAGTTGGAGGCTTTGCTCCTCATAGCCGTAAGGCGAAACCCACGGGCCCACGACGCACGCCACCGCGATGATGGTCAGCGACGCCAGGCCGAAGACGGCGAGGCGGTTCTTGCGCAACCGGAGCCAGGCGTCGTGCCAGAGTGAATTGCCCTTCTCGATGGGCTCGGACACGAGGGCGGCAATCGTGGGTGACGATGAGGTGCTCATGCGGTTCAGGCGTCCAGTCGCACTTTCGGATTCATCCACGCCTGGACGATGTCGACGATGAGGTTCAGCGCCATGATCAGCACCGCGTAGAGAATGACAGTGCCGAGCACCAGCGTGTAGTCGCGGTTGGTGGCGGAGTTGACGAATTCGCGGCCGATGCCGGGGATCTGGAAAATCGTCTCGATCACAAACGAGCCGGTGAGGATGCCCGCCACGGCCGGGCCGAGAAACGAGACGACCGGGAGCAACCCGCCGCGCAGCGCGTGACGCGTGATGACGCGGAACTCCGAGGCGCCCTTGGCCCGTGCCGTGCGGATGAAGTCCTGGTTGAGCACCTCAAGCAGGCCGCCGCGGGTGAGTCGCGAAATTGGCGCCGCATAGGCAAACCCGAGCACGAGGCACGGCAGCACGCGGTCGGCGGGGCCGTACCAGCCGGAGGCATTGAACCAGCCCGCGTGGATGGCGAGACCGAGCACGAGCAAGGGGCCGACAACAAAGGTGGGAATGGAGATGCCCGTCATGCCGACGGTGGAGGCGACGTAGTCGATCCACGTGTTGCGTTTGATCGCAGCAAAGGTGCCCAGCGAGATTCCGATGAAGAGCGCCACGCTGAGCGAAATCAGACCGAGCTCCGCCGAAACCGGCAGCTTGTCGGCGATGATTTCGTTGACGGTGCGGTTCGGATACTTGAATGACGGCCCAAGGTCGCCGCGGGCGAGACTGCCGAGGTAGTCGAGGTATTGCCGCCAGAGCGGTTTATCGAGACCGTAATGGGCCTCAAGGTTGCGCAGGATTTCCGGGGTGACGGCTTTCTCGGCCGTAAACGGTCCGCCCGGGACGAAGCGGATCATGAAAAACGTCGCGGTGATGACAAGAAACAGCGCCAGCAGGGATTGGAGGAAGCGCGACGAGATGAAACGGAACATAGTGGCGGGTAAACGAGAGACGGATGGCGGGCGTCACGGAAGCGAGGACCGGGGATCTGGGCAATGGGAATCCACGGGAACGAAGGCTGCACTGACGATTCCGATCAGAGCCGAGAACTCACGGGAGGAAGGGAACGCTCATCTTCGCTAATGAACGCTAATCTCGGAAGGCGGGAAGTCGTGAGGCAGGAGGCCATTCCTCAGCCGAGATTGGATCAGATGAGGGAGGTAAACCCCGTCAGAGATCACCAGAAACGGCCGAGGGGTGCAGTGCCTCGCCGATGGGGCCGTGCCCGAGGGCATTCGCGCCGATCACGGCACGGTCGAAGGCCGCCGCTTGAAGGATCGAACAAGGAACAAACAAGGATCAAAGAAGGATCAGTATCGATCCCAGGAAGGATCAATATAGGTCCAAAGAAGGATCATGGGGGATTCACCCGACTTGCGACCGCCGAATCATCTGTGGCCTGCGAGCCGTAGACCGTTTGTTCGGAGGAAAGTTTCAATCACTGACCCATGATCTAATCCCGCCGGGCCCCGCATCGGCCAAAGCTGGGCAAACGTCAGGCGGCATGCTCTGATGGTTTTCTACAATTCGATGACTTGGATTCTCGGAATGCTTCTGATCCTGCTCAGCCTCGCCGCGCTGGTGCTGCTGGTGAAGTGGTTCCAGCGCTGCCCGAAATGTAAGAGCATGACCGGCCCCAAGGGTGTTCGTGGATGGTTAATCCCCGATGGCAGATACAAGGCTGCAAGGATGTGCCGGAAATGCGGACATACCTGGAGCGAGGAGATTAAGTACGACGAGATCGGGTGAACGGGTTTTACACGGCCTGTTCGTGTGGAAAACAGGCCGATGGCGTCAGTCGACCGTGAGCCGAACGCGGTGCGGCGGAGGCGGACGCCTGCGGAGAGACGTCCCGATCCTGCGGACGGGGTGATGCCGGTTTACGGCTGCGCCGACGACCGGGTCGCGGTGGTTCCGCTGGACGGGGAACTCGTGTGACTGGAGGAGGAACTTGAACTGCTCGACGATGAACTTGAGCTGCCCGCGGACGAACTCGATCCGCCCGACGAATAACTCGAGCGCGTCGAGGAAGAACCCGAGTCGCCAGATGATGACCGTGTACTTCCACCGGACGAGGAACCCGAGCTGCCGGACCACGTACTCGAGCGACCGGACGAGGAACCCGAGTCACCCGAGGTCGAACGTGCCGTCGAACCTGAATTGGAATTCGCGCCGCCGGACCAATTACCGGAGCGGCCGGACGACGAGCCGGAGTCACCGGCAGTCGAACGCGCGGTTGCGCCCGAAGCGGCGTTTGAGGCCGATGACGAGGTCGGTGACGTCGTGCTGCGTGATGAGGAGGAACTCGCGGCGGCTCCGTCCGAAGAGGAAGACGTTCCTGAGAAGAGGCGGGAAACCCAGGAACCCGATTCGCCGCCGCGCGAACGACGTCCCGAAGGATCCTCGGAGGGGGTGGTCGGTCCCGTTGGCCCAGTCGTACCGGTGGTGGCGGGAGTGGAGGTGGACCCGGTGGTGGAACCGTTGGGAGATTTGGCGGACTTCGCAGCCAGCCACGCGGCGCGTTCTTCCTCCGTATAGGTGCGTCGGGTTGCATCCGGGTCCCGCTTGCGGGTGACAGGAGTGGTCGTTGTCACCGGCGTGGTGGGAGTCACGGAAGTGACGGGAGTGGTGGATGTGCTGCGAGTGCTCGTCGTGGTGGGCGTTCTGGTCGTGTTGTTCGTGATCGTGTTGTAGCGATCGCCGTAGGGATAAGTGGCTCCCGCCGTACCGGTGCGCCCCAGGTTCGTGATTCCGGACGTTTGTCCCGACACAAAACCAGAATCCCGATTCCCGCCGCCGAAGCCGCCTCCGAACGGTGAACCAAAGGCGAGGCCGGCCGGCATGTCCGGAGTCACCATAAAGGCGCGACCGTACATTTGGCGGCGCTGACGCCAGATGAAGATCTGTTCCTCGTCGCCGTCGTATGTGTAGAGCTCCTCCATGAGCAGGGCAATCGCCTCGAGCTCGGCGCTGCGTGACCGTTCGGTGAAGCCATTCACGGTTCCGGCTTCAAGGTCGTGGTAGCAACCCTTCAGCAACAGCTCCTCGGCATCACGAAATTTTCCCTGGCTGATGCGGACGGAGCCGAGTTCGCGGGCGGAGTTGTAGGTGTCGCGGTGATGCCGGCCGAGGACACGCAGTCGGGTCTGGTAGGTTTCTTCGTAAAGCGGGGCCGCATCGGCGAGACGATCCTGGGCGCGATAGACGTTCGCGAGCCGGTTCATGAACGCGAGGGTGATGGTGTGTTCCGGACCGAGGACGCGTTTTTGTGACTCGCACGTTTGGGCCAGCAGGACGGTCGCTTCGTCGCGTTCGCCTCGGAGCCAGTGGACGTGGCTGAGGCTGGCCTGAGCAAGCAGCGTGTCTGGATGGTCGGCGCCGAGCACGCGGGTGCTGGTGGAGATCGTCTGCTTGAGCAGGTCCTGCGCTTCGTCGAGGCGGCCCTGCACCTGGCGGACCGCGGCGAGGTCGTTGAGGAGGGCCAGCGTATCGGGGTGTTCTGCTCCGAGCACCCGCGTGCGGATCCCGATTGCCTTGGTCAGGCAGCTCGCGGCCTCGTCGGCCTCGGATTTGGCGAGGTAGACATGGGCGAGATTGCGCAGGAGATTAACGGTGTCGGGGTGACCGTCGCCGAGCACACGCTCCTGCGTCTCGAGGGCTTCCAGACCGAGCTTCAACGCCTCATCCAGATGGCCGCGTTTGTAAGAAACAACGGCGAGGTTGACGATGGTGGTCAGTGTCTCGGCGTGGTCGTTGCCCTGAGTCCGACGGCGGATGGCGAGGATCTCGGTGTTCAGCGCCGCCGCCTCGTCAAGCCGGCCTTGGGCGCTGTAGACGATGGCGAGATTGTTCATCGATGCCAGCGTGTCATGGTGTTCCGCGGAAAGGGTGCGGCGGCGAATCTCGACGTTGGCGGCGTTGAGGGCGGCGGCCTCGATCAAGCGACCCTGAAGACGGCAAGTGTCGGCGAGCATGTGAACGGACGCCGTGGTCGTGGGGTGTTCGGCTCCGAGGGCGGCTTTTCGCAGCTCGACCACCCGCTCGAAGTGCGGCAGCGATTTTTCGATTTCGCCGAGGCCGAGGTAGGTCTTGCCGATCGCGTCGCGCACGCCGGCCTCGATGTAAGGCTGGTCGCGGAACCGTTCCTGCACGCGGGCGGCGGCGCGGTCGAGGGCCTCACGGACGGTGAGGTTGGGATTGGGGGCGGCTTTCGTGGCCGCCTGCACGCGGGAGTCAGCCTGCCGCAGCAGGTCGTTTTGCAGAAACTCGCTGACGGCGAGGCTCACGGCGGCCTCCGCCTGGGCCAGTTTCTCAGTCGCCTCGGCGAGGCGGCGCTGCTCCTCGGCGATTGCCTTTTGGCGTTCGGATTCCGAGCGTGCCGCGGTTTCGGAGTGCAGCCGCGATTCGGCGAGTTGGCGTTGTTTCTCGGCATCGGCCTGGGCGACGAGGGCGGACTGCAGGCGATCGACCGCGAGTTTTTGCTGGGTCTGGGCTTCGCCGCGGGCCTCCAGTTCGGAAAGCAGGCGGGCGGCGGCGAGTTTTTCCGCATGAGTGGCGCGGATCGCCTGCCACGTGCTCACGACCGTGCCGCCGAGGAGTACAAATGTGATGATGGCGCCGGCGGCGAAACCGACCTTGTGCCGCCAGACGAGTTTCCGGAAACGGTATACCGCGCTGGGCGGCGACGCCGTCACCGGCTCGTTGTCGAGGAAGCGCTGAATGTCGAGCGCCAGGCCGTTGGCGGTTTCATAGCGCCGCGCGCGGTCCTTTTCGAGGCAACGCATCACGATCCAGTCGAGGTCACCCTTGAGCAAGGTGGTGAGCTTGATCGCATCGGTGCCGCGGCGTCGGGCGATGGTGGTGCGGTCCTCGTCGGTCAGGGTCGAAATCCGGGTCGACGGCCGGGGCGGTTCCACCTCGCGAATCTGGCGGCGGATTTCGTCGATGCCGGCCTTGACGATCAGGTGGGGATCGAAGGGTGGCAGGCCCGCGATCAATTCGTAGAGCAGCACGCCCAGGCTGTAGATGTCGCTGCGGGTGTCGATGTCGAGGCCGCTCAGCTCCGCCTGCTCCGGGCTCATGTAGGCGGGGGTGCCGATGAACTGGGCGAAGGCGGTGAGGACCGTCTCCTCGCTCAGCTTGCCCTGCGTCGCCTTGGCGATGCCGAAGTCGATCACCTTGGGGCAGACCGCGCCGCCGGGGCCGTCGAGCGTCGCGACGAGGATGTTCGACGGCTTGATGTCGCGATGGATAATTCCTTTTTGATGGGCGTGTTGAATCGCCTGGCATACCTGGGTGAAGAGTTTGAGCCGTTCCGTCGTGGAGAGGTTTTGCTCATCACAGAACGTCGTGATCCGCGTGCCGGCCACGTATTCCATCACAAAGTACGGGCGGCCGGCGTCGGTCGCGCCGGCGTCGAGCACCTTGGCGATGTGGGGATGGTCCATCATCGCCAGTGCCTGCCGCTCCGCCTGAAAGCGCGCGATGACCTCCTTGGTGTCCATGCCGAGCTTGATCACCTTCAGGGCCACGCGCCGGCGGACGGGTTCCTCCTGCTCCGCGAGGTAGACGATGCCGCAGCCGCCCTCGCCGATCTTTTCGAGCAACCGGTAGCGTCCGATGCGTTCGCCCGGGGTCTGATCCGGCGGGGAGAGCTTTTTCAGTTTGCGGGAAAGATTTCGGGCCGGTGCGGCAGCCATGAACTTCGTGGCCTCATCGTTGGCATAGAGGAGGGCCGCGACGCGCGAGCGGAGGGCGGTGTCACCCGCGCAAGCCTGATCAAGGAACGCCGGGCGCTCGCTGGCGGTCATTTCCAGCGCTTCGGCAAAAATTTCTTCATCTCGGGTCATCGGAGGAGAGTGATTGGTTGCAGTCGAACTCATCCCTCAATGCGGGAGTCGGGCGGGGAAAGTGACACGATAACGAAAAATTCTTGGCAACAGTCTTTTCCCGGCGCGGCGGGCACGCGGCGCCGTTGGCGATAGGTTGATGCCATTCAGGTCCGGAGGCGCTTGATTTCGTTGAAGAGCCACGCGCGTGCATAGGCCCAGTCGCGTTTCACCGTGCGCGAGGAGATTCCCATCACTTCTGCGACCTGATCCAGGGTGAGATCGGCGAAATAATGGAGCTTCACCAACTCAGCCTTGCGGCTGTCGTGGAGGGCGAGTTTGTCCAGGGCTTCGTGGATCGCGAGCAGCACATCGTCGTCCTCGGTCACCCCGGCCAGTTCCAGATCGTCGATGTTGACGCGCTTCAGGTCCCCGCCGTGACGCTGGGCCCGGTGCTGGCGGGCGCGATCGATGAGGATGCGACGCATGGCCTCGGCGGCAGCGCCAAAAAAATGGGCGCGGTTCTGCCAGCTCGGTTGCTGCTCGCCGCCCAGCCGGAGCCACGCCTCATGGACGAGGGCGGTGGGCTGAAGGGTCTGGCCGTCGGGCTCGCGGGCCATCTTGGCGGTGGCGAGTTTGCGCAGTTCGTCGTAGAGCAGCGGGAACAGCGTCTCGGCCGCATGAGGGTCGCCGCGCTCCATTTGCTGCAAGATGAGGGTGACTTCTCGCATGTCTTTGATCGCGGTGGGTGGGTGCCAGCGGCGAACAGGCCGACGCAATCTCTTCCCTGCCGAAGCGCAACGGGAATCGGAGTTGGCCGCCGGCGGTAGAGGCGAGCGATGCGAACGGAAATGGGCGAACCGAAGTGCGAGCCGGGCCGTCTGACCCTCCACCAGGCACGCCTGCCTCCTGCTGGTTGGAATCAGACTCATCGGCTCCATCGCCGCCGAGACGACAGCGCCGTCGATCCAGCCTGCGTCGTCCGATGGCAAAAAAACGAAAGCGGCCCGCGGTCAGATGGTGCCTGATTCGTTCACGATCCTCGTGGTGGCGCGCTGAGAGGAGAAATCCACTCGCGCGAAGGTCCGCAGCAAGACTCGGCCCGAGCCGGCCGAAATCACGGCCCGAGGTCGGCGTATTTCCAGCGGAAATTGTCGAGCGGGGTCGTGACGAAGCCCTTGACCTTCGGGCTGACCAGCCGCGCGTAGGTATAAAAATAGATCGGCATGACGGGCATCGCCTCGAGGAAGATCCTTTCCATCTGCTGGTAGATTTCGAAGCGCTCCTCGGTGGTCCGGGCGTTGAGCACCGAGCGCAACAGCCGGTCGTACTCGGGGTCGCCCCAGTGGGTGTGGTTGTTGCCCCCGTTGGTTTCCCAGAGATCAAAATAGACGTGTGGGTCGATGTAGTCGGCGATCCATCCGCCGCGCAGGAACTGGTAGTTCCCCGAGTTCATCGCGTCCTGGTAGACCTTCCACTCCTGGTTGAAGAGCGTGATTTCGATGCCCAGGTTGCGCCGCCACATTTGTTGCAGCGCCTCGGCGATCACGCGGTGCTTTTCCAGCGTATTGTAGAGAAGTTCGACCTTGGGGAAGCCCTTGCCGTCGGGGTAGCCGGCCGCCGCGAGCAACCGCTTGGCTTCCGCGATGTCCGCCTTGAACGGGTGGCGGCTGTTGTAGCCGATCAAATCGGGCGGCACGAGTTGGTAGGCGGGCTTTTCCCCACCGCGTGTCACGTTTTGCACCAGGCTCTCGCGATCAATCGACAGGGCGAGGGCGCGTCGCACCCGCACGTCGTCGAAGGGTTTTTTCTGCAGGTTGAAACGGTAGAAATAGATCCCGCTGTAGGGATCGATGCGGATCGAGTCGGGATGCTCGCGCTGATACACGGCAACCTTCGTCAGCGGCACCTCGTAGGTGATGTCGAGTTGGCCGGTGCGGAACATGCGCTCCTCGGTGTCGGCGAGTTCGACCGGATGGAAGTGAATCTCGTCGATCTTAACGTTCTCGCGGTCCCAATAGGTGGGAGATCGGGCGGCGATGATTTTCTGGTTCGGCCGCCATTCCCGGGGAACGTAGGCGCCGTTGCCGACGAAATTTTCCGGGCGGGTCCACGCCGTGGATTTTCGATCGAGCCCGCCAAATTTCTTCACCGTCGGAATGTGCACGGGAAACCACGGATAAAAGCTGAGGGTATGGAGCAGAAACGGGGTCGGCTGCCGGAGTGTGAGTTGGAGCGTGTGGGCATCGACGGCCTTGAAGCCGGTCTGGGAGAAGTCGGAAATCTTCTGCTTGAAATAGTCCTCCGCCCCAACCACGTGCCACAGCATGTAGCTGTAAAGCGCGCCGATGGTCGGCGTCAGCATGCGCCGATAGCTCTGGACAAAATCGTCGGCAGTCAGGGGATCGCCGTTCGACCATTTGGCGTTGGCGCGCAGATGAAACGTGTAGACGAGTCCGTCGGGGGAGATGTCCCACGATTCCGCGACGCCCGGCACGGTGTTCAGCTTGGGATCCTCGGAGACGAGTCCCTCGAAAAACGTGTTGAGCAGGTGATGTTCGGGCGAACCCGCGACGGTTTGCGGGTCGATGTCCTGCGGCTCTGCGCCGTTGCCGACATTGAGAATTTTCTTGGCGCGGCTCCCGTCAGTCGGCGCGCCGGGTGCCTGGCTTTTGGAGCAGCCGGAGCCGCTCAGGAGCAAAGCGAAAACGCCGGCGAGCAGCGAGAGTGGGCGGAGCATGGGACGGATGGGACGACTGCCGTCAACGCTTCGGCATCATCGCATCGCGTCGCGCCTTGAACTCATTGCCGGGCTTCCAGGTCGGCCACGTGGTGCCGTTGGCGATGCGGAGACCGACCTGCAGGAGAAACTCGGAGTCCTGCGCGGCGCCCTCGAACGTCCAGTCCGGCTTCACCTCATCGCTCACCTGGTGGTAGTCCTTCGCGATGTACTCGTTCACTTTCCTTTCCGCGAAGTCGTCGGGCTGGCCGATGAATTTCTTGCCGGCCTTGGTGTAGTAGGCGGGCACGCCGACCTTCGCGAATTCGAAGTGATCGCTGCGGTAATACGAGCCGCGTTCAGGATGGCTGTCGGGCCGCATCTCGCGTCCCTGCTCCTTGGCGACGGCGAGGCCGACATCGTCGATCGTCGACGCGCCAAAACCAATGACCTCCATGTCGCTCGTACGGCCGAATTGGTTGGCGCCATCCATGTTGATGTTGGCGACGGTCTGCGTCAGCGGATAGAGGGGATTCCGAGCGTAGTAACGCGAGCCAAGCAGGCCCTGCTCCTCGGCCGTCACGGAGAGAAACAGCACGCTGCGTTTCGGCTGCTGGGCGGCGGGAAGGGCCTTCATCGCCTGGGCGAGCTCGAGCAGCACGGCGACGCCCGCCGCGTTGTCGGCGGCGCCGTTGAAAATCTGATCGCCCGTCAACTTGGGGTCGCGCCCGAGGTGGTCCCAGTGCGCGGTGTAGATGACATACTCGTTGCGCAGCTTCGCGTCCGTGCCGGGGAGCAGCGCGACGACGTTGCGCGAGGCGACCTCCCGCAGGGTGTTGTCCACGGTGAACGACGCCTTGGCGTTGAGCGGGACGGGACGAAATTCTCGGGTGACCGCGGCTTTTTTCAGCGTCGCGTAGTCCTTGCCGCAGGCGGCGAAGAGCTTGGTGGCTGCCTCCAGCGTGAGCCACCCGGAGAGCCCGACGTTCCCCGCGTTTTTGTCGGGCGTGCTGATTTCGAAATTTTCCCGGGTCCAGCTTGAGACGACCACGCCGAACGGATAGGCGGCGGGAATGGTCTCGTGCACGATGAGGCACGCGGCGGCGCCCTTTTGCGCGGCGATCTCATACTTGTACGTCCAGCGGCCATAATAGGTCATGGCTTTGCCGCCAAAAATTTTCGGGTCGAGCTGGCCGTCCGCGCCCAGCACCGGTGGGTCATTGATCAACATCACGACCGTCTTGCCGCGGACGTCGACGCCCTTGTAGTCGTCCCAGCCGTACTCCGGCGCTACCACGCCGTAGCCGACGAACACGACATCGGTGTCCTTGCCCTCGACGTGCGGAGTCACGCGGGACGAAAAGCCGACAAAGTCGTTGATGTGCACCAGCGGCATGGATTTGCCGTCGACGGAGAAAGTGAGGGTGGGTTTTGACCTGATACCGACCAGCGGTGCGTCCTGGATATACGTGCCGTTGGGATTGCCGGGCTTGAGGCCGAGCTGGCGGAATTCGGCCTCGAGATACTTCACCGTCTTGTCTTCGCCCGGTGTGCCGGGGCCGCGGCCCTCGAATTCGTCGGACGAGAGCACCTTGGTGCGGGCGAGCAGGCTCGCGGCGGAGATCGCGGGTTGGGGAGCGGCGGCGAAAACGGAAACGAGTCCGATGGTCGCTAAGAGGAGCAAAACACGTGTGATTCGCATGGTACAAAGAGTTGGGCCGATCCGGCCGATGGCAACGCTGCGGTGCGACGCGTTCGCCTACTCGGGTGCCAGCCAGGTCGATTTGTAATCGGGCCGGTCGAGGACGTTGAGCGGCCATTCGCGGACGGACGGTTGCAGCAGGGTACGCGTGCGGGAAAATGTCAGCGGGATGATCGGCATTCCGTCGAGGAGGCGGGCTTCGGCCTGTTGCAGCAGGTGGCGGCGATGCGCGGGATCGAGTTCGGCCGCCGCGGTGGTGAGCAAGGCATCGTAGGACGGGTCGGCCCAGTGGGTGAAGTTCCAGCCGCCGCCGCTGGCGAACAGATCGAGAAACGTGGAGGCGTCCGGGTAGTCGGCGACCCAGCCGCCGATCGACAGGTCGTACTGCCGGAGCTGGAGGTTGCTCCAATGCTGGCGCGACTCGCTGGTCTGCAGCGCGATTTCGATGCCCAGGACCGTGCGCCACGATTCCTGCAGCGCCTCCGCCAGTTCGCCGCCGTTCCCGGACGGCTGGGCGAGGGTCAGTTTCGGAAACCCCTTGCCGCTCGGGAACCCGGCCTCGGCCAGCAGGGCACGCGCTCGGCCGGCGTCTTCGGTGACGACGGACGACGACGTTTCGTATCCGGGCATGCCGGAAGGAACGAGATTGAAGGCCGGGCCCTCGGTGCCGTTCAGGACGCGTTCGCTGTAACGGGTCCGATCCAGGGCGAGCGACAATGCCCGCCGAACCCGCGCATCGCCGAGCGGGGGCCGCTTGGTGTTGGCGTTGATGAAACGAACTGTTAGCTCGGGCGTGATGGCGAGGAGAGGCGATTTTTCTGCCCGATAGGCGCCGACGCGCGATTCTGGAACGCTGCGGGTGACGTGCAACTGGCCGGCGCGAAACGCACGTTCCTCGACTTCGCCGTTGTCGATTGAATGGAAGTGCACGGCTTTTAGTCGGACACTGGCCGCGTCCCAATACGTGGGCGACTTTTCGGCGGTGATCCGCTGGTTCGGCCGCCATTCCTTGAGCACAAATGCGCCGTTGCCGACGAAGCGATCTGGTCGCGTCCAGCCGGTGCCGCGCTGGTCGATCTTGCCGTACCGTTCAATGGTGGCGCGGTGAACGGGAAACCAAACCGGGTTGCCAGTGATCAACGCGAGAAAGTAGGGTGTCGGTCGCGCGAGACGAATGACAAGCGTCCGTGGATCAGGCGCGGAAAAACCAACCTGGGAAAAGTCGGTGAGCTTGCCGGCGGCAAACGCCTCGGCGCCGGCCACCGCGTTGAAGAGCATCGTGTACTGCGAACCGAGGGCAGGGGAGAGTGCGCGGCGGAACGAGAAGAGAAAGTCATCCGCGGTGACGGGATCGCCGTTTGACCAGCGGGCGTTGGCCCGGAGATGAAACGTGAACGTGAGACCATCCGCGGAGGTTTCCCATCGCTCGGCGACTGCCGGACGAACATCGATTTTGACGGGATCGAGCCGGGTCAGTCCCTCGAAGAAGGCGTGAATCACGCGGTAGTCCGGCGGCGCGTTGATCAGATGCGGGTCGAGTTCGCTCGGCTCACCGCCGGTGCCGACGTGCAACGTCTGGCTGCGGTTGCCTTCGCTCACCGGTGTGGTCCGCCGACCGCAACCGGATCCGAGCAGGGCGAGCAGAGCCAGGAGCGGGATGATGCGTTGGCTGCTATTTCTCATCGAGGTAAACGGTGTGGTAGCAGCGCGACCAAAGCCCGTCTTCCTCCCAGCCCCGGACGCGCGGCGACATCAGCCAGATTTTTGGATTGAAGTAAATCGGCGTGAGCGGCGCGGCATCCAGCAGTACACGCTCGGCGCTGGCCAACGTCGCCGCCCGGGCGGTCGGATCCGCGATGGGACGGGCCTCGGCCAGGAGTTGGTCGAACGCCGGATTGCTCCAATGCGGATAGTTTTCGGGTGCACTGGTGACATAGTCGCCCAGCAGATCTTCGGCATCGGCGACGTCGGGAATCGCGGTGATGAAGGCGATGTCGTAGTCCCCGGCCGCGAGTGAGCTGAGGTGGACCTTGGCCTCGCGGATCGCGATGGCGATGTCGATCCCGAGTTCCTGTCTCCACATCGCTTGGACGGCTTCGAGCACAGGCACCTGCGAAGAGGACCAGCCGGTCACTTCGAAACGGGGAAATTTCTTTGGATCGACTCCGGCCTCCGCGAAAAGCCGGCGGGCGGCGTCCGGCTCGTAACGGTGGGGCTTGCTTTCCTGACCGGGCGCGCCGCCGGCGCGTAGTGCGTCAGGGATGAAGCGTTCGGCCGGCGGTTGGCCGCCCTTCAGCACGCGTTCGACGATTTTTTGGCGGTCGATGGACAGCGCCAGGGCCCGGCGGACCTTCTCGTTGTCGAGGGGCGGACGGCGGGTGTTGAACGACAGATAACGTGTCTCGATCATCGGGGCTCGATGCAGTTCGGCCGGGCGCTCGCGGGCGTAGACTTCGACCTTGCTGGAGGGCACCGACATGGTGGCATCGAGTTGTCCCGCGCGATAGGCGCGCTCTTCGCTGTCGCCGCTGTCGAATCGCACGAAGTGAATTTCACCGAGCCGGACGCCGGCGGCTCCGTGCCAGCGGGGATTTTTTTTCACCACGATGCGCTGGTCGGCACGCCACTCGGTGAGCGTAAACGGCCCGTTGCCGACGAAATTTTCGGGGCGCGTCCAGGTGCGGCCGTGACGCGCGACCACATCGGTGCGGACCGGCAGCCACGGTCCGCTGGCGACGTAGTGGGGAAACCGCGGCGTGGGTTGCTCGAGCGTGACGACGAGCGTGTGGGTGTCGGCGGCGCGGAAACCGACGTGGGCAAAATCCTTGAGTGCGCCGGTCGCGAAGGCCCGGGCGTTTTTTACCGGAAAGAAGACGGCAGCTTTGGGCGCGGCCGTCGCGGGGGTGAGGGAACGTTGGAAAGACGCGACAAAATGGGCGGCGGTGACGGGAAGGCCGTCGGACCAGTTTGATTCCGGCCGGAGGTGAAAGGTGTAGGTGAGTCCGTCCGCCGAACGTTCGAAGCGCGAGGCGGCGCCGGGGCGAGGTTCGCCGCCATTGGGGCTGGGGAGGAGCAGGCCTTCGAGCACGGCTCGAAGGACGGCAAACTCGTCGGGCAGGGTCGTTTTCGCCGGGTCGAGATCGGCGGGTTCGTTGCGGTTGCTGACGCGCAGGGGGGCGGACGGACCAGCCACCGGTTGGTCGCGTTTGGCGCAGCCGGAAACCGCGGCGGCGAAGAGGCTCCCCAGTGCACAGGAGATTCGGATCCTACTTTTCCAGCCAGACATGCTTGTAGGGATGATGATCGAGGAGGGTTGGTTTCCAGCCCTTGACGGACGGCTGCGCGAGGAAGACGTGGGTGTTGTAGTAAATCGGAATCACCGGCGCGGCGGCGAGCACCAGGCCCTCGGCCTTCTGTAGTTGGGCGGCGCGCGCGGCGGGATCGGCGGTGCGGGCGGCGGCGAAGAGCAGCGCGTCGTATTCCGGATTGCCCCAGCCGGTGTGATTGTTGCCGCTGTCGCTCCGCCAGAGATCGAGAAACGTCGTCGGATCGAGGTAGTCGCCGACCCAGTCGCCGAGGAGGATTTGGTAGCGACCGGCGCGGCGTTCGGCGAGGACCACCTTGTATTCCTGATTGAGCAGCTTCACCTCGATCCCCAGATCGCGTCGCCACATCTCCTGCACCGCCTCAGCGATCAGCCGGTTGTTGGCCGATGTGTTGTGCAGCAACTCAAGCGAAGGCAGGCCCTTTCCGCCGGGATATCCCGCCTCGGTGAGCAGCGCGCGTGCGGCCGTCAGATCAGCCGACGAACCCGCGGGTGGGGTGTAATCCGGCAGTCCGGGCGGCGTGATGGCGATCGCGGTTTGCTGGCCGCCGCGTAGCAGTTTTTCAACGATGCCCTTCCGGTCCACCGCGAGCGCGAGGGCGCGGCGGATCTTCTCGTTGTTCAACGGTGGATGGCGGACGTTGAGACGGAGAAAGTAGGTGTTGAGATACGGGTCGGTACGCAGGAATTGGGGCGAGTTGCTGCGATACGATTCAACCTTCCCGAACGGCAAGCCATAGGTGAGATGCAACCCGCCGGTCCGAAACGTGCGCTCTTCCGTTTCGGCGCTTTCGATGGGGTAAAAATGAATCGCGTTGAGTCGCACATGCGCGGCGTCCCAGTAGGTCGGCGATTTCTCGAGGATGATTTTGTCGTTGGGGCGCCACTCCTTGAGCTTGAACGGCCCGTTGCCGACGTGCCGGCCGGGGCGTGTCCAACCCGTGCCGCGGGTGTATGCACCGCCGTGTGCGCTGACCGCCCGCAGTGAAACCGGCAGCCAAACGGGGTGGGTGATGAGTGAAAGGAAATAGGGCGTCGGGTGCTCGAGGACGACGCGCAGCGTCTGTGCGTTTGGTGTCGTCACGCCAACCTGGCTGAAATCCTTGGCCACGCCCTTATGAAACGCTTCGGCGCCTTGGATGACATAGAGCAGTCCCGCATTTTCTGCGGCGAGCGAGGGCGTGAGGACGCGCCGCCACGAGGCAATGAAATCCGCGGCGGTGACCGGCGAGCCGTCCGACCATTTTGCCTCGGGCCGGAGGTGAAACGTGTAAGTCTGCAGGTCACTGGAAACGTCCCAACGCGACGCGACCCCGGGCACGGGATGCAGATCGGTTTGGTCCTCGCTGACGAGCCCTTCGAACAGGGCTGAGACCACGTCCATTTCGGCGATGTTGGTCGCGGTGTGAGGATCGAGGTCGGTGGGATCGGAGCCCATGCCGCGATGCAGGACCTGTTCGCGGTCGCCGCGCTGCACAGCGGTCTCGCGCTTCAGGCAGCCAGGAGCCGTCAGCAGGCAGACGAGGGCGAAAAGGAGGCGGACCAAATGTCGCCGCATGACCTAGACTTTGGCGATGAGGGCGACCGCGTGGGCGGCGATCGCGAGGCCGCGACCGATTTCGTCGACGCCCTCGTTTGTGGTGGCTTTGATGCCGATGTTGGAAAGCGGAAGATGGGTCGACTTGGCGATCGCCGCCTTCATCGCGGCGAGGTGTGGGTGGAGTTTCGGTTTTTCCGCGATGACCGAGACATCGATGTTGCCGATGGCGAAGCCGCGCTTGGAAAGTTCGGCGCAGACGCGGGCGAGCAGGATTTGCGAGTCGATGTTCTTGTAGGCCGGGTCGGTATTGGGAAAGAAGTGACCGATGTCGGGCAGGCCGGCTGCCCCAAGCAGCGCGTCGCAAATTGCATGGGTGAGGCAGTCGGCGTCGCTATGGCCCTCGAGGCCGAAGTCGGTGTCAAACTTGACGCCGCCGAGCACCAGCGGGCGGCCCGCAACGATGCGATGGATGTCGTAGCCGTGGCCGATGCGGAAGTTCATGGGAAGAAACGGGGCGGTACCGCGCCCGGTCTATCTCTTGATCAGAAATTCGAGATACGCGAGATCGGCCGGCGTCGTGAGCTTCGGATTCGGGGATGAATTTTCCAGCAGCGCGATGGGGTGGCGCAGATGCTCGACCGCCTGGGCGTCATCGGTGACGTGCAGCCCGCGCGAGCGTACTCGGGCATAGGCGCGGACGATCAGGTCACGCGAAAATACCTGCGGCGTTTCCATCGCCCAGAGCCGTGGGCGGTTCAAGGTGCGCAGCCGCGCGTCGTCCCGATGTTCCTTGATCGTATCGACCACCCGATGGGCGAGGACGACCGCCTGCTCGCGCCGGACGATCTTGTGGAGGGCGACGAGTTGGTCCGCGCGAATGAGCGGACGGGCGCAGTCGTGGATGAACACGTGCTCAATGTCCGCGGGCAGCGCCGCGAGGGCGTTCATCACCGAGTCCTGGCGCTCGCGTCCGCCCTGCACGAGGACGGAAGGCGTCGGCGCATAGGCTGATAGCTCCATCATCTGCCGCTGGTCGCGATACACGACCACGTACAGGTCGGCGATCGCACTTTGCATGAAGGCGGCGGCGGAATGGGCAAAGACCGGCCGGCCGGCGAGCGGTGCGAGGACCTTGTCGAGCACCGTGCCCTGCATGCGGGAGCCGCTGCCGGCGGCGAGGAGAATGGCGGCGGTGCGGCTCATGAGGGTATGCTGGATACTGTGGGTTGAGAGCGGGGCTCCGGGAAATTCAGCCGAGCGAAAGCTCGGTGAGGATGGAACGGGCGGCGGCGGCGGGATCGGGGGCCTTGAAAATGGGACGCCCGACGACGATGAAATTGGCACCGGCCCGGGCGGCTTCGGACGGGGTCATGATCCGCGTCTGATCATCGGCCTTGGCGTCGCGCGGACGGATTCCCGGGGTGACCAGTGCGACTTCGGGCGGCAGCACGGCGCGGAGCGGTCCGATTTCAAGCGGAGAGCAGACGAGGCCGCGCAGACCCGATTCCGCGGCCAGCCGGCCGAGACGCACCACCTGGCGTTCGGGGGAGTCGGCGACCCCCGTTTCCGCCAGACCCGCCGCACTCATCGAGGTGAGCACGGTCACGCCCAAGAGCAGCAGTTGGGGCGCGTGTTGCTGCTGGGCCTTGACCGCCCATTGCATCATCTCGCGACCGCCGCAGGTGTGCAGCGTGAGCATGCCAATGGGGAGTTTGGCGGCAGACTCGACCGCCTTGGCGACGGTGTTGGGGATGTCGTGCAGCTTGAGATCAAGGAAAACGTTGAATCCGAGCCCGGCGATCTCTCGGACAGCGTCGGGACCGCAGGCCGTGAACATTTCGAGACCGACCTTTACCCATCGAACGGTACCCTGCAGCGAACGGAGGGTGGGTGCGATTTCTCGCGGCGACTGAGCATCCAGGACAAGAATCAAGTCACAAGCCATGAAGTGGGGAACCGTAATGAATCCGAATCGGGGCCAATGAAAACCAAAAAGGACGCGGGACAAGGGTGTTTGATGGATTGCCTCGGTGCTGGCGTCCACGCAAAGAAACGGGCGTGCGTGCGGTTTCGATTTTCGCCCCGGCCAAGCTCAATCTCTTCCTTGCCATCACGGGGCGGCGGGAGGACGGCTTTCACGATCTCGTGTCGGTTGTGGCCCGGCTGACCTTCGGTGATACGTTGCGCATCGAGGAGGGTGAGCCGGGGCGCTTTGGGATGACGTGTGACGATCCGACGGTGCCGTGCGATGAGTCAAATCTGGTGTTAAAGGCGGCGAACGCGTTTGCCGCAGCGGCGGACTGGCGCGGCGGGGCGACCTTTGTGCTCGAAAAAAAGATTCCGATGGGGGCGGGGCTGGGGGGCGGGAGCAGTGATGCGGTGGCAGTGTTGCGGGCGCTCAATGAAGGGGTGGGGGCCGGGCAGGCGCTGGCGCCGGCGACCTTGACCGGAGTGGCGGCGAGCCTCGGATCCGACTGTCCGCTCTTTTTGCATGAAGGTCCGGTGGTGATGCGCGGCAGGGGAGAGAGGGTGTCGGCGCTCCCCGCGGGTGCGGCGAGCCGGCTGACCGGTCGGCGGGTCTTGGTGTTCAAGCCGGCGTTTGGGATCGCGACGCCATGGGCCTATGCGCAGCTCGCCGCGGGTGCGCCGCGCAGCTACCTGCCGGCCGTTAAGGCGGAGGCGCGATTGGCCGCGTGGATGGAGAACCCGGACGCTCCCGCCGAGGAGCTTTTGTTCAACAACATGGAGCCGCCCGCCTTCGCCAAGTTCGTCGCGCTCCCCGTGCTGCTTGAGCAACTCGGCCGTGAATTCGGGCTCGCGCCGAGGATGAGTGGCAGTGGTAGCGCGTGTTTTGCCCTCCTGCCCGAAGGCCTGCCGGCGGCCCCGATTATCACCCTGATTCAGGGGGCTTGGGGCAAGTCGGCGTTCGTGACCGAGGCGAGACTGACGTAAATCCGAATTGACCCGCTTCGCTGTGGGCGCGTTATCGTCAGGCGCCGGGCGCGTTACCCCTTCGCAAACGGCACTTGAAATCAAAAAATGGACCCCCGGGCGAAAGTCGAAATTACCGTGCAAGGCATCGCTGCCTCGCAGGGAATCGCCTATGGCCAGATTTTCGTGTATCTGCAGAGTGACGTCGAGGTGCCGAGCTACCAGGTGGAACCAGAGAAGCGGATTGACGAGGTGGCGCGCTTCGACCGCGCCCTCATCGTCACGCGGCAGCAAATTTCTAAGATCAAGAACGAGGTGGAGAAGAACATCGGGCCGGAGGAGGCGGCGATCTTCGACGCGCACCTGCTGGTGCTCGAGGACGAGGCTTTGATCGGTGAGACGATCCGGGAATTCGAGTCGACCGGAAGGAACATCGAAACCTGCTTTCAGAAAGTTTCCTCCCGCTACGTCCAGGCGTTTTCCGAAATCGACGACGAGTACCTGCGCGAGCGGGCGGGCGATCTGCGCGACGTGGCGCAACGCGTTCTGCACAATCTGCTCGGCCAGGCGGAAAACTCATTGAACCGGCTGGCGGATCAGCGGATCGTTGTGGCCAGCGACATTTCACCGTCGGAATCAGCGACGCTCGATCGGTCGGCGGCTCTCGCGCTCGTGATGGATTCGGGCAGCAAGACGAGCCACGCAGTGATCGTGGCGCGTTCGATGAAACTGCCCTCGGTCGTCGGCGTGCGCGACCTTACGAAACATGTCACCAATGGCGACTGGGCGATCGTGGACGGCTACGACGGGTTGGTAATTCTGAACCCGTCGGAGGGCACGCTCTTCCGGTACGGGAAAATCCAGGAGCGGAAGAAATCGTTCGAGGCCCGCCTGCTCGAGGTCAACCGGCAGCCCGCGGTCACGCTCGACAATGTCGCCGTCACGCTGATGGCCAATATCGAGCGGGCGGACGAGGTGGCGAAGGCGAAGTCGTTCTTTGCCGATGGCATCGGGCTGTTTCGCACCGAGTTCCTGTTTCTCAACACCCAGCGCATCCCGTCGGAGCAGGAACAGTTTCTCGCCTACAAGGCGGTCGCGGAGGCGATGGCGCCGCTGCCCGTGGTGATTCGCACGCTCGACCTGGGTGGTGACAAACCGATGGCGGGCAAGGCGGATCTTTTTCCCAAAGAGAACAACCCGTTCATGGGATTTCGGGCGATTCGCTGGTGCCTTGAGCACCGGGATATTTTCAAGGATCAGCTGAGGGCCATCTTGATGGCGAGCAGTCACGGCAATGTGCGGATGATGTATCCGATGATCAGCGGCGTGGAGGAACTGGACCGCGCCAATGAAATCCTGGCCGAATGTCGGGAGGAACTGAAGGCGCGCAATCTTCCCTTTGATTCCGGTCTCGCGGTCGGAACGATGATTGAAATCCCGAGCGCGGCGCTGACGGCTGATCTGCTCGCGAAGAAATGCGGGTTTTTCAGCGTCGGTACCAACGATCTCATCCAGTACATGCTGGCGATTGACCGGGTGAATGATCGGATTGCACACCTTTACGAGCCCACCCATCCGGCGATCCTGCGCACGCTGCGGATGGTGGTGGATGAGGCGCACCGCCAGAAAATCCAGGTGAGCGTCTGCGGAGAGATGGCGGGCGATCCGGTGTACGCGCCTTTGTTGCTCGGTCTCGGCGTCGACTGCCTGAGCATGTCGCCGACGTGGCTGCCCTCGGTCAAGTACCTGGTTCGGGCGATGACAATGGCGGATGCGCGCGTCCTCGCCGCCGAGGCGCTGACGCTGACATCGCCGAAGGAAATCTATGCGCGGTGTGATGCGTTCTACCGGGCGCGGGTCAAGATGGACTGAGCTGCGCGAAGTGTGTCCCTGCGGTAACAGCGTCGTTACATGTCCCGATTTGCGAATTTCCTTCCCGCGATTATCAGCATCGGCGTCAAACGCATGAATTCTTCCCGCCGTTCTTCGCGTGCCTGGATGGGTTTGTTGGGTGCGGTCGCCGTGACGCTGATCGGGGGGTGTAACAATGTCTTTGTCCCCAAGCACCGGGTGCTGGTGGATGCGATCGCCGCGCCGGGAGCCCCGAAACCGTCGGCGACCTCCTACCGGCTGCTTGGCAAGAAATCGATCGTGAGCCAGGCCCCGGCGCAGGTGACCGTAATCAAGGCGTGTGTTGATGCCGCCCTCGCGACGAAGGGAATGTACGAACCGCCACCGAATGTGGCGCCCGACATTTTCATCGAGGTGGCCTATGGTGTGGACACGACGCCGCGGGTGGATGTGTCGGCCCGTGAGACGTTCCTGCAGCTTTCGGCGCGGGCCAATCCGGGAAAATCAATTGACCGCGGGACCGGTGAAGAGTTGTGGGATGTCCGGGTGGCAGTCCTGGGCGTTTCCGGTCGGATGGAGACGGCGATGCCTTTGTTGAGCGCGGTGGCAGTGGACTACATGGGCACTGACACGAAACTCGAAACCAAGATTGAGATTCCCCAGAATGCGCCCGTGATTGGCGCGGTGCGGGAGAGCGCGATTCGGACGCTCGAGGGAAAGGGCGGCGCGGCTGCGGCTCCCGCCGCCGGCGCGCAGGGGCCGGTGCAGACCGGTGCTGCGGCGGCCAGTGCGGCCGTTACGCCGGTGGTAACGAAATGATGGAAGGGAGTGTTCGGCCCGGTTTCAGCGCAGGGCCTTTCGGATCGTGTCCGCGGCCTGGGACCAGGTCGGCAAGGGTCGGTTCGCAGCCTCGCGTGCGAGCCGGGTGTGCCACGCGTCATCGTGGATGATTTGGGCGAGCGCGGATTTCCACGCGGCATGGTCGTTGGGGGCTAGCGCCACGCAACCGCCACCGTCGGCATTTTCCCGCAGCACGGGAAGGTCGCTGCAAAGACAGGGCACACCCCGCCACAACGACTCCAATAACGGCAGCCCGCAGCCCTCGGCCAACGTCGGAAAAAGCGTCGCCCGGGCGTGACGGAAGAGGCGGGAGACCTTGGCATCGTCCGCCGCCTCGTGGAAAAACAGCAGCGATCGATGCTTGCGGCGGAGTGTCTTGATCTGGTCCACGATGGGACGGCCGAAATGCGGATTCACGCGACCCACCACGTGTAGCTCGAAGCGGGCCCCGTCCGCCCAAAGCGCCTCGCACACCTTGAGAAGAAAGGACTGATTCTTTCGCGGTTCGATGATGCCGAGGCAAAGGAACCGCGGAACAACGGTGGGTTCACCACCGCTGGGTGCGGGGAGGGCTTCCGCGCGGGCGGCGGCGTTGAAATCCGCTCCTAGCGCGAGCACGTCGACGGGCGGGAATTGTTTGAGTCCCTGCCAGCGCCAGAAACCGAGCAGTTCCTCGCGACTGGCGTGTGACACGGCCCAGATCCGATCGAAGCGCGAAAGCAATTTCAGGTAGCCGGGATGGCGCGCAACACTCCGGGGCCACGTGATCTGGGGATGTTTCAGCGGGATGGCGTCGTGGAAAATCGCGGCGAAGCGGCAGGGCCGGGAATCCAAAAACGCCGTCAGGCCGGGGCGCTCCTCCTCGGAAAACAATTCGGGGGTGAAAACCCAGTCGTCCTTTTCCGGCCCAAATGAAGCAGCGTTGCGAAATCCGTGGGCCTTCAAGTCCCACCTTGCCTCCAGGGCGTGGGTGCCGAGTCCGTCGCGAAGCCGTCCGCTTACTCGCGTGAGCCCGGAACGGTGGCCGGCGGCACCGGTTTTCGAGACGTCGAAAAAAATCATGGAGTCGCGACGGGCGCGGCCGGTGCGGTCGGCTCGGCCGGCGCCCGGGCAATCGTGTGCTCGAATTGGGAGAGGAGGCGGCGGGCGTTTTTATGCGCGTCGAAATGCTCCTCCACCCAGCGTCGGGCCGCGCTCCGGAGTTTCTCCGCGAAGGCGTCGTCGGTGGAGAGGCGCCGCAGTGATGCGACCCAGTCAGCCGGCGCCTCCACCGGCGCGACGAGCCCCGTCACTCCCTGCATGATCGCTTCGGTGGTGGCCGCGGTCGGAGAGGTGACGACGAGCACGCCCACGGACATCGCCTCGGGAATGACGTTGGGCAGACCGTCGCGATCGCCGCTCGGAGCGATGACCCCTGTGTGCAGGAGCACGTCGGCCCAGCCCAACTGGCTCCAGACCTCATGTTGCGGCAGATGACCGGTGAAGGTGAGGTGCGCGGCAACGCCGAGGTGGCCGGCGAGTTTTTCCAATTCGGCGCGCAGCGGTCCATCGCCGATGATCCGGGCCGCAAACGGCACGCCCGCCGCGCGGAGCGCCGCATAGACGCGCAATTGATGGTCGAGGCCCTTCTTTTCCACCAAACGGGCGACGCAGACCAGATGGAGGGGACTGCGTGAGGCGCGGAGCGCTTTCATCGCCGGCAGTCGATCGAGGCCGCGGCGGATGCAGATCACTTTTTCCGCGGCGAGACCGCGTTCGATCAAGGCGCGGCGGCCCATCTCGGTCGAGGTGTGGATGAAAGCCGCATGCTCGAGCTTGTCGTTCAGCCACCAGTCGCCGCCGTGCTCGTAAATGTCATACGCGTGGGCGGCGGCGCTGAAGGGATGGCCGTTGATCCGCCACAGGATCCACGCGGCGGTTGCCGGCGCACCGCCCCAGGCGGCGTGCACCAGAATGGGAGGATTGCGGCGAAATTCCCGGGCAAACACGCAGGCGAAGCCCGCGCCGAGCATGTTCTCCCAAAAATTGAGCCACGAGGGGGCTCGACGGGTGAAGAGCCCGCGCAGCAACTGCCACAGGACCTCCGGCCGGCGCGATGACTCGTACGGGATCAACCAGAACAGGGTGAGCAAGCGCCACTTGTTGAAATGGGCGACTGGCAGCCCGCGAAACGAACCGCCGCCGCCCCAAAGCGAATAGAGCCGAAGCTGCACCCCATGGGTCTTCATGGCGATGATTTCGCGTTGAAGAAAGGTCTCCGTGTTCTTCGGGAACGTGGTGAAGAGATAGGTGATGACAGGCGGCAAAGCGGACAAGGTGGGGCGAAACTAAAGCGTCGGATACGCGACGGCCAAGCGGATTGCGCGATTCCCTCTACCCTCCGACCAAAATTCCGCCGTCGCGGCGCCGGTGGCTCAGGCCGTCTTTTGCCACGGGGTGTTGGTGTTGACGGGAGGGAAAACCCTTCGCTTCAACTTCGCGCCGCCGACCTCATTGGCCAGGGCGACCAGTTCGTCGATGAGCACGGTCGGATCCTCCTCGTAGCGGAGCTTGAGGAAATTTTCCCGCACCGCGGCGTAGGCCGCGGGGTCCGCCATCCACCGGTCGATGATGCGCGCGAAATCCCGGGCGTCCTCGATTTTTTCGGAGGCCGCGCCGTTGCGGAAGAATTTCCAGGTCAGCTCTTCCTGTGGCATGACGCCGCCGAAGGCATTGAAGATGATCGGGCACCGGAAATTGAGCGCCTTGGCGCAGGTGGTGGTCCCGCCACGGGTCACGATCGCGTCGCTCGCCTGCATGAGCAGGTGGACGATCTCGGAGTAGCCCTCGATGTGACAGGCAAACTCGGGATGAATCGCCCGCCAGTGCACGAGTGAATTGTAGGTTTCCTTGTTTTTCCCGCAGATGATGACGGCCTGAATCCGAGCGGCATGCTTCAGCAAAGCAGGCAGCAGTTCGAAGTGGTTGTTCGCGCCGTTGCCGCCGGTTGCGAGAAAAACGGTGAACCGCTCGGGATCCAGCCCCAGATGTTGGGTGCGGAACGTGCGCCTCGCAGTCGGGGACAGCACCTCAAGGTGGGCCCGGGGTAGCATGAGATAGCCACGGACACGGGCCCGCTCGGGCGCGATGCCGCACTTGATTGCATAGTCGCTCGCGGTTGGGGTGCGGGAGATGTAGAGATCGGCTGACGGTTCGATCCAGTTGCGTGAATACCCCCAGCCGCCGGAAAATTCACCGCAATAGGTGGCGCAGCGGACGCGGTCGGCCCCCAGCGTTTTTCGGGCGAGCTGGAAATAGCCGCGGTTCAGGCAGTCATGGACGCTGAACACCAGGTGCGGTTTGTAGGACCGCAGCACCTCGAGGTAGTAGGACGCGCCGAATTGCACGTTACTGGTGTTGATGTAACTCAGGAGCTCCACGACCGCGTAGAAAAGTTTGTGGATCCATGGCGCCCCGCGCTGGATCCGGTTGTAGAGATTGACCCCGGTCCGGTTCACGACCGAGGATTTCTCCAGCATCTGTTCGATTCGGACATCCACGTCGTGCCGGTAAAGCTGGAAACACCATTCGGCGAACGCCTCGGCCCGAGCGTCATGGCCGCCTCCGGTGCTGGAGGTGAGAACGAGAATGCGAAGCTTGGACATGCGTTAGCCGGAACCGATCATGGGCGAAACGAGGGCGCGAAGCGTGACACGCGCCATTACAGCTGAATGGGGCGGGGGGTCACACGCGTTTGAACACGAGGGCGACGTTGGCGCCGCCAAATCCGCTGCTGTTCTTGACCACGATAGTGATCGGCCGCTCTTCGGTGGTTCGAGGGAGGTTCAGGCCTTCGCATTCCGGATCGATCTTGGTCAGATGGGCGTTGCCGGGAATGAAACCGTGGCGCAGGACCAACGCACAAAAGGCGCTTTCCATCGCTCCCGCGAGCGAGAGTCCGTGGCCGGTCAGCGCCTTGGTGCTGCTGACCGCAACCTTCGACGCTGATTCCTTGAAGACGGCGCGCAGGGCCCGTGCTTCCGAGATGTCGCCGATGAGGGTCGAGGTCGCATGGGCGTTTACGTAGTCGACCTCTCCCGGCGAGACGCGGGCCGCCCGCAGGGCGTTGTTCATCGAGGCCGCCGCACCGCTGCCTTCCGGGTGGGAGATGGCGACGTTGTAACCATCGGAGGCCTGTCCCCAGCCCAGCACTTCGGCGTACGGAGTGACCCCGCGGCGGACGACTTCTTCCTCAGTTTCGAGGACCAGAACGGTCGAACCGCCGGTCCCGACAAAACCATCGCGCGCGGCGTCGAAGGGGCGGGAAGCGATGTTCGGATCGTTCTGGAGGGAGAGCGTCCTCATGCCGGCAAAGGGGAGGATGGCATCGACGTTTCCGTCCTCGGCCCCGACGACGAACATCCGTTTCTGGCGGCCAAGCACGAGATCGTCCAAGGCGAAACCGATCGCGTGGGCGGACGAGGCGCACGCTGAGGAAAATCCGCACGAGGCGCCCTGAATCTTGAAGGCGGCGACCAGGTTGAAATTGAGAGTGCCGACGATCGATGCCACGATTCCGAGCGGGGAACAGCGCATCACGCCGAATTTTTGGAGCCGCTCGTGGTGATAGTTGGTCAGGTACGGCGAGCCGCCCGACGCAGCATAAAGACCGGTTTGCGGGTTTGAGCAGTCCGCTTCGGTCAACTTGGCATCCGCCACCGCCTGCAGCATGGCGCAGTGCGCAAACAGACCGTTGGGCGCCATCGACCGCAGCAACTCCCGCTTGATTTTGTAGCGGGCGGGAAAGGTCCAGTCTTCGGGGTCCGTTGAATCGGTGGTGAATTCCTTGATCGTGCCGATCACCTTGACCGGGATCTCAGGCTTCTGAAACGGCGGGTAGAGTTCGAAGCCGTGTCGGAGCTCGCGCAAACTGCGCGTTACCGCCATGGCGTCGTTGCCGATGCTGGTGACAAATCCGAGGCCGGTGATGAAGACTCTGGGCATAATTTTCCGCCTCGGGCGGAAAATTCACGGAGGGACGGGCGGAGATCTAGGAGTTGATCGCGACTCGGAGCGGGGTCGTCGCAGGCGCGGCTTCCGGGCTCCCGTTGACTCCGGTCGCGTGGGTGGTGCCATTGATGGGCACAGGGGCGTTCGCCGCATCCACGAAACCGTAGGTAAGGGTGATTTCCTCCGCGATGACGGCCTTTTCCTGACCAACGCGGATCGATCCTTCGAAGGTCGCGAGGGGCATCTTCATCCGCTTTGGCTTGATCGAAAGGGTGAGGATATCACCCGGTTTGCAGATGCGATGAGCGCGCACGCCCTCGCACCCGGTGAAGAAAATCATCTGGGAGCTGACGACCTTGCCGGGCTCGGTGGGCGCCCCTTCCAGCAGATAAAGGACTGCCAGCTGACCAAGGGCCTCGAGCATGATCGAGGCGGGCATCACCGGGTTGTCCTTGAAATGGCCCTGCAAGAAAAACTCCTGGCCAGAAATCTTATACTTTCCGTTTGCCGCCGTGGAACTCACCGACGCTTCGTTTAGGAAGAGGAAAGGCGGCTGGATCGGCATCACAGCGCCGATGTGTTCGATTGGGATGAACTTGGTCGGCTTCGGCAGGGGCAGCCCCCGAATCTTGCAGTCGATAAACGTCTTTACGTCGCCGACGGTGCGAAGATTGCGCAACTCATCGTTGTTGATCGACATCTGCAGCACATCTTCAACGAGGATGACGATTTCCATCATCGTCAGGGAATCGATTCCAAGGTCCTCAATCAGCCGCAGGTCGTCATCGGCATCCTTCAGTTTCACCCGCAGGTCGGGTTCAACGAAGCGCTCAATCACGCCGATCACCACTGCCGGAACATGTTCTGGATTACCGGTCTTGCGAAACTGAACCGCTGCTTCAAACGTGGAAGGCGAGCACCGTTTCAGGGCCTCGCGCAACGATGACTCATCTTCCGGAGCGAAGGGTTTGGGCGGCGTTGGCAACGGTTTCGACGTTGCCGAACTGTTGGAAGCTGCGTCTGGCATTGTTCGCTTCTTCTATGTTACGGGGCTGGGTAAAGTAAACCCCTTATTTCGGTCGGTCCGGACATTGGGTAACAGGATGGACGCATTTGGGTTGTTGGAGTTGCGAAATCGTGAGTTGACTGCGCATCGGATCGGACAGCGCTTGCCACCACCCTTGTGCGCTCCTAACGAATCGGACGCAGGTCCGTGCTCCCAGGAGTCTCGGCCTGTCAACCGACACCAACGCGCATGAGCGCATCCGCCTCCGTGCCGGACATCCTTCGTCCGGTTTTTCTGATCACGCACGAGTTTTACCCCAAGCGGGGAGGGATTGCCACGTTCACGGAGGAAATAGCTCGGGCCTCGGCCACCCTCGGTTACAAGGTGGAGGTGTGGGCCCAGTCAGCTCCGTCTGGCATGGAAAAAGCGGACTGGCCGTTTCGCCTGCGTCGGATGCCGCTGCGCGGGACACATGACTTCGCCTGCCAGATTCAACTCGCCCGCGAACTCATCCGCCACCGCCGTACCCTGAGGAACGCCACCGTCTATCTGCCGGAACCCGGGCCGATGATGACAATGATGTTGCTGCAGTTTTTCCACGCCTTCCGCCCGCGGCGACTGGTGCTGACGTTCCATGGGTCCGAGATTTTGACGTTCTCCGGCAGTCCGCTCCGCCGTTGGCTGGCCGGACGGCTGATCAACCACGCCACCCGGGTGAGCACGCTCACGAATTATACGCAGGAACTGCTGCTTTCCCATTTTCCGGAGGCGGCGGACAAGATTTTCCTCACGCCTGGGGCGCTCCGGTCGGATTTTGCGGTCGTTCCGCCAAAGCCGGACGAACGAAAACGCAAGATCGTCGTTTTGACCGTCGGGCGGCTACATCCGCGTAAGGGGCAGCTCGTGACGCTGCAGGCCTTGCAGATGCTGCCGGCCGAGGACCGGGCGCGCCTCGAATACTGGGTGGTCGGAGGGCAGAGCAAGGGAAACTATGAGATGCTGCTCCGCTCCCAGGCGGCGGCACAGCCGGATCTGGCGGTGCGGTTTTTTGGCAATCTGCCCGACGACGAACTCACGGGCATCTATGACGGCGCCGACATCTTTGCGATGACCAGTGTGAATCTCGACCGGAGTGTCGAAGGGTTCGGCTTGGTCTACCTCGAGGCCGCCGCCCACGGTCTGCCCGTCGTCGCGCATAATGTCGGCGGCGTGTCGGAGGCAGTGGTTGACGGCGTCACCGGCCTGCTCGTGCCACCCAACCGCCCGGTCCAGTTGGCGGCGGCATTCGAGAAACTGATCCACGACCCGGCGTTGCGGCGGAAATTCGGTGCCGCGGGACGCGACTGGGCGATCCGCAATTGCTGGAAGGAATCGGCCGAGGCGCTCTTCAATCCGCGCTGGACCGAAGCCTGAACGCCCCAATTCGATGATCACATCCCGGGCCCAGGTGGTCGTGCGCTATGCCGAAACGGATATGATGGGGGTGGTCTACCACGGCAATTACCTGCCTTGGTTCGAAGTCGGCCGGACGACGTTGCTCCGGGAAATCGGTCTGGTGTATCGTCAATTGGAGGCCGACGGCTACCGGCTGCCGGTGCTTGAGGTGTCAGCCAAGTTCTTCCGTCCGGCGCTGTACGACGATACGATTACAATCGTCACTACCCTCCGCGAGAAGCCTCTCCTCCGAATCCGGCTTGAGTACGAGGTGCGCCGCGGCGAGGAACTGCTTGCGACTGGGTTCACCGTGCACGCCTTCATCGACCGGGAAGGCAAACCGGTCCGCCCACCGGCGTCGGCTGTCAGGGTGTTCAACGAGGCGTTTGCCGCTGGGCAATCCGAATTGCCCTAAACGCCCGTTAACGCGGATTGCGGTTCCGCGGCGTATTCCGCGAAAACGAGAGGATCCTTCTCCTTCACAGCCGCGTCGGCCAAGAGCCGGCCCCCGCCCAGCCGATATACTGCCCAGACCGCGTGCGCCCGTACCAGCGGCAACGGATGGGCGACGGCGAGGTGAGCGAGTTGCGGTAGCAGGGTGGCATCGCCGGAATTTCCCGCCACGATGCATGCGTTGCGCAGAAGTCCGGCCAGTTTGAGCCGCTTGATGGGCGTGCGACGGAAAACCTCGGCGAACCGCTCCGGTGTCAGGGTGAGAATTTCGGCGAGCGACAGCGCTGCGAGATCGTGACGGGACGACAGCAACAACCGTCGGCCCTCGTGCGCGAAGCGATTCCACGGACAGACCTCGAGGCACACGTCGCAGCCGTAGATTCGGTTGCCGATCCCGGCCCGCAGCGCCCGCGGGATTACCCCCTTGTTTTCAATCGTCTGGTAGGAAATGCAGCGCCGGGCGTCGACCACCCCGGGCGCGGCGAAAGCCTGCGTCGGACAGGCGTCGAGGCAGCGAGTACAGCGGCCGCACAACAGTCCGACCTCGCGGTCGTGATGGCGGGCACGCACCGGCGGATCGGGCGTGAATTCGATTCGGGTGAGTATCGACGCGAGAAAGAGCCAATTGCCGTGCCGGCGTGAGATGAGCATCGCGTTTTTTCCGGTGAAGCCGAGGCCGGCGCGGGCCGCCCAACTCCGCTCCAACACTGGACCAGTGTCGACGTAGTAGCGATAGTCCTGCGGACCCGCGCCAAACTGTTCCTCGAGCATCCTGCCTGCGGCAATGAGTGCGGGCTTTATCGTGTCGTGGTAGTCCTCGTGGAGCGCGTAGCGCGCCCAGCGTGGTTTGGCCTCGGCGGACGGCGGATCGGAGAATCGCTCGGACCAGTAATTCACGCCGAGCAAGATGAGGGAACGTGCTCCGGGCAGGACCCGTTCAGGGTCGAGCCGCTTGTCGGCGCTGCGCTCCATCCAGTGCATGTCCGCGTGCATTCCGGCCGCCAGCCACTCGCGCAGGGGTGGCTTTACCGCCGGGTGTACGCTCGCGAAACGCACGTCGTCGAAACCCAAGCCTTCGAGGTGGCCACGCAATTCCTCCGGGGAGCGCGGGCCGGCGGCTGCTCTCATCGCGACGGTCACCGCTGCGCCCGAACGAAGTCCGCGGCGTCGCGACGCCAGGCGCGCAGCACGTGCGCTGCGATGTCGTTCAACGGCCGTGAATCGGTGAGGATGACCGTTCCTGATTGTTTGTAGATTGGTTCGCGGGCGGCGTAGAGCGTGCGCACGCGTTCCTCCGGATTGTCGACGGCCAATAGCGGCCGGTTCCGGTTTCGACCGGTGCGATCGAGTATGGTCTCGAGCGAGGCGTGCAGGCAGATGACGACGCCCTTGGTCTTCAACAGGTCCAGCATTCCGGGCTGCACGACAAGTCCGCCGCCGCAGGCGACGAGCGTGCGAGTGGCGCCGTGGCCCTGTTCGATGAACTCACGTTCCATGATGCGAAAAGCCGCCTCGCCGTTCTGCGCAAAGATGTCCGGAATGGATTTTCCCTGCTTTCGTTCGATCTCGTGGTCGCTGTCGAGCGCGGTGAATCCGAGCCGCTGCGCGACGGCGCGGCCCACCGTGGTTTTCCCGGTGCCCATGAAACCGACAAGGTAGAGGTTGACGTCCGCTGGATCCATCGCGTGCGCTGTCCACTCAATCGAGCGCCCCGCATATTGCCAGACACGAAAAATCCTATGACAGGCCCCGTCCCCAATTTTGCCCTCGCGAGCGACAATACCGCGGGGATCTGTCTCGAGGCGATGGCGGCGCTCCAGTCTGCCAATGCCGGCAACGTCCCGAGCTATGGCGACGATGCGCACACGGCTGCGGCCCGCCGTTGCTTCAACGATCTCTTCGAGCGCGAATGCGACGTGTTCTTTGTCTTCAACGGCACGGCGGCGAATGCGCTCGTGCTTGGTGCGCTGTGTCAGCGCCACCACGCGGTCCTCTGCCACGAGCTGGCCCACGTCGAGACCGACGAGTGCGGTGCGCCGGAGTTTTTCACCGGCGGCAGCAAGTTGCTGCCGGTCGCGGGAGGAGGCGCGAAACTGGACCCGGCCACGCTCGAACCGGTGATGCACCGCGGACACGGCGTGCATTTCCCGAAAATCCGCGCGTTATCGCTGACGCAGTCCACCGAGCTCGGGACGATCTACACGCCGGCCGAGATGAGTGCGCTGACCGAATTTGCGCGGGCGCGTGGCCTGGTGGTGCAGGTCGACGGGGCGCGTTTTGCGAATGCCGCGGCAGCAATGGCTGGACGCGGTGTCTCGCCGGCGGATCTAACCTGGCGGGCTGGCGTGGATGTGCTGTGTTTTGGCGGCACCAAGAACGGGCTGCTCAGCACCGAGGCGGTGGTATTCTTTGATCGCGGGCTCGCGCGGGAATTTGACTACCGGGTGAAACAGGCGGGCCAGCTTGCGTCGAAAATGCGTTTCGCCGGCGCGCAGTGGGAGGCGGTGTTGCGCGACGGGGCCTGGCTGCGGCACGCCGCCCATGCAAATCGACAGGCGCAGATTTTGTCGGCGGGATTGTGCGCACTGGGTTTCAGCCTCGTGGCTCCGACGGAGGTGAACGGAGTGTTCGTCGAGTTGCCGCCGCCGGTCGTGGCTTCGCTGGAGGCCTGTGGCTGGCACTTCTACAAATTTGTCGGAGAGCACGGCTACCGCCTGATGTGCTCGTGGGAAACGCGTGACGCCGACGTGGCGGCGTTCCTCGCGGATGCAAAAAAAAGCCGGGCGGGTGTGTGACCCGCCCGGCGAGAAAATCAGTCGCTTACTTCTTGGCGGGCATCGCGGGCATCGCCGGAGCGGCGCCGCCCTTGATGTCGAGGAGCTCAACTTCGAAGATGAGCGTCGAACTCGGCGGAATGCCCTGGTTGCCTTCGTCGCCGTAGGCGAGGTGCGGCGGCACGTAGAGCTTGATCTTGCCGCCCTTGTTCACCTTCTGGATGCCCTCGGTCCAACCGGGGATTACCTGGTCAAGCTGGAAGTCCGCCGGCTTGCCGCGCTGCACCGAGCTGTCGAACACCGTGCCGTCGAGCAGCTTTCCGGTGTAGTGAACCTGGACGGAGTCGGTCGCCTTCGGGAAGGCGCCCTCACCCGGCTTTACGATTTCGTAGCGAAGACCGCTGGGCAGTTCGACGATGGCCTTGTTCTCTTTCAGCTTGTTGAAGAAGTCGGTGTTGGTGGCCAGATTCTTGTTCTTCAGTTTGCCGAGGTAGACGGCCTGCTTCTTCTGCATGAGCTCGTCCATGAGCGGCCCGATTTTTTCCAGTTCGTAAGGCGACTCCTTGCCTTGGGCGGCCTGCATGAAGCCTTTGACCAGGGTTTCGAGTTCACTCGTGGAAAACTCAAGCTCGGTGAGCCCGACGCGTTTGCCGATGAACCAGCCGAACACCTCCAGGATTTGGGCCTCGGTAAAGGCCGGCTTTGCCGGAGTGGCCGGGGCCGCCGCCGCCGGCTGATTCGCCTGGCCCGGAATATTGAGTTTGACCTCCTGAGCGCGCGTGACGGCGAGGCCGGACGTGAGCAGGCAGATCGTGGCAATTTGCTTCAGTTTCATTCGTGGTATGGGACGTGAGTGGAGTACCTGCGGCGGCGGTTTTGTGCCGTAAAAGTTGCCACCACTGCCATTCACCCCGGGCGAATGCAATCCCGATCTCCCCGCTTGTATCGTTTCGCGAATTCCGCCATCACCGACCCTCCGCAAATGAACGCTGAACAATTTTGGACCAGTCAGGACGGCCAAATCCTGACGGTGAAGAACAAGGACGAGCGCACGGTCTCGCTGACCCTTGGCTTTTGGCCGCGCCATCCGGCCGAGTTTGAGTTTCTCAAGGGCAACCTCGCCGCGATCAAATTCACCGAGCGCAGCTCGATGGCGCGGGTCGGCATCGAGATGCTGACGCACGGCCAGCTGCGCGTGGAAGGCAACCGCGTCGAGCTTGAGGCGGACGCGTTCATCTACGACGCGAGCTTTCCCAACGCGCCGTACTGGAAAAAACTGATGCGGGTGGGTTCGCCGGTCGGCCGGCTGTTTTACGCCCCGGTCGCGGCGAAACTTTCCACCGCGGAAATTTGGGGCGCGCTCAAGGAGAACCGGCTGAAGCTGCCCAACACGATCAGCATCGATTCCCTGGGGCGCGTGTTCCTGACCCCTCACCAGGTGAGCTACACGCTCAACCAGCGGCTGGTCCGGGCCGACTTCGAGCGCGTCGTCAGCGGCAACGCCGGCCGGGCCTATCTCGACCGGGTGCAGGTGCGTCACGAGGCGGCTCCCCTCACGATCCCGCCGCGCTCCGGCATCCTCACCAGCTGCTCGATGTATCTGAAAGAGCACTTCGTTGTGCTCAACCAGGGGGCGGGCAATTTCGGCATCCACACCAGCGCCCTGCTGCTCGATCCGATCAAGACCTTTGGCACTAATGTCATGCTTGAGATTTACAACACGGGCGACCAGCCAGTGGTGAATCCGGTGGTGTCGGTCGAGGTGTTTCGCGCCCCGGAGGCAAGCGATCCGGAGTTCAAGACGCTGACCAAGCGTCGCACCCGGCTGCTGGCGACCGCGGCCGAACTCTACAAGTGTCTGGATGAAAATCCGCCGCATGTGACCGCCGATGCCAAGCCTCGGACCAGAATCACCGTCCGTGGTCAGAGCGGTTCAATCGAGAACCGCGCCGTCCTGGTCCGCGCCAACGACGAGCTGAAGAAGTTCCTCGAGGGTGACGCCTGCCCGATCGGCAGCCGCACGATGATCCAGGCGCTCGACGCCGCGCCGGAAAACGCCGACACGCTCATCCTCGATTATTTTCCGAATCTCCTCGAGCAGATCGAATTGCTGACGCGCATGGGCGAAATCAAGCTCAAGCGGATCGTCTTCCGGAAGGCGTCACGCACTCACGGCTACTTTCTCTCCAGCCATGCCCACGGCCGGCTCGACACGTTCGATTCCATTGGCCTGCAGATTTACTGGTATGACGAGCTGACGAAGGACCTGTATTTTCACACCTACAAAAAGGATCATGGCTTTTTTGTGCGGGAGGAGATGGCGCGGAAATTTCAGGAATCGACCATCCTTGCGTTCTACGGTTCGGCCATCGGGCTCGAACAGGCGGACACGGAGCGCATCTCGTCGCTCGTCGACAAGCTTACCACCTTCATCGGCCACAACCTCGGCGTGCTCACCGGCGGCGGCGGCGGCGTGATGCGGCTCGCGACCGATCAGGCGCGTGGCAAGGGCGCGCTCACCGGAGCCTGCTTCCTCGAACTCGAGGCACAGCCGCCGGAACTTGGTGTGGATTTTTTCAACACCTTCCAGGAGTCGTCGCGGCACTTCCGCCAAAAGTGGTTCGAGGCGGCGGATTTTTGCATCTTCAACGTCGGCGGGGTCGGTACGCTGGAGGAGGTCGGCATCGAGATGTGCAACCTGAAGCTCGGGATCCGGCCGCGCGTTCCCTACGTCTTCTTCAACGCGAAGTTCTGGTCCGACCTGCGCCGCCAGTTGCGGACGATGACCGCCTCCAAGCGCGCTCCGGCCTGGATGACGGATTACATCCTGTTCACGGATGACCCCGACGAAGTCGTGGCGTTTTATCGGAAGAAGCTGCAGGTGCTGTGATTTTTTGATGGCCGTGAGTGCTTCTCCTCTTCCCCGTTCAATCCTCGTCGTTGGTTCCGGTGGGCGCGAACACGCGCTCGTCCGGGCCTTGCGTGCCTCACCGGCGCAACCGCGAATCCTCTGCGCGCCCGGTAACGCCGGCATCGCGGATGAGGTCACCTGCATCCCGGTGGCTGCCGATGATGTCGCGGGTCTCGTGGCGCTCGCCCGGCGCGAGCAGATCGAATTTGTCGTTGTCGGACCGGAGGTGCCGCTGGCGCTCGGTCTCGCGGACCGATTGATCGAGGCTGGCGTCCCGGTGTATGGCCCGACCGCGGACGGCGCGCGGTTGGAGGCGTCGAAGATTTTCACGAAGCGAATCCTGCTGCAGTACGGTATTCCCACTGCGGCGGCGGGCGTGTTCGGCGAGGTCGCGCCGGCGCTCGCTTATCTGCGGACGCGCCCGCTCCCGATCGTCGTCAAGGCGGACGGCCTGGCGGCGGGCAAGGGCGTGGTGGTCGCCCAGAGTCTCGCCGAAGCGGAGGCCGCCGTGAGTGAGATGCTGGAGGGCGAAAAATTTGGCACCAGCGGACGCCAGTTGCTGATTGAGGACTGCCTGTTCGGGGAGGAAACCTCGATTCTCGTCGTGGTCTCGGGCCGGGACTATCTGATTTTGCCGACGTCGCAGGATCACAAGCGGATCGGCGACGGTGACACCGGGCCGAACACCGGGGGAATGGGAACGTATTCTCCCGCCGATGTGGTGACGCCAGCGTTGTTGGAACGGATCGAACGCGAGATCGTCCGCCCGTCGGTCGAGGCCATCGCGGCGGAAGGCATGGTCTTTCGGGGGACGCTGTTCGTTGGGATCATGCTGACGCCCGACGGGCCAAAGGTGATCGAATACAACGCGCGGTTTGGCGATCCAGAGACGCAGGTCGTGTTGCCGCGGCTTCGGAATGACGTACTCGCGATTCTCTGGGCGGCGGCGAAGGGTGAACTCGCCGGAATGACTCTCTCGGTGCGTCCGGAGCACGCGCTCTGCGTGGTGATCGCGGCGAAAGGCTACCCCGACGCCTACCGCAAGGGAGATGTGATCACATTTCCGCAGACGCTGCCGGAAGGGGTTTCGATCATTCATGCCGGCACGGCGAAAAATTCTGCCGGTCAGATGGTGATGAACGGCGGGCGGGTGCTTGGGGTCACGGCGCTCGCCGCGACGTTGCGGGCGGCGGCCGACCAGGCGTATGCGGTTTGTGAGAAGATCGAATGTGCCGGGAAGTATTTCAGGCGGGACATCGGTGCACGGCAGCTCAAGCGCGACATCAAATGAAACCGGCTTGGCAAATACGTGGAGTCTTTTCCTTCGTCTTTTTAAGCGGGGTGGCGCTGGCGGCACCTCTTAGTCAGGAACTCGGGCAGGGTCTGTCCTACGTGCGTGTGCATGAGCTGCCTGGCGATCTCCCTTCGCAGTCGGAGGGTCGCCCGCCGCCATGCGTGATCGACATCAGGTACGTCCAGGCAGAGCCGGATGTGGCCACGGCCTTTTTCGCTTGGGTGAAGTTTCGGGCGACGGTGCGTTCGCCGATCTTCGTGCTTGCCAACGCCGACACCTCGGAAGCGTTGCTGCGGCCCTTTGCCGACCACGAGCGCGGAGCCGGAGTCGTGGTGATCGGAGCGGCGCGCCGTACGTTTCGCCCCGACCTGGCGGTCAACATCTCTGAAGAGGCCGAGCGCCGCGCCTACAACGCACTTGAGCAGGGTACGCCTTTGACGAAACTCGTCACGGACTATCCCGACAAAATTCGCAATGACGAGGCGAGCCTTTCGAAGGACCTCCCCGCCCCGCCGCCCGGGGAGGTCGCGCCGGCGGGACCTGCCTCTGGGCGCCAGGCCCCGATGATCGATGCGGCCCTGCAACGGGCCATGCACCTGCACCGTGCCCTTGTGGCGCTGAAGCGAATTTGATCCCGCGGAATCTGGCTTTGCGTTTCTCGGAAAAGCGTGTCCTTTCCCACCCCGTGTCTGCTTCCGGCACCATCGTTGTGGTCTGTACCGCGAACATCTGCCGCAGCCCGATGGCTGCGGCCTTGTTGCAGCATGCGCTGGCGGCCCAGCCCGAGCCCCTGCGTTCGGTGAAAGTTGTTTCGGCCGGGGTGGTGGCGCGCGGAGGCGAGCCGGTTTCTGAAAACTCCGTGCTGGCCCTGAAAAAGGTCGGCCTCGACATCGTCCGCCATCGCAGCCAGCCCCTGACCCAGGAATTGCTGGATGATGCCCTCGCGATCGTGTGCATGACCGAGTCGCATCGCGCGATGATTCAACTGCAGGCGGAGCCGGTACCGCCCCACATTTTTCTCTTTCGCGAGTTTGTGCCGGGCGATGGGGACAAGGAAATCGGCGACCCCTATGGCGGACCGCTGCGCACCTACGAGGCGGTGCGGGACGAGATGGTCGAGTCCATTCCGTCGCTCGTTGCCCACCTTAAGAGCTTATCCGTAATTAAGGATTGAACCTTTTTTCTGCGCGTGCGTAAATTTTGGCCATGGCGACAGTGCAATCGTGGGAGGTTTCTGATGAACTCTGGACCAAGGCGGAGCCGCTCTTGACCGAGCACAATCCACGGGAGGGG
>CANJIU010000041.1 GCA_947474365.1 Opitutia bacterium | reverse complement strand
GCGGGGCGGGCCCGGGGGTGGGGCCCCCCCCCCCCGGGGGGCCCCCCCCCGCGACACCAACCAAGCCGAAGCAAGCTTCGGGGAATCGCACCCGTTGCGAATGAAGACGAACCGAACTCACCAGCGCACCCGCTGGGCGAGGGCGTGGCGGTAGGCGGATGGACTTTGGCCGACGTATTTGCCGAAATTGCGGCTGAACAGAGACAGCGAACCGAAGCCGGTCTCGGCGGCGATCTCAGTCAGCGTCTTGCTGGAATTGATCAACAGGGTCTTCGCGTTTTCGAGCCGGATGGTGCGCAAATAGTCGAAGACCGTCTGGCCGGTGACTTTGCGGAAGATACGGGCGAGGTGCTCCTCACTCATCTTGGTGTGCCAGGCGATCTCGCCGAGCGTGAGGGGCTGGGCGAAGTTGCGGCGAAGGTATTCTTTCGCCTGGTTGGCGGCAAAACCGTGGCCGCCCGCGGTGGTTTTGGCGGCGGCGGGATGGTCGTGCAGCAGGCGGGCGACGTGGACGACGAGGTTTGTGCACAACGCGCGAACGCGGTGGCGAATGCCCGCCCGGTGTTCCTCGGCCTCACGCCGGATGGCGAGGATGATCTCCTGCATCCGCGCGTCCTGGGCACCCGGCAGGTGCCGGATCTCCGTAAAGTGGTGGCGCACAAAGGAAGTCAGGTCAGTTTCGGGGTTGCCGTTGGGCGGGGTCCGCTCCGGAGGCTGACCGAGTGCTGGGAGGGGCGGCGGACTGAGGGAAATCTTTAGGACATGGAGGCGCGCCGAATCCCTGGCCGCGACTTGGCGATAGCGTTGCACGCAGGTTCGCGGCACGACGGTGATGTCGCCAGTCTTCACCGGGAACGCGCCCACGCCCTCGATTTCCTGCTCGCAGTCCGCTTGAAGGAAAAACAACAGCTTCACCTCGGCGTTGCGGACCAAGAGTTCCCCGCCTTGCGCGATGACGAGGCCCAGTTCGGAGGCGCTGGTAAAGGGGGGGCCGAGCCGCTCGGTCGAGTGGAAAATCATCGGTGAAGTTTAATCAATTTAAGGAAAGGATTATCAAGCGAGTCCATAGACGCTATTTTTTCTCTCTGCTAATTTCTTCTTGCCCGCGGCCAAGTTCGCCCTCCCACCGCGTCAACCTTGGGCAAACCCTGTGCCGACCCTCTCATACCGTATGAATCCCACCCCCACACTCCTCTCGTGCCAGCGTTGCCTGGCCATCCTGGCTACGTTCGTGGCGTTGCCCCTCCTCGCGCAGACCGCTGCGGAGAAAACCAAGGACGACGAAGTCCTCCTCCTGTCGCCCTTCACGGTGCAGACGAACAAGGACGTCGGTTACGAGGCCAGCAGCTCGCTCTCCGGCACGGGGCTCAACACCAAGCTCACCGACCTCGGTGCGTCGGTGTCGGTCATCACCTCCAAGTTTCTCGAGGACACCGGTTCGTTCAATCTGCGCGATGTCCTCGTCTACCAGACCAACATGGAGGTGTCGGGGTTTGGCGGGAATTTTTCGGGTGCGACGCCCTCGCCCGGAGGGGTCACGACCGAACCCGATCTGGGCAACGGCCCGGTGGGCACGCGGGTGCGCGGACTGGCGGAGGCGACCCAGGCGCTCAATTTCTACCGCTCCATCATTCCGATGGACGGCTACAACACGGATCGCGTTGAAATCAACCGCGGCGCCAACGCGCTGCTCTTCGGGGTCGGCAGTCCCGCCGGCATCATCAACACCTCCAACGCATCGGCCAACCTGCGCAAATCCTCGGGCAACCTCGACTTGTCCGCGGGCAGCTACGGCAGCACCCGCGCTGCCTTCAATTACAACCTCGCGATTGCCCCGGGTGAACTCGCCGTGCGCGTCGCCGCGGTGAAGAGCGACGACCAGTATCAACAGAAATTCACATATACGAATTCCGACCGCCGCTACCTCGCCGCCGGCTGGGACATCAAGCCACTGCGAAACTTGGGCGTGCTGAATTCCACGACGGTCCGGGCGAGCTTCGAAATGGGTGTGATCACGTCGAACCGCCCCCGCACCCTCACGCCTTCCGACCGCATCTCGTCGTGGTTCGATGCCACGCTTCCCGCCGACCTCAAGGCCCTGGGCGCCCGCGGCAAGGTGGGCTACGACCCGACGGCCGGCCCGTTCAATACGTTCACCGCGGCGCTGCGCAACGCCACGCTCGGCGTCCCGGAAAACGTCAACCGCTCGCCGACGTTCTTCTTCCAGGACGTCAATGCCACCGCTCCCCGCGACAACATCCCGAATTCCGGCGGCCAGATCCTCCTGGGGCGCCCCTTGGTTTCGAACAACGTCTTCTATCCCTCCACCGGTCTGACCGGCACCGCGGTGGGCGCCTATACGCGCGAGATGAGCCGCGTGCGGGCGGACTACAATTCGAACGACCAGGCGTTCTTCTCGGCGGAAAATCTGACTGACCCGACGGTGTTCGATTTCTTCAACAACCTCCTCGCCGGACCAAATTCCCTGGGCGAGTCCAACCTGCAGAACGTCGACGTGTCCGTGCAGCAGTTGCTGCTGAACCGGAAGGCCGGATTTGAAGTCTCCTTCAACCAGCAAAAATGGGAAGAGGGCTACCAATCGTTGATGAACCAGGCGGCGCCGTACATCTCGATCGATCCGAACACGAAGATGTGGACCGGCGAGGTGAATCCGAACTTTGGCCGGCCGTTCATCTCCACCGCGGGCGCTGCGACCTTCACGCGGCAGAAAGTCGAAACCGGCCGCGTGAAACTGTTTTACGAGCTGAATCTCGCCGAGCGCCTGAACAACCGCATCGGTGGGATTCTCGGCAAACACGTCATTTCCCTCCTGGGCCAGCGCGAGAAATTCCTGACCGAATCGCATGGCGGCGGCTCGATGTTCTACACGCCGGACAATTGGACGAACGGCAACAACCAGGCGCGCACCGCCGCGCAGAGCAAACAGATCGTCACGTGGGTCTACATCGGCCCGTCGCTCCTCAATGCGTCGACGCCGAGCGGTGCACACCTGCAGGGCCTGCAACAGAACCTGATGAATTTTAACAACGAGGTGAACGGCAAGGGCGTGATGCTGGCGCGCGTGCAGGCGCCGACGGTGGCCGTCGCGAACCAGGCGATCTACAACCCCTACACGACGCCCATCACCGTCCTGCGCGAAGACCGCGAGGTTTCGCACACCGCCGGCAGCGCGAGCATCAACGAGCGCACGCTGAACTCCGAGGCCCTCGCGATGCAGAGCAACTGGCTCTGGGATCGGGTCGTCTCGACTGTGGGCTGGCGGAAGGAGAAATCGTCCATCCTGAGCGTCAGCGCGCCATTCGAGCCCACCGGTGAAGGTTACCGGCTGATCGATTCCCCGTCCTTCAGCCTGGGCAATCCCACGCTCGTTCCGCAGACGTTCTCGAAGAGTCTGTTCGCGTGGAGCGGCGTCGCGAAGGCGCCCGAAAAGTGGCTGAGGCGCCTCCCGGTGATTTCTGCGCTGCATGCCTACTACGGTTCGTCGGAGAATTTCAGCCCGCCGATCACGAAGGCGGTCGATGTGTTCGGCAAGGAGCTCGCGCCGCCCCGCGGCATCACGAAGGAGAAAGGAATCTACGTCGAGGCCTTCAACGGCCGCATCTCGGTCCGCCTGAATTTCTTCGAGACCACCCAGACCGGCACGTTCAACGGCACGGTCGGTTCGATTCCGGCGTCGATCATGAGCATCTACGGTCAGGCCGTCACGATGGTGCGCGGCGGCAACATTCCCGATGGCGGCGGCGGCGTGCCGGTCGGATTTATTGCTCCGCCGCAGGCACTGCTCGATACGTTCAAGGCGCGGATTCAAAACGGCAGCCTCTTCACGACCGATCCCGGCGTGCGTGACACCAGCGACTCTGTGACCAAGGGCAAGGAGGTCGAACTGATGTTCCGACCCACCCGCGGGCTGTCCTTCATCCTGAATGTCTCCGAGCAGGAATCCGTCCGGAGCAACACCGGCGCGTCGGTGCGGAAGCTGCTCTTCGACACCCCGACCTCGACGGGAAAACCGATCGCGACCGAGTGGCGGAACGAGTGGGCGTTCCAGGTTCCCCTCAACGTCGGCGGCATTCCGAATGTCGGCAGCCGCACCGACGTGAACATGCTGGCCAATAATTTTCAGGCGAATGCCCTGAACCGGTTCAACACCGCCGCGTCGGCCGACGGCGCGCTCGTGCAGGAACTCCGCAAGTGGCGCGCGAACGTGGTGGCGAATTACGATTTTCAAGGCGAGCGGCTGAAGGGTTTTGGCGTCGGCACCGGCCTGCGCTGGCTGGACAAGGCGGCCGTGGGTTTCCCGGTGGTGTCGCTGCGCGCCGATCTCACGCCCGTGCCGGCGGGCGGGCCCGCCCTGCTGAGTGACGTCCGCGTTTCGGATGTGCGGCATCCCTTCTACGGGCCAACTGAAACCCGCTACGACGGATGGATCTCCTATCAGCGGAAAATTCTGAAGGGGAAGGTGGGCATGAAGGTCCAGCTCAACGTGAGAAACCTCTTCACGCACAACGAACTCGTGCCGGTGACAATCAACCCCGACGGCAAGGTGGCAGTGTGGTCCGTGGCCGAGGGACGGAAATTCACGCTGTCGACGCGCTTCTCGTTTTGAGTCATCGTTTCGACTCATGAACGCCCGGGACCTGTTGTTTGCCGTCTCGCTGATTTTGGCCCAGGGCGGCGCGATGGGCTTTGATTTGGTTTCGGCAAACCGCACCGCCACGGTTGTGGTCGCGGCAGGAGAGCCGGAGTGTGTGCGGCTCGCGGCGGCGGACCTCGCGAGCGACACGAAGACGATCACTGGCAGGACGCTCCCGTTGGTGCAGCGCATTGAGGACAGTGGGCCGGCCAGCCTCGTGCTGATCTCGCTCAATCGGGCCGAGTCGGCGGCGTGGTTGGAAACGATCGCGCCCGGCTTCGGCGACAGTCTGCGCGGAAAATGGGAAGCCTATCGGGTCGGGGAGGTGGGTTCACGGCTTATCATCGCCGGCAGTGACGAGCGGGGCACGATGTTCGGGCTCTATGCGTTCATCGAAAAATACCTCGGCGTCGATCCGCTCCATTTCTGGGCGTCTCGGCCGCCGCGGCGGCGCGCGACGCTGGCATGGCCGGATGTCAAACTCACCTCAGGAGAACCGACCTTCAAGTTTCGGGGCTGGTTCATCAACGACGAGGATCTACTCACGGAGTGGAAGGAGAGCGGCGGCAAGCGGAACATCGACTATCCGTACTACAGCCAGGTCGTACCGCGTGAGGTGATGCGCTCAATTGCCGAGGCGCTCGTGCGCAGTCGCTGCAATCTGATCATCCCCGCCAGCTTTGTGGACATCATGAATCCGCCCGAGGAGGCGCTGGTGCAGGAGTGCGCGCGACGCGGCGTGTTTGTGTCGCAGCATCACGTCGAGCCGTTGGGCGTCAGCGCATTTTCCTACTTCAACTATTGGAAAGCGCGCGGGCGCGATTTGAAGTATTCGTATTTCAGCCACCCGTCCGAGGTGCGGGAGGTGTGGGCGGCGTACGCCAAAAAATGGGCCGCCTATCCGAACGTGATCTGGCAACTCGGGTTGCGGGGCATCGCGGACCGCCCGATGTGGTTGGCCGATTCCAACACGCCGCAATCGGACGCCGATCGCGGTCGGTTGATTTCCGCGGCAATGGCGGAGCAGGTGAAGATTTTGAACGAGGTCGCGCCGGGGCGGTCGCATCTGCTCTCGACGACGCTCTGGGCCGAGGGTTCGACGTTGAATCAGCAAAAGCTGCTCACGATTCCCGAGGGAACGATTATCGTCTTCGCGGACAATTCGCCGGGCTGGAAGTGGCAGGCGGACTTCTACTCCACGGCGCGCGCTCCGCAGAACAGCTACGGAGTCTACTATCACCACGCCTTGTGGGGTTCCGGGCCTCACCTCGCGCAGGTACCGTCGCCGCATCGCACGTGGGAGTGCCTGCGAACCGCAGTCGAAAAGGGCGCCGGCACCTATGCGATCTGCAACGTCTCCAATCTCCGCGAGTTCGTGCTCGGGATCGACGCCACCGCGAAGATGACCTGGCGGATGGAGGATTTTGATGCCGATGCCTGGCTGGCCGGCTGGGTGCGCGACCGCTTCTCCGTCCGGCAGGATGAGATCGCGAACGCCTATCGGGTGTATTTCAACGCCTGGCAGATTCACGATGTGCAGCAGGTGCCGTTTCTGATGGATGGGCAGATGGCCAGCCTGGGCAACGCCAGCCTCGGTCAAATTGCGAAAAAGCTCAGTGAGAAAAAAATCGGCGGTGGCGTTGCGGCGGAGCGATTGGAGCTGCGGGCTGTCGCGCCCGGCGCGTCGGCTTCACCGGCGGGCGGCGATGCGTTTTGGAAGTCGATCGACGACATGCATCCCAAGGTCACGCGCCGCGAGGCGATCAAGCGGGTGGCGATGCAAAAAGCCGGATTCGAACTGGTGCTGTTGCACGCGCGCACTGCCGCCGCCGTACTGCCGGAAACCGAGGCGGCGTTTCTCCGCGACAACCTGATTTATCAGAGCGCGATCATGCGGCAGATGTGCGCGTGGTTGGAGCAAATCGAAATGGCCCATGAAGCGCTCGACCTCGGCAATCTTTCGGGCGCCGGTACCTCGCTCGCTGGAGCCGCGACGGCCATCGCGGAGATTCCGATCCTTGCCGAAGGCTATTGTCGCGGTCCGTGGGAGAATTGGTACCGCGGCACGAAGAAGCTCAACCCGACGGCCCTGTGGCAGCGCACGCGAGATGTCGCCGCGCAGATGAACTCCGCCGTGGCGAAAAACTCCCAGCTATGACCGCGACTCCCGCCGTGCTCCGGCTGATCGACTCCGATGTCCACAACGCCCTTGCGTCGCCGCAGGATCTGCTGCCCTACCTCCCGGCCTATTGGCGCGAGAAGGTGAAGGCGGACGGGATTGATATCCCCCACGCTGGCTATTCGTCACCGGTGGGCGTGCTCCGCGAAGATGCCCGGCCCGAGACGGGCGGCCGCCCCGGCAGTAGTCCGGCTTTTTTGATGCAGGACCACATGGATCGCTACGAGATTGACTACGCGATCCTCACGGGTTCGGGGATGCTCTCGTTGTCGTTGCACGACGATCCCGACTATGCGTCGGCGCTTTCCTCCGCGCTCAACGAGTGGATGGTCGCGACGTGGCTCGCGTTTTCGCCGCGGTTCCGCGGTTCGATCATCATCAACCACTCCGAACCCCTCGCCGCTGCGCGCGAAATTCGAAAATGGGGCGCTCACCCGCAGATCGCCCAGGTGCTCATGGCCAGCGGGTCCAGCCGGCTTTTTGGCCAGCGTTTCTTTCACCCCATCTACGAGGCCGCCGCCGAAATGAGCCTGCCCGTCGCGATTCATCCGGGCAGTGAAGGCGCCGGGACCGCGCCCCATGTCACGCCGGCCGGCCGGCCCACGCGTTACATGGAGTGGCACAATATTCTCCCGATAAATTACATGGCGACCGTCAACTCGCTCGTGTGCGAGGGCGTGTTTGAAAAATTTCCGACCCTCAAGTTCGTCGCGATCGAGGGAGGCATCGCCTGGCTCCCTCACCTGATGTGGCGCATGGACAAAAATTACAAAGCCCTGAGGTCCCAGACTCCGTGGTTGAAGAAACTTCCGAGCGAGTACATCCGCCAGCATCTCTACGTCACCACCCAGCCGATTGAGGAGACGGAAAAGCCGGATCAACTCCGACAGATCTTCGAGATGATCGACGCGCCGCACATGATTTTGTTTTCGAGCGACTATCCGCACTGGGATTTCGACAATCCCCGGATGGCGCTGCCCCCGCTCCCGAAGGAATGGAAGGACCGCATTTTCTGGAAGAACGCCGCCGAACTTTACAGTCTCATGCCCCACGGTGCGTCGGTCGCCTCCTGACTGCATGAAAGCACATCCGATCGCAAAAGTGGGCGAAATTCCTCCGGGTGGGCGCAAGCTCGTCACCGTCGGAAGGGTTCAGTTTGGCGTGTTCAATGTCGGCGGGGAATTCTTCGCCTACCGGAACATTTGTCCGCATGCCGGCGCACCCGTGTGTGTCGGGAAAATTTCCGGCACCACGCTGCCCTCGGCGGTTTATGAATACGACTACGGCCGCGAGGGCGGCATTTTGCGCTGTCCGTGGCACGGGTGGGAGTTTGACCTTCGCACGGGCGAGCACCTCGTTGATCCGGAGACGAAGCTGAAGCGCATCGCCGTGGAGATCCAGGGCGAGGCGCTGGAGAAATTCCCGGTCACGCAGTCCGGCGATACGCTGCACGTGATCCTGCCCGTTTCCGTTGTCGGCGAGGGCCCCTGAAATCGTGGTTCCGCATCTTTCGAGACCATGACCACCGCTCCGTCCCAAAAAATCCCGGTCCGCGCCTGGGGCATCGTGGTCCTCGTCTCGCTGGCATTGCTGCTCTTCATTCTCGATCGGCAGGTGCTGTCCATCCTCAAGACGACGCTTAAGGTTCAGATGGGGTGGTCGGACACGGATTACTCATGGCTGATGACGAGCTTCAGTGTCGCCTATACGCTGGGCGCGTTGGCGGCGGGCCGGTTTATCGACCGGGCCGGCACGCGGCTGACGGCGACGCTTTCCATCGGCGTGATGTCGCTTGCGGCCATACTATGCGGCACGTCGGGCAGCCTAAACGAGATGATCGTCGCCCGCGTCCTGCTCGGTTTTGCCGACGCGGGCGTCACGGTTTCGGCGGTGGTCGCCGTGGCCCGCTGGTTCCCGCCGGAGCGCCGGGGGACGGCGATTTCGTTCAAAACTCCGTTCGGTCTGATGGGTTTCGTAATCGCGCCGAAGTTGGTCGCGTTAATCACCCAACAGTACAGCTGGCACTACGCGTTCTTCATCCCCGGCGGTTTCGGTCTGCTCGTGCCCGCGGTGTGGTGGTGGCTCGATCGCAACCCGCCGGACTACGGTGTGCCGCAGGAGGCCGGGCGGGCGGTGTCGTGGCGCGAGCTGTTTCGGCATCGGGCGCTGTGGGGCATCCTCCTGGCCCGGGTCGTGGCCGAGCCGGTCTATGTGTTCTACACCAACTGGCAGCCGGGCTACTTGCAGGAAGGGCTGGGGCTTACCCTCGATGACCTCGGGCGTTACGCTTGGATTCCGCCCGTTGCGAGTTCGGTGCTCGCGGTCCTCGGCGGGCTGATTTCGGACCGGTTGTTCAAGGGCGGGTTCTCGGCCTCCCGCAGTCGCACCGCGGTCATGCAGGCGCTCGCGCTGTTGGGCGCTTCGCTTTGGTTGCTGCCATTTTCGAAAAACTGGGCCCTCGCGATCGGGGTGTTCGCGTGCATCCACATGATTTACGCGCAGTGGAACAATCTCGGCGCGGCGCTCATCGCCGACAGCCTCCCGCGGGGTTTCACCGGCACGGCGTTTGGCGTGCTCAATTTCCTCATCGGCGTCGTCGGCGCGGTCATGAATCTCGTCATCGGCGCACTCATCCACGCGTTCGGCTACGGCGTGATTTTCGCCGTACTCGGTCTGCTCTATCCGCTGTCCGCGGCCATCCTCTGGTGGTTCTACGTGCGCACACCGCCGGCCATCTCAGCTTCCCGGTCTGCTCCGACCGCCACTCCCGCCTAGCACTTTCGCACCATGAGACTAATCCCTCGCTCTGCCCGCCGTTATGCCGCACTTGCCGGAGTGGCCCTCCTTTTTGCCGGCCTTGAAGCGCAGGAGATCGCGCCCACCACAGGAATTTCGCTGCCCGTGCTCGGCCAGGTCGCACCGCGCGCCGCCAAGGAAATTACGTCTTCGCCCTGGTCCATCGGAGCCGAGACCATCGACCGCGACTTTACCGTCTACGCGAACTTCAAAAAACACCTGGGCCCACTCGGCGCCAAGGGCGTCCGCCTCCAGGCCGGCTGGGCGAAGTGCGAAAAAGTGAAGGGCGTCTATTCCTGGGATTGGCTCGACGCGATCGTCAACGACGCCGTCGCACAGGGCGTCCTCCCGTGGATAGAATTCAACTACGGCAACACGATCTATCCCGGCGGCGGCGACACCGGGCTCGGCGGGGGATTTCCGTCCTCGCCGGAGGCGTTGGCGGCTTGGGACAAGTGGTGCCGGGCGCTGGTCGAACGCTACAAGGACCGCGTCAGCGAGTGGGAGGTGTGGAACGAGCCGGATATCAATCATGCCGGCACGGCGCCCGTCGGAGCTTATGTCGATCTTTACATTCGCACGGCGACGATGGTGCGTGAAGTGCAGCCCAAGGGCCGGCTCTGGGCCCTGGCCCTGGCGGGGAACATCGATTACGCGGACAAGTTTCTCGCCGGGATGAAGGCCAAGGGAAAACTCGACCTGATCGACGAGATCACCTTCCACGGGTACCCGCGCAATCCCGATGATACGACGCCGGTGGACAAGCTGCGTGCGGTCATTGCGAAGCACGGCGGCACCATGTCCATCCGGCAGGGCGAGACCGGAGCGCCTTCGAAATTCCAGGAGAATTTCGCGCTTTCGAAAATCACGTTTACCGAAACGACGCATGCGAAGTGGGACATTCGCCGTCTGCTGGCGCACCGGGCAAAGGATGTGCCGATGAACCTCTTCACGCTCTCCGACATGCATTACACGCAGGCGAGCAACCAAGGCGGGGCGGATGGCGTCTTGCGGATGAATTACAAGGGTCTCCTCGGGACGAATCCCGATCAGACGGTCTCCCACGTGAAGCCCGCCTACTACGCTGCGCAAACCGTCTTCGCGATCTTCGACGACTCGTTGGCACGGATGCCCGACTATGCGTCCGCGTCGACTGCGCTGCGCGCCCTTACGTTGTCCGGCTATCGTCGCGCGACCGATGGCGCGCAGGTGGTCGCCTTCTGGTTTGCCGATGCTCCGCCGGCGGACGCCAACGGCGTTTCGCTCGCTGACCTCACGCTCAAGGCGGGCAGATTTTCCGACCCCGTCCTCGTCGATGTGCGCACGAGCACGGTCTACGCGCTGCCGAAAGGAAGTTGGAGTCAGTCCACTTCCGGCACCGTCTTCCGGGCTTTGCCCGTGTACGACTCGCCAATGCTGATCGCCGAACGGGCCGTGCTCCGGATCACGTCTGCGACGCGTTAGCCGGTCGTGCGTCTGCATCGTCTCCCGTGAATCCGTTTCGCTTCCTGCTGCTCGGCGCACTCTTTGCCGGAGTTCCGGTGTTGCGTTCGGCCGCGCCTCTGCCGCCCGTGGCCACCCGGGAAATCGCGGAACGTGTCCTGACCAAGGGTCTGGCCGAAATTGATCTCGGACTCTATCCGGGGACCCTGCTCGTGCAGGGCATGAGCGAACTGTCGTTGATCGAACCCGCCTCGCCGTTGCGCAGGCAGGTCCTTGAGTTGTTGGCGAAATATGCGGCCAAGGAGATCAAGGGCCGCGGCAGCTTCATCAGCTATGAAGTCGGCGGCAGCGGCGCGGCGTTAGTGCGCTGGCGTGGCGGCACACCGGCACTGGATCGCGCGGTCTCTGCGGCGGCAGCGCGCATGATGGAAAAGCAAAAACGTTCGAGCGAGGGTCTGCTCGTTCCTCCGTGGGTCGTGCCGGAAAAGGACCAGGTGTTCATCGATGTGGCGTTCGCCGTGACGCCGTTCATGCTCTACGCGGGGCTCGCGGAGAAGAACGACCGCTATGTTGACCTCGCGGTTTTTGAAACCCTCGAGCTGTTTCGCATCCTACGCGACCCGAAGACGGGGCTCGTGCATCAAGGGCGCGGCTTTCAGGGCGCGGGAGTCGTCTCCCAGGACAATTGGAGCCGCGGCAACGGTTGGGGCGCGGTGGGTCTCGCGGCATTGGTGCGCGATTTGCCGGCCGGGCACCCGAGGCGGAAGAATGTGGAAGCCGTCGCGAAAGATTTCTTCGCCGCGGTTTTGCGCCACCAAAACAAGGCGGGCCTGTGGCATCAGGAGATGACCGACCCCTCATCGTATACTGAGATTTCGGGCAGCGGTCTCCTGCTCCATGGCCTCGGAGTTATGTTGGAGGGCGGATTGCTCGAGCCGAAGTATTTGGAAAATTTCCAGAGAGGTCTCGCCGCCCTCCCGGCCTACATCGCGGCGGACGGGTCCGTGGGCCATGCCTGCATCGGCTGCCTGTGTCCGGAACAGGGAACCAAGGAGGACTACAAGAGCCGCGTGTGGGCGCACAACGACCCCCACGCCTTCGGTCCGATCGTGCTCGCCTATGCGCAGGCCGTGAAGATGGGCATCCCGTCGATCACTCCGACGGTGAAACCGGGTGTTTTCGCCGCGGCGGAGGACAGCCCGGGGAAACCCCGCGCGTACGTCCTGCGAAATCCGGAGGGTGCCCAGAACATCAACTGGGAAAACGACCGCATTGCGTTTCGCGTTTATGGACCGACGGTGCGTCACCGCGTCGGGAGCGGAATCGACATCTGGCCCAAGTCCGTCGACTACCCGATCATCGACAAATGGTATCGGCTCAGCGCCGCCGGTTTCGAGTATCATACCGAGCGCGGTGAAGGGGTGGACTTCTATCATGTGGGCCGAGAGCGCGGTTGCGGCGGGAGTGCGATCTGGCGTGATGGCCGGCCATTTCCCTCGGAGACCTATGGCACATACCGCATCGTCGCCAACGCACCCGACCACGTGGAGTTCACCCTTGAATTCGAACCGTGGGACGCCGGCGGACGGCGCGTGTCCGAGACCAAGACGATTCGCCTGGTGCCCGGCACTAATTTTTTCCAGGTCACCCACACGATCAAAACCGAAGACGCTGCGAACATCACGGTCGGCCTCGGGTTGACGACGTTTGGCCAGCCGGCGCTCGAACAGAGCCGGGAGCACGGCACGATGTCGATCTGGGAGAAGGCCGATCCCGCCTATCCGAGGATCGGCACGGCCATCATCGCCGACCCGCGACAAGTGACGGGCTTCGGCGAGGCCGGCAGCGATCGGTACATGCTCCTGAACGTGTCGCCGAACAAGCCGTTCACCTACTTCCTCGGTGCCGCGTGGGAGGGAAACCGCCATTTCAGCGCCGCCGGTAGTTGGGCGGCGCTGCTGCGCACGACCACGTGGAGCGGACTCAACGAACTCTACTCGCCCAAGCCCATCCGACCCTGACCGTAATGCGATCGCATCAATCCCTCCGCACATGATTCGTCTGCCTCGCCCCTGCCTCCCACTCCTCTTCGGCTCAATTTCCCTGACCGCGGCGCTCGTCGCCCAGCAAATCAAGCCGGCCAGCTCCGCCGTTCCGGGTGATGACACAACGCTCGTCTTGAATCCTTTCGTCGTAAACACGAGCAAGGACACCGGCTATTCCGCATCGTCGACCCTCGCTGGCACGCGACTCAATACCCCGATCGCCGATCTCGGCGCCTCCATCTCGATTCTCACCAAGGATTTTCTCGACGACATCGGCGCGACCAGCATCAACGACGCGCTCATCTACGCCGTTGGCATGGAGGCCGGCGGTCCCGGCGGAAATTTTTCCGGGGCTGCGGGCGGCGACATCACCAACGCTTCCGTTCAGAGCGACGACGCGCGCAATGAGCCGCAGACCGTCACACGCGCCCGCGGGCTCGGCTCGGCCAATCTCACGCGCGGCTTTTTCGCCACGGACATCGCATCCGACGCCTACACGCTCGACCGCATCACGATCAACCGCGGGGCCAACGCCATGCTTGTTGGAGCCGGCAACGCGGGCGGCGTCATCGAGTCCGGGATGTTGCGCGCCAATCCGCTCGTCAACCGCAACAAGATCCAGTTCCGCTACGGCGACAACGACAGCACGCGCACCAACGTGGACTTCAACCGTGTGCTCGTCCGCGGCGTGCTCGCCTTTCGCCTCGCGGCGGTCGACGACGATGAGCGCTACCAGCAGCGGCCCGCCTTCGAGAAGAAGCAGCGCCTGTCCGGATCCGTCGGATACAATCCCTTTCGCACGACCAACCTGCACGCCAATTTCGAGACCGGAACCACGAAGGCCAACCGTCCCTTTACCGGCATGCCGTTCCGCAGTATTTCTGACGAATGGATCGCCGCGCTCGCCCGGGGCCGCGCCACCAACAATCCGCTTCTCTACGGTTACGATTGGTCCTATTTCGACGATCCCGCGCGCAACCCCACTGCGCGTACCATGGATCCGAATTCCACCAATATCCCGATTTACCAACAGGCCGGCCTGATTCCGATTTCGGTCGGACAAGGCCAGGTGTTCGGCGGCAAAGTCCTCGTCTTCGACCACGCGAATTCCAAGACGCCGAGCACCGGCATGTTTGCCACCAATCCGCCCAACACGAGTGCGACGACGAACCAGCCGGCCAACGCGATTCGCAACAACGTCTTTGATCCGCTTTTCAACAGGGATACCTCGTTCGATACCTACACGTTTCTCGAGACGCTCAATCGCGCCGAGCTGCCCACCTTTCTCTACCCCGGCAATCTGCGTCCCGCTGGGGTAAAGTTCCAGGGTTTCAGCAACTACGATGCCTTCGATTGGCGCAACCGCGAGATCGACGAGACGGGGCGCCAGTACGAGAGCTTCAACACCGGCACGATCACGCTCGAGCAACGCGCGTGGCAGGACCGAATCGGCATCGAGGTGAGTTATTACTCGCAGCGCTACGAAAACCGGAACCGCAACGCGTTCTTCGCGAATGGCGGCAACGGCAATCACATCCGCGTCGACCCCAACGTCACGCTGCAAAACGGCCTGCCGAATCCGAATTTCGGCCGCCCCTACACGGCCTTCCAGCAGACAGCCGACTACAACAGCATCCGCCAGCGCGAGGCCCGCCGCGCCACCGGGTTCCTCCGGTATGATTTCCGCGACCTTTCGCCGCGTTGGGGCAAGTGGGTCGGGCAACACACGCTCACCGGGCTCGCCGAGGAGCAGACCCGCAACGTCCTGAACTTCGGCTCGCGCCTTACGAATACCAATGGCGCCCAGCTCACCGACGGTTCCCTCCCTCCCACCGGATTCAACAACCGGCCGTACTTTCTCGTCTACATGGGCGACTCCGTGATCAACGGCACGTCCTTGAAACTGAATCCGATTCAAATCAACCGCCTGACGGACGGCTTCACCGCCCAGACGCTGCTCCCGCTCGCGGCGGCAGGTTCCGCGGCGCAGGCCGTCTACGGCACTGAGCCCAACGTTCTCCGCGAGATTCTCAACAACCTCGACGCCACCCGCGAAGTCGTCCGTTCGAACGCCTACGCGTTGAACAGCTACTGGCTCGACGACCTCCTCGTCACCACGCTCGGCTGGCGGCGCGACGAGCGCTATTTCGCCTCGGTGCGCCCGACGATCAACGGCGGTTCGCCGCTCGTCTACGGCTTCAACTCCACGTTCAAGGATGCCGCCGGCACCACGCAGTCACTCTTCCCCCTGCCGAATCTTCCTCCGCTTACCGCCACCGGAGAAAAGCTCAGCGTCAGCACGGTGCTCCGCTGGCCGACCCGTTTCGTGAAACTGCCGGACGGCACGTCGGCCAGCGTGTTCTTTAACTCTTCGGAAAATTTCTCACCCTCCGGCACGCGCGTGAAACTCGACGGCTCGGAAATCGAGTCACCGCAGGGCAAGACCCGCGAGATCGGCTTCAATCTCTCGCTGTTCCACCACAAGGTCATCGTCCGCTACAACAATTTCGAAACCAAGGCGGTGAACGGCAGTGCGCGCAGCCCCTTGGTCGGCACGATTCAGAACAACGCCGTCCACCAGCTCAACGGCCAGATCGCCGCCGCCGCCAACACGGGCCGGATCGACTACAAGCCCCAGATTCAATCGGTCCTCAATGCCGTTCCCGGTCTGTCAAAGGCCTACAACGCCTACGTCGACGGCAACGCCCTCGACGGCACGCTCGCCTATCACTTCACACCGCTCTCCGGCCTCTCCGACACCGTCGACAGCGTGGCCAAGGGCCACGAACTTGAACTGGTCATCAACCCGACGAACAGCTGGCGGATCAGTGCCAACGTTGCGCAGCAGGAAACCGTCGTCAGCAACGTCCAGCCCGGCGCCCGCGCCGCGATGGAAGCCCTGTTGCCGGTCTGGAGCGCGCCGGGCTTCGCCAACATTCCGCGCAGCACGGAAAACACCCTCAGCTATCTCACCAATCTCGTGGTCGTGCCCTACCGCAACATCCTCTCTTCCGAGGGGCTCGCCTCCGCCGAGCAGCGCAAGTATCGCGCGAATCTGGTGACGAACTACACGTTCCGCACCGGCTGGATCAAGGGCGTCGGCATCGGCACCGGCGTCCGCTGGCAGGACAAAATCGGCATCGGTTATGTGACGACCCGCGATGCCTCCGGCGCGATCATCATCGACCGGAAGAAGCCCTTCTTCGCTCCCGGCGAAACCAACGTCGACCTCTTCGCCTCGTATGGCCGGCGTGTTTGGAAAAACATCGACTGGCGCGTGCAGCTCAACGTTCGCAACGCCCTCGGCACCGACACCCTCATCCCGATTAACGCCCAATACGACGGCACCGTCGCCTCGTACCGCGTTCCGCCTGAAAAGCGAATCTACCTCACGAACTCGTTTACGTTCTAACCCCCATGTTCGTCGGCCTCCTCATTCGGGTCCTTGCTTTCCTATCGCTCACCGTGGGTGCGATGCTGCCCGCGGCCGATTTCCCGCTGCAAGTCGGCAGCGCCGCGATCGATCGTGCCGGCGTCGACCTTTCGCTGGAATCCGATTTGACGGGCCTCGCCCGATCGGTGGCATCTCATTTTCTGATCACTGGGGACGCGACGCCCCCGTCGCGTGGCTCGAAACCGCGACGATGGCGTCGCGGCTCCAGCAGTCGCGCGATGGTGATCGATGCAGGTTCCGCCGGTCCAAAAAAAACGGGTTGCGCTCGCTCGCCCGTCTGGCGTCGCGCCGGATCGGGGAGCCTTCGAATACCGCCCCGCCTTGCCGTAAAACGACCCCGCCTCCAGACGCAGAAATTTTCGCTATGAATCCCATGAGCACCGAGTCGCCTTCCACCGGCCATCATCTTTCCCGCCGCGCATTCTTGGGCGCCAGTGTCGGAGCCCTTGCCGCTGGAGCGGTCGGCACCGCCTTCGCGGCTCCTGAGTCGGGGCCCACCCGCAAGATCAAGCTCGGGGTGGTGGGCAACGGCGGCCGAGGCGGGTGGATCGCGAAGCTGTTCCAGGCCCACGGTGGTTACGAGATGTGGGCCGTGGCAGACTACTTTCCCGCCGTGGCGGAAAAATGCGGCAGCGAACTGGGGGTGGATCCGTCTCGTCGCTTTTCGACGTTGTCCGGCTACCAACGGCTGCTGGAGAGTGGAGTCGAGGCGGTGGCGCTTGAAACACCGTGCTATTTTCTCCCCGAGCAGGCCACCGCGGCGGTCGCGGCGGGCAAGCACGTCTACATGGCGAAACCGGTGGCGGTCGACGTGCCCGGCGCGTTGAGTGTGCTCGCGGCCGGGCAAGAGGCGCGGCGGCGCAAACAGTGCTTCCTCATCGATTATCAGATTCCCACCGACCCGGTGAATGTCGAGACGGTGCGCCGAATTCACGCCGGAGGGCTCGGAAAGATCGTTCACCTCCGCTCCACCGGCATCGCCGGGGGCCTGAAGGACCCGCCGAAAACCGAGACGATCGAGAGCCGGCTGCGCGAACTCATCTGGGTGTCGGACGTGGCCCTGGGCTGTGATTCCATCGGCAACTTCGACATTCATGCCCTCGACGCGGCCCTCTGGATCACGGGTCGACGTCCCGTCGCCGCCACTGGGCGCTCGGCGGTCACGCGGCCGGACCCGCATGGCGACGCCCGCGATGTCTGTTCGTTGGTTTACGAATATGAAAACGGCATCATCCACAATCACTACGGGCAGAACCTGAAGAACAACGCGGCCGGGGAGCTGAGTGTCGCGGCCTACGGCACCGAGGCCAACGCGCTGGTGAACTATTGGGGCCGGGCTTTCCTGAAGGGCGGCACGCAGCATTTCGGCGGCGGAGAGGTCGCCAACCTGTATCAGGCGGGAGCGCAGCGAAACATTGCGCAGTTTCACCAAGCGATGGTCGCGGGAGACTGCGCCAATGGGACGCTCGAGCGTTCGGTGGACGGCGTGCTGACGTGCCTGCTCGGCATGGAGGCCGCGGAGCGGGGCACCCGCCTGACGATGACGGAACTCCTGCGGGAAAATCGTCGCAGAGACGTTGACCTTCGTGGCCTCAAAGCCTGAGTCGCCATGAAGCCTTCCCCATTAGGTCCGGTGGGCGGATTCTGTTGCGCCATCCTCCTCGTCGTCGACGCTGCTGGCGCCGAGATCGACTGGGCCAGGCTCACCCCGCATCCGCGACTCTTCGCCGACGCAGCCCGCTGGACGGCATTGCAGCAGCAGGTCAGGGAGGATCCGGTTTCTCAGCAGATTTTCACGGTGGTGAAAAATTCCGCCGAACGTCTGCTCGACCAGCCGCCGGTCGCGTACGTCGACACCGGCGCGTTCTGGCACGGCCCGATGCGCCAGGCTCAGGGGCGCATCCTGTCGTTGGCGATGATGTATCGGATTACCGGCGACGTCCGTTTTCTCGGGCGGGCCAAACACGAGATGCGCACGATGGCCGAGCTGCCGAACTGGTATCCGCAGCACTTTCTCGACACGGCCGAGGGCGCACTTGGACTCGCAACCGGGCTGGACTGGCTCCACGATGCGCTCACTGCCGACGAACGCGAACGGTTCGCCGCCGCGCTGGTGCAGAAGGCGTTGAAACCGTCGACGCTTATCGCCGACGAGAAAACCTGGGTGAGCGGAAACAACAATTGGACGGCCGTCTGTCATGGCGGCTTGGTTGCGGCCGCGCTCGTGGTCGCCGAGCGCGAGCCCGCCCTCGCCCAACAGATCGTCGAACGCGCGCTCAAAAACCTGCCGCGCTACGCCGAACTCTACGCACCCGTCGGCGCCTACTCCGAGGGACCCGATTACTGGGCCTACGGCACAACGTTTTATGCCCTGCTTGCCGAGTCGATGCGCACGGCGCTCGGCACCACGACGGGACTCGAGCGTGCTCCCGGGTTTCTCAAGACCGCCGACTATACATTGCAGATGACCGCGCCGAGCGGGTTGCTCTACAACTTTGGCGACAACGGCTCCGGCCTGGGCTTCGAACCGATTCTCTTCTGGTTCGCCCGTGAACTGCGTCGCGGTGACCTGGTGGCGCGCGAAATCGCCAACCTCAAGACCCTCGCCGACGCCATCACGGCCGGCGATCCGCGCAGCGATGCCAGCCGTCTGTTGTCCCTCGCGTTGATCTGGCGCGATCCGTCGCTTGCACCGGCTCCGGCGTCCTCGCCTCCACTCGTGTGGTGGAGCGAAGGCGGCTCGCAGCCGCAGGCCGTGCTCCGTTCGAAGTGGAACGACCCGCGCGCCACCTTCGTGGGCATCAAGGCCGGCCAGGCCGACGACTCGCACGCGCACATGGATGCCGGCTCGTTCATCCTGGAAGCCGACGGCGTGCGCTGGGCCGTCGATTTCGGGCGCGAGAGTTATCCGCACGCCCGCGCCAACGGCATGGCTGCCGATTTGTTCAAGACCACGCAGGCGAGCAGACGCTGGAGCATTTTCCGCTCAGGGCCGGAAAGCCACAACCTGCTGCGCTTTGACGGCGCGCCGCCGCTCGTCTCGGCAAAAGCCGAACTTCAACCGCTTTCTCCGTCCAGCTCTGGCGCGCCCGGCTTCGCGGTGGATTTGTCCCCGGTCGTTCGCGGTCAGGTCGCACGCGCGCAACGGCGCATCCGGCTAAACCCCGATCGCTCCGTCTCCATCGAGGATGAGTGGACGACACTCACCACCGCGACGCACGTTACCTTTCAGTGGCTCACCTGCGCCGAGGTCACGCCCGTGACCGGAGGTGCCATCCTTCGTCAAGACGGCGAAACCCTCCGTTTCCGGTTCACGTCCGATCGCGGCGCCCGCCTCGAAGTCGACGACGTTTCGCAACCGCGCCACGCCTGGGATTCACCGAACCCCGGCCTCCGTCGCATCGTGATCCATGTCGACACGCCGGCGAACGCGACGGCGCGTCTTGGGGTCGTCGCAGCCCCGGGCTCGTCCGGCGCGGGCGCCCGGGCGATTCGTCCGTAGAACCCGACCGACCGTTCACTTCACCCTCACCTTTGCCCCTGTGGCATCCAAACCAACATGATGAAACTCGACCAACTCAAGGCATCGCGGGTCGCGCACCCCGATTCCCCCCTCGAACTCCCGGAACTGGAAATCTGCCAGCGCTACGAAAAGATCTTCACCGCCGCGGTGAACGATGTGCTGCGGGAGAACATGCTCACGTGCCAGATTCTCCCCAACGGGATCATGCCGCTGCGCGACCACCAGCGCGTGGCCGGCTTCGCGTTCACCATCAAGGGTGCGAAGAATCTCGAATTGAAAAACGAGATGGCGCAGCGCGCCGAGATGCTCGATTCCCTGAAGGAAAATTCCTTCGTGGTCTGGGACACCAGCAATGACGACGAGTCCACGCAATGGGGCGAGTGCATGACGATGGCCGCGCAGCGGAAAAAGGTCCGCGGGGCGGCGGTCGACGGCGGCGTCCGCGACACCGACAAGGTCCTCGAACTCGGCTTCCCGCTCTGGGTGCGCTATCGCAACTCCAACGGCATGCTCGGTCGCTTCCGCATCAGCGCGTGGCAGACCCAGATCCGCATCGGCGAGGTGTTCATCCAGCCGGGTGACTTGATCTTCGGCGACATCGACGGCGTCATCGTGGTACCGCGCGACATCTGCGTGCCGATCCTCCTCCGCTCCGAGGAAATTGCCAACGGCGAGTCCCAGCTGAAGAAGTGGATCAAGGAAGGCATGTCCGCCACCGAGATCGTAAAGCGTGGTGGCTACTTCTGAGCCACAGCGTAATCGTTCCTCCCCGTGAGTTCCTTCGTTCACGACGATTTCCTGCTGCGCTCTGCGACGGCCCGGCGCCTGTATCGCGACTTCGCGAGCCCGGCACCGATCATCGATTACCATTGCCACCTCGACCCGCGCGACCTCGCGGCCGACCGACGGTTTGAAAATATCGCCCAGCTCTGGGTCACGGGTGATCCGTACAAACATCGCGCGATGCGCATCGCCGGCGTGCCGGAGCACCTGATCACGGGTGCGGCATCGGAACGCGAGAAATTCGACGCCTGGGCGGCGACGGTGCCGCAGACGCTGGGGAACCCGTTGCACCATTGGACTGCGCTGGAATTGAAGCGGTATTTCGACCTCGACGAGCCGCTTACCGCGGCGACGGCCCAGCGCACGTGGGACGCGTGCAACGCGCGCCTGGCCGAGCCCGGCTTCACCGCGCGCGGACTGCTCGCGCAGCGCGGCGTGGCGTGTGTCTGCACTTCGGACCGCCTGCTCGACGATCTTTCGCCTCACGCGCAAATGGCGCGCGAGGGTGGGGCGCTCCGCGTGCTCCCGTCGCTGCGCTCCGACGATGTGGTGGCGGTGGAAGCGCCGGTGTTTCCCACCTGGGTGCGACAGCTCGGGGAGGCGACCGGCGGCGCGATCCTGGACTACGACGCGTTTCGTGCTGCGGTAGGACGGCGGCTGGATGTCTTTGGGGGCGCGGGCTGCCGACTGGCGGATCATGGGCTCGATGATTTTTCCTATGTCGTCCTGAGCGACGCGGACACGGCGGGGCTGTTCGCGCGGCGGCTCGGGGGAGGGGTCCTTTCGACGGTCGATACAGTGCGACTGCAGTCGGGCCTGTTGCGTTTTCTCGGGGCAGAGTACGCGCGGCGCGGCTGGATCATGCAGCTTCATCTCGGGGCGCAGCGCCGCACGAGTTCGCGGCTGCGTCGGCTCGCGGGACCCGCAGGCGGCTACGCGGGCATCGGGAGCGCCTGCGATGTGCCGAGTCTCATCGCCTGGCTCGACGATTTGGAAACGGAAGGGGCGTTGCCGCGGACGATTCTCTATCCGCTCCACCCGGCGGATTTTGCGCCGCTTGCCGTGCTGGCCGGCTCCTTCGTGGAAGACGGCGTGCCGGGAAAAATTCAACTCGGCCCGGCATGGTGGTTCAACGATCACGCCGCGGGCATGCGGGCGCAGCTCGAGGCGATTGCGAATTACGGTCTGCTCGCGGTCTTTATTGGCATGACGACGGACTCGCGCAGCCTGCTCTCGATGGCGCGTCACGAATATTTCCGGCGCGTCTTGTGCGACTGGCTCGGCGAGCAGGCCGAGGCGGGCGCAATGCCCTCCGATCTCAACGAACTCGGTCCGCTCGTGCACGCCGTCTCGTCGGAGAACGCCCGGCGGTACCTTTCGCTCTGATTCGATGCACGCAATCGACCCAGGCGCTTTTTGCCGCAATGATGCCCAGCCGGGCGACGCCGCAACCCAACAGCCCAAGCCAGATGGCCGCAAAAAAGCGCAAGAGGCTTATGTCCGGCCGGCGGAGGATTTCCGCGCGCCTATAGGCGCCTCGAGACATTGTTTCGCCCTCCGATTTTTTGCGCCTTTTTGCGGCCCGCTTGTCGGGGAAAATTCCTTAGCCTGCGTCGAAAAAGGTAGGGACGGCTCTCCGAGCCGTCCGCAAGACCGGTGGGAGTCTCGTTCCGAAAACCGGAAACCTCAGAGCAGAGGAGCGTCCCTACCTGCCGGTGGTCTTTTCCGACGCACCCTTAGCCGCAACCAAGCAGAAGAAAACCTCGGATGGACACGAATGGACACGGATACAGAGGCGAGAACCAGCCACCGTTGGAAATCCGAAACGCCACCGAACGGTGACCGCCAGGAATCCGCACGGACCGGCACGACTTGCTCTGAGCATCCGTGTTTATTCGTGTCCATCCGTGGTTCAAATGAATCGTCCCGGCTTAGGTCGTCCCGATTTTCTTTTCCTCCATGAATTCGTCGTGTTTCTCAGGTAAAACGGCCGTGGTCACCGGTGCGGGTGGCACGTTATGTTCCGCAGTGGCCAAAGAACTCGCTCGACAGGGCGCCCGCGTCGCCTTGCTCGGCCGCACGCTCGCCTCGCTCGAAGGCGTCGCCGCCGAAATTCGCACCGCCGGCGGCACGGCGCTCCCCGTCGCGTGCGATGTGGTCGACGCCGCCGCCGTCGAACGCGCCCGCGCGACCGTCACGCGCGAACTCGGCGCCTGCCATTTTCTGATCAACGGCGCCGGCGGTAATCAGCCCGACGCGGTGACGACGCTCACGGAGTTTTCTCCGTCGGAGCTTGCGGCCGACAAACCCGCTGGCACGCGCGGCTTCTTCGACCTGAACCTGGCCCGTTTCGACGACGTCGTGCGCATCAACACGCTCGGCACCGTGATTCCGTGTCAGGTGTTCGGGCGCGAGATGGCGGCGCTCGGCCGCGGTTCGATTCTGAATTTTGCCTCGATGAACAGCTACCGGCCGCTCACGCGCGTGCCGGCGTACGCGATGGCCAAGGCCGGCGTGGTGAACTTCACGCAATGGCTCGCCGTTTATCTCGCGCCGGCGGGCATCCGGGTGAACGGCGTTGCCCCCGGTTTCTTCGTGAATGAGCGCAGCAAGAAAATTCTCCTGACGCCCGAGGGCGGACTGACGGCGCGCGGGCAAAACGTCATGGGCCACACGCCGCTCAAGCGCTTCGGCGAGGCGAACGAGTTGCTCGGTGCGGTCTGCTGGCTGCTCGACGACGATCGCGCCGGCTTCGTGACCGGGGTGACGTTACCGGTGGACGGAGGTTTTTTGGCGTCGTCGGGGATTTGAAAAACGGGCGGCGGTGAGGGCTTCCAGTCTTTCGACACCCGTGTTTGAAAACGGGGGACTCGACGCCCTCGTCGCGTGGATTGAAAACGCGAACGATTCGTCGCGGCTCCCGAGCACTCAGTTCGGCCAAATCCTCCGAGGCGTTATTTCCGTCCGCTCGGCCGCCTCCATGCTCCGCGCCGATCGCCCGTAACGGTTTGACTGTTGGCGTCACGCGATGGCGATCCAGTGGGATTGCTTCGACGCCGCGCGTCGCGCAAGTGCAGGCCATATTTCTGGGACCGGAGGTGTGGTAGAGGGTTGAACCTGATCGGTTCCGGTCGATGGAAGCCCTCCCTGCGGCGCTTTCCCGATCGGAATTGGCGTTTGTCAAGTTGGGAAAAACCCAAGCCAGGCTTGGGTTTTTCCCAATGCACCCCCGCGCCGGGTTTGCGCTATTCTGGCACCACGCCCGCGAAGACCGGAGGGCCCGAAGGTCAGAACGACCCGGGGGCCAGCCGGTCGGGTTCGGGCGAATTCAAAACCAACAAAACAAAATGAAAGATACAGTACAGCCAGAGTCCAACGCGGCGGAGCAATCCGGCCGCCGGGAGCCGATTAGCTCGGCTCTCCCCGTCAATCCGATCGTCGCCGTCGCCACGGCGCCGGTCGGTCCCACCCAGAACCCGTCCCGTCGTCCGCCGGCTCCTGCCCGAATCGTCCTCGAATCGTGCTCGAATCGTCCTCGACTCCATCTCGAATCCGCACCGGGTGAACACCCCAGAAATCTGCCGATGCTCGGCCTGGGACGTTCCGCCACCATCAACCTCGGAGGGCACTCCCATGGCTAAAGTCGACATGAACTCTCTCACGCAGCACCTCCAGGGGCGCGTGGGCGACATGGTGTTCCGGCGGGTCTGCGGGCAGATGCAGGCCGTGTTGCGGCCCCGCACGCTGCGGCGGCCGCCACCAACCTCGGATCAACTCGCGCAGCAGGCGGTGTTCAAGGAGGCCCTGAACTATGCCAAGGGCGCGCTGGCGGATCCGGAGACGCGCGTGGTCTACGAGGCGGCGGCGCAGGCGAAGAACAAGGATGCCCGCGCCCTGGCGGTCGGCGATTTCTTCCGCCCGCCCACGGTGCAGAAGGTCGACATGTCGAACTACAACGGGCGCGTGGGCGACAAAATCGCCATCATGGCCGATGACGACGTCGCGGTGCGCAAGGTCGAGGTCAAGGTGCGCAAAAGCGCCGGCACCGTGCTCGAGGAAGGGCCGGCCGCGCCATTGTTCGACGGTTGGGTCTACACTGCGACGACGGCGGTCGCGGCGGGGACGAACCTGATCATCGAGGTCACGGCCGTCGACTGGCCCGGCAACAAGGGGGTGAAAAACCAGCTGTACCCTTGAAGCCGAGTGCAGGGGCGCGACTGACTGCAGACGGCCGCGCCTCCGCCAGATAAACGAGCCGACGGAAAGGATCCGCCGTCGGCTTTTTCGTACATCGCCTTTCGGGCCTGAGGCTATGTTGTCAAATTTCTGGCCCGATTTCACCAAACCACGTTTGGCTCGTTGATTGAGCTGAAAGCAGGAGCGAAGGTCAAACTAGAGGTTGAAACAGTCCGACTAGCTGCAGTCCCGCGAGATGAGTTCGCGAGCCAGCAAGATGGCTTCGATTTCCCCTTGGTCGAGACGGTCTCGGAGCGATTCTCCGGCCAAAGGAGCACGCACCTGATGGCGTACAATCCACAGGGGAAGGGGTGAGGGCCTCGGCGAATCGGATTCGAAAACCTCACGCCAGACGGCGTCCGGTACATGCACTTGTCCGTAGAGCGAGTGAAGCAGTTCCTGTTGCCCGATGCGTTCGAGCGCGATCAGGATCGATGAATCGCCGACTACGATCACGTACCGGGCGCCTGGCTCAATGAGGCGAAGTCTTCCTTGAATTCTTCGACACCGTAGTGAAATGAAAGCCGACGGCGTGAGATTTCCGGCATCATGTCGGCGACGCGTAAACCGGCCATTTCACTCGCGAGCCCGAGAGAGAGTCTTTCCTGTTGGAAAAGCGTCAGGGCCAGCTCAAGGCGCGCTTGCTGTGGCGTGAGTCGGGCGGCGGCGGAGGGCGATTCGGGCAGGTCCACGAGCATGGGCCTAGGATGGGTTGCGTTGTCGGTGAGTCAATCCGCAGTCCGATGGGTGGCCCGCAGGGAGCGCAACCCGCTTTTCGGATCGGCGAATCCCGCATCGACCACCATCGTGCAACTGCTGGAGCCGCGACGCCCTCGTCGCGGTTTCGAGCCACGCGACGGGGGCGTCGCGTCCCCAGGGTCCAGAAAGTGAGATGCGACCGTCGATTGTCCTCTTCGTGTGTCCCACGAGTGAGGCGATTCGCGCAGCGTCCCTCCCACTCCCAAAAGACTTTCAATCTTCGGCGCGCGTAGGCTAGGGTCACCGACGCTTCGCCATGCTGTCCGTCACTCCCAAACTCCGCTCTCAACTCGATCCCGAATTTCTGCCGGCCTCGCTCTGGAACCGGGCGTACCGTGAACTCGTGGCCCGCGACGCCGGGGCCCGTCCGTTTGCCATGGTGCTGGTGCGGCGCGACGGTACGGTGTTCCGGCACGACTGCCGGGTGCTGGCGGCGGCGCATCCGGCGGCGGCCCTGACACTCACGTACGCGGAGCGCCTGTTGAAATTTCTCCTCTGGATGAAGGGCGGCAGCCGGGTCCTGGTCGCCGGGGCCGATGAGGTCGCGGCGGCGCTCGGGGGAATTTATGGTCCGGCTGGGACGCGGGCGTTCGATTTCGAATTCATGGGAGAAAAAGTCTTCGGCGAGCGGTTTTCCCTCGTGGCGTCCTCGTTTGACGGTTTGCCGGCGGCGAAGGAGACGAGCCTGCCGATGGGCCGTCATCTCGACGGCTGCCGGATTGGATTTGACCTCGGCGGCAGCGATCGCAAGGCGGCGGCCCTGATCGACGGCAAGGTGGTCTTTTCCGAGGAGATCGCGTGGGACCCGTATTTCCAAAAAGACCCGGCGTATCACATCGCGGGGGTGCATGACACGCTCACCCGGGCGGCGGCGCATCTGCCGCGGGTCGACGCGATCGGCGGAAGTGCGGCAGGGGTTTATGTGAACAACGAAGTGCGGGTCGCCTCGCTTTTCCGCGGCGTGCCGGCGGATCTTTTCGAACAGCATGTCCGGCGCATGTTCTTCACGCTGCAGGAACGCTGGGGGGGCGTGCCGTTTGAGGTGGTCAACGACGGCGAGGTCACCGCGCTCGCGGGATCGATGGAGATGAACGACAATGCCGTGCTCGGCGTGTCGATGGGCACAAGCCAGGCGGGCGGCTATGTCACGCCGTCGGGCAACATCACCTCGTGGCTCAACGAGCTGGCTTTCGCCCCGATCGACTACCGACCGGGAGGCCCGCGCGATGAGTGGTCGGGCGACCGCGGTTGCGGAGCGCAGTATTTCTCCCAGCAGGGAGTGGCGCGGCTCGCCGCCCTCGCCGGGTTTGGTTTTCCGTCGAGTCAGCCGCTGCCCGAGCAATTGCTCGCCGTGCAGGCGGCGATGAAAGCCGGCGACCCGCGCGCGCGCGCCATTTACGAGACCATCGGCCTTTGCTTCGGCTACGCCATCGCGCACTACGCGGAGTTCTACGAAATTCGAAACTTGCTGATCCTCGGACGGGTGACCTCCGGCGAGGGTGGCGAAGTGATCATCGAGCGGGCCGGAGCGGTGTTGCGTGCGGAATTCCCGGCGCTCGCCGAGGCGATTCGGTTCTGCACGCCCGATGAGAAAAGCAAGCGCCACGGCCAGGCCACCGCCGCGGCCAGTCTTCCCGCCCTGCGATCTTCCTCCCGATGAAATTCTCCCATCCCGCCGCCGATATTTTTGTGCTCGATGCGAGCGTCGCGCCCGCCGCCGCGCTCGCCCGCACCACGCATCTTTGCGTGGCCGCGCACCAGGACGACATCGAGATCATGGCCTACCACGGCATCGCCGAATGTTTCGGCCGGGCCGACCGCTGGTTCAGCGGCGTGGTGGTGACCAACGGCGCCGGCAGTCCCCGTTCCGGCGTGTATGCGAATTACACGGACGCACAGATGCAGGACGTGCGCCGCCAGGAGCAGCGCAAGGCCGCGATGGTGGGCGACTACAGCATCCAGCTGCAGCTGGCGCATCCGAGCTCCGCGGTGAAGGACAAGTCCAACGCCGCCGTCCAGAGCGACCTGGTGGAAATCTTCTCCGCCGCCGGGGCGGAGGTGGTCTACCTGCACCAGCCGGCAGACAAACACGACACGCACATCGGCGTGCTCGCGCACAGCATCGCGGCGCTGCGGAAAATCCCCGCCGACCGCCGGCCGAAGCGGGTGCTCGGCTGCGAAGTCTGGCGGGATCTCGATTGGATGCTCGACACCGACAAGGTGGTGCTCGACGCCGGGCAGTTTCCGAATCTCGCGATGGCGCTCGTCGGCGTGTTTGATTCCCAGATCACGGGAGGGAAACGCTACGACCTCGCCACCGCCGGACGGAGGATCGCGCATGCGACGTATCACACCTCGCATGCGACGGACAAGTTCCAGGGCATCACGTGGGCGATCGATCTGACCCCGCTCGTGAACGATCCGTCGTTGTCGATGGCGGATTACACCCAAGGGTTCATCGATCGGTTCAAGCAGGACGTCGCGGCGCGATTGGCGAAGTTCGCGTGAACGCTGTCCGCGTTTCCGCCGGTCATGCGCCCTGAGATCCTCATCGTGGGGCAGGGCCTGGCCGGCACCTTGTTGGCGTGGGAATTCGAACGCGCGGGCATTGCGTTTGCGATCACCGACGGGGGGCAGGCGCCGATGGCGACGGCGGCGGCGGCGGGAATCATCAACCCGGTCACGGGCCGGCGCTTGGTGAAGAGCTGGCGGATCGACACGCTGTTGCCGGCCGCACGCACGGTGTTTCGCGAGTTGGAGGAGGTGCTGTCGGTCCCGTTGTGGCGCGACATGCGGGTGCGACGGTTCTTCGCGGACGATCGGGAGCGGGAGGTGTTTGCCCGGAAGTGGAGCCAGGGTGAGCTTGCGCCGTATGGCGGCGAGGTGGATGAATCGGGTTTTTGGATTCAAGGCGGCGCGCGCGTGGATCTGCCGCGGCTTGTGGCGGTGGCCCGGGCGCGCTGGGAGCGTGACGGACGTTGGGTCAAGGGCGGCGACGAACCAGCGGGCGCCTTGGTGATCGATTGCACCGGTGCGGCGGTGACGCGGCTGGTTGAGTTTGGTTTTGTGCCGTGGGAGTTTTCCAAGGGGGATATCCTGGAACTGGCTGTCGACGGACTGGTGCCCGATGTCGTGCTGAACCGCCGGCATTGGGTCGTCCCGGTGGGAGAGGGGGTTGCCTGGGTGGGCGCCACCCATCAACCGGGGCAGCAGGATGCGGACCCGAACCCGGTCGCGCGCGCAACCTTGGAGGCGAGTGCGCGCGGGTTGCTGGGCGATCGGCCGTTCCGCGTTGTCGGGCATCGGTCCGGGGTGAGGGGGAATCTGCCCGACAAGCGTCCGGTGGCGGGGCGGCATCCGGAGAAATCCGGGTGGGGCATCGTCAACGCGCTTGGCTCAAAGGGCGCGCTGTGGGCTCCGCTCCTCGCCCGGCAGTGGGTGGACCACCTCACGAAAGGCGCGCCGTTCGACGCCGAGATCGATGTGGGCCGGTTCGGGCGGCGATAGGTTTGGCCGGCAGAATCGGTGATTCGTCGCAGAAAAACGTCGGTTCGTCGCAAGTGTGGTTTTATCCGCTTGAATCGTGCCGAAGACGGGCGGATGAACGCCGGCACCATGGAAAACCGCTGGATCCGCTACGCCGTCGTCGTCGCCGGCTGGGCTTTCCTGGGATTTGTCCTGTCGATCGAGGTCTTCCTGAATTTTCGGGCCCAGAAGGAAATGGGGCGCTTCGATTTCATCGACGTCTCGATTCCGCAATTTGGCCGCGTGGCGATGTGGGCGGCGATGGCCCCGCTGATTTTAAGCCTGCACCGAAAAATGCCCCTGCGCCGGGGAGGGTGGGTGGGAGGCGTGGGATTTCATTTCGCCATGAGCTTCCTGGTGATGGCGACATTTTACCTCGGGCGGACGTTTTCGTGGATCATCTTCAGCGATGAGCGTTGGTCTGATTTTTGGACCATGGCGCTGAACGGTTTTTGGGGGCGGAACCTGATCGACATGGCCTTCTATTGGGGCGTCCTCGCGTTCGGCCACGGCCTCGAAATCCACCGGCGGTACAAGCGCGAGGAACTCAAGGCGGCCCAGCTGGAGTCGCGCCTGATCGAGACTGAACTCAAGGCGCTGCGCGAACAGCTGCGGCCGCACTTCCTGTTCAACACGCTCAACACGATCTCGGTCTTGATTCGTGAAAACAAGAACGACGAGGCGGTAAACCTGATCGCCCGGCTCAGTTCGCTTCTGCGGATGACCCTCGATCACACGCGTGCGCACGAGGTGACGTTGCGGCAGGAGATGGATTTTCTGGAGCGGTACATCGACATCCAGAAAGTGCGGTTTTCCGACCGGTTGAGTGTCGACATCACGATTGAGCCCGCGGCGATGGAGATGCGAATTCCCAATCTGCTGCTGCAGCCGTTGGTCGAGAATGCGATTCTGCACGGCATCGCGCCCAAGTCCGGCCCCGGACGGGTCGGGGTGAAGGGGCGGGTGGAAGACGGCCGTCTGCATCTGGAGGTGTGCGATGACGGGCCCGGTTTGGGCGACGGGACGAAACGCGCCAAGGAAGGCGTGGGCCTGACCAACACCCGCGAGCGGATGGCCAAGATTTACGGTGCCCACGGTCAGCTCACGTTGCGCAGCGAATCCGGCCGCGGCGTCTCCGTTCAAATTGTTCTTCCCTGCCGCCCATGAACTTCGACGCCGCCTCCCCCTTGTCACCAGTCGCAACCGCCGCGCGCCTTCGCGCCGTCATCGTGGACGACGAGCCGGCGGCGCGCCGCGGCGTCCGGCTCCTGCTGGACCGCGAGGGTGGCGTCGACGTCGTGGGTGAAGCCGCGACAGGGCTTGAAGCGGTGGAGTTGATTCGGCGGGAGAAACCGGACCTGGCGTTTCTCGATGTGCAGATGCCGGGAGCGGACGGCTTCGAGGCATTGGCCGAGCTCGACGCAGCGACGGTACCGGCGGTGATTTTTGTGACGGCCTACGATGAACACGCGCTGCGGGCGTTTGAGGTGAGCGCGGTCGATTACCTGCTCAAACCGTTTGATGACGCGCGGTTTTTCGCGGCCCTGCGCCGCGCGCGGGAGGAAATCCGCCGTCGGCAGGCGGATCAGGTCAACGATCGGCTGACCCAGCTGCTCGACTACCTGCGGCACACCCGGGGTCCGGCGTCCGCAGCGCCGGAGGACAAGTCCGGCGACCGCATCCTGGTGAAATCGTCGGGGGAGATTTTTTTCCTAAAGGCCGACGAGATCGACTGGATTGAGGCCGAAGGCGACTACATGAAGTTTCATGTCGCCGGGCGCTCGCACCTGATGCGCGAGACGATGGCGCGGCTGGAAGCGAGACTTGATCCGAAGCGGTTCATCCGCATCCACCGCTCGACCATCGTGAACATCGATCGGCTGCGCAAACTCAGCCCTTCGTTTGCGGGCGAATACGCCGTGATCCTCCAGGACGGAACCAAGTTGAAACTCAGCCGCGGCTATCATGAACGGATCGCCGTGCTGTTGAAGCAGGCGCTTTAGGCGCAGGGGAGCGGTGGATACGGCCGCCGCGGCCGCGGGGGCGCCTGCCGCGAATTTTCCGGGGTTCGTCGCATTCCGAAAACTCCGGCGCGGAGGCGGTGTAGTGGAGGCATGCCGCGTTTCTCGATCCTGTTGTTTCTCCTGCTCGGGGCGATTCCACTCCACGCGCAAACTTCCTTGGAAAATGCCGCGCACGCCCGGTCGCTGCTCGGACCTGCGGTCTGGTCAAAAATCATCCGCATCGAAAACGACTCCCGGTTGGGCCGTTATCCCCGGGTCGTGCACGCCCTGGTGTTTGAACTTTGCGGCGTGCTCTGGTTCTACACGGATTCCGACGGGACCCAGAGTTTCTCGCTCCATCGCGATCGGGTTGAGGAGGAGAAGGCGGACTTTGGGCCGTTGCTTCGGGACATCGATCGCGGTTTCCTCCGCTGGTCGGAGGTCACGTCACCATCGCCGGCGCCCTCCCGGGGAGGCGCACGGCTGCGCAACGGATGCTTCATCGAGAGTGTCTCCCTCTGGCGCGGACGGCTTCCGACGGGAATGCCGGCCACCAGGCCGCGCCTGGTTTCCTATTACCTGGACACTCCCGCGGGGCGGTTGGGACATACCGTGCTCGCGTATGAAACAGACGGACAGGTCGAGGTAATCGACCCGGTCTGCCCCGATGAGCGAAGGATCGTCCGCAGCGACGTGGGAGCCAGCCCGCTCAACCTGGCCCGCCTGATTGCCGGGTCGCGGGTGGTGTCGGTGCGAACGCTGTCGCTCGACGGTGCGGTAGAAACGCCCGTGGTGATGGCGGACCGCGGCGGTCCCCGTGGTCGCGCGGCAGGGGAGTCGCCCGCCCGGTCGTGATTCTTCCGGAGCGTGCGCTGTGCCCGGATCCAGAACCGGAGGCTGTGCTGGGAGTCCGGCGTTCGGCGTACCGGAGGAGACATCCGTCGCCGTCCGACCGCTGCTGGGCGCTCCGGTGCCCGCGGAATTTGTCGCGGTTGGTCGAGCGTCCGTCGCACGGCAGGGGTGCTTGGTCGCAATGCCGTTGAGCGGCCCGGGGTAGTGCCGGCCTAACTACACGTCATGAAATCCATCCTATCTTCCTTGCTCTGGAAATTGTCGGGCGGAGCGGTTGTCGCCGGTTGCGGTGTTTCACTGTTGGCGGCGGCGGCCCTTGCCCAGACGGCGCCCGGCGCAGCCCGGACCGGCGCCGAGGACGCGGTCTCGCTGGAGCGCTTCGTCGTCACGGGATCCCTGATTCCCATCGCCGCCGGAGCCGCCGCGAGTCCGGTCACCGTCATTGGCGCCGCCGACATTGCGCACACCGGAGTCAGCACCGATCTCATCGACGTGTTACGCAAGAGCCAGCCCGCGTTTTACGGGGCGAACAACCTCGGATCGGACGTGGCCAACACCAACTCGGGCGACTCCAATGGAGGTTCCGGACTTGCCCTGCGCAATCGTTCGACGCTGGTCCTGATCAACGGGCGGCGCGCGGCGCTTTCTCCGGTGCTGACCACCGGGGGCATCGCCTTTGTCGATGTCAGTGTGATTCCCCTCGCGGCCGTCGAACGGGTGGAGATTTTGTCCGACGGCGCCTCGGCGACCTACGGCTCGGATGCGGTCTCCGGCGTCGTGAACATCATTCTCAAGACGAACTACAACGGGGCCGAGACCGGCGGCTCCTACGGGTTCAGCACCAACAAGGGGCATTGGGCGAACCGGAGCTATTACGGGGTCTTTGGGGCGAGTTCCGACAAGACGAGCCTCACGGTCACAACCGAGTGGAAGAGCAGCGACCCGCTGATTCAAAACGAGCGCGCCTATTCCACGGGTCTGTTCCGGACGCCGACATTTGCTGGCTCGGTCAGCATTGGAAATGACTACTACTACCTCAACCCGGCGGCCAACGCCCCGGCGCTCAACCTTGATCTGACGCCGGCACAGCTGGCCACCCAGGGAATCTACCGCGGCCCGCTCACGCAGGATCAGGTTTCCCAGTTTCTCGATCTCGCGGCCTACCCAACGCTGCTCGCCAACGCGGAACGCCGCAGCGTCACCGCCGCGATCGAGCACCGGCTGACCGGGACCACGACGCTTTTCGGTGACTTTATCTACTCGCTCAACGAAACGGAGTCCGTGTTGAACGCCCAGCCGGTGTCGGGCACGGTGGCCGCCAACAATCCGTTCAACCCGTTCGACGTCGCAGTGACGGCGCGGAACCGGTTCCTGGCGTTTCCGCGTATCTATGCCAACGAATCGACGAGCCTGCGGGGAGTGGTCGGTGTCCGGGGCGAGCTGGGCAACGGCTGGAACTACGAGGCGGCGGGCAATTTCAACCGCACGAATCACCATTACCGGAATCGCAACCTGATCGACGGCGCCAAGTACACGGAGCTCGCCAACTCGGGAGCCTACAATCCGTTTGCCCGTAATCAGGCTCCCGGCGTGCTCCAAAGCATGCTGGGCACACAGGTGCGCGACTTCATGAGTTCCCTCCGCACGCTCGATGTGCGGGTCAACGGTGAGCTTTTTCAACTGCCCGCCGGTCCGTTGCAGCTGGGCGTCGGTGCCGGATTCACCTGGGAGGAGCTGGACTTCACCAACGACCGTCTCGACCAGACGGGCGGGTGGCTGCAGGCGACGCCGCGCCAGCCGTTCAACGCGAAGTCGAACATCGACGGCTATTATGCGGAGGTGCGCGTCCCGGTCTTTGGCGGGAAAAATGCCGTGTGCGGGATCCACCTCCTTGAGCTCTCCGTCGCAGGTCGCTACGACAAGTACAGCACGACGTCCGATCCGACCACGCCGAAGTACTCGCTCCGTTACCTGCCCTTTGACGATGAGCTGGCGTTTCGCGGCACTTATTCGGAGTCGTTCGTGGCGCCGACGCTTTTCGAACTCTACGGGCCGCTGCAGGTGGGTTTCACGAGCTCGATCAATATCACGCGTTACGACAGCAGCGGCAATTCCCTCAACGTGACGACGGGCAACCGTCAATATCGCTCGCAGACCGGCTCGAACGCCCGACTGAATCCGTCGCAGTCCCGCAACTGGTCGGCCGGCGTCGTCTGGTCACCCAAGGCGCTGAAGGGCTTTTCCGTTTCAGCGGACTGGTTCAATATCGACGAGCGTGACCTGATTGCTGCGGTGCCCACGACAACGATCGTCAACGACGTCGAGCGCCTCGGGTCGCGTTCCAGCTATGCGTCGGCCGTGCGCCTGGCGACCAGCGTCGCGGGTGAAACTCACTTCACCGACGGGACGCCGATTTCGGCGCCGGGCCAGATGAGCCTCCGGCCGTCCGATGAGGTCTGGATTTCAAATGCGAACGTGAACGTCGCGGGTTATTGGCAGGATGGCCTCGATCTGAAGGCGGACTATCGCCGCGACCTGCAAGGGTGGGGTCGGCTTCATTTCGCCACCGCCGGGACGTTTCTCCGCAACTATGTGGTCCAGACGCTTCCGACCTCCGCGCCGGTCGGCTATCAGGATGGGTTTTTTGCCCGCGGCACCAGCAGCTCGGGAGTCTTTGCGCGTTATCGGCTGAACAATCGGGTGGATTGGACCCAAAAAAGCTGGAACATCGGGGTGGCCCACACCTATGTGCCGAGCCTCGATGACCTCACGAACCCGACGCCCTATCGGGTGGGTCGCTATCACTCGTTCGATCTGCAGGTTTCGTACAATTTTGCCAACACGGGCCTCCGGATGCTGAAGGGCCTGCAGACCACGATCGGCGTGAACAACGTGTTCAACCAGTTTCCGCCGCTGATTCCGTCGGAGGGCAACCAGTCGCACGACATCAACGCCTACGATCCGATCGGGCGCTTTGTTTACGTGCAGGCGAAGTACAAGTTCTGACGATCGCGGGAGCGGCGGTTCGGGATTTTCCCGCGGGGCGCCGCTGTTCTTCGCTCGTTTACTGTAACTTTAGCCGCTCGGACGTGTTTCACAGGCATGCCTGCCGAATCATGGGCCTGCTTTTCCAACATCATACTCTCGCCGTTCGTCGCAGGAACGCGGTCGTCCGTCGCTAAGTTGTTCCATCGCGGAGTGGAGACGGTTTTGTTTTCCCCGTTCGTAGTAGTAAGTTGTGTTGTGTGGCCGGCTCGTTGTGGGGCCGGCCACATTTTTTTGCCGTGGCCGGGCAAACAGGCCGCTTGCTTCGGCGGGGGCGATTTCATCTGATGACGGCTCCTATTATCACGCAACCGACTACCATGAATCGTTCCACGGAAGGAACCCCGGCTCGCCCCGGCGCCGCTGCACGAAAGTCCCGGGCCGGCTGGTATATTACGATCGTGGTGGTTTTGCTCGGCGCCGCCGGCGGAGGATACTATTACAAAAAAACGACGGGCGACAAAGGCCTGCCGATCACGACGGACAAGGCGATCATCAAGACGATTACCCAACTCGTCAACGCCACCGGCAAGGTCCAGCCCGAGGTGGAGGTGAAGATCGCGCCAGAGGTCCCCGGCGAGGTGATTGCGATGCCGTTTCGGGAGGGCGCGGCGGTTAAAAAGGGAGACCTGCTCGTCAGTATCAAGGCGGATGCTTTCCGGTTTCAGGTCGAGCAGCAGGAGGCCAGTCTCGTCGCGGCAAAGGCCTCGAGTCTGGTCAACAAGTCCGCCCTGCAAAAAGCGGAGGAGGATTTGAAGCGCACCATCGAGCTGCACCGCAAGCAGCTCATCTCCGACTCCGATCTCACCGCCGTTCGAAATGCCTTCGAGGGCGCGCAGGCTGGGTATGAGAGCGCCCTGGCCAACATCACCCGCACCGATGGCCTTCTCAGTCAGATGCGCGACCAGCTGACCAAGGCGACCATTTACTCTCCCGTTGACGGCACTGTGACCTCCCGCACCAGCGAGGTCGGGGAGCGGGTTGCCGGCACCGGCCAGTATGGCGGAGCCGACATCATGCGGATCGCGGACCTCAACATGATGGAGGTGCGCGTGAACATTAACGAGAACGATATCGTCAACGTGAAGGTTGGTGATCGCACGCGCATCGCGATTGATGCCTACCCGGGCCGGAAATTCAGCGGAATCGTCAAGGAGATCGCCGCGGCCGCGAAAGTGACCGGGGCCAACACGCAGGACGAAGTCACCAACTTTCTCGTCAAGATCCGCATCACCGACAAGGACGTTCCCCTGCGGCCCGGGATGAGCGCCAATGTCGACGTCGAAACCAAGACGATCGAAAATGTGGTGGCGGTGCCGATCCAGGCCGTGACCGTGCGCAGTCGGGAAGGCAGTCGCACGGTTGAGCAACTGGCCTCCGAGCGGGAGCAGAAGGCGAAGGAAACGCAGGGAGACGGCGCGGCCAATGCCGTCAACGCGAAGAAGCAGCGCGAAATGGAACGATCGGATCGCGAGGTGCTGCAGCGGGTCGTCTTTGTCCGGACGGGTGACACGGTCAAAAAAGTCCCGGTGGAGACAGGGATCGGTGACACCACTCACATGGAGATCAAGTCGGGCGTGAAGGAAGGGGACGAGGTCGTGAGCGGACCGTTCAGCACCGTCACTCGCCTGCTCAAGGACGGTTCAAAGATTCGGTTCGAAAAGCCGAAGAAAAAGGATGAAGAAAAGAAGTGAGCGTTAAGATGGGGCCGGCCTCGGGGCGCCCCGGACACTCCAATCCCTCCCCAATAATCTTCCAGCATGACGCCTCCTCCTCCCACCGCCGCCTCCCTCAAATCGCGCACGGTTCGGCCCGCCGGTCCGCTGGTCATCGACATCGAGGGTGTCACCAAGCTCTACAAAATGGGTTCTGAAACCGTCCACGCGCTCCGGGGTGTGACGTTGCAGATCCGCCGCAACGAATACCTCGCCATCATGGGGCCGTCCGGGTCGGGAAAGTCGACGCTGATGAACATGCTGGGGTGCCTCGATACGCCGTCCGACGGCCGGTATGAATTCAGCGGCAAGGACGTCGCGAGCATGAGCGATGATGAACTGGCCGACATTCGGAACCGGGAGATCGGGTTCGTGTTTCAGACGTTCAACCTGCTGCCGCGTTCGAACGCGCTGCACAACGTCGAGCTTCCCTTGATTTACGCCGGCCTCCCAAAGCAGGCGCGGCTGGAGCGCGCACGCGAGGCATTGGAGAATGTCGCCCTCGGCGATCGCGTTCATCACCGCCCGAATGAGCTTTCCGGCGGACAGCGCCAGCGCGTGGCCATCGCCCGAGCCCTCGTCACCCGCCCTTCGATCATCCTCGCCGATGAGCCGACCGGAAACCTCGATTCCAAGACGGGAGTTGAGATCATGAACCTCTTCGAGCAGCTCTACGCCCAGGGCAACACGCTCATCGTCGTCACGCACGAGGAGGACATCGCGCGCCATGCCCGCCGGATTGTCCGCTTGCGCGACGGGCTCATTGAAGCCGACGGTCCGGCGAACTGAGGCCCTGCTCCTTGCGACCTTCGATCGTCGATCCGCGTTCCGGCCCGGTGCCGGGTTCTGGCGCGATCTGGCAATCGTGAAGCATCACTAGCCCGTATGCGCCGCCTCGCTTACGAACTCTTCGAGTCGATCCGCATCGCGGCTGCGCAGATCCAGGCGAACAAGCTGCGGTCGACACTCACCGCGCTCGGGGTGATCATCGGCATCGTCGCCGTCACCCTCATGGGCACGGCGATCAACGGCATTGATGCAGGAGTGGATCGGAGCCTCGCGGGCTTCGGTGACGACATTGTCTACGTGAGCAAATTCCCGTGGCGCGAGCGGAATGACTGGGCGAAGTTTCGCAATCGACGTTCGATCCGTTCCGAGTATGTGGCGCAGATCAACGAGTGGATCGACGCGACGCCGAACTCCGCGCTGAAGGTGGCGGTGCCGTATGCGCAGTGGTTTTTCAACATCAACCGCGGCGACAACCGTCTGCGTAACATCATGACCTTTGGCACGTCGGCCGACTATGCGCGGATCGTCAGGTCGGACGTCACCGCCGGGCGGTTCTTCAGCGAATTCGAATCCCATGCGGGAGCCAACGTCGCGGTCATCGGCTACGATGTCGCGAACGCCCTCTTTCCCTCCGAGTCGGCGATCGGGCAGACGATCCGGGTCCGGGATCAGAATTTCAAGATCGTGGGCGTGGTGGCCCGGCAGGGCAGTTTCTTCGGGGCGTTCAGCTGGGATTCGATGATGGTGATTCCGCTTGGCGCCTTCCGCCGTTTCTCGCGTTCCAGCCAAGACAGCGACATCCAGGTGCAGGTGGACGTGAAGCGGATGGAGGAGGCGAAGGACGAGTTGCGCGGACTGGTGCGCCGCCTGCGACAGCTGGCTCCCGAACAGGCCGATGACTTTGCGCTTAACGAAGTGGGGACGATTCGGGAGCGCATCGATCCGATCAAGAACGGTATCGCACTCGCCGGGCTGTTCATCACGGGGCTCGCGCTCTTCGTGGGCGCCATCGGCATCATGAACATCACCTATGTCAGCGTGAAGGAGCGCACCAAGGAGATCGGTACCCGCAAGGCGCTCGGAGCGCGGCGGCGCACGATTCTGCTGCAATTTCTGATCGAGGCGGTGGCGATCTGCTTGGTGGGCGGGGTGGGCGGCCTTGCACTGGCGGCCGGCCTTTCGCAGCTGGTGAGTGTCTTCGCGCCTTCGTTTCCGTTGGTCTTTTCCGCCGGCCTGGTGCTCACCGGACTCGGAGTTTCGGTGTTCACCGGGATTTTCAGCGGTTTCGCGCCGGCGTGGTCCGCCAGTAAACTGGATCCCGTCGAGGCGCTGCGCTACGAATGAACCTCATCGAGACATTTCGCCTGGCCCTCGTTTCGCTCTCGGCGAACAAGCTGCGCTCCGGACTAACGATGCTCGGCATCGCGGTGGGCGTTTTTTCGGTCATTGGCGTCATGACGGTGATCGCGGGTCTCCGTGACTCAATCGAGTCGGGCCTGAATGTGCTCGGGGCGAACAGTTTTCAGTTCACGAAATACCCGGCGGTCAGCTTCAGCGATCCGCGCCTGCGGCTTGGCAACCGCCGCGACGTCACGTTTGCGGAGGCGACGCGGTTCAAGGAATTGATGGGTGAGGCGGGCGAGGTCAGCTTGCAACTCCGCTCTGGAGGACTGCGGGCATCCTACCTCGAACGGCAGACAAACCCCAGCGTGGTTATGTACGGCGGAGATGAAAATACGGTTGCCAGCCGTAACTACGAGGTGGCGACCGGCCGCAACCTCAGCGCGGAGGACGTGGAGTTTGGACGCGCGGTGGTGCTCCTGGGCACCGACGTCGTCGAGCGCCTGTTCCCGAATGAGGAGGCCCTCGGGCACATCGTGCGAATCGATCGGCAAAATTATCTCGTGGTCGGGGTACTTTCCTCGCGGGGAACGACGCTGGGCCAGAGCCAGGACAACGTGACCATCTGCCCCATCACCAAGATGCTTGCGACCTACGGCCGTGCCGGTCGGTCAATCGGCATCAACGTCCAGGCCCCGAACCAGGCCCTGCTGATTGAAACGCAGGAAACCGCGGTCGGCATGATGCGGCTGGTCCGCGGGCTCGATCCCGAGGACGCCAACGATTTCGAGGTCTTCACCAACGACTCGTTGATCGAGGCGTTCAACAGCATCGCCGGAGTCGTGGCCATTGGGGCATTTGTGATCAGCGCGATCGCGTTGATCGCGTCGGGCGTGGGTGTGATGAACATCATGCTGGTGAGCGTCACCGAGCGGACCAAGGAGATCGGCATCCGGAAGAGCATCGGGGCGCGGAAGCGCAACATTCTCATGCAATTCCTGATCGAGGCGGTCTCCCTGTCGCTGGTTGGGGGACTGGCGGGAATCGTGGTCGGAATCATCGGGGGCAACATCGGGGCGAAGCTGCTCAACGCCACGCCGGTGTTTCCCCTGGGCTGGGCGATGGCGGGCCTGCTCGTGTGCACGGCCATCGGGGTTGGATTCGGATTCTATCCCGCGTGGAAGGCAGCCGCCCTCGATCCCATCGAGGCCCTGCGGCACGAGTGACGTTTTGGCGGGCAAAACCTAACCGCGCCGGATCTCCGAGCCTTGGAAGCGAATCTGGATCCGAAACACCTTCTTCATCCGGCATTTGATCATCCCGGTCTCAAGGTCGAATTTCTCCGGGACCTCGATTTTGTGCAGATCGACGACGGCGTGGTAGCCGCGCTCGGAAAACACGTCGATCAACATCGCGAGCGCCATCGGATCCTCCAGCACCTTCTCCTCGGCGTTGATTTGCGCGACGCCGGAAATCGCATGGCGAATCACGATGGGGATGACCTTTTTTTCGATGAAGCCGACGACCTGCGCGAACAGTTCCCCGTGTTCAAGTTCGTAGCTGTCGAGGCGCTTCACCAGCTCCTGCCGGGCGTGGACGATGATCTCGCCGGCGACCGGCACGCCGCGCAGGCGATCCACGGTGCGCGGGTCGAGTTCGAGGGTGCTTTGGTATTCCAGCTCCCGGAGGATGTTCTGCTCAACCTCGTCGATCGGGCCCTGTGCGTTGATGAAATGATAATGAAAGATCTCCTTCAGCGACTGCAGCGCGTCCCACGTCTGTTCCTTGAACACGCGGTACCGTCGGCGGGCGAGTGATTCGTCGTGGTCGGTCGGCCGATCTTCGAGCAGCTCGCCGATGCCGGTGCGCTCAACTTCCTCGTTGTGCAGTTTGGTCTCGCGCCCGCGCTTGAGCTGGCGGGCGATCGACTCCTTTTCGTCGACGAACAGCACCATGATGTGAATCGTCGGCTGGCGAAAATGAATGCTCAGGGTCGAATTATAGAATTCGCGGCGGAGTGAGTGCATCTTGTCGACCAGCAGCTTCAAACACTCGACCTGCACCTTGGTGCGCGGAAAGCCGTCGAGGATGACCCCGTCGCGGTATTCGCTGCGCAGGAGCTGACGCAAAAGCAGTCCGACCACCTCGCGGTCGCCAACCATGTTGCCGGCATTTTTCAACGTCTGGGCTTCCGGCGAGTCGAGCAGGGCGCTGATCACCACGGGGTCACAGGTCAGGCCGCGGGTCTTGGTGATAAACTTCGTATTGGTGCCCTTGCCCGCGCCGGGTGCACCGCCGAGCAAGATGATCTCCTTCGGGAAGCGGAGGTTTTCGCGGCCGAAGTCGGCCTCAAGATCCTGCCAGACGGATTCGAAAATCAGGAAGGCGTCCTTGATTTCGAGATCAGTGAGCTTGCCGGCGACCGGAGTCGGAGTGGAGGGCGTGACAGGAGCGTTGGTCGACATGCAGGGTAGAGGGAGGGGTTAAAGGGTTTTGTTGGCGAGTTCGACAACAGAAAATCGGCCGGGGCAAAGGGGTGGCGATTGGGTCGAAAGCCGGATAGGAACGGAACCTCGTGGAGGCGGCGTGGTCAACCCTGCCGAACGATTCGCGCCGGACTTCTGACCGAATTGTGATGTTGAAGCTGGACCTGGCGGAGCCGCGCAAGCGGCCCCGCCTTGTTTTTCTCAGGATGGAGGGGAACGCACTTATGCTTTCCGGGCGATGATTTGGGGCGCGGTGTCGATTTGGCCACGGGTGACTCCGAGCTGGTTCAGCAGTTTCAGTTCCCGCCAAAGCTCCGCGCCAGTGATTTCGCCGCGCAGGAGCTGACCGTAACGGGAGAGCGTGTGCTCGACCTCGCTGGCTGGCTCGTTGACGAACTCCACGCGGAAGCTGCGGGCGCCGAGTTCCAGCAGACGCCCGGCATACTCCGCACCGGTCTGCGCCCGGTTGTTGAACACCGTGTTGCGGCACCCGGCGTCCGCCTTGAGCGGCAGCTCGGCCCCGACCCGGTCGCGCAGGGCGACACGGTGGGTGTCGCAGGGGCGCCCGCAATCCCGATAGTCCTTGCCGGAAGAGAGAAAGGCGCAAAACACGCAATGCTCCATGTGAAACATCGGCATGTGCTGATGGATCGTGATGTCGAATTCCTCGGGTGGTGCACTGCGCAGCAGCGCTTCGAGTTGCCCGATGTTGAGGTCGTAACTCGCCGTGACGCGATCCAACCCGTAGCGCGAACGGAAGTAATGCGCCGTCCAAGGGTTCGCGACGTTGAGCGAAAAATCACCGCGCTTCCGATCCGCGGCGAAGTAGGCAAGGTGATCGTAGTTGCGAATCAGATAACCGTCCGCTTCGGACGAGCGGACTTGTTTCAAGATCCATTCTTCCCCGGGTTTGAAGATGCGCGGCGGGGCGACCCAGATGCTGGATGCGGCGGGCTGATCGTTGGGGGGCGAGTCTGCGGCGCTTTGGAGCTGGCGGAAGCGGGCGACGGCGTCGCGGTAGTGCTTCGGATTCTCGAATTCGCAGTAGATGGTTCGGGCGCCGGCGTTCCAGGCGGCATCCAGCTGTTCCAACAAACGGATGACCGCGATGAGCTCGGGCGCAGAGATCGTCTTGGCTGCGTGGGTGGCGCCGGGGCCGGACGGAAGGCTAACCGGGCCTGGATTTAGCTGCCACCGTCGCGGCTGTGCGCGTTGCCGTTCGAGGGCGGTGACGACGTCGCGTCGCAGCCGGTTCAACTCGCTGAGAGGAAGGATCAGGTTTGCGGCGAGGAGAGATTTCATCTCGCCGAGACGGAATGGCGTGCTTCCCAGCCTTCCCAGCTGTTCGCGAAGACGCTCTGTGGTCAGCGGTTGCTTTTCGGCGGTCGCGAGCGGGATCGTCGAGTCGACCTGCACGACATGCCCGTCGCCATCGTTGGCAATCAGCGTCATTGGGGCGCCGGCGTGACCGTGTACCTCGAGTGAGATCGGGCGCTGAAACCGGATGCGTTCCCCTTCAAACGTGGCGCGGAGGTCGCGATCGAGTGCCGGGTCGTTGGTCTTCCAAATCAATTGCCCCTTGCGCACGCGCCGCCAGTCGATGTCGCCTTGGCCGAAGCGGAGGTTGGTTTCGCCCGCGGGTCCGGACTTGGGTTCAACTTGGTAAACCCGGCCGCCCTGTTCGCGTTCATCCGGCTTGCCGTCGTCGAAGACGATGCCGTCCCCAGGTTTCAGCGGTGCGACCAGATCGACCGACACTGTTTCGTGCGCCACGTGAGCGACTTTGCCGAGGAAAACGCCTCGCTTCGTCCCAAACCGCGCATGTGCCAGCGCTTGATTGTCGATCCCTCGAAACCATCCCGTGTAAAGCCCCCGGGAAAACGCCATCTGCAACTCATAGTGCGAGGCCGACGGGCCAAACGAGGGGAGTCGCGTGTCCGGAGCGGGAGAAGCCGATCCGCCGAGATCTTTCTGGCCCTGGGATTTCGCTTCCAGGCTCGCGGCTCCACAGATTTCGTCCAGCGCCTTGCGATACACCCGCGTGATGCTGGCGACGTACTCGGGAGACTTGAGCCGTCCTTCGATCTTGAGTGAAGATACTCCGGCGCGCACGAGATCCGGCAGCACTTCGATGCCGGCGAGATCCTGCGGGCTCAGCAAATAACGCCGGTCGCCGAGATCGACCTTTTGACCGTCGGAAATGAGATCGTAGGGCAGCCGGCACGCCTGGGCGCATTCGCCGCGATTGGCGGAGCGACCGCCGAGCGACTCACTTGTGAGGCACTGGCCGGAATAGGCGACGCAGAGTGCGCCGTGCACAAACACTTCGAGCGGCAGCTCGGTGGCGTTCGTTGCTTGGGCCGCGCGCATCTTCTCGATTTCCGCGATGGAGTTTTCCCGGGCGAGGACGACGAGCTGGGCTCCGAGCCCACGCGCGAAGTCCACGCCGGCCGAACTCGTGATCGTCATCTGCGTTGAGCAATGAATGGGGAAATCCGGCGAGAGCGCGCGGATCATCCCGCAGATTCCGATGTCCTGAACAATCGCCGCATCTACGCCGGCGGCGATGATCGTGCGGAGGTAGTCCTCGGCCGGAGCAAGTTCGTTCGCAAACACCAGGGTGTTGAACGTCACGTAGCCGCGCACGCCGCGCCGATGCAGGAACTCCATCAACGCCGGGAGATCCGCCTGGGTGAAGTTTTTTGCCCTCATCCGGGCGTTGAAGCGCTCAAGGCCGAAATAGATCGCGTCAGCGCCATTTTCGACCGCCGCCCGGACACATTCCCAATCACCCGCCGGGGCCAACAATTCCGGGCGGTGCAGGTTGGCCGGCGTGGGGTTGACGGACGCCTGAGGTGAATCGGTTTTCATCGGGGACGGTGCCTCAAACGGTCGCTTCAGCCGGAGGCGGGGCGAGTGGGGGCTTGGCTGTTGGAATCGCCACGTGCGGCGCAGCGGATCGGAGTTCCGCGGCCAGCACCACGGTCAGGACGAAGAACGCAATCGATGCGTAGCCCAGCGCGGGCATGCCGGCGAGCTGCCCGGTGGCGGTACGAGTCACAAAGAGCCCCGCGAGCATGCTCGCCCCCGCACTCGCGGCTTGTTGCAGGGCGGCGTTAACACTCATGAATCCTCCGCGATATCGCGCTCCAACGGCGCTGGTGATCATCGTCATCGCCGGGGCAAAACGCCCCGACATCGTCACCATGAAAAGCGCCATCATCAATGAGGCGAACCCGACCGACGAAAGCCCCATATGGCTGATCACGAGCACCACGGCGACGGCCCCGGCCGACATGATCCCGAGAAGCTTCAGCCGGTCCATGTGATCGCTCAGCCAGCCGACAATCGGCGTCGTGAGCGCGGTCGCCAAGCCGCCGACCATGTAGGTGATCGGCAACTGGATCTTTTCGTCGAGCCCGACATTGGCAATGAACGACGGTGCGATAAAAGGAATCAACACCCCGCCAGCCATTACCAGCATGGCGCCGAGCGCGAACGCCCGCAGATGGACCCCGTCGGTGAGAATCTCCCGCATCTGCTGCACGGGTTGGTGGTCGATCACTGCGGTCTTGATGTGGGGCAGCGCTAGGGTTGCAAGGATCAGGATCACCCCGGCGCAGCCGCCGAGGAGAAAGAAGGGCGCATGCCACCCAAACTTGCCGGCCAGTACCAGCCCGATTGGCACGCCAAGCACCGAGGCGACGGGAAACGACGCCATCACGATGCTCATCGCCCGACCGCGTCGGATCGGGGGAATCACATCACCGATCATCGCGTTTACCATCGAGCCTGCCAATCCGCCAAACGCGCCCGCGGCGATGCGCGCAAGCAGCAGGGCGTGGTGCGTCGGCGCCAGACCGCAGGCGAGCGTCGCCAGACCGAAGCCGGCATAGAGAATAACCAGCGACCGCTTGCGATCGTACCGGTCGAGAATAAAGCCGCCGGCGAATCCGCTGACCGCGGCGGCGAGTCCGTACGATGCGACCAGATGCGTGAATTGCGCCGGCGTGATCTGGAACACCGTCATCAACTGCGCACCCAGGGGCATCATGATCATGAAATCAAGGATGTGCGTGAACTGCAGCGCTCCCAACGTCAGGAGTGTCGCGCGTTCGCGCCCCGGCGAGAGCGCGTGATGTTTTCCACTGTGCGGCATGAAGGAACGAGCGTTGGCCTTTTTGTGCAAAGCGCAACCGTCAGACGGGTACGGCAGTCACCGCTTCATTTCGCAGCCGGACGTGTTCACGCAGCACGGACAGAAACTGCTCCGCTCCGCGGCTCTGATAGCGCTGCAGGTGTCGGATCACGACCAACTCGCGCGTCGGTGCGCTCCCGGTTAGCCGGAGATAGGTGAGTGTTTCCCGGTCATCCGCCATTCTCGCAAGTTGCGGAAGAATTGAGATGCCCAAGCCCGCGGCCACGAACTGCTTCAACGTTGCCACTTGCGCGCAGTGGATGCCGATTCGAGGCTGCAGCTTCTGATCGCCAAAAAACGTGCGAATCTGCGTGGCAAGCGCACTCGCGTCTCCGAGAGAAGCGAAGGTTTCGTCCGAGAGGTCGTTGAGACTGATCTCGGTTCGGGACGCGATGGGATGGGTCTTTCCGACGACGAGAAGCAGCGGTTCCATCAGGAGCGGCTCGATCGAAATGCGATGGTCCTTCACCGGTAACGGGACGATCGCCATGTCCAAATCTCCCTCGATGACCCCGCGGAGCAGGTTCGCCCGAAAGTCTTCGCGCGCGTCAATCAGCAGGTTCGGATGCGAGGTGTGCAGCTCGGCGATCAGGGGCGTAAGCAGGTACGGCATCACGGTCTGCACCGCTCCGACCGTAATCCGGCGACCCAAACTGGGATGATCCCCGAGCTCCTTGGCGGCGTTTTCGACTTCGAAGAGGATTCGCCGTGCGCGTTCCAGGAAGGCCACACCGGCTTCGGTGACGACGGCTTTGCGGCCGAGTCGATGGAAGAGTTTATGTCCTATCTCGCTCTCCAAGTTGAGGATCTGCTGGCTGAGTGACGGCTGCGATACGTGCGAACGTTCCGCCGCTCGCGTGAAGTTTTCCGTCTCGGCCACCGCCACGAAGTACCTCAGTTGGTGTAATTCCATAGAATAAACCTATGATAGAGATAGGAAGGTGCGATTTCAACTATTGTGATTCTCCGGTATAGTCGGCGTCGTTGAACCGAGAAGGTTCAGCAAAAGATATAAAACTATGAACAAGAACATCCTGTTAGTTGCGGTCCCCGTCAGCCTCATCGCTGTTGCCGCTCTCGTGCTTTCTTTCCGTTCCTCAGTTAACGCGGAGTCCCTGATTGGCTACGCCAGCGTGATCGCACTGCTGTTCGTTGCCGGCTTGGAGTACCGCATCAGCTGGAAGCGGCTCTTCGGACGCAGCTAAAAGCGTCCAAAGCGGTTAGCTTGTAACAGGGGCCCGGAGCAATCCGGGCCCCTTTTTATTGGCCGGACATTGTGGCCGGCTTGGCAGATAAAATCGGGGCACCGTGAACAAAGTCGCACGGTCGTGACGCTCTCAAGGCAAACACCACGAAACTCCTGAACATGGAGGAACCGCCCAATCATGACACCTGGAAGAACTGGTTTCAGCTTTTCGGCCCGAAACTGCTCCTCTGCGCCCGCCAATGGACGCGTTCCCATGCCGATGCCGAAGACGTGGTCCAGGAGGCCTTCATCCGATTCTGGCGCCATCAGCGCGATCTTCCCGGCGAACCGATGGCGCTTCTCGTTACGTCGGCGCGACGTGCGGCCTTCGATCTGGTGCGGCGGGAGGATCGCCGTACCGCTCGCGAGGAGAGACACGTCGATGGGGCCGCAGAAACGGTCGCCTGTTTTCAAGTCTCACTGGAGGACGACGAGCGTCGCGCCGCGATCGAGGAGGCGATGCACAGAATTCCCGCCGAGCAGCGGGAGGTGCTCGTGCTCAAAATCTGGGGCGAACTCACGTTCGATCAGATTGCCCGAGAGCTCAACCTGTCGCCCAACACCGCCGCGTCGCGCTATCGGTACGCCCTTGCCGCCCTGCGTCGTGAACTAACCTCAGCCGATTGCCATGGATGACGAATTTTTGGACCTCGAAGCGGAATTGAAACGGCTGCGTCCCTCCGCACCGTCGCCCGCGCTGCTCTCGCGCATCGAATGCCAGTTGCGGGAAAGGCCCGCCGGGCGAACCGCGACGTCTGCCCCGTGGTTTTGGATCGCCGCCTTGCCCGCTGCGGCTGCCGTCGCCGTGGCTTGGACGGTGTTCTTCCATTCGCCCTCGAAGTCCGGGGCGGGTATGCCGGCCGCGCTCGTGACTTCCCCGACCCGCGTCGTCGCCGACTCACCGATGGAAATGAAACCCATCGCCGCGGAAAACGTGCTCGTTTCCGCCCGCGACGAGGGGTTGGTCACGCTCGCAGACGGCACTGAGGCCCGGCGCGAGCGATTGCATTTTGTCGATACCATCACCTGGAAAAATCCGCGGACCAACGCCTCGCTCGTTTGGACCGTACCCCGCGAAGAGGTGCGAGTCGTCCCGATCTCTTTCCAATAACTCCCCCACCGAGAATTTTCCCATGAAAATCACCATCCATTGCCTTCTCTCGATCACCACGGCGCTCGTCGCCGTGCAACCGTCACTGCGCGCCGCTGAACCCGCTCCTGCTCCGAAGGAGGAAAAACGCGAGGTGCGCGTGCTGTCGCTGCCGGGGCGCGAGCGTCGCGTCACCACGTCAGGCGCCGAGAAGCGAAAGGTCGAGATGGAGACCGTTGCCTTCCTCGGGGTGGAGACAGCTTCTGTCTCGGCGACGACGGCTTCCCAGCTCGGGCTGCCTCGTGGCACAGGTCTCGTGGTGAATCACCTCGTCCCGGACAGTCCCGCTGTGAAGGTCTTGGCGGTGCACGACATCCTGTTGAAGCTCGACGAGCAAATTCTCATCGAGACGCGCCAACTCGCGGTGCTCATCCGGAATCGAAAGGAAGGCGAGGAGGTCACCCTCACTTACCTGCGTGGCGGACAGAAATCGACCGCCACGATCACGTTGGGCAAACAGGAGGTGCCGAAGGTGGCTACGGTTGATCAGCCGTTGCCCGGGAGCGATGGTCTTCCGTTCAGCATTTCCCCCGAGATTCGAGCCGAAATCATGGCCCATGGTCCGGATGGGCTTGAACGCCGCGAGGAATGGGATCGGGTTCTCTCCCTGTTGCAGCGGGCGCGTCCCGCTCCGGACGGCCCGCACGGAATCGTCCCATCGAGCGCCCGCATCCGCATCGACCATAGTGGAGGCACGGGCATGCGTGCGATGAGCATCAACACAGGCAACGGCAATCTGGTCTATTCAGACGACGAAGGCTCCCTCGAACTCACGATTAAGGGCGGTGTGAAATCGCTGGTCGTGAACGGCCCGAAGGGCGAGGCCGTTTTCTCCGGACCGGTGACGACGGCCGAGGAACGCGCAGCGATGCCGCCAATGGTGCGGGCCCGATTGGAAAAACTCGAGGGCATGCACGACCTGAGCTTCCGGACCGATGGCGATTTCAAGGGTGCTGAGACCCGGATCATCCGGCCTCGTGGCATTGTGCTGCCGGTACCGCCCAGGCCGCCGGCGCCACCGCTCCTCCCCGCCGTTCTCTGAGCAGGAATTCGGTCCCCAGCGGTGTGGTGCTCCGCCCAGTTTAAATGATATGAAACCAAATCATCGCCCCACCGTCTAGGCAGGACGTCGAATTCACGACGTTCTCAATCCCCCATCAGCATGAAACTGTCCAAACGCCTCCTCCTGTCCGCACTTGTAGCCACCGTTGCTTTGCCCATCGCCGCCTTCGCAGCCAAGGGGAACCGCAAGAAAAACGACTCCGCCGCGATCACGTTCGAAGTCGCTGACAAGGATGGCGACGCTTCGGTTACGCAGGCCGAGTTCATCGCGGCGTTTAAGGAGAAGCTCGGCGAGGACGGTGCCAAGTCCAAGTTCGCGTCCCTCGACAAGGACAATAACGGCAAGCTGACCAAGGAAGAATACGGCACCACGGGCCAGGACGAGACGCCGAAGAAGCGGAAGAAGAAGAACCAGTAATTTTCGGCTTCGGTCTGGACAGGCTCCGACTCGGGGTGTGTGGTCGCTGGCGATGAGCCGGATGCCATCCACCCCTGAAGTCAGGCCTTCGATTGGATTTTGGAGCGGCGTTGCGCTCCTGACGGGTACGATGATCGGGGGCGGCATCTTCCGCACGCCGGCTTCGATTGCCGCGGTGTTGCCCAATCCGGTTGTCATCCTCGGGTTGTGGGTTTTCTTCGGCGTGGTCTGCCTCTGTGGGGCGCTGACGCTTGCCGAACTGGCGACGATGCTGCCCAAGACGGGCGGCATGTATGTCTATTTGCGCGCCGCGTTTGGCGACGGCGCGGCCTTTGTCTTTGGTTGGCTCTACTTGGTGGCGGCCATCCCAAGTGGCATGGCGGCGCTGGCGGTGTTTCTCGGCGAACTCGGGCTCGGGATGGCCGGCCTGACCTCCGCCGATTATCCCTGGGGAATTCCCCTCATTGCGATTGCGGCGGTCGTGGCCTTGTCGGCGGCCAACATCGTCGGTGTCCGGCTTGGCGCCTCGATCCAAAACGTTTTTGCGGTCATCAAGGTCGGCGCGCTTTTGACCGTGGCGATTGCGACCCTTTTCTCCGGAGCGGGAGATGTTTCTCGCTGGGTCGTGGCGTCCGCGCCGATCGAGGGCGGCGGAGGGTGGGCGGCCGCGGTCAAGTCAGTCCTGTTTACCTATAACGGCTGGGTCTACATCGGCTTCATGGCAGGGGAATTGAAGGACCCGGAACGCAATTTGACGCGGATTATCTTCGTCGGCACGGGCACAACGATCGGCCTCTATCTCTCGGCCAATCTTGCCTATCTCTACCTGATTCCGCTGGCGGCGATGCCGGGCACGGTGGTGGCGAAGGAGGCCGTTCGAGTGTTGGCGGGACCGTTGGCGGCGTCGGTCATGGGAGCGTGCATTCTCGCGAGCGTTTTTGGTTCCCTGAACGGCGTGATCATGACCAAGGCGCGCGTCGCCTACGCGCTCGGGCGGGATGGTCTTTCCTTTTCCTGGCTCGGCCGGGCGCACCCGACCCGGGCGACTCCTTATGTTTCGATTTTGATCCAGGGCCTGATCGCCGTCGTTCTCATCCTGGTGCTGCGCGATCCGGCGCGGCCGTTGCGGCTTTTTGACCGGCTGACCGCCTATTTCGTGATGGTGGAGTGGCTGGCGCTCGTGTTCGGCGTTGGGGCGATTTTTGTGCTTCGGCGCACAATGGCGGATGCGCGGCGGCCGTATCGGACACCCGGATATCCCGTCGTGCCCGCGATCTTCGTCGGTGGGACGGGGCTCGGTTTGACCGCGTTGTTGTGGAGTGCGTGCTCACAGGGCGACTTTGCGCCGCTGTGGGGTGTCGCCTTGGTCGCGGCCGGGTTTCCCGTCTATCAGGTCTGGCGGCGATGGGCGGCGTGAGGCCGGCGTCCACCGCGATAGGCAGGCAGGCTCAAACCGGTTTCGGTCGGGTGCGGAGCGCGGTGCGCAACACCTTCAGCGCCGCGGCACGCTCGGCGCCGGTGACCTCAAGCCGGGGGGCGCGCACTGTGGCGGCGCCGGTGCGGGTTTCCGCCTGCACGAGTTTGATCAGCTGGACAAATTTTGGCACCGTATCGAGTCGTAGCAACGGGAGGAACCAGCGGTACAGTGCGTCGGCCCGGGCATTTTCGCCGGCCACGGCGGCGTCGAAGAGCGCGACAGACTCGACGGGAAACGCGTTGACGAGGCCGGCGACCCAGCCTTCGGCGCCGTTGCGGATGCCCTCGACAATGGCGTCATCCATGCCGACGAGCAGCGCGAGCCGTCGTCCGAGAATCGCACGGAGCGCGGTGAGACGGCGGGTGTCGCCAGTCGATTCCTTGACGGCGGCGAGATTCGGATGCTCCGCCGCCAGTTCGGCGATGTGTGCGGGTAGGAAATCGGTTTTGTACGCGATCGGGTTGTTGTAGAGCATGCACGGCAGGCGCGTGGCGCGAAACACGGCGGCGACATGGGCTTTCATCTCCTGCCAGTCCGTGCTGTACGCGTACGGTGGCAGCACCATCAGACCTGAGGCGCCCGCCTTGGCCGCGGCGCGGGCGAGCGCGACGGCCTCTGCGGTGCTCAGCGCCGCCACGCCGATGACGACCGGCGCGCGGGCGCCGACTGCGCGCACGCACGTTTGGACAACGCTGATTTTTTCCTCGAAGGAAAGGGTGGCTGATTCGCCGAGCGAGCCGCAGCAGATGATGCCACGGCAGCCGCTTTCGATCATCCAACGGCAATGTTTTGCCAGCGCAGGATGATCGATGGCGCCATTGGCGCGCAGGTTGGTCGTGATGGCGGGGAGAACGCCGGTCCAGTTCATGGTCATGGGAGGGAGGAAAAGCGGTCGGGTCGGAGGGAATCGATGGCAATCGACGGTTTTTCGCCGGAAAGGATCTCCGCGACGAGCTGGCCCGTGATCGGCGCGAGGCTTAGCCCCATCATCGCATGGCCCGTGGCCGCGCAAAGATTTTCGTGACGGGCGAAACGTCCGATGTAGGGCATGCCATCCGGCGCGCACGGCCTCAACCCGCGCCAGACCGGGAGGTCGCGGAAATCCGCCGCGGAAAAATCCGGAAAATAGCGCGGCACCGCTTCGGTGATGCCGGCGACGCGTTCGCTTTGGATGGACTCATCCATGCCGCTGAGCTCCATCGTCCCGCCCACGCGCAACGCGCTCCCCATCGGGGTGACGGCGACACGTGCCTCGGTGAAGATGGAGCAGAGCCGCGGCAATTGCCGTGGGCGCGGCAGGGTGACGCTGTAGCCCTTGCCGGCCTGCATGGGCAACGTGAGGCCGAGGGAACGCACCGTCTTCGGTGACCACGAGCCGCCCGCGAGGACAAATTCATCGGCCTCGAGCTCGCCGGCGGTGGTCCGTACGGCCGCCACGCGACGACCGGCCGTGCGCCAGCCAGTGACTTCGGTCGACCATTGAAATTTCACGCCGGCCGCCCGCGCGAGGCGGAGCAACGAGGGCATGAGGCATTGGGGCGTGAGATGGCAGTCGAGTGGGAAATAAATTGCGCCGGCGATGTCCATCCGCACGTCGGGATCAATCTCCGCCGCGCGGGCGGCCGACACCACCTCGGCGGGCAGGCCGAGTTCGCGGGCGCGGGTGGCGACGCCGGCTTCGTCGTCCAGCGTGTGCTGCGTCTTGCACAGCATCAGCAGACCGCGCTGGATCAATCCGATGTCGTTGGCGGTCTCTTCGGCGAGCTGTTCGTAAAGCGCACGACTCGCGAGACTCAGGTCGCGAATCACCGGGGCGGACCGAGTCACATGGTCGGCGTTGGCGGCGCGCATGAAGCGCAGGCCCCAGGTGATCAGGTCGACGCTCAGGCGCGGGCGGATGTAGAAAGGACTCTTCGCGTCGAACATCCACTTGAGCGCAAGCGTCGTCATCCCGGGAGCCGCAAGCGGAATGAAGTGGCTCGGCACGATCATCCCGGCATTTCCAAACGAGCAGCCGTCGCGATCCTCGGGGGCGCGCTCGATCACGGTGACATCGTGGCCGCGAGCGCGCAGGGAGCGGGCGCAACAGAGGCCGATGATGCCGGCGCCGCAGATGACGACGCGTTGGGAGCGGGTCGGGCTCACGCGCGGATGCCCCAACAAAACGGATCGCGCTCGTCGAGGATCAGGGTGGCCTCGGCGCAAACATGAGCGCTGCCGGTGATGGTCGGCGAGATTTCCCCCTTGGCTCGGTCGTGCCAGCGGTAGCGGCCGGTGAAGGTGCTGCCGATCACGCTCTCCTGGATCCACGTCTCGCCCTCGGCGAGTTTTCCGTCGGCGGCGAGGCAGGCGAGCTTGGCGCTCGTGCCCGTGCCGCAGGGCGAACGATCATAAGCCTTGCCAGGACAGAGGACAAAATTGCGGCTGTGGGCGGCGGGATTCGGCGAGGGCGCAAACAATTCAACGTGATCCACCTCGAGAAACCCCTGCGCGTTGATCGCCTGCCGGACCCGCCACGTAAATTCGGTGAGCGCCTCCAGCGCGGCAAGTTCGAGGCGAAGGCCGTGCTCCCCGACGAGGAAAAACCAATTGCCGCCCCACGCCACATCGCCGACTGCGGTGCCGTGCCCGGGAACATCGACCTGGAGGCCGTGTGCCTTGCGGTAAGACGGCACGTTTTCGACCGAAACGGATCCATCCAGGTGCAATTCGGCGCCGACCGCGCCGACGGGGGTATCGAGTTTTATTCGACCCGGAGTGAGTCGACCGAGGTGGGCGAGCGAGGCGACGAGGCCGATCGTGCCGTGGCCGCACATGCCGAGCGGACCGACATTGTTGAAAAAAATCACGCCGAGATCGCAACCGGCGCGATGCGGCGGGACGAGAAGGGCGCCGACGACCGTGTCGGAGCCGCGCGGCTCGTTGACGATGGCGGAGCGGTATGCGTCGAATTCCGCGCGAAAGCGCGCGACGCGCTCTTCGAGCGGACCGATGCCGAGATCAGGCCCGCCCTCAAGCACCAGCCGGGTGGGTTCGCCGCCGGTGTGGGAATCGAGAACGCGGATTTTTTTCATGGCGCTGCTTCCACCGTGGCCGCGTTCAGAACCGCAGCGTCGTCGAAAGCTGGATGTCGCGCGGATCAGTGAAAACGAAGCGATCGAGGGTCAGCCCGTCGGTCTTGTGGCGGCGCACCTCGATGTCGTGATCGTCGAGCAGATTGCGGACGTTGAGCTGGAAGCTCGCGCGCACGTTGCGGCCCAAGAACGCGCCGCGCATCTGGTAGTGCAGCATGGCGTCGAACCGGAGGCTGTCGTCGCCGTATTTGATGCCGCCGTTGACGCCCACGCCGGTGTTGGAACCGGAGCCCTGCGGGGGCAGGCCGGGTTGGGTCGAGATGCGGCCGGCCACGATCGGGCTCAGGTAGCGGCCGCCAAATCCGGCCGACCAGCCCTTGAAGGTCTCATCCTTGAACGTGTAGTTGGCGAAGAAATTGGCCTTGTGCTTGCGATTCCCATACGCGCCCTCGAAGTCGAGCCGGCGCCCGTCGAGGTCGGAGCGGTTGACGGCGATCAGGGAGGCGAGGGTGGTGCCCTGCGTCCCGCGGGCGTTGAGCACGTCGACACTTGGGTTGGCCTTCACCAGATCCGCGACGAAGAGATCGAGCTGGTCGAACAGCAGTGTGGTGCGCTTGTAGACGTTGGCGCGCTCCTGGAGGTTGTAGGAGTAGTTGACGATGAAGCGCAGGCTCTCGCCGACATTGGCTGTGACGCGAAATTCGTAGCCGCGGTTCGCGTTGTCGAGGGAGTCCGCGTTGGCCAGCGCGGTGGGACGGAGCTCCGAGTATTTCGCCATTTGCGCGGTGGTATAAAGCCGGTCGGTGGTGCGACCGTCGCCGTTGGGGTCATCGAGAATCGAGAGAATCTGATCGTAACGCGGGGCAAATGCATTGTTCACGCCCATGGAGCCGACCTGATCCGTGACGTCGGTCGTGAAATAACTCAGGCGCGCGACGATGCGGTCGTTGCGCAGGCTGACCATGAGGCCGGTGTCGAAGCCGTTGCCCTTGGGCGCGGGCGGCACGCCGCCGTCGGCCCCGACGCGCTGGGAAAAATCGGGCAGGCCGAGGTTGCGGGAGCGGTTGGCGAAGACCGAGAGGCCGTTGATCGGATGAATCACGACGCCCGCGGTGGTCGTGCTCCCGGAAAAATCATAGCTTGAGGTGGGCGAACTGGCGTTGAAGACCTGAATCCCGGCGCTGCCGGCCCAGATGCCCGTGGTGTCGCGCACGGGTGTGGTGCGCGTCTGTTTGAGTTCGTCGCGGCGGTAGCCGAGGGTTGTGACGATGCGGTTTCGCCACCAGGTGCTCTGCACGGCGAACATCTGGCTGTCGACCGTGCGCTTGCTCTTGGTGCCGCCCTGTTGAATCCAGCCATTGGAGACGGGCGCGGTGCGGCCTGGGACGTTGACGGCGAGCGTGCCGGGATCGAGCGGATCGGGCAGGCGCTGCGATGCGGCGTCACCCAAGGTGATATAGTAACGGCGCCAGACCGAGTTGTTGTCGTTCGTTGGTTCGGTGTTGAAGGGCGCGCCGAGCCAGACCTCGCGGTCGGTGTAGTTGATCGTGTCCTCGACCTGATGCTGGGCCATGCCGGCCATCCGGTGCAGCCCCCAGCGGCCGGCGTTGAGCTCGTAGGCGAGCGTGCCGCGGAAATTGTCGCTGGCGGTGCGGCCGACGCGGCGCAGCCAGGGCGTTTCGAGGTAGGTGCCGCCGGCGTTGGGATTGATCTGGTTGCCGGCGGAGTCGAGGGCGGGGCGGAAGCCGGAGAACGATTGGAAATTGGCAGGATTGCGGAGGAGGCCGTTCGGGTCGCCGCGGATGGTCACGTTGTCGCCGCCGACGTCGTAATTGGTCCAGGTGCCGAGTTCGTGATAGAAGCCCACTTCGCCCACGAGCGAGCTCGTGAACCGATGCTCGGCGATCGCGGTAATGTTCTCAAAATCATGCAGCGTGCGGCCGCCGGGGCCGGCGGCGTTGGCGGAGTACGGCACGCGCGCGGGATCGTTGAGAATCGAAGGGGCAAACGCCCCGTCCGTACTGGTCGACCACGCATTGTTGGCGTTGAGGATGAAGTTCTGGTTTTCGACGTAGACCAGGCGATTGGCGGTGAGGGGGCGGGTGTAGCCGAGAGCGGTCTGCGCAGCCGTGAGCGCGGCTGCGGCGGTGCTGGCCGCGATCGTGCTGCCGGTGCGCCACCATTGGGTGATACCGTCGACGACCGGATAGTTGCGGCCAAGCGTACCACGCACGTTGCCCTTCTCGGCGTCGAGCCGGACTTCGGTCTTTTCAAACGGGCGGAACGTGAGTGCGACGGTGGCGGCGCGGCGGGTGGACGCGATGTAATCGCGCCAGCTGCCCTTGTGATCGTAGACGGCGTTCAGCCGCGCGGCGAATTTCCGCTTTAAGAGCGGAAGGTTGAGATCGAGGGTGGCGCGACCGCGTTCCTCGGTGCCGGTCTGCAGCTGGGTTTCCCAGAACGTCTGGCCGAACTGGGCGCGCTTCGGCGAGTTGTTGATGATGCCGCCGGCCGAGCCGATGCCGAAGAGCACGGAGTTGGGGCCGCGCGAATCGTCGAGGCGTTCGGTGCTGTAGAAATCGGTGCCGAGCCGTGTCTCGAAGTAATTGCGCGTGCTGTTGCCGAGGATGCCGCGCGAGCGGAAGTTGAACGAATTGCCGGCGGCGGTCTGGCTGATGCCGTTGTTGACGCGGAGCGTGTCACCGTCGTCGGTCTGGCTGTTGTTGGCGTACGCCATCGCCTGCTCAAGGTTGGTCGCGCCGATGTCGATGAGAAACTCCTTGGTGAAAACGTCGATGATGGCGGGCGTGTCCTTCAGCGAGGCGTTGAGCCGGCTGCCCGCGAGCGAATTGGTGGCGATGTAGCCGACATCGCTGCTGGTCGTGACTTCAAACGGCGAGAGCACGACCGCCTCGTCGGCGCGCGGCGCTACGGGTGATGGCGGAGTCACCGACTGCGCGATGGCATGATCGGTAAGGACCGAGAGGGCTAGCAATCCGGCCAGACGAAGCGGCGTGGTGCGCGAGGGGGTCATGGCCAAAAGATGAGACGGACGATTGGTGGCAGGCGAGTCCAACGTTTTCCCAACCGAGCGGGGCTGACAGCGGCAATTGATGTGGGTCCGGGCTTTCCATGAGCGGGTGGGGCGCATACGAATGGTGCCACCCTATCCGCTTATGCCTCTTGACCGCCGTTCGTTCCTCACTTCGTCCACCCTGGCGGGCGCCGCCCTCGCGCTGGGCGCGCTGCCGTCTTCCGGGTCGGGCGCGCCAACGAGTCCACGTCCGCGTAAACGCACGCGGCTCGCGATCGCGACTTACTCGTACTGGCATTTTCGCGACCCGAAGATCTCAGTCCAGACCGTGATGGACAAGGCGGCGGCGATCGGCGTCGAAGGCGTCGACATCTTGCACCGGCAGATGGACATCGCGGAAAAGGGCCCGCTCGACGCCGCGGCGCGCTCCTACCTCCACCGGTTGCGGCGTCACGCGTTTCTGAACGGTCTCAGCATCTGTTGCGTGTCGACGCACCAGAGTTTCGTGCAACCGGACGCGGCGGAGCTGACGGCCAACGTGGAGCACACGAAGAAGTGCATCGAGATCGCGCATGAACTCGGCTGTCCCTCCATCCGGATTAACACCGGTCGCTGGGGCACGTCCAAGAGCTTCGACGAGTTGATGAAAAACCGCGGCATCGAGCCGGTGCTGCCGGGACACACGGAGGAAGAGGGGTTCAAGTGGTGCATCGAGGGTATTACGCGGTGCCTGCCGAAAGCGGAGGAGTGCGGGGTCGTGCTCGCCCTTGAGAATCATTGGGGGCTCGCCCGCACGCCGGAGGGATTGCTGCGCATCCTCAACGACGTGAAGTCGCCCTGGCTTGGCGGGTTGATGGACACGGGAAATTTTCTCGAGGATCCCTACGTGAAGCTGGAGGCCATCGCGGCGAAGACGGTTTACGTGCAGGCGAAGACCTACCACGGAGGCGGCGAGTGGTACTCGCTGGATCTCGACTACGATCGGGTGGCGCGGATGCTGGCCGGTGTCGGCTACAACGGCTGGGTGGCGCTGGAGATGGAGGGGAAGGAAGACCCCGACGTAGCCGTGCCGAAGAGCATTGCGATGTTGCGGCAGGCGTTCGGGTGAGCAGGCCAGAGCTGAACCCGTCGCCTTATTTTTTCTCTGGCGCGAGCGGCTTTCCTCCCGCCGGAACCGCATCCTCCACCACGGTGGCCGGGCCAATCGTTACCTCGGTCTTGCGGCGATCGGCGTCCTCGATGAACCGGGGGAGATCGGTCTCGGTCGCAAAGTACGGGGCCGCGCTCGCGAGCATGATGCGCATCGACTCGGGAAGGCTTTGCCGGCGCGAGGAAATCGAGATGCGTGTGCGCCAGAGCAGCTTCTTCTGTTTCTTCACCATCGCATCGACGTCGAACGCGGCCACGAGGATGTAGAGCCGGTCTTCGCGGGCCGCCTCGTTGATGCGATCGGCCTCGCTCGACATGAGGAGATGGCGGTCCGCCTTCAGGGCGCCGACGAGCGCCGCGATCTCCCGTTGGTTGAAGGCAATCGTCGAGGTGGTGGTTTCGCCGGTCGTGGCGTCGGTATCGTTGAGCTCCGCGGTCGAGAGATTGGCGCTGCCGTAGGTGAAGAGGAGGGCGATGGACGGTTTCGGTCCGCCGACGCGGGTGAGAGTGAAGCCCTGCGAAGCCATCGCGCGCTCGATTTCCTGGGTGAGCACGGCGCGGTCGGGCATCTTTTCTCCCGCGATCGAGTCGCCGAGCGTCCGCTCCATGCCACCCAAGACAATGTAGTAAACGGGATTTTCCTTCGTCGGGCGGAGCTTTTCCGCGGGCCCGTTCAGGACGTCGGAAACCACGAGCACCTCCGGTCCCTCGGGTTTTCTGGATGCGGCGGCGGCGAGGCTGAACACAAACAGGGCGACAAGAAGGGCGAACCGCGGCATGTGGGGACAGACGCGGCGGTGGGGGCCTTGGTAACGGATTTGTCTGCGGCCTCGACGGTGGCCCGTGGTTCCGCCACATCGGAGGGATCTCAGATTGTTTTCAACCGCTCCCTCTTCATGTGTCATCTGCTCCGACTGCTGCGTCTCACGCTCATCTCCGCGTTCGTCGGCGCCGCCCTCCCGTTGTCGGCTGCTCCCGCCGCCACCCGTCCCAACATCATCCTGATCTACTCCGACGATCACGGCTGGGCAGATCTCGGCTCGCAGGGTTCCGATCCGGACATTCGCACACCGCATCTCGATCAGTTGGCCCGGGACGGCGTGCGCTGCGTGCGTGGCTACGTGAGTGCGCCGCAATGCGTGCCGTCGCGCGCCGGCGTCATGACCGGACGCTACCAGCAGCGGTTTGGCGTGGAGGACAATCTCAAGGGTCCGCTTCCGCTCGCAGAGCTCACCATCGCGGAGCGGTTGAAACCGGCCGGCTATGTTTCGTGTCAAGTGGGCAAATGGCACCTCGAGCCCACCCCGCGCAGCGATGGCGTGAAAGGTGAGGCGGGGAGCGATGCGGCGGGGGACCGGGCCTACCTGCCGCTGGGTCAGGGATTCGAGGAATACTTCACCGGGCCGATGAACTCGTTCGTCGCGTCGCACGATCTTAAGGGCAACAAGCTGCCGAATGCGCCACAGCGGCTGACCGACAGCCGGTTTCGCTGCGTGTGGCAGACGGACGCCGCGGTGTCGTTCATCGAGCGGCATCAGCGCGATCCGTTTTTCCTGTATCTCGCGTATTACACGCCGCACGTGCCGTTGGAGTCGCCGGAGCCTTGGTTCTCCAAGACGCCAGCCCATTTGCCGAAGGAGCGTCGCCAGGCGCTCGCGATGATCGCCGCGATGGACGACGGGATCGGACGCCTGCGGGCAACGCTGCGCGAGCGCGGACTCGATCGGAACACACTGATCTTTTTCATCGGTGACAACGGGGCGCCGCTCAAGGACGGGGCGTGGAACGGCTCGCTCAACACCCCGCTCATCGGGGAGAAGGGCATGCTGACCGACGGCGGGGTGCGCACGCCGTTCGTCGTGACCTGGCCCGGCACCCTGCCGGCGGGCAAAACCTACGAGCCGCCGGTGATCAACCTCGACGTCGCGGCGACCGCGGTCGCGCTGGCGGGATTGCCGCCCGACGAAAAACTCGACGGCGTGAACCTGATGCCGTTTCTCACGGGCGAGAACCGAGGCCGGCCGCACGACGCGCTCTTCTGGCGCTGGCGGTCGCAGGCCGCGGTGCGCGACGATCGCTGGAAGCTGATTTTCCTCGGACCGGAGCAGAAATTTCTTTTCGACCTCGCCAGCGCCGAAGGCGAGACGAAGAACCGTGTCACGGAATTTCCTGCGATCGCGGTGGCGTTGGAGAAAAAATTGCGGGCGTGGGATGCCACGCTGCCGCCCCCGCACCTGCCGCGCGAGGCGAACGCGCAGGACCAGCTTTTCTTTGACGCCCACGTCACCAAGACCGGAGCAAAAGCGACCAAGCGCGTCGCAACGAAGTCGTCGGCTCGCGCCGAAACGAAGGCGGGCGGTGAAGTGCAGAACTGGGTGGCGCGAAACTGCACCATCGTCGTGCGCGACGGCGCGCTCCACGTCGACGCGGCGGGAGGCGGGCGCGGAGTGCCGTTTCTCACGCGCAACGGGCTCAGCGTCTCGGGGCCGCTGACGCTGACGCTGACGGTGCGAGTGCGGGCGGCGAAGGCGGGCCGTCTCGGACTGGCGTGGAGAACGGCGGAGCAGCCGGATTTTTCACCCGAGCAGACCGCGGCGGCGGATTTTCCCGGGAGACGCGACTGGCGCGATGTGACGCTTGAGGTTCCGGCGAAAGGGAAAGTGATTCACGTGCGTCTGCAATTTCCCGGCGGGCTGCCGCTGGAGATTGAGCGGATCGAACTGCGCGGGCCGGGTCAGGCGAACGCGATGGTCTCGGACTTTGCCGCCGCCGCGCGGCGCTGAACGGGCGACGAAAAAGTGCCTTCCTGTTTGTCATTCTGAGCGCAGCGAAGAATCCATCAAGACGTTCGCTCCTCTGAAAACGCCGCGAAGGTCAAATTGGATTCTTCGCTACGCTCAGAATGACATGCCTTTCTTGTACGCCCTCTGAGACAATGGAGCGATCCGCGGTGCCCGACGCGACTCTCCGGACTGTTTCCTGGGGACGCGACGCCCTCGTCGCGTGGATCGAAACCGCGACGAGGGCGTTGCGCCTCCAGACGAACCGGTGCCGAGCTCGATCGTCGTGTCGGTGAAACCCTCGCCTACCGCCGGATCAACGTCGCGTGGTACGCGCCTTCGTGGGTCTTGCCGGCGTGATGCGTCGCGCTGAAGGCCAGTTCTCCCCGGGGAATGCGCAGACCGTCGAGGGTGACGCGGTCGGTGGCGTCGCGAACATCGATCGTGCGCACGATGTCGCCCGCGCGGATTTCGATCGTGCCAGGCGCGATCGGTTTCAACCAGCGCAGTTCCACCGAGTAATTGGAGTCCCGTTCGGCCCGGAGGAGCCATGCGCCATCGCGTCCGGTGTCGCCTGTGTCCGGCACCCGCCAGTTCTGGCGAGTGAGCACGGTGGTCGTTTCGTGATCCGAACCGATGATGATCCGTGACGGACCAAAATTGTCCGGCCGCGTGTTGGAAACGTCGGCGAACCACGCGGCGTAGGCATCGCGCAGCCGTTGCAGGACCTCGGGCTGGCTGGCGGCGAGGTTGTTTTTCTCCATTGGGTCGACCGGGAGTTCGTAGAGTTCGAAGGGAGCGTTCGGCGGCGGCGTCTCGCGACCAAATCCCGTCGGATGGACCAGTTTCCAGCGTTGGGTGCGCACGGTCATGTTGTGCGTGGCGGCCGGGGCGTTGCCGCGGTGGGATTGCAGCACGAGGGTGCGATCCGGCCAGGGTACGTTTCGGCCCTCGAGGAGAGGCAGCAGGCTGCGGCCGTCGAGCTTCAGGCCGGCGGGAAGCGGAACGGCCGCAGCGTCGAGCAGTGTGGGCAGCACATCGAGGTGGGCCGCGATCCGATCGCTGGCGGTGCCGGGCTTGAGCCGGGCCGGCCAGTGGACGTAGAAGGGAGAACGGATGCCACCGTCGAGGGGCTCGGTCTTTTTGCCGCGCATGGGGCCGACGTAGCGCAGGCTTGCCGGGCCATTGTCGCACATGAAGATCACGATTGTGTTCGCGAGGAGGTTTTGCGCCTCGAGCCGGGCCATGAGCCGGCCGACGTTCTCGTCGATGTTTTCGACCATGGCGTAGATCCGCGCCACGGAGTCGGTGTCCTTGCCTTGGCCGAGCAGCACCGACGTGAGATCCTTCGCCTTGTACTTAGCGTAGAGGGCAGGCGGCACGTCGTGGAGCGGATCGTGCGGCGCGTTGGGCGCGAGGTAGGCGAAGAACGACCGGCCCGCGCGCTGGGACTTCGTGATGAAGTCGAGCGCCCCGTCGAAGAACACGTCGGTGCAAAATCCCTTCGCCTGCTCCTGCCGGTTGTTGCGAAACACGATTGGGTTGGTGTAGCGGCGGTCGTTTTCAATCGGGTCGGAGGGCTGGGCGAGGCCGCCACCCCGGATCGTCAGTGCCTCCTCGAATCCCTTGTCGGTGGGTCGCATCGGGTAATTGTCTCCGAGATGCCATTTGCCGAAAATGCCCGTCGCGTATCCGGCCCCGCGGAGCAATTCGGCCACGGTGACTTCGGCCGGGTCCATCATCGAGCGTCCCTTGAACGTATCGATGACGCGCGTACGATAGTTGTAGCGACCCGTCATGAGACTGGCCCGGGTGGGGGAGCACACGGGGCTGACGTGGAAGTTCTTCATCGTCGCGCTGCCGCGGGCGAACGCGTCGAGATGCGGCGTCTCCAGCACTGGATTGCCGTGGATGCTGAGGTCGCCGTAGCCCTGATCGTCCGTCATGATCAGAATGATGTTCGGCCGCGAGGCTGCGGCGGCGGCCACGGTGGCGACGGCTGCGATGCCGCAGGCGGTCAGCGTGGCGAGGAGAAGGCGGAAAAAGGTCATGGGAGGAGAAATCAAAACGTGCCCTTGAGGCCGAACGTCCAGAGCGAGGCGTAGTCCAGCCGCTGGCGGAATTGGGCGTGGGCCGGCGTGCTCGGGCCCGAAATCTCGATGTCCTCCGTGGCGTCGCCGACATTGCGCAGATTGAAGAATGCCGCGAGGCGCCGGGTGAAATAGTATTCGCCGAGCACGTCGACGTAGAGCCGCTTTGAGCCCCAGTTGAACGTGCCGGGCTCGATGCTCGCGCCGGCGGCTACTGCGCCCTGCCGCTGGCGGCCGCGATAATTCCAGTTCACCCGCGTGTTGAATTTCTCGCGGGTGAGGCTGACGCCCCAGCTGCCGGCGAGCGGGATGAAACCGGCGAAATTGCTGCTCGCATCGCCCACGACGCGCTGGGAGCTGCCGTTGGCGAAGACCTGGAGGCCGCGCGCCCAGTGCGGGAGAAACGTGAGGGCCTGCTTGTAGTTGAAATCGAAGCCATCCATCCGGACCGTGCTCTCGATGTTGTGCTGGGTGGAGACGTCGTAGGCATCGTAGGTAGCGGCGTCGATGTTGTAGAGCGCGAGGAAATCCGGCGTGGCCCGGAAGACGGTGGCGCCGAAAAAGTTTTGGAACTGGCGCCGGAAGGCGCCGACGGAGAACTGCCCCACGCCCTCGAAATAGCGCTCGATCCGGACGTTCACGGTGCGGGCGCTCCACGCCTTGATCGCGGCGTTGTTGACCACGATGCGGTTACCGTTGCTCGGCGGCAGCTCCGTATCCGGCAGGGTTACACCGCCGGCGTACTGGTTGAAGTTGGGCCGGCCAACCGACTCGTAATAGGCCGCACGTGCGATCAGGTTTTCGCGGAGATTGTAGCTGGCGTTCAGGCTCGGGAAGAAGCGCAGGTATTCCTTCTGGGCGCGGGCGCCGCGGTCGAGGAAGGTGAGCTTGGAGATCTCCAGCGGGTCGCTGGTGATCGCGAGCGGGCGGCCGTTGGCGCCGAGGATCGGCTGGCCCTGCGCGTTGCGTTGCACATTGCGGGAGAGATCGGTGAGGAAGCCGCTCGCGTCGACATTGGTCTGTTCCGCCCGGACGCCGCCGACGAGTTTCAGCCGCCGGTCGGGCGACGCCACGTCGCCTCGCAGATAGAGTGCCGACACGATCTCCTCGGCATATTTCGAGTTGGTGACGAGGCCGCGGTAGTCGGTGTTGGCGTTCGTGGTGAAATAATTCGGGTGGGCCACGTACCATTCCCAGACCTTGCGGGTGCTTGGCACCTGGCTTTGGGGGAATCCGAATGGTGACATGCGCAGCGAATAGGACGGGTCGAGGAAGGGCGCGATGTTGTCGTCGCCGCCGACGGGGGTCGTGCTCGCCCGTCCGTCGGGCCCAACGTAGTTGTAGGTCAGCGTGCCTCCACGGACGTCGCGCTGGGACTGGCGCAGATAGAACCCGGTCTTGAACGTAACGGGGATACCGATGGGAAAATCCCGCTTCAGGTTGCCGTAGGCCGTACGCTGCAGGTCGTGGGTGAAGTCGCGCTGGCTGGTCGCGCCCGTGAGCGCATAGTTGGAAAGCAGATACGGGTCGACCGGCGCGCCGGTGGTGCCGTCCTGCACGGTGATAATCCGTGGGCGCAGGTAGAAGATGTCGTTAAACGCCACCGTCACCCCCGTTCGCCGGGCGGTGACGGTGCGGAAGTATCCCTGCTCCGCGTCGCGGTTGTAGTCGCTTTGCTGCGAGTAGCCCGCGCCGGCGTCGGCCTGCCACACCGGGCCGTCGTGGCGCCAGGTCAGGGTCGGCATGTAGGTGCGGTTGAAACGGTTTTTCTCGTTCTGCCCCATCGTGACGTCGCCGGCGCCGGCTGCGCCCTGGGTCGAGGTCGTGGTGAAGGCGCCCGGGAGGACCCGCAGCGGATTGAAGGTCTGGTTGTGGAGGGTGAAGCGCCCGTCGAACGAGGTGTATTGAAAGCCGAGCGAGAAGCGGTCGTGGGCCGTGAGTTTGTAGTCGATGGTGGCGCCAAAAGAGCGGCGGGTCGTCGCCTTCGGCTCGTCCTGAAAATTGTAGCTGGAGAGGTAGGGTTTGTCCGGAGTCGTGTTGGGGAAGGCGACGCCGTTGGAGGCGGCACTGGCGCCGATCCACGTGTTCATGGAGCGCTCCTGGGGCGAGTAGTTGCTCGAGACGCCGGCCGATACCGTGTATCCGAAACGCTTGTTTACCGGTGCGACATAGGAGAAATCGAATCCCGGATGAATGTTGCGCGTCGGGCTGGGCATCGGTCCGGGGACGGTGTGAAAATCGCGGGCGTTGTCGCGCATCAGCACATAGACGCTGTAGTTGAAGATCGGCCGTGCGCGTTCGAATGAGCTGCGCGGGACCATGTTGACGCTGCCGGCGAGCGCCGAGCCCTGGGAGTCCGGGGTCGGCGAATATGACACCTCGATGCGGGAGAGGTTGTTGATCGAGACCATGTCGGCCTGGACGTTGCGGGTGGTGGCGCGGCCGGCGGCGGAGGCCACGTTGAAACCGTCGACGGTGATCGGCACGTAGGCCGACGGCACGCCGTTGATCGAGACATCGCGGGCGTTGCCGCCGGTGTACTCGATGGTGATGCCGGGCATGAATTTCAGGAACTCGGCCACATTGCCCTCGGCGACGCTGCCGAACTCATCCGTTGAGACCACGTTCTTGATGTTGGAGGCGAAGCGCTGTTCGTTGATCGCGAGGGCGGCCGCGTCGATCTCGCGGGAGGTCACGACGCGGAATTCGTCGAGCTTGACCACGGCGCTGTCGGGCCGGGCGGCGGCAGTCGAAAGGCTGATGTCGTGCTGGGAAATCTGCCCGCCGACCACGAGGGCCGGAGTGGTCATCGCCGGCAGCCCGGTGTAGAAGGCCGTCACGCGGGCGGTGCCGGCGGGAACGTTGGTCAGCCGGTAATTGCCGTCCGAGTCGGTGAAGGTCTCGAGTGCAGAGCCCTCCACCGAGAGGCGCGCGCCGGCGACATATTCACCGGTGCGGACGTTGAGCACGCGGCCCTCGATGATGCCGGTGGGGAGGGATTGGGCGGACGCGGAAACCAGCGAGAAGAGAAATGCGATCGTGGTGCCAAGGTGGCGGACGTAGAACGGTGGGGTAGGCATGGTTTTCAGGGTGAATGACGGAACATGGCTTCAGTTCGCCGCCGGGGCGGGGGGGAGGACGTGACCGATTGGAACCCAGCGGGGGCAGTGCAAGAATCCTGAGGGGTGGGCTCCCCGCGGCTTATTTCTTTTTCTTCATGAACCCCGGTGTGCCGTCGCGCAACTGCGCCGGCAGGCTGAGATCCTCCGCGCCGTCGCGCTTGATCTTTTCCAACTCGAGGGGGCTCCACCCGGGACGGAAGGTGGGTTTCAGGAATTGATTGAGTTCAGGCAGGTTGGTCACCCGCATGTTCGCGCCGTCCCAGAGGATTTTTTTACCGGGCGCACGCAGCGCAAAATTTCCCAAGACCACGAATTCAGTCAGGCGCGTCGAGTAGTCAAAATGCGAGTTGGCCCATTCGGGTTCGCCCCGGCGGATCGCCTGGGTCCACGCCAGGTAAGGGTTGCCGAGCGGATCGGGCCGCCGGAGCGTTTTCGGCGGCAATGAGGCCTGCATCTCCCTCATCCTGGCTTCGGGAATGAGGCGCGGGCTGTTGCAGTAATCCTGGCCGTCGAAAATCGTCCCCTTCTCGCCGAGGTAGTACTGGCCGCTCTTGTTCAGCGGCCGCTCCGGTTCGAGGTCCTTGGGGCGCGGCGGCAGTTTGCCGCCGTCCGACCAGACGACCTTGACCGGAGGCATGTTTCCACGGGCCGGAAACTCATAGGTGATGACCGACCAGGGAGGAAAACTTTCGCCGATCGGCTGTGGCGCTTCAGCCTGGATGCTGATCGGATCGCCAAGGTTCAAGGTGTAGAAGGCGGCGTCCATGGTGTGGCAACCCATGTCACCCAGTGCGCCGGCACCAAACTCGGACCAACCGCGCCAGTCGTGCGGGTGGTAGGCGATGTTGTATGGACGTTCGGGGGCGCGGCCGAGGAACAACTCCCAGTCCAGCCCGGCGGGAATCGGCTCCGGCGAGGGACGGTCCTTCCAGCCCTGCGGCCAAATCGGGCGGTTGGTCCAAATCTGAGCCTCGCGGACGGGCCCGATGACCCCGGCGTCGATCCACTCCTTCACGAGGCGGATCCCTTCCATCTGGTGACCCTGGTTGCCCATCTGGGTGCAGACTTTGGGATTTTTTTCGGCCAGCCGCCGCAGTTCGCGCGATTCCCAGACGGTCCGCGTGAGTGGTTTCTGCACGAAGACGTGCTTGCCCATCGCGACGGCCAGATAGGCCGGGAGGAAGTGCATGTGGTCGGGCGTGCTGACGACCAGCGCATCGATCTGGTCGTCCATTTCCAGAAGCATCTTGCGAAAATCCTTGTAGCGTCGGGCGCGCGGGAAGTCGTCGAAGGTTTGTCGGACTTTTTTCAAACCCCAGTCGATGTCGCAGAGCGCGACGATTTCCTCGTCAGGGAAGGCGCGAATGTCGGAGAACCCCTTGTTGTTGAAACCGATTCCGGCGATGCGGATCTTGGAGTCGGGCGGAATGGGGCGCGGCGGGCGCAGCTTTGGCTCGGGAGTGATCATCACGCCCGAGCAACCGGCGAGGCCCAGCATCGCGGCGGCGGTGGCGGTAAGTTGGAGAAACTCGCGGCGGGTCCCGGAGGAAAGAGTCCTCATGGTAGGAACAGGAAAGCGGACATCACGCCTTTGCGCGGAGCGTGGCGCCGAGGTGTTTTTGGAGCAGGCGCTTGGTGGCGAGTGCGCCCTCGCGTTCGCCGAGTTTCGGACCGGGTGTACGTTCGGGTGGCGGAGTGCGCGGGGGGCCGCCCGGCCCCTCGTATTCGACTTCGATCCAGCCCTGATACGGGGAGTCATCGATCATCCGGAGCATCCGGGAATAGTCGGTGTAGCACTCTTCGCCCTGGGCGTCGAAATCGAGTGCTTTGGCGCAGACGCATTTCGCAAACGGCAGCATCGCCGCCACTCCCGCATAGCGGTCGTGAAACTCGGCCCGGGCGCGGTTCTTTTGGAAATTGCCGAAGTCAGGCAGCGTGCCGCAGCGCGGGTGGCCGACCTGCCGGACGATGGACGCGATCCACGCGCCGTCGCAGTAGATCCCCTCGCCGTGATTTTCGATCATCACATCCAGTTTCATCGGCGTGCTCAACTCCAGCAGTCGGGCCATGCCGTCGGCGGCCAGGCGCGACTGTTCATCGGTGGGAAGCGTGGCGTCGCTCCGGGCGTTCACGCGGATGCCGCTGCACCCGAGGGTCGCGGCGGCGTCGAGCCACGGGCGAAATTTCGCCACGGCCTTGCGGCGACCTTCCTCGGTGGGCGCGCCCAGGGGATCGTAGAGATCGACCAAGATAAGCACATTGCGCACTCCGGCGTCGGCCGCACGACGGTTCAACTCAGCGAGGTAATTCGGCTTGGCGTGGTTTTCCCCCAGGAGAAGTCCGCTGTAGTCCAGTCCCTCGAATCCCAACTCGGCCGACATGGCAGGAAACTCCAACGTGTCGCGCTTCGCGAATCCCGGCTCGCCGCGGAAGGCGCGGTGAAACGTCCACTGGCCCATGGTGAGGCGGTAACGGGGCGCCGACCCCGCGGCCCGGGCGACCCGAAAGGAAAGCGCGCCGGCGGCGAGGGTGGCTGCGGCGGTGGAGTGGAGGAATTGCCGGCGATTCATATGGGAATGGCGGTGGCGGGAGGTAAGGCGTCGTGTGGTGCGGCCGCCTACTGTTTTTTTCGATTCTCCTTCGCCGGCTTGCCCTCGGTGTTTTTCGCCGCAAGGACGTCGAGGTGTGCTGGTCGGACGTTGGCAAACTGGGCAAACGCGGCCTGCAGCTTTTTCGCGGCAGCGGCGGGCTCGCCCTTCAGATCGGCGACTGCGAACGGCTTCTTTTCCCCGGGGTCGCTCTCGGTGTTGTAGAACTCGCCGCTGCGATAGAGTTTGTAGCGGGCGGTGTAGGTGAATTCCCGGGCGGAGAGATCGCTGCTCTGCCGAGGGGAATACCACGAGTAGAGCCACTCGCGCGGCGTGCCTTTCTCGCCGCGGGCCTGCGGCCAGAAGCTCCGGCCGTCGAGCGAGGGCGTCGCCGGAACAGTGATGCCGGCGGCAGCGCAAATCGTCGGGAGGAAATCCGTGGTGTCGACCAGGTCGTCGCACACCTTGCCGCTGGCGGTCACGCCGGGCCAGTTGACGATGAGCGGAACGTGCATGCCGGCGTCCGTCGTGGTCCCCTTGCCGCCGATGAATTCGCGCCCCTTGAACCTTGAGCGGGTGCCGAAGCCGGTGCCGTTGTCACCGAGGAAGACGAGCAGCGTGCGTTCGCGCAGGCGGAGACTTTCCAACTGCGCGACCAGTTTGCCTACGAGCATGTCCATGTGCGCCACCATGTCGGCAAAGTGTTTCTCGTCGCGATGCACCTGCTCGCCGATCGCCTTCGGATCCCAGTCCGGGCTGAGGGGCGTGGGCTGGTACGGATCGTGGGTCAGGATCATCGGGTAATAGAGGAAGAACGGCTCGTCCTTGTGGCGGTTGACGAAGTCGGTGACGAAATCGTGCACGAGGTCGGGGCCGTATTCGCCGTGGTTGAAATCCTTCGCGACCCCGTTGTATTCGAGACCCGGATTCGCATAGCGCGGCGGGCGGCGGGTGTGCTGCCAGAGGCAGGACTCGGCGAAACCGAACCGGCCGGGGAGATCAAGCGCCTGGCCGAGCTGCCACTTGCCGGCGATGCCCGTCTGGTAGCCGGCCCGCTGGAAATGATGGCCGAAGGTCGTCAGCGTCGGGTCCATGGTCCCGAAATTGATGTAGTTCCTGACGTTCGACTGCCCGGTCATGAGCTGCACGCGGGTGGGAGTGCAGAGGGGTTGGGCGTAACAGTGGGTGAAGCGCACGCCGGTGGCGGCGAGACGGTCGACCGCCGGGGTGCGATAGGATTCTCCCCCGTTGGCGCGGATCGTCTCAAAGCCGAGGTCGTCGACCAGGATGAGGATGACGTTGGGCTTGGGCGCGGCCGCCGGGGCGGAGCACGCGAGGGCGAGGACGGTGAGCAGGACGGCGAGGCGGGCGAACAGGCGCATGGGGAAAAGGGGAAACTAGGAGATGAGGTGAGGACGGAGCGGGGGCAAGCGCGGTGATACGGCCGGTTTTACTCGCCACTTTCCCCGGCCACCTCTTCAAGATTCAGGTTCCGTTCCATCAATCGACCGCGCGGTGAATCAGAAAAACGCCCTCATTCTCAACTTCACGGCCAACACCTATCACTGGGGTTGCTATGGAACGTCGTTGGAAATTTACCTGACGCTTCAAGAACGGGGCTACTACGTGAACTGGCTCGACGTCCGCAGCACCCATGCGATCGAGCCGAATCCGACGAACGGAAAGGATTTTGAGGACGGCGCGTTTGCGAAGCGTTTTTTCGCCGCCAACAAGTCCGTGTATCACCAGCTGACCGAAGCCGACCTGATCGTGGTCAATGGTGAAGGCACCCTGCACCACATCCGCGCCGCCTCGATCAATCTGCTGTTTCTGATGTACGCGGCCCGGCGCTACCTGCAAAAGCCGGTGCACCTCATCAATCACTCTTTCTTCCCCTCCGGCTCGTCCGCGCCCGACGAGCGGGCCGATGGGCTCTATCGGGCCGTCGCCCTGAGCCTCAACCGCATCGTCCCACGCGAGATCGCCTCCTCCGCGGTGCTGGAACGGCTCGGCTTGCCGGCGATGCAAGGCTTCGACTGTCTGCCGCGTTTTCTTCTGCGCCACGGAATCACCGCGGAACGTAGGCCTGGCGCGCCACTCGTGCTCTCCGGTGGGGTGTTGCTCACCCCCGGTCAGGCGGCGAAGATTGCAGCGGTCACGGCGACCGCGGCGATGCCGGGCCAGGCCGTTCATTTTCTCACCGGGGCCAAGGGTTTTCCGGCCCGCGAAGACGAGGTGACCTTCCAGGCGATGCGTGAGGTGATTCCGGCGCTCGTTCGGGTCGACGCCCGTTCCATGTCGGAATGGGCCGGCAGCATCGCGGGCGCGGCCGCCGTAATCTCTGCGCGCTTTCACCACACGATCGCGGCGGCCGCGGTCGGGACTCCGGTCGTGGTTTTTCCCAGCAACACGCCGAAGGTCCACGCCATCTGTGAAATGTTTGGACTTCCTCCGCCCGTTGACCTTGAGGCGCCCGATTTCATCGAGCGCGTCGGATCGGAAATCAAGGCGGCGTTGGCGACCGAAACGGCGCTGGCCGACGCGGCGCACCGCCAAACGATCCTGCGCCTGGCGGAAAATAATTTTCTCGGGATTTGAGCCGCGAGCGCAGGCCTTGCCGTGCGGTCGTGGGAGATGAAAAGGGGGATGGCGCGGTCGCTTAGAGGGCGTCGAAAAAGGTGGGACGGTTCTCCGAGACGTCCGCAAGATCGGTGGGAATCTCGGAACGAAAACCGGACGCCCCGGAGGTGCGTCCCTACCTTCCGGAAGCCTTTTTCGACGCCCTCTTAGCCCTGCGCATGGCCCACAGATTTGCCGCGACGCATGGGGCGGCGGGGTTTCGGGTTGGAGTCATGATATCGCTGCATGATCTGCACCATGGTGCTCAAGATGGCGTATCCCTTCCACAAGCACTCGAAGCCG
>CANJIU010000040.1 GCA_947474365.1 Opitutia bacterium | reverse complement strand
CCACCGACCGTTAGCGTTTGTGGCTGCCGTCGGAGATGGCGGCGCAGTGATTGTCGAGGCCGTGGCTGGAGGCAATGTCGCGGGTTTCATCGCCCACGAGCATATCAGCCCGCGGCCGCGGCGTCTTCACGTCCAAGTCAGACACTTACTGTTTTGGGGTGATTTCGTCCCGCTGCATCGCTGCCAAACTGCGCAGCCACCTCGTACGAAGCAGATCCGAACCAGATAGAAAGGGAGTAAGAACCAGCCTATGTGTCTGCTATGAGCCTGCCATAAGCCTGCTATGAGGCTGCCATGAGGGTGATTCCCGGTGCCACCTCCCGCCGTCGGGTCGATTCTCGTCAATTGCCGCGCGGTATCGACTGTCTGTCCCCGTATTACGTTGGCGGGTGTCCTGAGGTTGCGGAAAAACCTGCGCGACCGCTGTAAATCGTTGGTGGAATCGAAGCGTAACGGCGAAAATTGTTCCGGTGTGGCACGGACGATCGGGTTTCGACCGACCCGTCCGCGCTGCCGAGGGTGCGCCTGGGGAAGATTCACTCCAACATGGGGCGCGTTGGACTATTCTTGGAACATAGGTTCGTGATAACCCAGACTGTTTCTCCCCAATCAATCCGTTGGCTGGAGCGTTACGGGCGCAACAAGGTGGGTAGGGACGTTTCTCCGAGACGTCCGCGGACGCCTGCGGAGAGGTGTCCACACCTCCGGAATATGCGGTTTCGAACCACGCGACGACGGCGTCGCGTCCCCAGTGTCCAGAAATTCAGATGCGTGGCGCATGAGTTTGTCGAGCTTCCGGCACTTGAGCTTCCGGCCAAGTACTGTCGGGGTTGGCATCCATCGGCCTGCAAAATCGATCCTCGAGGCGCGTATAGCGCCACGCAGATAGCCGAAAACACGCTGGTCAGGTTTGCGCTTTTTCGCGGCCAAAGGGCCTGGGGATTGAACCCACCCAGCCAAGGCGGTTTGCCGCGAATGTGAACAAATAGACTCCGCATGCTTTGGGAGATCTCGCGAGCGCTATTAGTGTGCGCGGCGCGCCGTCGCGATTTAACGGTACAGCTTCGTCGCGGCGCTCGTCGCGCTAATGGTCCAAGGCCCATGGGACGTCGGCATAAAATTCGTCTCGCCACTCTGCGGTCGTCGGACCACTTGCTCATTACATCCATCCTCCGTCGTGAGCCTGCCCCTGTAATCCCACAGCGCCATCCGCTGACTTCCAGGGCGCCGGAGTCGCGATGATTATCTGCGTTTTGTGACCCGCTTCCCCCTGTGAAATCTCATCTGCTCACCGCGCTCCTGTTTTCCTTCCTTTGCTTTGGTCCCGCGGCCCGGGCGGCGCAGTCGCCGCCCAACATCGTCGTCATTTTGGCCGACGACCTGGGGTTCTCTGACCTCGGCTGCTATGGCTCCGAAATTGCGACGCCCAACCTCGACCGGCTCGCGGCGGGTGGGATTCGGTTTTCGCAATTCTACAACACCGCCAAGTGCCACTCGTCGCGCGTGAGTCTGCTCACGGGCCGTTGGTGCCGGCAGGCGGGCGACGAGAAGATGACCCGCGCGGTCACGATCCCTGAGGTGCTGGCGCCAGCCGGCTATTTCACGGCGATGGTCGGCAAGTGGCATCTCGATCGCGAACCGACCGACTTCGGATTCCAGCGCTACTTCGGCCACCTTTCGGGCGCGACCAGCTATTACAAGGGCGACAAAACGTTTCGGCTGAACGGCGCTCCGTGGACCGTGCCGGAGCGCGGCTTCTACACGACGGTCGCCAATGTCGACCACGCCCTCACGTTCCTCGGCGATGCGCGGGCGACGAAGCAGCCGTGGTTTCTCTACGTGGCGTTCAATGCTCCCCACGCCCCCCTGCAGCCGCTCGAGGCGGACTACCGGCGCTATCTCGGAAAATACGACGCCGGCTGGGACACGATTCGCGCCGCGCGCGTCGCGAAACAGGACGCGCTCGGGCTCTTTGGCCGCAAGGTCGAACCCAGCCCGCGTCCGGAACACATCCAGGCGTGGACGACGCTCGCGCCCGAAATTCGGAGATGGGAAAGCCGCCGCATGGCGGCCTCTGCCGCGCTCATCGATCGCGTGGATCAGGAGATTGGCCGGCTGGTGGCGGATTTGAAGGCCAAGGGTGACTTCGAGAACACGCTCATCCTCTTTGTGTCCGACAATGGCGCGTGCCCCTACGACCGGCGCAGCACGGACCACGATCGCGATCCCTTTGACGGTGAGACCCGCTGGAGCGACAGCACGGGCTGGGCGTGGGCGCGCAATTCGCCGTTTCGTTTCTACAAGCAGAACCAGTTCGAGGGCGGCATCGCGACGCCGGCGATCCTGCACTGGCCCGCGGGGCTGAAGGCGCGACCGGGAACGCTCGTGCATTCACCGGCCCACCTGGTCGATGTCATGCCGACGTTGGCGGAGCTCAGCGGCGCCAAGTTGCCTGCAACGTGGCCGGGGCGCGAACTCACCCCGCTCGCAGGCGTTTCGCTCGCGCCGGTGCTCGCGGGCGGCGAAATGAAGACACGTCCGCCAATTCACCTGCTCTTTGGCAGTGATCGCGGTTTGCGCGACGGTGATTGGAAGCTGGTGAGTTTCCAGAGCCAGCCGTGGGAGCTCTACAACCTAGCCGCGGACCGTACTGAGTTGCACGACGTCGCGGCGCAAAATCCCGCGGTCGTCACCCGAATGGTGAAGCAGTGGCACGCCATGGCGGAGAATGTCCTCATGACTCCGGCGCGCGAGCGGGGGCCGGTCGCGACCGTGGCGACGGAAAAAAGGCATCGCGAGTGGTCGAATTATGCCGCCGCCGAAGCCGGCACGAATCGCAGGGAATCGAAAAAAGAAAAGCGCGGGGCGGCGGCCGCCGCGGACCCCAGCCGTGGAATTCGCGCGCGGGTCGACACGAAGCTGGCGATCGAGAGCGGCGAACTCGTGCTCACCAGCAGTGGCAACGATCCGGGACTCACTTTCGATTTGTCGGAAGGCGCCGTGGCGCGGGGGCCATATCGCCTGGAATTCCGGGTGCAGAGCCGGTCGGGCGGAGAGGCTGAGATTTATTGGACTACGGATGCCGAGACGAAATTGCCGCGTGGAAGGCACCAGACCTTTGCGGTGAAGCACGACGGTGAGTGGCACGACGTCGCGCTCGCCATCGACACGCCGGAAAAACTCTACGCGCTTCGGCTCGATCCCTGTTCGGCGCCGGGTCTGGTGCGGATCCGGGAATTGAAGCTGCTGGAGGCGTCCGGCCGGGTCGTCCGTTCCTGGCCGGGCGTTGGACGCTGAGGGCGGATGCCGTAGAGCGCGGAGCCCGTCAGAGGTGCGTTTTGCGCACTGCACTCATGGGAAAATCGCCGAGAACGCGTCCAAAAGGTAGGGACGGCTCTCCGAGCCGTCCGCAAACCCGGTCGGATCGAGGTATTGAAAGCGGACGCCTCAGAGAGAGGCATCCCTGCCGTCGGACGATTTCCGTAGCTGCGAGCGCCAGCGAGTGGAAGGTCGGTCGCGTATTCCCGGTCCGCTCGCTGGCGCTCGCAGCTACGGGTCGGTGGGTTCCCGCCGATCGGCCCACCGTCACTCCACAGATGTGCCCACCGACGGGATTTCATTTCCTTGGAGTGATTCCGCTGTCATCGCTTTCGTACGCATGAAACCCCTTCTGCTCGTCGCCCTGCTTCTCCTCGGATTGGAAACGCGGAGTTCCTGTTTCGCCGCGCGCCCCAACTTCGTTGTCATCTTCAGCGACGACCACACTTACCGGGCGATCGGTTACAACAACCCGGCGGTGCAAACGCCCAACCTCGACCGGCTGGCGGCGACCGGCCTTCGGCTCGATCGGGCGTTTGTGGCCTCGCCGATCTGCGTGGCGAGCCGGGCGAGCATCTACACCGGGACGTATCCGCAGCGGCATGGCTCGGTGGGATTGTCGAACGGCGCCTTCACCCAAAACGTGGTCGTGGAAAAGCGCTTCACCACGCTACCAACCGTACTCGGCCAGGCCGGCTACCACACGGCGCTCTACGGCAAGTCGCACCTCGGCGAGCCCACGACCTTCGGCTTTGCCGAGGGACGGGAGATTCGCGATCCAAACGACGCGGAGACGTTTGCCGAGGCAGAAAAATTCCTGTCGCGCGAGGCGAAGTTGGGGCGGCCGTTTCTGCTCTGGCTCACTCCGCACAATCCCCATGTGCCGCTCAGCGCCCCGCAGCGATTCAAGGACCTCTACAAGGACACCGCCATCCCCCTCGATCCCAATTGGCGCGAGTCGCCCCTGCTGCAGAGTTTCTTCAACCAGGCGGCCGCCGGGCAGATTGCCTTCCGCGATGGCCCGCTGCCGATCTATCCCAATGCTCCCGCCGGCCAGACCTCTGGCCCGCCCCGCTCGGCGGCCAACATGAAGGAAGTCATCAAGGCCTACTACGCCGACGTGAGTTGTCTCGACGAGCAGGTCGGCCAGTTGGTCGCACGGCTCAAGACCGCCGGCCTCTACGAAAACACGATCATCATCTACCTCTCCGACAACGGCTATCACCTCGGCAATCACGGCCTCGGCAACAAGATCACGATGCACGAGGAATCGGTGCGTGTGCCGATGTTCATCCACTCGCCGTTGCTTCCGGTCAAAGCGGCGAAGAGCAACGCGCTCGTCTCATCACTGGATGTTTTTCCGACGCTGCTGGATTTGGCCGGCGTGCCGGCGCCGTCGCAGCTGATGGGAAAATCCCTGCGGCCGATTCTCGCCGCGCCTTCGGCCACGGTGCGGGAGTATGTCGTGAGCGAATGCGTCGGCCCGCCCGAGCGACGGGTGGGCACCGGCCATCGGATGGTGCGCACCGACCATTTCAAATACATCCTCTCCAGCTCCGACGAGGAGGCGTTCTTCGATTTGCGCAGCGATGCCTATGAGCTGAAGAACCTGATCGCCGAGCCGGCGCTCGCGGGCGAGATTGCCCGGCACCGCGCTTTTCTCCATGAATGGATGGAAGCGGTCGGCGAGAAACGGTTGCCGCCGGTCGCCGCCGAGGAGAATGCTCCTCCCGCCAAAGCCCGCAAGAACCGCAAGTCCCAGTAAACCGCCCCCCGCCAATTTCCCCCTGTCGATGAAATCCTCGCTCCTATCCCTCGCCCTCGCCGTGGTGGCGCTGTCCCCTTTTGCCTCGCCGCTCGCCGTGGCAGCCACTGCGAAACCCAACATCGTGCTCATCTTCATCGACGACATGGGCTACGGCGACATCGGGCCGTTTGGTTCAAAGGTCAACCGTACGCCGCAGCTCGATCGCATGGCGCGCGAGGGGATGAAGCTCACGAGTTTCTATGCTGCGCCGGTGTGCTCGGTGTCGCGCGCGCAGGTGAACACCGGGTGCTACGGCGCGCGGGTTTCAATCCCCGGGGTGTTTCCGCCCGGCAGCAAGAACGGCATCAATGCCGCCGAACACACGGTCGCCGAACTCCTGAAGACGCAGGGTTACGCGACGATGTGCATCGGGAAATGGCACCTCGGCGATCAGCCGGCGTTCCTTCCCACGCGGCATGGCTACGATCACTATTTCGGGCTGCCGTACTCCAACGACATGATGCGGCCTTCGGCCAAGAGCGGGGCGTCGGTCGTTCCACTCATGCGCGACGAGCAGGTGATCGAATTGCTGGAAGGTGACGATCAGAACCGGCTCACCGAGCGCTACACCGACGAGGCGGTGAAGTTCATCCGGGAGAGCCGGTCCGGTCCGTTCTTCCTCTACCTGCCGCACACGGCGGTGCATGTGCCGGTGCATCCCGGGGACAAGTTTCGGGGTCACTCGGCCAACGGTCGCTATGGCGACTGGGTCGAGGAGGTGGACTGGAGCGTCGGTCGCGTGCTCGACACCCTGCGCGAACTGAAACTCGACTCGAACACGCTGGTGATGTTCAGCAGCGACAACGGCCCCTGGATGACCAAGGGCGCGGACGCCGGCACGGCTGGTCCGCTGCGCGGAGCCAAGGGTTCGACGTGGGAGGGTGGCGTGCGCGAACCCACGATCGCCTGGTGGCCCGGCCGCATCGCCCCCGGCAGCGTGAGCGACGCGGTCGCGGGAAACATCGATTTCCTGCCGACGTTTGTGTCGCTCGCCGGCGGCAAGGTCCCGTCCGATCACAAGATTGATGGGCGTGATTTTTCGCCGCTGTTGCTCGGCCAGACCAAGGTTTCGGCGCGCGAGGCCCATTATTACTACCGCGGTTACAAGCTCGAGGCGGTGCGGGTCGGTCCGTGGAAACTGGCGCTCGGCCCGCAGGTCGAGGGAATGCGCGGCTCGCAGGCCTCTCCCGAGTCGACCGCGTCCGGGGTGCGGCTCTACAACCTCGAGGCCGAGATCGGTGAACGAACCGACGTGGCGGCCAAGAATCCTGACGTGGTGAAGCGGCTGCAGGCGCTCGCGCAACAGATGGCGGCGGACATTGGTGACGGCCAACCGGGCCCAGGAGTCCGCCCTGCCGGCCTCGTGGAAAACCCGCAGCTGCTTTACGCGTCGAGCGACGCGCCGAAGCAGAAGAAAGGGAAAAAGAAGTGAGTCGCCACGAGGCTTGCCCCACGTGCGAACCAGGGCCCGGCCAGGGCGAGCAACCGGATGCACCTCACGCTTCCTGGGGACGCGACGCCCTCGTCGCGTGGATTGAAACCGCGACGAGGGCGTCGCGGCTCCAGGATTTGGAAATTATGATGCGTTCCGCGTGGCCGCAGATGGTCGAAGATTCCCCTGCCTTTCTCCCGTAATTTTTCTCCCTATGAATCCTCTCCGACTTACCCTCTCGATTGTGGTGACGGCGCTCGCTGCGTCGTTCGCTTTCGCCGCGACGCCGGCCAAGCCCAATATTCTTTTCATCCTCGGCGATGACTTCGGTTGGACGGGGTTGAGCTGCTACGGCAACAAGGATGTCGCCACGCCCAATCTTGACCGGCTCGCGGCGCAGGGGATGCGTTTCACGCAGGCGTATGCCGATTCGCAATGCTCGCCGACGCGCGCGGCGTTTTTCTCGGGCCAGTACGGCGCGCGCAGCGGTGTGTTCAAGGTGATCCATGAACAGGAGCCGCCCCGGGCCTACATGCGCCCGCCCGAGGCCAATCTGGCGATGCAGCCCGAGGTTGCGACGCTGGCGCGCACGTTGCGTGGCGCGGGTTACGCGACGGGACTGAGCGGCAAGTGGCATATCGCCGACAACTATCTGGCGGCGAACCTGCGGGAAAAGGATGGGGGAAAATACTTCGACCGCTACGGCTTCGATTTCTGCGGCACGGCACGCGAGCCGGACTTTCCAGAGGACAAGGCCGTGACCGCGATCACGAACGACATCATCGGGTTCATCGAGCGCAACCGGGACCAGCCGTGGTTTGCGTACACCGCGCATTTTACGACGCACACGAAACTCACGGCGCCGAAGGCGCTCGTCGACAAGCACGCGGCGCGCGGCTACAAGCGCACGAGCACGCCGGCCGGACGTTACGCCGAACGGCCGACGGCGGAGTACCTCGCGATGGTCGAGCACCTCGACAACGAGGTGGGCCGGCTGCTGGCGCGGCTCGATGCGCTCAAGCTTACCGACAACACCGTGGTCATCTTTGCCGGAGACAACGGCGGGATGTCGCGGATGACGGGAAATGGCGCGCTGCGCGAGGGCAAGGGCTCGCCCTACGAAGGCGGGATTCGTGTGCCGTTCATCGTGCGCTGGCCGGCGGGGATGAAGCCGGGCGCGGTCAGCGGTGTGCCGGTGCACGTCGTCGATCTTTATCCCACGTTTGTCGCGCTGGCCGGGACCACGGCTCCGGCGAATCACAAACTCGACGGCGAAAATCTGCTTCCCGTCTGGCAGCAACGCGGCTCCCTCCAGCGCACCAAGCTCTTCTGGCATATGCCGACCTACACCGTGATGTATGCCCGGACCCCTTGCGCGGTGCTGCGCGATGGCGACTGGAAGCTCATCCACTGGTTTGGAGACTACCTCGACACGAAGGGCTTCACGCCCGATGACACGCCTTATGGCAAGCTCCTGATCGGACCGCGGACCGAGCTCTACAATCTGCGTGACGATCTCAGTGAGACGAAGGACTTGGCCGCGGCGCAGCCGGAGAAGGCCCGGCAGATGAAGGCCGACCTCGACGCCTGGTGGCGCGAGACGGGCGCGAAATTCCCGGACAAAAACCCGAACTACGCTCCCGCCGATTGGTGGTCGACGAAGGCGGCCGCCCCGGATGGCAAGGCGAAGGCGAAAAAGAAGTCGTGAGGATGTGATTTTGCCCGTGAATAACCCGAGAAAGGACGCAGCCCGTATTTTGGATCTGTGGAAAATGCTATCGACCACAATCGTGCTCTTATTGGAGCCGCGACGCCCTCGTCGCGGTTTCAAACCACGCGACGAGGGCGTCGCGTCCCCAGTGCCTGGATATTGAGATGAATCCCCGAATGAAACTTCTCGCCCTCGTCCTCGCTTTGTTCGGTGCAGTGCGTCTGTCGGGTGCGGCGGCGGACGCGCCGCGGCTGTTTCGCGCCGGTGCCGCGACGAGCAACATCACGCCCGAGCTCACCGTGGTGCTCGATGGGCCGATCATGCAGATCGGCCCCGGCAAACATGTCCACGACGAGTTGCACGCGCGCTGCCTCGTGTTGGACGATGGGGCGACGCGAATCGCGTTCGCCATTTGTGACTCGACGATGATTGCGACCGACGTCGTGGAGCGCGCCAAACGCCTCGTGCAAACGGCTACCGGATTGCCGCCTGATCGGGTGCTGATATCCGCGACCCACACCCACAGTTCGCCCCGCACGGTCGAACTCGGTCTGGGCGAGGCCAACCGCCGTTACGCCGATTTTCTCGCCCAACGGATTGCCGACGGCATTCAGCGCGCGAACCACCAACTCGCGCCCGCGAAGATTGGGTGGGGCAGCGGTCAGAAACCGGAGTTCGTTTTCAACCGCCGCTGGTTCGTGAAGCCGGAGAAGGCGGTGGCCAGCCCGTTTGGCGGACCGCCCGAAAAGGTCGCGATGAATCCGGACCGCGCCGCCGTGGATCGGCCGGCCGGTCCGGTCGACCCCGAGGTGTTCGTCGTTTCGCTCCAACACGCCGACGGCCGCCCGCTCGCGGTACTGGCCAACTACGGGATGCATTATGCCGGCGGTGTGCCGGCGGGCCAGATCAGTGCGGATTATTTCGGGGCGTTTGCCGACCGCATCCAGCAATTGCTCGGCGCCGACCGACAGGATCCCCCCTTCGTCGGCCTGATGGCGAACGGCACCTGCGGCGACGTGAACAGTGCGGACCTCAGCAAACCGGCGCGGCCCCAGCCGCCCTATGCGCGGGTCCGCGAGGTCGCCGACGGTGTGGCGCAGGAGGTCTTGCGGGTGGTGCACGGCATCCGACATCTCGACTGGGTGCCGCTGGCGGCGCGCACGGTCGTGCTGGACCTGGGCGTGCGCCGTCCCGATGCGGCGCGGCTGGCCTGGGCGCAAAAACTAGCCGGCGGTGCCGGTCCTGCGCAGCGCCTGTCGCGACCGGCCATCTACGCGCGGGAAACGCTGGAGCTTGAAAAATATCCGTCAACGGTGCCCATCACGCTGCAGGCGTTTCGCGTGGGCGGGCTCGGCATCGGGGCGGCTCCGAGCGAGGTCTTTGCCGAGACCGGTTTGGCGATCAAGCGGCAGAGCCCGTTCAAGTCGACGTTCACGATCGAACTCGCGAATGGCTATGGCGGATACCTGCCCACGCCACAGCAGCACGAGTGGGGCGGGTACGAGACCTGGGCGGCGCGTTCGAGTTTCCTTGAGGTCGGCGCCGAGCCGAAGATCCGCGCCGGCATTCTCGAATTGCTCCGGAAGCTCGCGGACGGAGGGTGAATCGAATTCTCTTTCGCCGCCGCCCCGTCGGCCTGATCGCCTGCCCCCACCCATGAAACGCTCTCTCGTTTTCGCGTTCGTCCTCGCCTCGCTGGTCCTGTGGGTTTCGTCACTCGCCGCCGTGCCACGTCCCAATGTCGTCATCATTCTCGCCGACGACCTCGGATACGGTGACGTCCAGTGCTACAACCCCGAGGGAGGAAAGATCAAGACGCCGCACATTGATCGGCTGGCGACCCAGGGGATACGGTTCACCGACGGTCATACGTCCTCCGGCGTGTGCTCGCCGACTCGGTACGCGCTGTTGACCGGGCGGTACCATTGGCGGACCCGATTGCAGAGCGGCATCGTGGAGCATTTGGGAGCGCCGTTGATTGCGCCGGACCGGCTTACGATTGCGGGGTTGGCGAAGCAGCATGGCTACCGCACGGCGTGCATCGGCAAATGGCACCTGGGGTGGGACTGGAACATTCCGGCGGAGCAGAAGGAAATGTTTGCCCCGGGCCGGGCGGTGTCGCCGCCGGTAACGGACGCGCATCGGGCCGCGTGGCGGGCGCTTTTCTCGCAGCCAATCGCAGGTGGGCCGACGACGCGCGGCTTCGACGAGTACTTCGGCACGGACGTCCCCAATCAGTCGCCGTATTGCTTCATCGAAAACGATCGCACCGTCGGCATCCCGTCGGTCTTCCTGCCGTTGGCGTTGCTCAAACCTCACCTCGCGGGATTGGCGGGTCCGGCACTGGAGAATTGGAAACTGGAAGGCATTTTGCCCGCGCTCGGCGACCGCGCGGTGGATTTCATCTCGCGTCAGACGAAGGCGCGACAGCCGTTTCTCCTGTATTTACCGCTGACGGCCCCGCACACGCCGATTGCGCCGAACGCGGAGTGGGGCGGCAAGAGCGGCCTCGGTCCGTATGGAGATTTTGTGATGGAGACGGACGCCGTGGTGGGGCGCGTCCTCGCTGCGCTTGAGACCAGCGGTGCGGCGGAAAACACGCTGGTGATTTTCACGAGCGACAACGGTTGCGCGCCGCAGGCCTATGCGCAGATGAAGGCGAAGGGCCATGCCTCGAGCGGACCGCTGCGCGACTTCAAAGGATCGGTTTATGAAGGCGGGCATCGCGTGCCGCTGATCGTGCGCTGGCCAGGCGTGGTGAGCCCCGGCCGCGTGTCGCGGCAACTCGTGCATCAGGCCGACTTCATCGCGACCCTGGCGGACCTGCTGGGGACGACGCTTCCGCCGACGGCGGGAGAGGACAGTTTCAGCCTGCTGCCACTCTTGCGCGGCGATGATCGGCCCACGCGCGACAACGCGGTGAGCTGCGCCGCCAGTGGCATTCCCAGTTTGCGCCGCGGCCCGTGGAAACTCGTGCTCGCGGCCGACCCGGAGGCCGGCACCGCCGTGCAACTCTACAACCTTGACGATGACCTCGGCGAAACGCGAAACCTCGCGGCGGAAAAAAAGGAACTGGTTGCGACGATGCGGGCGACTTTGGAGAAGTTCATTCGCGAGGGCCGGAGCACATCCGGCGCGGTCCAGCCGAACGATGTCGAGGTGGTGCGGTTTCCGCGGACCGACGGTGCCGCTGCGAAGGGCAAGGGGAAGGGGAAGGCAAAGTGAAGTCCGACCCGGGCAAACGACTCCTGGGCGGTTATTGGGCGCTTGCGCTGGCGACGCTCGCGTTTGCCCCGCTTGAAGCAGCCCCGGCGAACCGCTTCAACCACGACGAGACCAAGGTTGGTTCTTACACCCTTCCTGACGCATTGCTCGGCGAAGACGGCGCGCGCGTTACCGATGTCGCGACCTGGCGCTCCAAGCGTCGTGCGGAGATCCTGCGCTCGTTTGCCGCGAACATGTACGGTGTGACCCCGGACCTGTCGCCGCAGGTGCGCGCCGAGGTCACGGCGACAAGGGTCGACGCCGTCGACGGCCTGGCGACGCGCACGCTCGTTACGTTGCGGTTCTTCGATGATTCCGCGGCGCCGCTGATCCAGCTCATGCTCTATGTGCCCAACGGCGTGAAGGGGCCGGTGCCGGTTTTCCTGGGGCTGAATTATTTTGGCAACGCGAGCGTGGAGGCGGACCCATCGCTTCCGCTCGCTGAGCGCTTTGTGATGACCAACGCCGACGCGGGCGTGGTGCGCAACCGCGTCACGGAAGCCACGCGCGGCTTCCATGCCTCACGCTGGCCGCTGGCGCTGCTGCTGCGGCGCGGGTATGCGGTCGCGACGTTTTTCTATGGTGACGTCGAGGAGGACCATTTCGACGGCTGGAAGAACGGGCTGCGCGGTTACGTGATGCGCCGCGAAGGGCGAACTGTCGCGCGGCCCGACGAGTGGGGTGCGCTTGGCGCCTGGGGCTGGGGACTGAGCCGAGCGTTGGACTATCTCGAAACGCAACCGGCGGTGGACGCGCGCCGGGTGGCGGTCGTGGGGCATTCCCGTCATGGGAAAGCCGCGCTCTGGGCCGGTGCGCAAGACGAACGGTTTGCGATTGTGATTTCGAACCAAAGCGGGGAGGGCGGGGCGTCGCTGGCCCGTCGCGACTTTGGCGAGACGATCGCCTATTCGATTGAACATGCGGCTTACCGTTACTGCGAACGCTTCCGGAGCTGGGTTGGACGCGCTGCCGAACTGCCGTTTGATCAGCACATGTTGCTGGGGTTGATCGCCCCGCGCCCGCTCTACGTGGCGAGCGCCACCCTCGACGATCTCTCCGACCCGCGTGGCGAGTTTCTCAGCGCCGTCCACGCGGCGCCGGTGTACCGGCTGTTCGGACAGGAAGGAGTGGGCACGGCCGATTTCCCCGCGCCCGATCATCCCATCGGGCACCGCATCGGTTATCACCTCCGCACGGGCAAGCACGACATCACGACTTACGACTGGGAGCAGTACCTCGCGTTTGCGGACCGGCATTTCCGGAAATCGGCGGCGCGCTGACCTTGGGGAGACGGTGCATTGACAGTGGTCAGACCACCTGACTACCTGCCCGGATGATCGTCGATGCCATTGCGCGTTCCCCGTCGTTGGTCGAGAAGGTTTGCCAGCGTCTCGCGGAATTGGCGCGGCGCGATCAAAAGGAGGACGATGGCTGGCTGCCGACGGAGCGCGAGCTCTCCACCCAGATGGGCGTCAGCCGCAGCGTCGTGCGCGAGGCGATGAAGCGGCTGGAGATGCAGGGCTTGCTGGAGATCCGGCAGGGCATCGGGATCAAGACAGTGGACAAACTGCATAAGCCGATGAGCAGCGCGATGGAACTGCTCGTTCCGGATGAGGAGGAGCGGTTGAGGCAGTTGGTGCAGATTCGGCTGGTACTTGAACCTGAAAACGCGCGACGCGTGGCGGAGCAGGCGACCTCGACGCAGCTCGTGAAATTGCAGGCGGTCCACCAGCGACTGATTGCGGCGAAGGACTCCGCGACGGCCGTGGCGGCGGACATTGAGTTTCACTGCGGAATCGCGACTGCGTCGGGGAACCAGATTGCTGCGCTGCTGATGGTTTCTCTGTGCGATCTGCTCCGGGCCAGCCTCATGCGCGGCTACAGTCTGGTGACCACGGAGTCGGCGATTAGAGAGCACGGCCTGATATTACAGGCCATCTTGGAGCGAAATGCATCCGCTGCCGCGCGGGCGATGTCCCGGCACATCGAGACGACGCGGAGTGAACTGCATCTGAAGCCGCGTCGGGTGAAGGCCGCCGTCGCGTCCAACAAAGGACGCGGCCGCTGAACCCGACGGCAATCTCTCACCCCTCATGATTACGCTCCTCAGTCGTTTTTGCATCCTGGCCGTCCTCCTGGCTTGCGTCTTTTCCGCGAATCCCATCGCCGTTGCCGCCGATTCACCCTTCCGCGCCGGTGCGGCGCAGGTCGACATCACGCCGCCGGTCGGCATGCCGCGGGGCGGGGCGTATGCCCTGGTGCGCAGTGTCGGTATGATTGATGCGCTGCACGCCAAGGCCATTGTGATTGAGCAGGGTGGGGAAAAGGTAGCGTTTGTCGTGCTCGATGTCGCCTACCTGCCGCGGACTCTGGTCGTGGCGGCGCGGAAGCTCATTGCGGAACAGTCGGGCATAACCGGTGAGCGGGTGATGATCTCCGCCACGCATACGCACAGCGGTCCGGTGCTGACGCGCGGGAACATGATGGACGAGGTCACGGGCGCGAACACGCCGCAGGTCACGGAGTACATGGGCCGGCTGGCCACGCTCATCGCCCGCGCGGTGGAGGAGGCAAACGGGAAGCTCGCCCCGGCGCAGGCCTCGGTGGCGAAGGGGCGGGAGGAAAATCTCAGCTTCAACCGCCGTTTCGTCATGAAGGACGGGAGCTTTTCGTGGCAGGGTCCGCGCTTGAGCAAGGCCATCGCGCGTCCTGCCGGTCCCATCGACCCCGAAGTAGGCATCTGGCATCTCACGACCGCAGGCAAGCCGGCCGTGCCGCTGGCAACGTATGTCAACTTTGCGATGCACCCGACCGTGATCTCGGGAAACAAATGGTCGCCGGATTACCCTGGCTATCTCGCCAAGCGGCTCGCCGAATATTTCGGCCCCGAGATGCTGACGTTCTTTGCCAACGGCTGTTGCGGAAACGTGAACCAGATCAATGTCAGCTGGGCCGGAAACCAGAACGGGCCCAATGCAGGCGAGCGCGTCGGCACCATGCTCGCCGCCGCCGTGTTTCGTGCGTTGCCGGAGTTGGTGCCGCAGCGGACCTTCGTGCCGCGGGTGCGCTCGCAGATGGTGACATTGCAGCGCCGCACGTTCACGGAGGCGGAAATCGCCGAGGCACGCGCGATGGCGCCGAACATCGCCAGTCCCTCCCATAGCATTCCGGCCAAGGCGAAGACCGTGTGCATCCTCGATACGCTGGCCAACCAGAACATCCCGCTCCAGGTCGAAGTGCAGGTCGTCGCCGTCAGCGACCAGCTCGCGATTGTCTCCTTTCCCGGAGAGATGTTTGTCGAGCTGGGGCTGGCGCTGAAGCAGGCGTCACCGTTCTCGCACACATTGATTGCCGAACTCGCCAACGGTACCATCGGCTACATCCCCAACCGCAGCGCGTATCCCGAAGGACTGTACGAGGTCGTCAGTGCCCGAGGCGCCGCCGGATCCGGGGAGCAGCTGGTCGCGGTGGCGCTTGAATTGCTGGAGCAAGTGAAGAAGCCGTAGCTGCCGGAGCGTAAATCACGCCGTCGATTTCCATGAGTACCCCCGCGCCCCGCACCGAATCTCACCCCTGCAGAATTCCGTCAGAGGCACCGCCCTGCCGGTGGCGGGCGACGGCGGTCCTTTTGCTGGCGTGGTTGTTGTCGGTCCCGGTCGTCGCGCAGGATTCCGGCGCGACGGTGGCGGGCCGGATCGTCAACCCTGCCACCGGCGAATATGTCGCCGATGCCGAGGTGCGGATCGAGGGCCACGAGGCGACGGTGTTGTCACAGCCGGGCGGTTCGTACCGGATCAGCGGGCTTCCAGCCGGTCGGATGCGGTTGGCCGTAAGCTACACGGGTTATGAAACGGCCTACGCTGCGGTCGAATTGCGCCGCGGCGAAACGATCACCCAGAACATCGAACTTCGGAGCCTCCTCGCCGCCGACTCGGTGGGGCGCCCGTTGAAGCTGGATGCGTTTGTCGTTTCCAGTGAGCCGGAGGGCAGCGCCAAGGCGTTGATGAGCCAGCGCGCCGCCGTCGAGGCGAAGAACGTGGTGGCGATCGACGCCTATGGCGATCTGCCTTCGCGCAATGTCGCCGAACTCCTGAAATACACGCCAGGGGTCGAGGTCGACTTCAGCGAGGACAACGCGCAGTCGGTCCGCATGGGCGGCATGGCGCCCAAGTACGGCGGCGTGATGGTTGATGGGATGGCGGTGACCAACAGCATCGACAGCCGCCAGCCTCAGGCGGGTCAATTGGGTACGGCCGGAGTCAGCAGCATCGAGGTGAATAAGGTGGGGCGCCCCGATCTCCCAGGGAACGCGCCGGCCGGCAGCATCAACCTTGTCTCCCGCTCGGCCTTTGATCGCCGGGGGCGGCTGCTCACCTGGCAGCTCATGGCCAACGCCAACCAGTACAACCTATCGCTCGGCAAGCGCCCCGGTCTGGGGGCGGATCTCAAACATATGATCGGCCCGGGAGGCTCGTTGGAATACGCAGAGAGTTTCCTGGGGCAGCGGCTCGGGATCGCGGCCTCGGCCACACGCTCGCGCCGCATGAACGAGCAGAAGAGCACGACTCTGACCTACAATTATGCGCCGACGGCCGCGAGTCCCGAGCCGGCCGTGGTGACGACGATCAGCTACACCGACGGACCGTTCGAGGCCATCCGCTCAGTCGGCACGTTGAAGGTGGATTTCAAGATCGACGAGGGCGTGGCGCTCTCGCTGGCGGGGCAATACAGCACCACCGACATTGATTTCTTCAACCGTACGCTGAACCTTGTCACGACCCGGCCGAACCTCAGCCCCGGCTCCAACCTGACGACAGTGATTGCGCGGCAAACCGCAAATGAGACGACGCGGATTGGCATGGTGAACGGCCTCGCCGAGCGAAATCTGACCAACGCGCGCCTTGCTCCCCGTCTGACGTTCAAGAAGGGAAACTGGGATGCCAGTCTGGCCGGCACGTACTCTTCGGGAAAAACGGATTGGGGTTACGGAAGCGACGGCCAGGGCAACATGAACCTGACCGCGAGCGCCTCCGCGTATCCGCTGGGTTGGACCGCGGTGCGCAGCAACGAAGGCTCCACAGCCTGGACCTTTACGCAGACGTCGGGCGGCAGCATCTACGATCCCAAGACCTGGCAGACGGTTTTTCCTTCTCCCAATGTTTCCAAGACGCTGAACGCGATCGTGAAGAAAGAGTACAATGCCCGGGCGGACGTCACGTGGACACCCGACGTCAAGGTTCCCGGGTTTTTGAAGGCGGGTGCCAACCTCGACCAACAGGATTATCGCAACAGTCAGCTCACCTACACCTACGAGTACGTGGGAGCGAGTGGCAGCCGGGTGCAGTCGCCGCGCCCGCTCTCGCCGGTGCGCTACAATCCGCAGGTGGGAGGGAATATGTTCGGTGACGGGACGCTGCCGGTGTCGGACGCCCGGTTGATTGCGTTGTCGCCGCCGTCGGCGCTGATCCCCAGCGCGTCCAATCTGACCGATTTGAACAATCTGTTTCCCGATCAAATCGCGAAGGAAACCGTCCGGGCGGCGTACCTCATGGGTGGAATTCGGCCGGGCAAACTGGCATTGGAGGGCGGATTGCGATTCGAATCCACGCACAACGAAGGGAAACTCTTCGAGCGCCTGGTGGCGGTGGTGCGACGGGGCCAATCGGACGACCGCTTTCGTTTTTTGTCGGGAAAGTACCGGGTGACGAGAAACCTGTGGTTCACATCGGGCTATGGTGAATCCACGTTGCGGCCGGATCTGACGAATCTGACCGGGCGGGCGACGATTAACGATTCGACGATGACGGGGAACATTCCGAACCCGAGCCTCCAGCCGGAGCATGCGAACAAGCGGGTGGCCCGCGTGGAGTTCTATTTCGAGCCGGCCGGCACGCTTTCGGTCGGCTACTTCGCCAACAATCTCAAGGACCGGCAGGTCCAGACCACCCAGGTGCCGGCCGAGAATATCGGACTCGGCGGGACCTATCCGGGTTACCTGTTCACCACCACGGTGAATCGCGGCGACTTGAAGATCGATGGCTTTGAAGTGGAGTACCGCCAGCGCTTCACCTTTCTGCCCGGCTTGTGGAAGGGACTCGGAGCGGTCGCGAGCTATACGAAAAACCGATTCAGCGACGAGTCGCTCGCCGCGAGCACGTCTCCAGCCCTGGCCAATGGCGGATTGATGTATTCCCACCGGAGAATCATCGCTTCGCTCCTCTCGACCTGGACCGACGACACCCTGGTGTCTGGCGGGGCAGTGGTGCGCTATCGGAAGGCGCGAACCCTGCTCGATGCGAACCTGAGCGTCCGGTTGTTCGGCGAGGTCCGCGCGTTCGTCAACGCGCGCAATCTCACGAACGCCCCGATCGAGACGTACGAGAATGTCCGGACGCGCATCTGGAAATTTCAGCACTTCGGCACGGGCTACACCTTCGGTCTCAGCGGATCGTTTTGAGCCACACTCACCTCTCACCGCAATCCTCCCCATGATTCGACTCCTTTTCTCGTTCGCCGTTGCGATGGCGTGGAGCACTCCGTTCGTCGCGGCGGCGTCCCGGCCGAACGTGCTTTTCATCGCACTGGATGATCTCCGTCCCGAACTCGGCTGCTACGGGCAGGCGCACATCGTCAGCCCCAACATCGACCGGCTCGCGGCGCGCGGGGTCGTGTTCACCCGGGCGTATTGCCAGTATCCGGTTTGCAACGCCACGCGCTCCAGCATCATGACGGGGCTGCGGCCGGACGCGACGGGAGTGTCGGACAACCGCACCAAGTTCCGCGCAGTCGTGCCGGACGTTGTCACGCTGCCGCAGCAATTCAAGCGGCACGGCTATCAGACGCAGGCCTTCGGCAAGATTTACCACGGACTCTTCGAGTTCACGAATGTGGGCCGCACGTTCGATGACCCGGCGTCGTGGACCGCCCCGCATTGGTACGGTTCGCCGCAATACTATTTCTCCCCGCGTGGCATGGCGGTGGCGCGCGAGGTATTCGAAAAAAAGGAAGGCAAGTCCGGCGCCGCGTCAGACGAGTGGAAGAAGCATTTCGTGCAGGGACTGGCGACGGAGGCGCCGGACGTACCGGATGCCGCCCTCTACGACGGTGAGCTGACTGACCGGGCGATCGCCGCGCTCGGCGAATTTAAAGGCAAACCCTTCTTCCTCGCGGTGGGCTACCTAAAGCCACATCTGCCGTTCGTCGCGCCGAAGAAATACTGGGACCTCTACGATCGCGCCAAAATCACGCTGCCGCGTCCCCCCGCTGCGCCGGTGGGCGCGCCCGCTGTGGCGCTCCAAAACGGCAATGAGCTGCGTTCGCAATACATCGACATGGGCGGCACGGAGCCGCTGAGCGAGGCGCAGGCGCGCGAGCTGCGGCACGGCTACTACGCGTGCGTGAGCTTTGTCGACGCGCAGATTGGCCGGTTACTGGCGGAGCTCGACCGACTCGGTCTGCGGGATAACACCATCGTCGTGCTTTGGGGCGACCACGGCTGGCATCTCGGCGAGCAGGGGCTCTGGGCCAAGCTCAGCGACTTCGAAATCGCCGCGCGAGTGCCGCTCATCGTCAGCGCGCCGGGGCGAAAGGCGGGCGGGAAGAGTGCGGCGCTGGTGGAATTCGTGGATGTGTTTCCCTCGCTGTGCGAACTTGCCGGACTGCCGCAGCCCGGGCACCTCGAAGGCACGAGTTTTGTGCGGCTGCTCGATGCTCCGAACCGCCCGTGGAAGAGCGCCGCGTTCACCCAGGTGGTGCACGGTGCGATCACCGGTCGTTCGCTCCGGACCGAGCGTTATCGCTTCACGCGCTGGCATCCGACCAAGAACCCGGGCGAGACCGTGGCGCTGGAGTTGTACGATCTCGGCTCCGATTCGACGGAGGTGGAAAACCTCGTGGCCCGCCCGGAGAACGCCGCGCTCGTGAAGGATCTCACCGCACGGTTGGAAAGAGGTTGGCGCGCCGCCGGGCCCTGAATCCAAGGACTGCTTTCCTCTTCCTCGAAAAAGGCAATGCCCCGCCAATGAACTCCTTCGCCTCGCTCAGCCACAACTATGCAGTCGAGAGCTCAGAGCTTAGCCGGGACGATTCATTTGAACCACGGATGGCCACGAATAGACACGGATGCTCAGAGCAAGCCGTGCCAGTGCGTGCGGATTCTTGGCGGTCACCGTTCGGTGGCGTTTCGGATTTCCAACAGTGGCTGGTTCTCGCCTCTGTATCCGTGTCCATTCGTGTCCATCCGTGGTTTTCTTCTGCCCGGTTGCGGCTAAGAGCTGAGCGCCCAATCGCCGGAGCAGGCGTGCTCGTTGCCCGACCAGAAGTCGAAGATCACCGTTTGATTTTGCTCTCAGCTCTCGACTCTCAGTTCGCGACTAGATTTCTGTGGCTCAGCCTCTCCGTTCTCCTCTTCGCCGCACTTCCTGGCGCCGCTCGCGCGCAGGCGAACGAGACTGGCCGCATCGAAGGCCGCGTCTTCAATTCGCGCACCGGCCAGTACCTCGAAAACGCCCGCATCTCTATCGACGGAACGTCGCTGTTGGTCTTTACCGACGCCGGGGGCGAATATGAAGTATTCAACGTTCCCGCCGGTCCGGTAGTCGTCCGCGCCAGTTTTACGAGCCTGGAGGCGCAGACGGAGACCCTCATGGTCAAAGCGGGTGCAGCCGTGCGGCGCGACTTCGATCTCGGTTCGTCCCCCCGCACCTCCGGGCCGACGCCAGGAGTTGTCAAACTCTCGCAATTTATCGTCGGAGCTTCGAAGCAGATGGATGCCGCCGCCATCGCGATCAACGAGCAGCGTTTTGCCGCGAACATCAAGACGGTCATCGCCGCCGATGAGTTTGGCGCGGTCGTGGAAAACGACATCGGCGAGATTCTGAAATTCGTGCCGGGGATCACGATGGACTACAACGGCGGCGACGCCCGCCGCATTTCGATGGACGGCGTCTCGTCCGACTACGTGCCGGTGACAATTGGCGGATTCAATCTGGCCAACGCCAATCAGAACGGCACGAACCGCGCGGCCGCGCTCGATCAGGTGTCGCTCAACAACGTCTCTCGGATCGAAGTGAACCAGACGCCCACGCCGGAGTCGCCTGGGTCGGCCCTCGCGGGTTCGGTCAATCTGGTTCCGCGCAGCGCGTTCGAGCGCTCGAAGCCTCTCTTCACCTTCAGCACGGTCGTCGCGATGCGGGACAACGCCCGCGATTTCCACCGGAGCGTGGGGCCGCGCTCGAATCCGACCCGCAAGGTGCTGCCGGGGTTTGATTTTTCCTACGTCGCACCGGTCAACGACCGGTTTGGCTTCAGCCTTTCCGGCAGCGCGGCGAAAACCTTCAGCCCGCGTGATTTCATGACCAACACCTGGCGCGGCGTGGACTCGCCGACCAACGGCGGGACGCTGCCCGATACCTCGCCGGACAAACCGTATCTTTCCGACTATCTCTACCGCGACGGCTTCATCGCAAGGACCCGGACGTCGATCGGGCTCACCCTCGATTACAAGCTCAGTCGCACCGATCAGATCTCGTTTTCGATGCAGCGCACGACCTATGCGACCGATTTCGACAACCGCTTGATGAATTTTTTCGTCAACCGGGTTCTGCCTGGCAACTTCACGACGACGTCGACGACGGGCTTCGCCGGTGCGGGAGAGGTGCGTGTCACGCTGCAGACCCGCGCGCGTGACGCCATGACCTACATGCCGTCACTTGTGTACCGGCACCACGGCCCGGTTTGGACGGCACAGGCGGGCGCGGGCTACTCCCACGCCGGCGATGGTTTTCATGATGTCGACAAAGGCTATTTCAGCCAGACGCTCGCGCGCCGCACGGGTGTCACGGTCTCGTTTGCCGACATCACCTACCTGCGGCCGGGACGGATTACGGTGACGGACGGCGTGACCGGCGCGCCGGTGGATCCGTATGATATACGGACGTACGCGCTGTCCGCGCCGCAGAGCCAGCTGATCACCTCGTCCGACGTCCAGCGGAGTGTCTACGCCAACGTAAAACGTAGTTTTAATCTGGGCGCGCTGCCGTTCTCGCTCAAAGGTGGAGTCGATCTCAATAATTCCATCCGTGACATCCGCGGCAACGGGCTGACCTTGAACTATACGGGTGCGGACGGCCGAGGCAGCACGACACCGGTCGGCAATGACGATTCGGCGGCCCCGTTCTACGACGCGGCCATCTCTACGCGGCCCGCGCCCTTGGGGTTTGCGGCGGCGCCAGTGATCAACCACGAGCAGTTCCTGAACTTCTACCGGGCCAATCCGGGACAGTTCTCGACCAACGACAACACCACCTACCTCAACACGGTCAACCAGTCGAAGCGTGCGGAGGAAGTGGTCGGTGCGGCCTATGTCCGCGGCGATCTCGCGCTCCTCGACCAGCGACTCAAGCTGGTGGGCGGAGTCCGGGCGGAACAGACGAATGTCGAGGCCGAGGGTCCGTTGGCCGACCCGACGCGCAACTACCAGCGCAACGCCGCGGGCAACGTCATCCTCGGGGCTAACGGCCGCCCGGTGCCGATTGCGACCAACGCACTCGCCGTCTCGCAACTCACGCGGATCGAGCGCGGCGCGCACGTGAGCAAGGAATATCTCCGGTGGTTTCCCAGCCTCAACGCCTCATTCAACGTACGCGAAAATCTCATCGCCCGGGCGGGATATTACCAATCGATCGGGCGTCCCAACCTGAACCAGTACGCCGGCGGGATCACGCTCCCGGATCCGGACACGACGACGAGTGCGACGCCGACGATCACAGTCAACAATGCGGGCATCAAGGCGTGGAGTGCCACGACGGTAAAAATCTCTTTCGAGTACTATTTTCCCGGCGTCGGCCTGCTCTCCGCTGGCGCCTTTCGGCGGGATTTCGAAAATTTCTTCGGTAACACGGTGTTGCCGGCCTCGCCGGAATTCCTGGCCCTCTACGGCCTCGATGCGGCGACGTACGGTAATTATCGGGTCGCGACGCAATACAACATTGGCGGCACGGTGCGGATGGATGGCTGCAACGTGAATTACAAGCAGGCGCTCACATTTTTGCCAGCGTGGGCGCGGGGCGTGCAGGTTTTCGCCAACGGCAACCTCCAGCGTGCGACCGGTGATCAGACGGGGAGTTTCGCCTTCAGCCCCCGCTTTGGCAACTGGGGCATCAGCCTGACGCGGGAGAAATACGATCTCCGGATGAACTGGAATTACCGGGGGCGGCAGCGACTGACGGCGGTCAGTGGCAGGAGCATCGGCGCCGGCACGTTTGATTGGAGTGCCGCCCGCGTTTATATTGACCTGTCCGGCGAGCGCACGATCTGGAGGCGATTCGCGGTCTTCGCCAAGATCCGGAACCTGCGCGACCAGACGGAAGACGTTGAGACTTCGGGCCCGCTCACTCCGGCGCACGCGACGTTCGGGCAACGCGAGGATTTTGCCGCGCTTTGGACCTTTGGGATCAAAGGTAATTTTTAGCCCGCCACGGCTGGCCGTCATCTCCATGAACTGTTTCCCCGCCTTCTACCCCCGTTTGCTGTATCTGTTGGTCATAATTTTCTGCGGTCTGTCTCCCGGCCCTACGCTCCGTGCGCAGCTCGCCACCGGCACGTTGGAGGGCACCGTCGTCAACCCCCGCAACGGGGAATTTCTGGAGAATGCCCGCGTGGTGGTGGAAAACACGACCCTTGAGTCCTTCACTGATGCGAACGGCCGTTACCGCCTCGCCCACGTTCCGGCCGGCACCGTCAGGGTGAGGGCGTCCTTTACCGGGTTATCGCCGCAGTCGGAAATGGTGACGCTCGGCGTGGGCGCGACCGTGGAACGCAACTTCAACCTATTGGCGGACGAAACCGTCCGGCTGGCGCGATTTGTGGTGGCGACCTCGAAGGAAATGGACGCCGCCGCCATCGCGATCAACGAGCAGCGCTACGCGCCCAATTTGCGCAACGTAGCGTCCACCGATGAATTCGGCGGCGTGTCCGAGGGGAGCGTCGGCGAGTTCCTGAAACTCATGCCGAGCATCAACATTGAGTACGGCGGGGGCAACGCGCGGGAAATTTCGATCAACGGGGCGCCGTCGGGCAGCGTTCCCGTGACGATCGGGGGCTTCGACATGGCGAGCGCGGGTGGATTCACCACGGGCAACGGCAACAATCGGGCGGTGGAGCTCGATACGGTGGCGCTCAACAACCTTGCGCGCGTCGAGGTTTTGCATTCGCCGACGCCGGAATCGCCCGGCTCCGCCCTGGCCGGCTCGGTCAACCTCGTGCCGCGCAGTTCGTTCTCGCGGTCCCGTCCGGAGTTCAACCTCAGTGCCTACGTTCTCATGCGGGACGATGAGCGCAGCATCCACCTGGCGCCCGGGCCACGGGATCATCCGACCCGCCGTGTGCATCCCGGCTTCGATTTCTCCTACGTGAAACCGGTGAACAAGAATTTCGGTTACACGCTTTCAGGTGGCACGTCGGAGCAGTACGGCAGCGAACGGGACAACCAGAACTTTTGGCGCGGCGTGCGCGCCGCGACCAATGGCGGCACGTTTCCCGCCACGACGTTTGATCGTCCCTATATGACGGAGTTCTCGGTCAGGGACACGTGGAAGGACAGCCGGCGTAATTCTCTGGGCGGCACGGTGGACTGGAAGTTCACCCCCGACGACCGGATCAACTTCTCGTTTCAATACGGCTCCTTCGACGTCTACATTCAGGGCCGCGTCCTGCAGTTCAATGTCAACCGCGTGCTGCCAGGAAATTTCAGCGCTACGTCGACGCACGGCTTCGCCGGGGCGGGCAGCATCACGATCGCGACCAACGGGCGCGTGGCGAACTCCTACAATTATATGCCGACGCTGCGGTGGGACCATGACGGACGGATTTGGAAGGCGGAGGCGGGCCTGGGCCACGGCCGGGCCTATACGCGTTTCAAGGACATGGACATCGGGCAGTTTTCGACGACCAACGTCCAGCGCACGGGGGTGACGGTGTCGTTTGACGGTATCACATCCCTGCGGCCGGCCTTGATCACGGTGGCAGATGGCACGACGGGCGCGGTGGTGGAGCCGTACAACCTCGGCAGTTACACGCTGACCAACGCGGCCGGCGCCCCCCTGCACGTTGATGACCTGCGGCGGACCGCCTATGCCAACGTGCGCCGCGATTTTTCCGGGCGCGTGCCGTTCACGTTGAAGGGCGGTTTGGATCTCCGGCAGTCCGTGCACGATGCGCGCAACGGCGGGGGCGGCGCCTACGCGTTTGTCGGGCGGGACGGGCGGGCCACCACGACGCCGACCGCGCCCGGCAGCGACGATTCGGCGCTGCCTTTCTTGGATACGGGAGTCCTGACGCGGCCGGGTTCACAGGGGTTTCCCAACATCCAGATGGTCTCCCCGGAAAAATTGTTCCGGTACTTCCGGGAAAATCCGACGCATTTTACACGCAACGAAGCCACGGCGTATCAGGCGGTGGTAAACACATCGGGGGTTGCGCAGGAGATCGTCTCATCGGCGTTTGTCCGCGGTGACGTGCAGTTTTTCGATCACCGGCTGAAGCTCACGGGCGGGGGGCGCTTTGAGCAGACCAACATCCGGGCGCAGGGTCCGTTGAGCGACCCGGCGCGAAACGTGCAGCGCGGGCCCAATGGCCAGGCGCTGCGCGGTCCGACCGGCGCGGTCCTGCCGATCACCACCGATGCGCTCGAGGCGATCAAGCTGACCCGGATTGAGCGCGGCGCGCACGCCGAAAAGGAGTACCTCCGGTTTCTCCCCAATCTCAACGCGAGCTACAACCTGTGGGAAAACCTGATCCTCCGCGCGTCCTACTATTATTCGATCGGTCGGCCCGGCTACGAGCAATACAGCGGGGGCATCACGCTGCCGAACATCGACCTCGGTCCGCTCCCGACCAACCGGATTGGGGTCAACAACGTTGGCATCAAACCGTGGAAGGCGAAAACGACGAAGCTGCGGCTGGAGCGGTATTTCGAGGGTGTGGGCGTGGTGTCGGTCGGTGCCTTTCGGCGCGACTTTGAAAATTTCTTCGGTGGCACGGTGTTTGACGCGACCCCGGAGTTTCTCGCCCTCTACGGCTTGGATCCGGGCACCTACGGCGACTATGAGGTTTCAACCAATCATAATATCCCGGGTGTTGTGCGGATGGAGGGCCTGGAGTTCGAATACAAACAGGCGCTCACCTTTCTGCCCGGTTGGGCGCGCGGGGTGCAGGTGTTCGCGAACGCGAATACGCTGCGGATGACCGGACCGAACACCGGAAGTTTCACGGGCGTCAAGGTGATCCCGCGCGCCGGCAACTGGGGCGTCAGCCTCACTCGCGAGAAATTCAACCTGCGCGTGAACTGGACCTACAGCAGCCGGCAGCGCCGGGGACCCGGGCCCACCGGCCAGAGTATCGACCCCGACGTCTACAACTGGTTTGCCGCCCGCCTCGCTGCCGACGTCAAGGGAGAGTACTATTTCCACAAACGATTCGCGGCGTTCTTCAATCTGCAAAATGTGAGCAACGAGCCCATCTTCATCTCGGAGATCGCGAGTCCGCGCACCCCGAACTACGCCCGCGTGGTGCGCCACTTCGAGTTCTCGTCGCTCTGGACATTTGGGATCAAGGGGAAGTTCTAAGCGCGCGAAGCAAAGGGCTCATCTCATTTCTTGGACATGCGGAAAATGCCATCGACTAAAGTCCTGATACCTCTGGGGGCGCGACGTCCTCGTCGCGTGGTTCGAAACCGCGACGAGGGCGTCGCATCCCCAGTGTGCAACAATTGATTGCCCCTGCGGCCCACTATAATGAGACGACCCGCCCGGACTTGGTCTGTTTCCTGATGCTTACATGAATCCAACTCATTGCCTCACTTTTGGCGGCGCCACCGCCGGGAGCTGGCGTCGCGCGCGCCTCCTGATTTCCAGCCTGATCGCGGTTCTTTCTGCCGCCGGGACGCGCGCGGCCCAAGTCGAGCGCGATGTGGCGGTGCCGATGCGGGACGGGGTGATCCTGCGCGCGCACGTCTTTCGGCCCGATGCGCCGGGGCCGTATCCGGTGCTGGTGCTGCGCACGCCCTACGGCAAGGGCACCCAGGCCGATGCGTATGTGAAGGCCGGGTACATCGTGGTCCTGCAGGACGCGCGGGGCCGCCACGCCTCCGACGGCCGCTACGAGTCCTTTTACCGTGCCGAGACGCACGATGCGGTCGACGGCTACGACACGGTGGAATGGGCCGCAAAGCTGCGCGACTCCACCGGCAAGGTCGGCACGTTTGGCATTTCCTACGATGCGTTTCTGCAATGGCGGCTCGCGCCACTGCGTCCGCCGTCGCTGGTGGCGATGGCGGCGAGTTCCATCCCGCCGCGGCTGACGGATTTGGAAGGACCGGGGACGATCCGCCCGGGCCGGCGCCTGAATTGGTTTTACAACACCATGAGCCCGGACATGCGCAAACGCTCGGCCGGCGTCGAGCCGCACACGTCGGCTGCAGCGAAGAAGCGTTGGGATGCCGGGGACGATCAGCGCCTGATGAACTTCCTTCCCTGGCAGAATCTGCCCGACAGCGTGTGGGGCGATGAAGCGGATGTGGTGAAGGACTGGCTTCGGCAGCCGCACCTCGAACCCTGGAAGCTGCTCGATGGCGTCCGTGAGGTGGCAGTGCCAAATTTGAACGTCGTCGGCTGGTACGATCACTGCAACGAGTCGATCGAGTTGCATCAGGCGATTGTGCAGGAGGGAAAAACCGAAATTGCGCGTACGGGCTCGCAGTTGATCATCGGTCCGTGGAGCCATGTGCCGCACGGTGCGAGGAAGCAGGGGGTGGTGGATTTTGGGCCAGAGGCCAGTGTCGATCTCGTGCAGGCGAAAATCCGCTGGTTTGACTATTGGATCAAGGGGGTGGCCAACGGCGTGAACCGGGATGCCGCCGTTCGGATCTTCGTCATGGGTGCGAACCGGTGGCGCGATGAACCTGAGTGGCCGCTGGCCCGGGCTCGGCCGCAGACCCTGTTTCTGGAGAGTGCCGGCCATGCCAACACCCCGGCGGGTGACGGCCGGCTGGTGGCAGCGGCCCCCGCCGGCGCGGTCGATCGGTACCGCTACGACCCGAAGGATCCCGTGCCCACGCTCTGGTCGAAGGCGATGTACACGCAGCCCACCGACCAACAGCCGCTCGCCCGGCGCGAGGACATCTTGGTCTATCAAACCGCCCCGCTCGCCGAGCCGATGGAGGTGACCGGCAACGCCGAGGTCATCCTGTACGCCGCTTCCTCGGCGCCTGACACCGACTTTTTCGTCCGGCTGATCGATGTCGCACCTGATGGGTCCACCCGGGATGTGGCGGCCGGCATGGTGCGCGCGCGCTATCGCGACGGACTGGACCGGCCGAGCCTGCTCCGACCGGGCGAGGTGATCGAGTTCAAGATCCGGCTGCGGCCGACCTCGAATGAGTTTCAGCGCGGCCATCGTATCCGGCTGGATGTGACCAGTTCCGACTTCCCCAACTACGACCGCAATCACAACACCGCCGTCGACCAGAATGCCGACGCGCAACTCGTGGTCGCCGAGCAGACGGTCCATCACGGCGGCACCCGCCCGTCGCGTCTCATCCTGCCTGTCGTCTCGGGGCAGGGTGGAGGGGCGAAGTGAACCTGCGGCGTGAACCGGAAACCACTATGATGATGAAGCAAAGACTGATTCCGGTGGCGGAAACGAACTGGAGGGCTCTGGTGATCACCGGATTGATCTCGGTGGTCCTCCTCTTGGCGGAATCCGCCGGCGCTGCGGTTGCCACCCCGCCGGTGGACCAGCCGGCGTTTGTTGTGGATCCACCGCTGTCGGCGGCCGAATCGCTGAAAAAGCTCCATCTGCCCGCGGGATATGTCGCGGAGATCGTCGCCGCCGAACCCTTGGTGCTCGATCCGGTGGCCTTCGATTGGGACGACCGTGGTCGCCTGTGGGTCGTGGAAATGGCCGACTATCCGATGGGCATGGACGGCCGGGGCAAGCCCGGTGGCCGGATCCGAGTGCTCGAGGACACGGACGGCGATGGACGCTACGACCGGCAGACCGTATTTGCGGAAGGGCTGAATTTTCCGAACGGCATCCTGGCTTGGCGCGACGGTGTGATTGTCACCGCCGCGCCCCACGTCCTGTTCCTGCGCGATACCGATGGAGACGGTAAGGCGGACAAGCAGGAGATCCTCCTCAGCGGTCTGCAGGAGGGCAACCAGCAGCTCCGCGCGAACGGCCTGCGCTGGGGCCTCGACAACTGGGTTTATGTCGCCAGCGGCGGCCATCACGGTAAGTACGGCAGCAACACCCGGCTGAAGTCGACGCGGAGCGGCCAGGACGTGCTGGTCGGCGCGCGCGACTTCCGTTTCCGCCCCGATTCGGGCGAACTGGAGCCGCAGAGCGGGCCGACCCAGTTTGGCCGCAGCCGCGACAACTGGGGCCGCTGGTTCGGCACGCAGAACGCGCATCCACTCTGGCATTACGTCCTGGCGGAACATTACCTGGCCCGCAATCCGCATTTCGGGGTGAACGAGACCCGCGTGCACCTGCTCACTCCTCCCTCCAGCCCGCCCGTCTATCCGGCGAGCGTGGAGCCGAAGCGTTATCACGACTTCGGCTCGCTCGGGCATTACACCTCGGCCTGCAGCGGACTGATCTATCGCGACCGGCTGATGTTTGGGCCGGACCGCGTCGACGCGCTCATCTGCGAGCCGGTGCATAACCTCGTGCAGCACCTGGTCCTGACCGAGAACGGCGTCAGTTTTTCGGCGAAACAGGAACTCGACGGAGGGAAGTACGACTTTTTCGCCAGTGAGGACCGGTGGTGCCGGCCCGTGATGGTGCGCGAGGGGCCGGACGGCGCGCTGTGGATTGCCGATATGTACCGCTTCATGATTGAGCATCCGCAATGGCTGCCCCAGATGGGCAAGGAGGAATTGCTGCCGCATTATCGTCTCGGCGATGATCGCGGACGCCTCTATCGCGTGAGCCGCCCCGGGATGGCCGCCTTCAAGCCGGTGCGTTTCGACCTGCTCGGCACCCCGGCGCTCGTCGCTGCGCTTGAGGCCGCAAACGGCTGGTGCCGCGACAAAGCCCATCAGCTGCTCCTCTGGCGCGCCGACCCGGCCGCGGTGGATCCGCTGCTGACCATGGCGGGGCAGAACCCGAATCCGCTCGCCCGGCTGCACGCGCTCTGCGTGCTGGACGGTTTGGGGAAACTTCCACCCGCCGCGGTCTTCCGTGCGCTCGGCGACGCAAGTCCCGGGATCCGCGAAAACGCCCTGCGCCTCGCCGAGACGCGGTTCACGCCCGAAGTGCTCGGCGCGGCCGTGCGGCTTGCGGATGATCCGGACGCGAAGGTGCGGCTGCAGCTCGCCTTTACTCTCGGGGCCAGCCAGGACGCCGCGGCGGGGAAAACGCTGGGACGTCTGCTTCGAGCGTATGCCGACGATCCGATGATGGTCTCGGCGGTGATGAGTTCCGCCACGCCCCACCTGCGCGCGCTGATAGCGGCGATGACCGGCCGGCCGGCGGTTGCGGTCTCCGATGCGTTGCTTGCCACCGCACTGGGGTTGAAGGACCGCGACGCCATCGCTTCGCTGGTCGCGCCGATTTTCACGGCCATCGGCTCCCGCTACTCGCCGGAGCAGCTCGGCGCGTTCGCGCGTTTTCTGGAGCAGCTCGGGCAGAGCGGTAACACGCTCGATCAACTCCGCGACGCCTCCGCCAACGATGCTCTTGGCCGGTTGCTGATCCGCGCCGTGGCGATCACGGCGCAGGTCCGACTTGCCGCCACCGATGCGACGGTTCCCGCTGGCGAGCGGATCGCCGCTGCCGCGCTTCTCAGCCGCAGCCCGGCGGGTCAGGACGAGTCACTGCCGTTGCTCGCGGCGTGGCTCGATCCGAAGCATTCCACGGAAGATCAGGCGTCGGCGATTCGAGCCCTCAGTGCCATTGTCACTCCGGCAGTGCCCGCAGCGTTCGCGAAGGCGTGGCCGACGATGAGTCCCGGAACGCGCAAGCTCGCCCTTGGAGCGTGGATAGGCCGCGAGCCCTGGGCCTTTGACCTCGTTCGACGGCTGGAGCGCAAGGAAGTGCCGGCCTCCACGATCGACACGACCGTGCGGGCCCGATTGCTCAAGCATGACTCCAAGCGCATCAGCCTGATTGCCCGCAAGGTTTTTGACGCGAGCAGCTCCGCCCGCAGCAAGGTCGTGGAGAGTTATCGTCCGGCCCTCGCGCTCAAGGGTGATGCCGGCAAGGGCCATCAGGTCTTCACCGCAGTCTGTGCGGTATGTCACCAGCGCGGCGCAGAAGGGCGCGACGTTGGCCCGGACTTGGTATCCGTCGTCGACCATCCGCCGGAGAAACTGCTGGGCAGCATTCTCGATCCCAGCGCCGACATTCAGCCCGGCTTTAACGCCTACACCTGCACGCTCAACACCGGCGAACAAATCTACGGGCTGCTCGCTTCGGAGAGCGCAACCAGCGTGGTGATGAAACTCGTCGACGGCACGATCCGGACCGTGCGGCGCAACGAGATCGCCACGCTCGTGAGCCAGGATGTCTCCCTCATGCCCGAGGGGCTGGAGGGTGCGATTGATCGCCAGGCCATGGCGGATCTCATCGCCTACCTGCGCCAGCCCCTCACGGGCGGCAGCCGTTGATCCTCCAAATCTATGATCCGTCACACCGTCGTCTTCCGTCTCAAGCATCCGCCCGGCTCGGCCGCCGAGCATGACTTCCTCCAGGCCGCCCGGCAACTCGCGCTCCTCCCGGGGGTGGAGCGCTTCGAGTGCCTGCGTCAAATTAGCGCCAAGAACCCGTTCACCTTTGGCCTGTCGATGGAGTTCGCCGATGCGGCGGCCTACCAACGCTACAACGGGCATCCCGAGCACACGCGTTTCGTCCACGAGCGGTGGCTGCCGCAGGTAGCTGACTTCATGGAAATCGATTACGCGCTGCTGGCCTAAACACATGAATCGTCTCCTCGTCTTCGTCACGCTGCTTGGCCTCCTCGGCTCGGCCGGCGCGGCCCCGGTCACGCCGAAGCCCAACGTGCTCTTCATCGCGGTGGACGATCTCCGGCCCGAGCTGGGCTGCTACGGCAAGACGCAGGTGCGCAGCCCGAACATCGACCGGCTCGCGGCGCGCGCGGTGGTGTTCAATCGCGCCTACTGCCAGTACGCTTCCTGCTGTCCCTCCCGTTCGAGCCTGTTGACCGGGCTGCGACCGGATGCCACCGGCGTTTTCGGCAACAATACGCACTTCCGGAAAAAACTGCCGGACGTGGTCACGTTGCCGCAGCAGTTCAAGGAGCACGGCTATGTCACCCGTTCGCTCGGCAAGATTTTTCACGGCGCGTTCGAGACGGCGTATGTCGGCACCGCCTTTCACGACCCGCGATCGTGGAGCGCGCCGGCCTGGCTGGGGTCGCCCCGCTATTATTTCACGCCGGACGGAATTGCGGCGGCGCGTGAAGTGTACGGGCGGAAATTCAAAAAATCCGGCTCGGAGTTGGAGGGATGGACGACCGAGTTCGTGCAGGCGCTCACGACCGAGGCGCCCGATGTGCCGGACAGTACGCTCTATGACGGACAGATGACGCAGCGCGCGATCGCGACGCTGGGGGAACTGAAAGGCCGGCCCTTCTTCCTCGCGGTGGGCTATACCAAGCCGCACCTGCCGTTTGTCGCGCCGAAGAAATATTGGGACCTCTACGACCGGGCGCGATTCGCGCTGCCCGACCCCGCGAGCGCGCCGAAGGATGCTCCGCCGGTCGCCCTGCCGCCGTGGGGCGAATTGCGCGGACAATACACGGACATTCCCCGGCAGGGTCCGCTGTCCGAAGCGAAGACACGGGAACTGATCCACGGTTATCACGCCTGCGTCAGTTACGTTGACGCGCAGATCGGCCGGTTGCTGGGCGAAATCGACCGCCTCGATCTCCGGAAGAACACCATCATCGTCCTGTGGGGCGACCATGGTTGGCATCTCGGCGAGCAGAATCATTGGGCGAAACAGACCGCGTTCGAAATGGCGGCCCGCGTGCCGCTCATCGTCAGCGCGCCTGGACAAAAAAGCGCTGGCATGAAAACCAACGCCCTGGTCGAGTTTGTCGACGTTTACCCCACGCTGTGTGAACTGGCCGGTTTGCCGCTCCCGGAGAATCTGGAGGGAATCAGTTTCGTGCCGCTCCTCAACGCGCCGGACAAACCGTGGAAGACCGCCGCCTTTACCCAGGTGGTGCATGGCGCAGTCATGGGTGACTCGGTGCGCACGACACGTTATCGTTTCACCCGCTGGCATCCGATCAAGACTCCCAGCGAAACGACGGCACTCGAACTCTACGATCTCGGCGCCGATCCCGCGGAGCGGGAAAACATCGCGGCCCGTCCGGAGTACGCCGCCTTGGTGAGAAAACTCAGCGCCATGCTGGAGGCAGGCTGGCGTGGCGCGCGGCCTTGATTCCCAAATCCCAATCTCCGATCCCTTTCCCATTTTATGAGCAGTTTTCTTGTCCTGAACTTCGCGCGCAGCGTTGATGTCGTGGTCCATTTCCTTGACTGGGGCCACGACGCCCTCGTCGCGGTGGGTCGACGAAACGCGACGAGGTCGTCGCGTCCCCAGAGCCTATCCAGGTTTGGCCTCGTTGCCGCACTGCTGCTCGCCGTTCCCGTGACTGCCGCGGAGAAAATCTTTCGCGCCGGCGCGGCGAAGATCGACATCACCCCGTCGACCTTTCCGGTCATCGTGAACGGTGGCATCTTGGAAAAATCGGCGACCAAGGTCAGCGACACCCTCTACGCTCGGGCACTCGTGCTCGACGACGGGACCACGCGGATCGCACTCTGCGTCGTGGACACCTGCATGATGATGCGGGAGCTGATCGATGAGGCAAAGGGGATCGCCAGCAAGACGACCGGGATCCCGATGGATCGGATGCTCGTCTCCGCCACCCATACCCATTCTGCACCCTCGGCCATGGGATGTCTCGGGGCCCGCTTCGATGCGGCTTACGCGGAATTGCTGACCGGCAAGATTGCCGAGGCCATCGCCCGCGCCGCGGGTCAGCTCCAACCGGCGCGCGTCGGGTGGGCCGTGGTGCCGGCGTGGGAGTTTACGAACTGCCGCCGGTGGATTCGCCGGCCGGACAAGATGCTCGGGGACCCGTTTGGCGAAACTTCCGTTCGGGCGAACATGCATCCGGGTTACTTGAGTCCCGACGTCACCGGGCCGAGCGGTCCAATCGACCCGGATCTCTCACTGCTCTCGGTGCAGACGCGCGACGGACGTCCGCTCGCGCTGCTGGCGAATTTCTCGATGCACTACTTCGGCGGGGCGCCCTTGTCGGCGGACTATTATGGTGAATTTGCCGAGCGCATCGGCCAAAAAATCGGCGCGACGGAGTCTTCGCCCTTCATTGGCATCATGTCGCAGGGCACCAGCGGCGATTCCCATTGGATGGATTACAGCCAGGCGAAGAAGGACATCACGCGGGAACAGTACGCCGACGGCCTGATGGAGGTGGCGGCAGCAGCATATCGGAAGATTGGACATCAAGACTTCGCTCCGCTCGCGATGGCGGAGACGACGTTGACGCTGCGGCGCCGCGTGGCCGACGAACCGCGCCTCGCCTGGGCGCGGAAGGTGGTCGAGGCCATGGGTGACCGGATCGCGAAGAACCGGGAGGAGGTTTACGCGCGGGAACAGGTGTTTATCCACGTTGCGCCCGAGCGCGAATTGAAGCTCCAGGCGATCCGGATCGGGGGACTCGGCATCGCGACGATCCCCAACGAGGTGTTTGCCATCACGGGACTGAAACTGAAAGCGCAGAGTCCGTTCAGCGCGACGTTCAATGTCGAACTCGCGAATGGCGCTGACGGTTACATTCCCCCGCCTGAACAACACAAACTCGGTGGCTACACGACGTGGGCCGCGCGCACCGCCGGTCTTGTGCCAGAGGCGGAGCCGCGCATCGTCGAGACGGTGCTGGGCCTGTTGGAGAAAGTATCTGGCGAGCCCCGCCGTTCGCTTCGCGACGCGCCTGGTCCCTATGCGCGGGCCGTGCTCGCGTCGCAGCCGGCGGCCTATTGGCGGATGAACGAGTTCAGTCCGCCGACTGCCTTCGATGCCACGGCGCACAAACGGAACGCCCGTTACGAGGACGGCATCGCGATGTATCTGCCAGGCGCGCAGTCCCGCGCCGATGCGATCTCCGCTGTGCCCGAGCAACCGTCGGTTTTCTCGGGAGATCAGATCAACCGAGCGCCGCATCTCGCCGGCGGACGCATTCGGGCGGACGTGCCCGGATTGGGCCGGCGGTACAGTGTGGAGTTCTGGTTCTGGAACGCCCTGGCGACCGATGCGCGTCCCGTCACGGGGTATCTTTTCTCGCTTGGCCAGGACGGCGACCGGACGGCGGCGGGAGACCATATTGGCATCGGCGGAACGGTGCGCGGCGCGGAAGGAGAGGGGCGGTTGTTTTTCTACAACGGCAACACGAAGAAGACCCATATTGGCGGTGCGAGGTCGATCGCAATGCGAACGTGGCATCACGTCGTCCTGACCCGTGACGGGGAAAAGATTGCGGCCTACCTCGACGGGAAGATCGAGTTTGAGGGCCAGGCCGACTGGACGGTGCCGGAGGGAGTCACGAACGTTTTTCTCGGCGGCCGTTCGGATCGTTTTGCGACCTTCGAGGGCAAGCTGGACGAGGCGGCGGTGTATGACCGTGTGCTCCGCGCGGACGAGATCGCGGCGCACTTTCAGATCGTCGGCCGCGCGCCGCTGGCGGTTTCCGCCGAACCGGAACAGACGTCGACGAAATCAGCGAACCGCTCCGCGCCGTCGGTCGTCGCAGTGCCGGTCACGTTGCCCGCGGGTGTGGTGCCGGCAGAAATGGACGCTCCGCTCACACCAGCGGAGTCGCTCAAAAAAGTTCACCTCCCCGCGGGCTATCGGGCCGAGCTCGTCGCCGCGGAGCCGCTCGTGCTTGATCCAGTGGCGTTCGATTGGGATGACCGCGGGCGATTGTGGGTCGTGGAGATGGCGGACTATCCGCTGGGCATGGATGGCAACGGGAAGCCTGGCGGCCGCGTGCGCGTGCTGGAGGACACCGATGGGGATGGCCGCTATGACAAGTCGACGATTTTCGCGGACGGACTGAATTTCCCGAACGGCATTCTCACGTGGCGCGGCGGCGCAATCATCACGGCGGCGCCTGAGATCCTTTATTTGGAGGACACCAATGGCGACGGACGGGCGGACAAGCGGGAGGTGCTCGTCAGCGGTCTGATGGAAATCAACCAGCAATTGCGGGCGAACGGCCTGCGCTGGGGACTCGACAATTGGGTCTATGTGGCGGCCGGCAGCCCGAACGCCAAGCGTTTTGGCGGCGAACTGAAGCTGAAGTCGGTCCGCCTCGGTCAGGAGGTGTTCGTCGGTGGCCGGGACTTTCGCTTCCGGCCCGACACGGGTGAATTGGAGCCGCAGAGTGGTCCGACCCAATACGGCCGGAGTCGCGACAATTGGGGGCGCTGGTTTGGGACGCAGAACGCGCATCCGTTCTGGCATTACGTGCTGCCCGAGCAGTACCTGCGCCGCAACCCGCACTTCGGGGTCGAGGAGCCCCGGGTGCAATTGCTGAAGCCGGCCGTCAGCCCGCCGATCTACCCGGCGAGCGTGGAGGCGAAGCGCTATCACGACTTCGGTTCGATCGGACACTACACGTCGGCCTGCGGCGGGTGGCTTTGCCGCGACCCGTTCCTCTTTGGTCCGGAAGGGACCAATGCGCTGGTCTGCGAACCGGTGCACAATCTCGTGCAGCGGCTGGCGGTCACGGACAACGGCGTGAGCTTTGCCGCCACGCAGGTGTTCGGCGAGGGGAAGCTGGATTTCTTTGCCAGCGAGGATCGTTGGTGCCGTCCGGTGCTGGTACGTGAGGGGCCGGATGGCGCGGTGTGGATCGCGGACATGTATCGCGCGATGATCGAACATCCGCAATTTCTGCCGCCGGCAGGCAGGGAGGAGATGCTCCCTCATTATCGCCGCGGTGATGATCGGGGCCGCCTCTATCGTGTGAGCCGCGTGGAGATGCCCGCGTTCCGGCCCGTGCGGCTCGACAATGTCAGCACGTACGATCTCGTCACGATGCTCGGCGCTCCCAGCGGCTGGCGCCGCGACAAGGCGCATCAGGTGCTGCTGTGGCGGGCCGACCGGGCCGCTCTCGATCCGTTGCAGGCGATGGTGGCGCACAACCCGAATCCACTCGCGCGTCTGCACGCGCTCTGCGTGCTCGACGGACTCGCGGCCCTCACGCCTGCGCTGGTGGCGCGGGCGCTGGGCGACGGGCATCCCGGCGTGCGCGAGAACGCCCTGCGCCTCGCGGAGACGCGGTTCACGCCCGGCGTGCTGGCCGCTGCGGTGCGGCTGGTGGCGGACGCGGATGCGAAGGTGCGGATGCAACTCGCGTTTTCGCTCGGGGCGACGGACGCCGCTGAGGCCGGCGAGGCGCTGGGTAGGTTGCTCCGCGCCCATGAGTCGGATCCGTGGATGGTTGCGGCGGTGATGAGTTCAGCGACGCCGCACCTCCGGACGTTGATTACCGCGGTGGCGAGCACGATCGGGAGCACGTTGACCGACAGGCTGCTGACGATTGCGTTGGGATTGAATGACCGGGGCGCGCTCGTGTCCCTCCTCTCGCCCATACTTACTCCGGTCGGGGAGCTTTACTCGGCGGAGCAGCTCGCGGCGTTTGCGCGCTTGCTCGACCAGATCGCCCAGCGGAAAGGCGCAATCGATCAACTTCGCAACGGGGTGGCAAACGACCCGCTCACGCGTCTGCTCGACAACGTCGCCACGCTCACCGCGCAGGCCCGCCGCGCGGCGACCAACTCAACGGCCCCTGCGGCCGAACGCATCGCCGCGGCCGCCTTGCTCAGTCGCGATCCGGCGGACGCCGCCGAGGCGCTGCGGTTGCTCGCCGCCTGGCTCGATCCCAAACACCCGGCCGAGGTGCAGACTGCGGCGATTCAGGCGCTGGCCACGATCGATCTGCCCGCCGTGCCCGCAGCCTTCGCCAAGGCCTGGCCCACGCTGGGGCCCGCGGCGCGATCGGTCGTGCTGAACGCCTGGATGAGCCGGGAGCCGTGGGCGTTCGATCTTGTCCGCCGGATCGAGCGCAAGGAATTGGCCAGCTCGGCGGTGGATGTCACGCAGCGCGCGCGATTGATGCGGCACGACTCGGGGCGCGTTCGGCAACTGGCGGGAAAAGTCATGAATCCCTCCGCCTCGGCGCGCAGCAAGGTGTTGGCGAGTTATGGGCCGGCTCTGTCGCTAAAGGGTGACCCCGTGAAGGGTCACCAGGTTTTCACCGCGGTGTGTGCGGCCTGCCACCTGCGCGGATCCGAGGGACGCGACATCGGTCCAGATCTGCTGTCGGTCGTTGGCCACCCGCCCGACAAACTCCTCGGCAGCATCCTCGACCCCAGCGCGGACATCCAACCCGGTTACAGCGCCTACACGTGCACGCTCAACACGGGCGAGCAGTTGTACGGGCTGCTCGCGTCGGAAACGGCGAGCAGCGTCGTGATGAAGTTTCCGGACGGCACGAAGCGCACGGTGTTGCGCAATCAAATCAAGACGCTGCAAAGCCAAAACCTATCCCTCATGCCGGAGGGCCTCGAAGGGGCGATCGACCATCAGCAGATGGCGGACCTCATCGCGTTCCTGCGCACGTCAGCGGTGGGTGAAAATTGAAACGGAACCGGCGCGTCGGCCTGCGTTGCCGGCCCGGGGGAGGTGGGGTGCGGAAGGCGATTCCCGTTGCGGCGACGCTCGAAACGCACTCGTGCGTTCGCCGAAAACCGCGTTGAGTTGCGCCCGATCTGCCTTCCAGATGGTTTGTTGTCACCCCTGCGATTGAAGCCTGTCCATCCACTCCTTCTCGGCCTCGCGTTGCTCCTCCTCGGGCCGACTGCCGTGGGCGCGCCGATCACCCCCGAGGGACGCGACTTTTTCGAACAGAAGATCCGCCCGGTGCTCGTCGCCGAATGCCACGAATGCCACGGCGCGCAGAAACAAAAGGGCGGATTGCGGCTCGACTCCCGACCTGGCTGGCAGAAGGGCGGCGACGCGGGCGAGGCGATCGTGCCCGGCGATCCGACGAAGAGTCCGCTGCTTGCTGCGATCAAACACACCGATCCCGAGCTCAAAATGCCGGACAAGGGGCCGAAGCTCTCCGACGCCGTCATCGCGGATTTCGAGCGCTGGATCGCGATGGGGGCACCTGATCCCCGGGACGACGCCGGTGCGGAACCAGCCGCGAAGCCTTCTTGGAGCGAGCTTTTTGCCGCGCGGAAAACGTGGTGGTCACTCCAACCAGTGCAGCGTTCCACGCCGCCCGCGGTTAGGGATCCCGCCTGGTCGGCGCATCCGGTGGATCGGTTCCTCCTCGCGCAGATGGAGGCGAAAGGGCTCGCCCCTGCGATGGATGCGGATCCCCGGACGTTCTTGCGCCGACTCACGTTTGTCCTCACCGGCCTGCCGCCGGCGCCCGCCGACCTTGATCGTTTCGCTGCCGACTGGGCTCGCAATCGGCAGGCGGCCATCGCGACCCACACCGCGCGCCTGCTCGACTCGCCGCGCTTTGGCGAACACTGGGCACGGCACTGGATGGACCTGGTACGCTACGCCGAGACGCACGGCAGTGAGGGCGACCCGGCGATTCCCGAGGCCTATCGCTACCGCGATTATCTGATCCGTGCGCTCAACGCTGATGTGCCGGTCGATCAAATCATCCGCGAACACATCGCCGGTGATCTGCTGGAGCGGCCGCGCGTGAATCCAGCCGGATTCAACGAATCGGTTCTCGGCACCGCGCATTATCGCTTCGTCGAGCACGGTTTCCAACCCGTCGACACTCTCGACGATCAGGTCAAGGCGGTGGACAACCAGATCGATGTCGTCTGCAAGGCGTTTCAAGGGCTCACGGTTTCCTGCGCGCGCTGCCACGACCACAAGTTCGACGCTGTGAGCCAGCGCGACTATACGGCGCTGTACGGCATTTTCGCAAGCGTCCGCCCGGCTCAGGTCACGATCGACACGCCTGACACGTTGGGGAAAAACCGGACCGAACTTGAGCGTCTGATCGACCAGATCAAGGCGGGTTTGGCCGCCGCCTGGCTCAAGTCTGCGGACACCCTCGCGACGCGATTGCGATCCCAGGCGGCGCGTGCCCCGGGATTGCTCGCGGGTGCGGCGCGGGTGCGGGAGATCGATCGGGAAATCACCGTGATTGACGACATGGCGCGGGAGGCGGTACGGGCGGAAGCCACCGACCAGCTGTCGCCGAAAAAAGGCCTGGCTCCGGTGGCGGTGTGGGACTTCGAACACGGCGCCAAGGACACTGTGGGCAAACTCCACGGTCAGCTTGAGGGCGGCGCGGAAATCAGAAACGGGCGACTCGTGCTCGACGGTCGCGGGGCCTACCTGCGAACGCCGCCGCTGCCGTTTGCCCTTGCGGCGAAGACGCTCGAAGCGTGGGCGGCTCCGGCCAACCTTGAGCAGCGGGGTGGGGGAGTCATGGCGGTGGAAAACAGCTCGGGCGATCGCTTTGACGCGATTGTATTCGCGGAGAATGACACCAGGAGATGGAGCGCGGGGAGCGAGAATTCCGAGCGGACGGTGCCGCTGGATGGCAAACCCGAGATCGCGAACGCGGAGACGTTCGTCCACCTTGCCATCGTTTACGGAGCCGACAACACGATCGCCGTCTATCGCAACGGTGAACGCTATGGGGCCGTTTCTTCGAAAGGTGAACTGGTCGAGCACGCCGCCGGCAAGTCCCGCGTGCTCCTGGGACTGCGGAATCGCGACACCGCAGACGGGTACTTCGCGGGTGAAATCGAGGAGGCCCGGCTTTATGATCGCGCGCTGACGCCAGAGGAAGTCGCGGCGTCGTTTCGCGCTGGCACTCCCACGGCGATCGGTCGTGAGCGTCTGCTGGCCGCGCTCGATCCCGCGCAACGTGAACGTCGGGCGACGTTGGAACGCGAGCGTGAGACGCTGCTAAAGGCGCGATCCGATGCTGCCGTTGACCGGGACATGGATCGGGCGATCGCCGAGGCGAAGGCGGACGCGGCAAATCCCCTGCACATTTGGGCGAGGTTGGGTGAATGGGACGATGCTCGGTTCCCCGCGGCGTGGTCCGCGCTGGCGAGCGATCTGGGTGGAAAACAGCAGGAGGCGTTGCGCTTCAATGGGGAAAAATTTCGCCCGCTGTGGATTCTTTCCGGCGACGATTATCAGCGGTGGTTTCATGCCGGCTCCGGGCTTGGGTCGGAGCCCACGCGCCCCGGTGAATTCGCCCTCGCTCCCGTCGGTGAACGCATCATCGAGGGACTGGCGCCGGCGGGCGTCTTCACGCCCCGCCTCTCCAGCAAGCACAACGGCCTGCTCACGTCGCCACGGTTCACAATCGACTCCGACTATCTCAGCGTGCACGCGCAGGGCGGCGGCGGCGCGATGGTCCGGGTCATCGTCGACAACTATCCGTTGCCGCAGAATCCGATCTTTCCCAAGAGTACGTTCGATCAGGAAAAGCCCGGCTGGATTCGGCTCGATACAGCTTATCGGAAAGGCAGTTCCGCCTACCTTGAATTCGGGACGCGCGATGATCTCACCCGCCCGGTCGACGTGAAGAAAAAGAAGGGAGGAAATCCGCCCTCGGATGGTCGGTCCTTTTTCGGCGTCACTGCGATCGTCGCGCATGACGAGAAAACCACCCCGCGCCCGGGATTGCTCGCGCTCCTGCCGTTGTTGGACGGCCCCTCGCCGACGAACGCGGCCGATTTGGGGCTGCGCTTCCAGCGAGTGGTGGCCACGGCCGTGAAGGCATGGCGTGACGATCGGCTGACGGAACCGCAGCGGGCGTTGCTCGATTACTTTGTGCGGCAAGAGTTGCTGCCGGTTGCGCTTTCCGAATTGAATGAGATCAGCCCGCTGGTGGCCGACTATCGCCGGCTTGAGGCGGAAATTCCCGTGCCAAAGCGCGCCCCCGGGGTCCTTGAGACGGCCGGCCACGACGCGCCGCTGCTGGCGCGCGGCGATCATCTCAAGCCGGGTGAGATCGTGCCGCGCGGCTATTTGCAGGTCATTGACCCGCAACCCTACCGTACGGCGTTGAGCGGCCGGCTGGACCTGGCTCACGCCGTTGCCAGCGAAAAGAATCCGCTGACGGCCCGCGTGATGGTGAACCGCGTCTGGCAATGGGTCTTTGGCGTCGGGCTCGTACCTACGGTGGATAATTTCGGCCGGATCGGGGAAAAACCAACGGATCCCGAGTTGCTCGATTTCCTCGCGGCGAGACTGGTTGGGCACGGATGGTCGCTAAAGGAGATGGTGCGGTTCCTGGTGACGACGCGGGTTTTTCAGATTGAGAGCACGGCGTCGGCGCGGGCGACCGAGGTGGATCCGGCGAACGCCTTGCTCTCGCACATGCGGGTGCGGCGACTTGAGGCCGAGTCGATCCGAGACTCGTTGCTCGCCCTCGCGGGAGAATTGCAGCCGACGATGTTCGGGCCGTCGGTGGGGCCGAATGCGCCGCGGCGCAGTGTCTATCTCCAAGTTCGTCGGACGCGGCTCGATCCTTTTCTCCAGGCTTTCGATGCCCCCGCGCCGTTTTCCACGCTTGGCCGGCGCGACGCGACAAACGTCCCGGCGCAGTCGCTGCTCATGCTCAATTCCCAGTTCGTGACCGATCGCGCGGCGGCCTGGGCCAGGACGTTGGTCAAGGACCGTGATGTCACGCGTGAAGTGCGAGTGCGGGGAATTTTCCTCGCGGCTTTGGGACGGGCTCCGCGCGACGAGGAACTCGCCTCGGCCCGTGGCTACCTCGACGAATTGGCCCGCACGCATCAAGTAGCGCCGGAAATGGTGATGGCCAGCGCGCGGGTGTGGCAGGATTTCACGCACGCCATTTTCAACCTGAAGGAGTTCATTTATGTCCGCTAATTGTTTTCCGCCGCGGCAAATCACCCGCCGCGCGATGCTCCACCACTGCTCGCTCGGGTTCGGGTCGCTGGCGCTTGCGGGGCTGATGACCGACCGGAGCTTTGGCGCTGCTGCCGCCACGGAGAAACTGCCGGGGCCGCATTTCCGGCCACGGGCGAAGCGGGTGATTTTTTGCTACATGTCGGGCGGCGTGTCGCATCTCGACTCGTTTGATCCCAAGCCGGAACTCACCCGGCGCCACGGCCAGCCGATGCCGGTCCCGGTGCGACCGACGATGTTCAATAACAACGGCAACATCATGGCGCCGCAGTGGGAATTTAAGCCGCGCGGCCGGTGCGGCATGCCGATCAGCGAACTCTTTCCCCACGTGGCCGGTCATGCAGACGATCTTGCGGTCATTCGTTCGATGACGAGCAAGGTGAATGAGCACGCGCAGGGAAACTACCTCGCGCATACCGGGTTTCCGTTCATGGGCCACCCGAGTTTCGGTGCCTGGACGAGCTACGGACTCGGCACGGAGAACCGGGATTTGCCCGGGTTCATCGTGCTGCAGAGTGGCGGCGCCGGACCACCGCACGGCGGTGTCGGCATGTACAGCAACGGTTACCTGCCCGGCCAGCACCAGGCCTCGATCCTGAAGGCCGATGGCGACCAGGCGGTCGAGAACATCAAGTCACGCGAGGCCGACGAAGCGCAGCGCCGGCGGCTTGGCTTTATCCGGAACCTCGACGACGGCTTCCTCGGACTCGCGCCCGAGCCACAGGTCGAGGCCGCGATTCGCAATTACGAGACGGCCTACCGGATGCAGACCGCGGTGCCGGAGTTGTGCGACATTCGCGGCGAGAGCGACGCGACCAAAAAACTTTACGGACTCGATGCCCCCGATCCGAACAAGGCCGCGTATGGCCGGCAATGCCTCGTGGCGCGGCGGCTGATCGAGCGTGGCGTGCGTTTTGTCGAACTGAGTTGTCTCCCGCAGAAAGTGGGCGCCGGCCAGGTCGCGAACCCGTGGGACCAACACGGCGGGCTCAAGAAGGGACACGCCACGATGGCCAACCAGGTGGATCAGGGCATCGCCGCGCTGATCACGGACCTGAAGGCGCGTGGGTTGTTTGAGGATACGCTCATCCTCTGGGCGGGGGAGTTTGGCCGGACGCCGTTTTCGCAGGGCAGCGATGGACGCGACCACAACCCGACCGGTTTCAGCGTTTGGATTGCCGGCGGCGGCGTGCGCGGGGGGACGATTTACGGCGCGACGGATGAACTCGGCTACAATGTAGCGGAAAATCCCGCGACGTTCTACGATCTCTACGCGACCATGTTTCACCTGCTCGGCATCGATCACGAAAAGCTGACCTACCGCTACGGTGGCCGCGATTTCCGGCTGACCGACGTGCATGGCAAGGTGATTAAGGGCGTCTTGGCGTGAGGTTGCCCGTGCATTTCTCCGGATTCAGGCTGCGGTACTGAGGGGCGTTGGCTTCGCCTCGCTCACTTCTTCGTGGTTCGCAACCACTGGTATTGAAGGGACCTTCCTGAGTCTGCCCGTGGTCATCGCGAGCTGCGCAAACGTCGGCGAATATTTGGCCAACGTTCGCGACCCCAATCACTCCCTGGGGGGCAACCAACACCTCGCCCAATCTCTCGTCGCAATTGGTCCGAGCGAGTGGGGCCGGTCGTCAATCTGCGTAGAGCCCTAATTTTCGCTTGGGGCCCCAAGTGGTCTCGAAAAAAATGCGCAATTCCCCCCGCGGCATTTCAGCGACTCCGATGACCGCGGCGCCGCCGCGCTGTCTGCGCCCCTCAGGGCCCCGGTTCAAATCCGTCCTCCGTGCCATTCCTACATCTGTACTGACCGGTGCGCACCGTGCCCACACGGTAGCTGTAAAGTTCGATCACGCGGGTGAGTTCGGTCAGACTCAGTTTGCCGCTGTGGTCGCTGTCGGCGGAATGGTAGCGAGGCAGCGTGACGGTCGCGACGTTGGCTGTCGCTGGGTCCGGGCTGAAGCCGTCCTCGGTCGTTGTTATCGCCACCGCGTATCGACCGGTGCGCACCGTGCCGTTTCGCGTGTTGTACAATTCGATCACCCGCGTCAACTCGGCGAGGTTGATCCTGAAACTGCAGTCAGTATCCGCACTATGCAGCACCGCCGGACCGACCGGCAGCGGGTCCGGCTGCAGCAGCAACTGCAACCCGACTCCGCCGTGGGTCAGCACCGCGAAGCCCGTCAGATCGTGGACCCCGGTGGTGTTTGCCGGCACGCTCAACACATACGTGAAGGTCATCGGGCTGGCGGGCAGGCTCGTCCACGCCCAGTCGAGCATGCTGGCCGCGCTGGGCGCCGGCTCGATCGCTCCCGCGGCACCCGCACCCCAGACATAGCTCCAGCCTTCGGGCAGCAATACGTGCAGCGTCAGGCCGTCCGGAGTGCCACTGTAGTTGAACGCGTTGCTGATCGTCACGGTGCCTCCCGCGTTGTAGCCTCCCGGTGCTGCATAGACGAAGCTAGTGCCGGTGGGCACAACCCCCACTACGACCCCGGTTGAAGTCGCGCTTTTCACACTGTTCGACACCACGACACTATAGGTGCCGGAGTCGACCGGGAGCGCATCGACGATCGTCAGCGTGGCTGTGGCTGCGCCGCTGATGCGGCCGCCGTTGACGATCGGCCCGCCATCCTTGCGCCACTCGTAGCTCAAGGGGGCCGTGCCCCCTGCCACCACGGTCAGCGTCACCGTTCCACCTTCGCCGACCTGTTGTTTCAGCGGCTGGGTAGTGACTGTCGGGGCCACGCCTGCCGGAGCCACTGCAATTGTAAGCGTAACGACCGGGCTCGGCCCATTGGCGTTGGTCGCGGTCAACGCCACCGCGAACGTGCCGATCGTGGTCGGCGTTCCGCTGATGACACCGGTGGAAGCGTTGAGGGTCACGCCGGCCGGCAGTGCACCGGTCACGGAAAAATTCACAATCGGTCCAGGCGCCGCGATGATGGCGTAGCTGAACGCCGTGCCAACGGTCGCCGTCGCGCCGGTCGCGCTTGTAATCGTCGGGGCGAGCGAAGCGGTGGTGGCTGCGATGGTGAAGTTCACCCGCGTACCAACACCGGCAATACCAACGGCGCCGCTGATGCCGCTCTGGTCAAGTGTGGAGAGATTGATGAATTCCAAGTTCGCCGCGTAGATGCCGCCCGCAGCCAGCGTTCCCGCCGGAATCACGAAGCTGACCGCGGATGAATCGAACGTGTCCCGCTGGAAGACCCCGATGCCCGGCAGGTTGATCCGGAATTCGATGAGGCTCTCCGCCGCGTGATCGGCAAACGCCCCGAAGGTCAGAACCCAGTCACTGCTCGCATTCAATTGCAGGGAACCGCCCGACCACGTGCCACCGACGAGCCGTGGCGATGCCGGCAGGGACGTTGCGCCCGCAAGGTCGAGATTTACCGTCACACTGTTGACGGTCATGACGTAGGTGCCGTCCTTGAAGTCGGGATTAAGCGCCGTCAGGCTCGCGTACGACAGAGGTGAACTATAACCCCAGCGCACCTTGTTGGCATCATAAACGAGCGCCCCACCCGGCACACTGCTGGGGGCTGGAGAGGTGAATGACGGCGCACCGATCCCAGACAGGTTGAGGCCAAACACTCTGGCCTCAACGGTGAACGGTGAGGCCGAGATCGGAGTCGGTGTGCCTGCGGAGGTTTGCACCGTCCGCTGCATCTTCGCCACGCCGTAGCCTTGGATGGCAGCCGTGGTTCCGGTTTGGACGCTGAGTGTCGCTGCGCTCGAGGTAATGCTGCCGGCGGAGTTGCTGACAACGACATCGTAACTGCCGGCATCAACGAGCTGCGCGTTGGGGATCGTCAGCGTGGCGCTGGTGGCGCCGGGGACGTTCGCATCGGACTTGCGCCACTGATACGTCGGCGCGGGCGAACCGGCGGCCACGACGGTGAACGTCACATTCGCCCCGACTGACACCGTTTGCGGCTGTGGCTGCGTGGTGATGACGGGGACGCTCGTACCGGTCGTCAGGAAATTATCGAAGTAGGCCTGCCCGGAACCCAGGGAGACGCCGGTAGCCCCTCCGACTAGCATGATCGCAAAGGTGCTGCTGGCATTCATGCCCCACGTGTAGATCCCGGAGCCAATGTTGACGGTTTGCAACAGGGTCCAGACGTATCCGTTGGCGGGGCCGTCCGCGTCGGTCCACGAGGTGAGCTCCTTCGTGGTGCTATTGAAGCTGATACGAAGCGTTGCGTCGGTCGAATTGTCGCGCACTTCGAGCATGCCGGTCGCAGGGGTGCGGGAGCCGTTGCCAACGAGGGCGCCCCCGAAATCATGCACCGTGTTGCTGCCGTTCCCATAGCGGTCGATCTGGAGGTCCATGATGTTCATCTGCTCCCAGGGCTTGAGGGCATCGACCGCGCGGACGACCATCAAGTCGAGCCAGGCGCATTGACCGTTCGCCAGGCTCATCGCCGCCAGGTGCACATCGATCTGCACCGCCCAGTCCTTGTTGTAAGAGCCAACATTGTTTTGCGTCCATTCCCGCAGGGCAATATCGTCTTCACCAGTGGGAGAGCTGACGGTATATTCGAGGCGGTCGTTGGCGAAATTCAGTCGGCCTTTGCCAGAGGAAATCGTGGGTGCGCTCCAGTTGCCGAATGCGGAGAAATCGTCACTGCCCGTGAAGCTCGTGGCAAGGGGCGCCACCCTAAGGATGACGGCATTGCCGGTCACCGAACCGACAAGGTTGCTAGCCACACAGTGGAATTGCGAGCGACTCTGAGCCGTCATCATCGCACCGATCGTGAGCGTCGCGGTCGTCACGCCACTGAAAGGCGCGGCCTCGGCCAAGTCGCTCCACCCGAGCCCGCCGTCGTTCGAAATCTGCCAGCGAAGCGTCGGCGCGGGCGAGCCGGCGGCCACGACGGTGAACGTCGCCGTCTGGCCGACCGTCACGGTCTGGTTCGCGGCCTGCTCGGTGATGCTCGGCAGCGCCAACATGACAGTCGGGCGGCCGCCGAATGTCGCGGCCCAGCCCAAGGTACCCTCCACGTAATAGACAGTCGCCTGAGCGTCATTGTAGAAGACATCGGTGCCGAGTCCGGGGGCGTTGCCTTGGCAATAGATTCCCTTCAGACTAGTGCACTGCCGGAACGCCGAGGCTCCCAGACTGGTGACACCTGCGGGAATCACGACACTCGGCAGGCTCGTGCAGCCGGAGAACGCATAGGTTCCGATGCTGGTGACGCCGTTGCCGATGGTAATGCTGGCCAAGCTGCTGCACCCGAAGAACCCGTAGCCGGCAATGCTGGTGACGCCAGCGGGGATGGTAACGCTCGTCAGCCTGGAGGAGGCATTGAAGGCCGACCACCCGATACTGACCACGCTGTCGGGAATCGTGACGCTCGTCAGGTGGGCGCAACTGGAGAACGCCGCTTCCCCAATCGCGATCACTCCAGCGGGGATCGTGTAATGGTTTTCGAGTTTTCCGGCGGGGTATTGGAGCAGGATCGTCTGGCTCTGGTTGAACAGAACCCCGGCGGCGCTGCTGGCGTAGACGGCATTGAGGGGCCCGACCGTGATGGCGGTCAAATCCGGGCAGAAAGAAAACGCGGCGCTGCCGATGTCGTGCACGCTGTCGGGAATGGCGATGCTGACCAGCCCTGTGTTGTAACAAAATGCTGCATACCCGATGACGACAACACTGGCGCCCAGCGTCACACGGGTCCGGTTATTGCAGTAGGCGAAGGCATAGTTTCCGATACTGGTTACGCCATCGGGGATGACCACGCTCGCCAGGTTGTGGCAATAGGAGAACGCCCAGTCCCCAATACTGGTGACGCTTTCGGGAATGGTGAGACTGGTCAGACTGGGTTTGGACTGAAAGGCCCTGATGCCGATACCGGTGACCGGGAGGCCATTGATGGTGGCTGGAATGACCACTGTTCCACCGGCACCGGTGTAGCTGGTGATCGTGACGGTGCCATCACTGGTGATGTAGCTATAATCGAGTGGCGCCGCCGCAGTCACTTGGAGGGTCTGGGCCACTTCGGCCGCCGGCAGATACGTCGCATCGCCGGCCTGACTGGCCGTGAGGGTGGTTATGCCGATGCCCATGAGCGTCACCGTGTTCCCGTTCACCGTGGCCACGCCAGGGTTGGAACTGGCATAGCTCACCGGCAAGCCGCTGCTGGCCGTGGCGCTCAGGGTAAACGGCGCGGCATTCACCGGCTTGTTTGGCAGCACGCCAAAGCTGAGCGTCTGCGTCAGCCGGTTCACGGTGAGCAACGCCGCGTTGCTGGTCGCGGGCGAACCAAGGCCGTTGCTCACGACACAGGTGTAGTTGCCGGCATCGGCAGCCTGGAGGTTGATCAGCGTGAGGATCGGAGTGGTCGCCCCGGAAAGGGTGCTGCCGTTGACCAGGGCCGTGTCGTCTTTCTTCCAGGTGTAGGCGAGCGGTGCAGTGCCGGTCGCGACCACGGTGAAGGTGACCGTACCACCGATGGAAACCGACCGCGGGAGCGGCTGACTCGTGATCACCGGAGAGCTCAGCTCGGCGGTTGTGAAGTTGTCGAAGTAGGCCATCCCGGGGCTCAGGAGGATGTTGCCGGACCCACCGACGAGCATCACCGCGAACGTTTCGCTTTCGTTCATGTTCCACGTGTAGAGGCCGGTGCCGATGTTGACCGACTGCAAGAGGGTCCACGAGAAGCCGTTCGTGGGACCGTCGGCGTCAAACCACGACGTGAGTTCCTTGGTCGTACTGTTGAACCTGATTCGCAGCGTGGCGTCGCTTGCGAAGCTGGGTGTTTCGACCATTCCGGTGGCGGGTGTGCGGTTGCCGTTGCCCGTAAAGTCGCCGCCAAAATCCTGTACGATGCCGCTGCCCGTTCCATAACGGTCGAGTGCAATATCGATCCGGTTCGTCAGCCCGAGAGGTTTCAGGGTGTCGCTTGCCTTGACGACGATGAGGTTGAGGTTGGCGTATTCGCCCGCCGCCATGAAGATCGGATCGAGATGCACATCGACCTGCACTGACCAATCGCGAAAGTAGGAACCAAGGTTGGCGGTCCATTCCCTCAGGGTGGCATCGTCACTCGTGGGGTAGAGGACGACGTAATCAAGCCGGCTGGTGGCGAAATTCAGCTGGCCCGTGCCGGACAGTAACGTGGGGGCACTCCAGTTGTCAGTCGTGGCGAAATTGTCACTGCCCGCAAAGCTCTCGTCTCTTGACGCCACGCGGAGCAAGGCGGCGCTGCTGGTGACCGAGCCGGTTGAGTTGGTCACGACACAGCGGAATTGCGCCCGGCTCCGGATCGTCGCGTCCGCATTCACGGTGAGCGTTTCCGTGGTCACGCCATTGTAGGGCGCGAAGACTCCCAGGTTGCCCCACGTGAGCCCACCATCGATTGAGCCCTGCCAGCGATAAGCGAGGGCAGGGGTGCCTGCGGCCGCGACCGAGAAGACCGCGTCTTGGGGGGGATTCCACGTCCGCCAAACCGTGCGGCCCATTGGTTGCGTGGTGATCGTAGGGCCGATGGCCGGCGCAGTGCCGACGAGCGCCACCGTGTGATAACCACCGGCCGCAAGAGCGGTCACTCCGCTCAAGCCGGCCGGAATGGTCGTTTGCCCTTGGTCGTTAAATCCCCAAGCCACAACCGTGCCATTGCTCTTCAAGGCCGCGGTGTGACCAGCACCCGCCGCAATGGACGTAACTCCGCCCAAGCCGACGGGCACGCTCGTTTGACCGGACGCGTTGTTTCCCCAAGCCACCACCGTACCGTCGCTTTTCAAGGCCACGGTGTGATCAGAACCCGCTGCAATGGCAATCACCCCGCTCAACCCATAAGGAACAACCGTAGCGTTATGAACGTTGTATCCCCACGCCACCACCGTGCCATCACCCTTCAAGGCCACAATTTCAGCCGTGCCGGCCGCAATAGCTGTGACTCCGCTCAATCCGGGAGGGATAGTCTTCAATCCAAAGATGTCGTATCCCCACACTACCACCGTACCATCGCTCTTCAAAGCCACCGTGTGGTAATAACCAGCCGCGATAGCCGTCACCCCACTCAACCCGGTTGGCACAGTCGCTTGACCAAATTCGTTCCATCCCCACGCCACCACCGTGCCATCGCTCTTCAACACCACGGTATGATAGTGACCAGCGGCCACAGCCGTCACGCCGCTCAAACCAGCGGGTTCGATTGATTGGCCATATTCCGGCTCAACGCCGGTAAGAGTGACACCCGCCCCCCAAGCTGCGACCGTGCCATTGCCCTTCACGGCCACCGTGTGAAATTTACCCGCCGCAATGCCCGTTACCCCACTCAAACCAACAGGCACGATTGATTGGCCACGCTCCGTGCCAACGCCCGTCGCAGTGGTGCCCGCTCCCCAACCCGCGACAGTGCCGCCAAGAGGCGCATTCACCGTCAGTACGATGACGCTGCTCGTCACGCTGCCCGCCGAGTTCGTCACCTCGACGTTGTAGCTGCCCACATCACCCAACTGCACGCTCGCGATGGCGTATCCGGTGTTGGTAGCTCCGATGATCGGAGCGCCGCCCTTGCGCCATTGATACGTCGGCTTCGGCACGCCGGTCGCCACGACTGAAAACGTCGCCGCCTGACCGGCGTTCACCGTTTGACTGCTGGGTTCGGTGGTAATTGTTGGCACCTCCACCGACGCCGCCGCACCGAGCACGCCTGCCAGCGCGATGAACGCAACGGCGCTAAGGGCCGAACTCCGCATGCCGGAGAGCATGGTCATGGCGACCCCTGCATTGGATATCTTCATAAAAATTCCCTTGCGGTGGCTTGCGCTCGCTTCGGCTGCCAGCACTCAGCCGACGCACCGCGGGTGGAGACCGCCTCGGCGGCGAATGCCTGTCCGCCCAAACGCCCTGCGATTTGAACCCGCCCGCTGATACTCCACTGGCAATGCGCGCGTGCCCTTTGAAGCAAGGGTACGCTTTCCCCACAGCAGGACCGCTTGCCAGGGTGCATTCGAATAATCCTCCGCTAACCGACGCTCAACATGCCACAAGACGCCGCGATCGCTCCGCGTGCCTTGGCGGATAGGGCGTGCGCATTGTGCACCGGGACCGCGAAAACGTCGGCACGCTCGCCTTTGCCGGCGCTCATCTTCCAATCACTCCGCATCCCACGCCGTTACTGGCAAGCCTACGAAATCGACAACGCCGCCCGTTACGTCACCGCGGTGAAGCAGCGCAACTCACCGTTGATTATGGCCGACTGGTACGCGACTCGGTGTCGACAACCCTGCATTTTGGGCCGCATGCCCCAACTGACCGGAACGCAGGGTTACGGTAAACTGCAACGGAGTCTCCCCATCCTCGATTCCTTTTAACCCCGGGAGCGAGTGGGAGATAATGGATACACTCATCTCATTGACCAGGCCCGGCCCGATTGCCAAATCCCGCTTCTCCGCTGGCAGGAGGATTGCCTACAGTGAAGTCCCAGACTTTGTCCACGGGTCGCCGGCATGAAAAATCCGGTTCCCACCCTCAGGTAGGTGCCACCTTCGGTGCCTTCCGGGGCTTCGGTCGTTTCCGCTTCGCCGTCGCTGAATCTTCTTTCGGCTGCGATCCTACGACTCGGTCGCTCTCCCGCTTGGTCTCCAGACAGACTTGGTGATAGGTGGTCAGAAAATCCTTCTCGTCAGGGTTCAGCGCATCGAGCCAGTCAATGATCGCCGTCGGTTCCAATTTTCTCACCTCGTGTAAAGGACAACTGGGGGGATTGGAATTTGTGTAGGGGCATTCGGCCGCCAGAATCACCAGCTGTTCGCGCAGTCGATCCCCATCGCGATCGAACCCTTCTTCCGCCTGTGACGTGGTGTTCACGCTCAGATGCTTATCCCGTTGAAATACGCAATGCAACCCAAGATCGGATCGCGAGAATTCGTGGTCCTGGCGCCACCATTCCCAATGGGACTTCAACCGGATGCCGGGCCGAAGAGTTGTAGTTGGTAATCAATTACGCAATGCCTCGGTCGTCGGATTGTGTGGAGAATTTGGACTTGGATCCGCCCGATTGCGCATCCAACGCCGTCATTGCCGCGCAACTTCGGCCTCGGGTCCGGTTGCTCGGCTCCCGGATTCCAAGGTAGCGGTTCGCGGTTGGCGGGGGTGGCACCAGCGCCCCGAAGCATGACTTCCCGCGCAAGGGGAAAAAGGCAGCGTCGCGTGCAATGATGCTGGGTGTTCCCTGACCCGGCAGGTGGGGCAGACACGTGAATTTCGGAGATTGCTGGCGGTCCAATCCGGTGAAAATTTCGTGGAGCACCTGCCGAGCCTGTAGACGTCGGCGCTCGGCGCGCCCGGGCGAAGCCCTCGGTGCCGACCAAGGTGTTCGCTCCATCGGTGACCCGCCTATTGGGTTTGCAGAGGGGCGGGAGCTGACCGACTCAACTCGGTCAGCTCCCGCCTTTTCTGCCCCCATCCGAACCTTCCGGAACGTGGTTTCGATCAAACGAGCGCCAATGCAACACCGGCCGGCGCCGGTCTGTGATTGAATCAACGCGACGGGTCTGCGCATTACTTGGACAGCACACCCGACCTGCGACCGGTCTCCCGAAAATTGAGCTTCCCGCCAATATTTGCCCGGCCGGGCCGAGCCCCCTTCCATGAAAATCAAACGCATCCTCGCCTATCGCGTTGAACTCCCGCTGCACGAGACCACCTACAAGTGGAGCGGCGGCAAATCCGTGACCGTTTTCGACAGCACGGTCGTGCGGGTCGAGACGGACACCGGCCTCTCCGGCCACGGCGAGGTGTGTCCGTTGGGGCCGTTCTACTTACCCGCGTATGCGGAGGGCGTGCGCTCCGGACTGCGCGAACTCGGGCCGCATCTGATCGGCGCGGATCCGCGACAGCTCGCGAAGCTGAACCGCAGCATGGATGCCGCGCTCAAGGGCCATCCCTACGTGAAGAGCGGGATCGACATCGCGTGCTGGGACATCCTCGGTCAGGCGGCCGGTATGCCTGTCTGCGAATTGCTCGGCGGCCGTTACGGCGACGACGTTCCGCTTTACCGCGCCATCTCGCAGGAGTCACCGGAACAGATGGCCGCGAAGGTGGCTGGCTATCGCGCGGAAGGGTATCGCCGGTTTCAACTCAAGGTCGGCGGCGATCCTGATATGGACATCGCGCGGATCGTTGCTGTCGCGGAAAAGCTCCAGACCGGCGATCGCCTCATCGCCGATGCGAACACTGGCTGGGTGCAGCACGAGGCCGTGCGCGTCGCCAAGGCGGTGCGCGACGTGGACGTTTATATCGAGCAACCTTGCCTGACCTACGAAGAGTGCCTCGCGGTCCGCCGCCAGACTCCGCACCCGTTCGTGCTCGATGAAAACGTCGACGATCTCGGAATCTTGCTCCGCGCGAAGGCCGACCTCGCGATGGACGTGGTGAATCTCAAAATCAGCAAGCTCGGCGGTCTCACCAAAATCCGCCAGGCCCGCGATCTTTGCGTGAGCATGGGTATCGCGATGACGCTGGAGGATTCGTGGGGTGGTGACATCGCCACCGCCGCCATCGCCCACCTCGCGCAGAGCACGCCCCCGGAGTTCCTCTTCACGACCACCGACTTCAACAGTTACGGGCCGGTGAGCATCGCCGACGGGGCGCCCCGGCGCGTGAATGGCCGCATGGCCGCGTCGAAATCGCCCGGTCTCGGCATCGCGCCGAAGATGAACGTGCTCGGAAAACCCGTCGTGGAAATCGGCTGAACCGCGTGTTCCGGGTGCCCGCCGCACCTAACAAACCAATATGAGACGACCCCGCTTGTTTTTCCGTCCGACGCGGTTGCTGGCGGGCCTGTTGGCCCTGGCCGCCGTTGCCGACATGCCCGCCCAGGGCGGGAAGCGCCCTGATCTCGTCATCGCCGACTTCGAGTCCGAGACCTACGGCGATTGGAAGGTCGAGGGTGACGCCTTCGGTCAGGGCCCCGCGCGAGGCAAACTCCCCGGTCAGATGAAGGTCGACGGCTTCCTCGGCCGCGGCCTGGCGAACTCCTTCCACGGCGGCGACAAGGCGACCGGCACGATCACCTCGCCCCCGTTTACCCTCGAGCGAAAGTTCATCACGTTTTTGATCGGCGGCGGCGGTTGGGCGAACGAGACGTGTTTGAATTTGATCGTCGACGGTCGGGTGGCCCGCACCGCCACGGGTCCGAACACGAAGCCGGGCGGAAGCGAGACGCTCGCACCCGCGGCGTGGGAGGTGGCGGAACTGGCCGGCCGCCAGGCGCGGTTGGCGATCGTCGATGCGCACACGGGTGGCTGGGGGCACATCACGGTGGACCAGATCGTTCAGTCCGATACCAGCGCCGTGCCGCCGGCCGCGCCGCCGCCTCCTCCTGTGCCGATGGCAAGGACACTGGCCGTGACTGGCAGCCACCTCCTCGTGCCGATCGCCAACTACGCGCGGGGCGTCAATGTGGTTCTGCTCGGGATCTATGACGGCGACAAACTCGTGCAAAATTTCACGGTCTCCCTCCCGCGCGACGGTGACGCCTTCTGGCGTGCGGCGTATCCGATCGACCATTTCGGATTGAAGGGAAAGCAGATCAAGATCGCACCCGCCGGGGACGGCCGGGCGCCGGAGGCCGTCCGGGCCGCGTTCGATAGGATCAGGATCGGATCGCCGATCGAGGCGCTGGCGGCGTCGGATTATGCCCAGCCGTACCGCAATCAATTCCACGTCTCTTCGCGTCGCGGTTGGAACAACGATCCCAATGGCATGGTTTTCCACGACGGGAAATATCACCTCTATTCTCAGCACAATCCTTTCGGAATTTTCTGGGGCAACATGCATTGGGGACACTTTGAGAGCGCGGACCTGATCCAGTGGGAGGAAAAGCCCGTCGCCCTCTACCAGAAAACGATCAAGGACATGGCGTTCTCTGGCGGCGGTTTTGTCGACTTCAACAACTCCGCCGGCCTCGGCCGGAACACGCAGTTCATCGCATTCACCAGCACGGGACGCGGCGAATGCCTCGCGTACAGCAGGGATGGAGGCCGGACCTTCACCGAGTTGGAGGAAAATCCCGTCGTAAAACACAAGGGCCGCGATCCGAAAATCATCTGGCATCAGCCCGCGCAGAAATGGGTCATGGTCGTCTATGATGAAACCTCCTGTGCCGAAACGGAAGCAACGCCTCCGGCCAAGGGCATGGAGAAATTTCAGTCGCGAAACCTCGCGTTTTGGGAATCGAACGATCTCAGGCAATGGCGCCGGACCGGCGCGTTCACCGACCCGGATCGCGGGGCCGTGTTCGAGTGCCCGGAATTTTTCGAATTGCCGGTCTCCGGGAAGCCCGGCCAGACGCGCTGGATTCTGCTGGCGGCGCAGAACCGCTATTTCATCGGCCGGTTCGACGGTCAAACCTTTCACAAGGATTCGGGGCCACATGGCACGCCGCACGGCGGCTTTTATGCCGCGCAGACGTTCAGCGATGTGCCAGATGGTCGCCGGATCCAGATCGGCTGGGTGCGCACGGACAGTTTCGAGAAACAATTCCCGGGACAGATCGTCAACCAGGCCTTCACCCTCCCGCACGAGCTGACACTCCATGATACCGGCGCCGGCCTGCGCGTCGGATTCTGGCCGGTGAAGGAAGCCGAGAAACTGCGCGGCGGCGTTCTCGCGGAGGGCAGGGATCTGACCCCGGCGCAGGCCAATGCGCTGCTGCGGAAATGCCAGGGCGAATTGAGCGAGGTCGTGATCGAGTTTGCCGATTCCGGTCCGCGGGACCTCCGCCTCAATGGTCTCGATGCGAGCTTCGACGGACGCTCCGCGCGTATATTAACGGACCGTACATTCAACGAAGTCTACGCCGATGGCGGCCTTTCTTATGAAGTGAGAAAACGCCCGATGTCGGACTTCGCCTCCATCGAAACTCGCCTCAACGCTGGTGAAGGCGTGCGTGTTTGGGCGCTCACGATCTTCCGTCTCAAATCGATCTGGCCGGAGTCGATCGAGCACGTGGTGCTGTTTGAAGATGGCCGGGCGGCGCCGTTAACGGAAGGCCTGGAGTTTCACCATGGCGCGTGGAAGTTCCGCGACGGCGCGATGGTCGGTGAGCAGGTGCCTGCGGAGAAGCATCTCGCCACCATCAAGGGGCTCGTCCCCTTTGATCGCCTGAAGCTGGAGTGGAAGATGAAGTTCGTGCAGCCCGGGCAAAAGTTTCTGTTTGTCACCTGGCCCGCCGATTCCGGTGCCCACGCGATGGATTTTACCTTCACTCCCGACGACGGCCAATTTGCGATTGTGCGCCCGAAGTCGAAAGACATCCCCGCCACCATCCTGGTCAAAGGCCAGCTGAAAAAGCCCGACACCGAGTGGCATGACATCGTGTGCCTCCACGACGGCCCGAACTTCACCGTCACCATCGACGGCGAAACGATCCGCGCCTCCGACGCCTCCTTCGCCCGACCGATGGGGCCGTTTTATCTCAACGGCGGTGGATTCGACGGCGCCAAGTTCCAGGTGAAGGATCTCAAGGTCACGGCGCTCAAGGTGGACGCGGGTTTACCGACCCCGTGAGTGGTAGTTCAGACGCGGGCGGCGGAAACTCCTCTGAACCGCGCCAGACGAGCGAGGCCGCGCGGGGGCGGACTCGCGCCGACTAATGATTGCGCTGCTGAGCCTGGGCTCCTAACGCGCCTCGGCCCTCTGTGTCCACCGACAGTCGTCGCAGTGTGGTCGGCCCTCTCCGCATGAGGGCCTGTTCTTGCGGTTGTGTTTGCCGCGAAGTGTTCGCACCTTGGTTCGGCTCTCCGGCCGGTTCGGCGGGGGGCGGTGCCACCCCATCACACTCCGCATGATCGTCTCCACGTTTCTTTCATCCCGACCACGCTTCCTCGTCGGCCTCATCCCGGTGTTCCTTGTGCCGGCCCTGCCGATCCATGCGCAACAAGCCCTACCGGTTCCTGCTCTGTCGAAAGAGGCCGGAGGAACGGTGACCCTTTCGCCGTTCGTCATCGAGGCCTCGACCGACACGGGATATCTCGCGAGCACCACGCTCTCGGGCAGTCGGTTGAAAACGGATTACCGCGATGTCGCCGCGCAGGTTTCGGTTATGACGCCGGAATTCCTCGCCGATATCGGCGCCTTCACGGCCGACGACGCCTTTAACTACAGCGCCAACACCGAGACTGGCATGGAGCTGGCGGGCATCGACTCGCAGTTTTTCGGCCGGGGTGCGACGAGCAATTCGCCGCAGAGCCGGACGCGCGGAATCGCCGAGTCCACGAACACGCGCAATTTCTTCACGACCTCGATTCCCTACGACAGCTACAACTCGTCGGAAGGCGGGTTCACCATGGCGAGCGGCCCCAATGCCGGACTGTTTGGGCTCGGCAGCGCGTCGGGGATCAATGACACGCAATTCAACCGCGCCCAACTCAGACGCCTCAAGGGGCGGACGCAGTTGATGACGGATAGCAACGGGTCGCGCCGGTTTGCCCTCGACTACAATGCGCCGCTCCTGACCGACCGGTTGGGCGTACGGCTCGAAGCGCTCAACAGTGACAAGCGCTATTTCATGGAGGGATATTACGCTAAGGACAAACGTGTGACGGGGAGTTTCGGCTGGGTGCCGTTCAAGCGGCTGCGAATAGATGTTCATAGTGAATACATCGACCGGCGGGCCTCGCTCCCCGTTTACTTCATGACAAAGGATAGCGTCACGCCCTGGACGAATCCGGGCATGGGCAACCGGCTCCCGTTCAACACGCCGGACCGAAGTCCGGATGCACAAGGCCTTGCGCTCAATCCCGGCTCGAATGCGTATCTGTTCAACTGGGCCGCCGGTGTCTCCACGTCGCCCGTCTTCACCCACGGCGCCACCGACGTCGCGGGAATCTACAGCTATCGCTACTCGGCCGCTGTGCGTCAGCAGGGCCAGTACATCGCGGCGGGGTTGAGAGCGGCCCCTGACTACCTCGGAGGTGCGACCTTTCTCGACGAGCGGATTTATCCTTTCCGGCGCTATGGCATCTATGGCGGCACGCATCCGAACGGGGTAAACGGCCGGACCGTCACGGCGGTTGGTAACCTGCAGCTGACGGACAATCTCTTCATGGAGTTGGGCGCCAATTACGAAGCGACGCGGTTGAAGAACACCAACAAGTACTCGCCGGTGCAGGCGAATCTCAGCATCGATCCAAACACGTATCGCTACAAGGCGGGCTACACCCCGTTGGACCCGGCGGCGGCCGGTGCGGTCGGCATCGCCAACCGCGCAGCGAACACGGCCAATCGGGAGGCGAATCCGAATTTTGGGGCGCTGTATCTCGAAGGCCAGGAACTGGCCAACCTGGGCGAAACCCAGACGAAGGAGGCTCGCATCGCGCTCGCGTACGAATTTGACGCGACTCGGCGGCTCGGCGGATGGGTGGGTAAATTGTCCGGACGGCAGCGGTTCGTCGCCACGGCGTCGGAAAACGAATTGACGACGATTGTGCAGGTGTTTCGCCGGATCATCCTCGACGACGTCGATGCCTCCGGACGACCCAGCGCGCCGAGCGTGATCACGGCTGCAAATGCCCGGGCGGATTTCGGCCCCACTTCCCGCTACATGACGGCCGCCAATCGTGCATTCCTGACCCGCGACTATCTCAATCCAGCCAATCCCAGTACGGCCTACGGCACCTGGGGCGGACTGGATCCGTTCGGGACCTGGACGTTCAATGACGCGAGCGGGAAGCCATATCGAGTGGGACTATTCGAACAGGGTGGCGTCAACGTGGCGACTGGACGCAAGGCGACGGACTTCTCGCGGGCGTTGGTTTATCAGGGCTATTTTCTCAAGGATCGTCTGGTTCTGACTTACAGCCGCCGTTATGACACGACGCGCAACAAGCAGTACGACCCGGTCGTGAATTCGCTGTCACCTCTCACCGGCCTGGCGCCCTTCTACACGAAGATCCCGTGGGACCGTTATCAGGATAATCCGACGCTGTTGAACACGAGCCGTTCGGTGGTGCTGCACCCGCTGAACTGGCTCTCCTTTCACTACAACGACTCCACGAACAACGACCCCGCGCCGTCGGCCGCCCATAACATCGACGGCTCGCTTTATCCTTTTCCCAGCGGGCAAAACACCGAGTACGGCGTGCGGTTTGTGCTCGGCGGCCTGACCCTGCGCGTCAACCGGTACAAGAACGAGATCACCAATCAGGATGCGGGAAATAACTTTGGCAACATCCGGCTCCGCCAGTTCGCGTTCGACCAGGAGGCGCGTTATATCAATTTGCAGCGCACCCGGACACAGGCCCTCGGTTTGCCGGATTTCAGCGACTACTATCAAAAATCGGCCGGAGCGCCGGGCTACAATTCGGCCGACAACGCGATCGATTTCTACCGACTCTACGCCAACGCCGTTTCCCGCGGAACGGAGGTCGAACTGAGCGGGCGCTGGCGCAAACTCGACCTGCGGTTCACCGTTGGCCGGACGAGTGCCGTCAAATCAAACATCGGTCCAGACTGGTTGAAGTATGCGACCGATCCCGTGCTGTTCAAACGGATGAGGGAGTTGGAATGGTATTCGCTCGACGCGGCTTCCGGCCGGATTCGTCCGGTGGTGGGCACCAGTGCCAACGGTGCCCCGGTGTTTGGCGCGTCGGGCGCGACGCCGATCAAGGGCTGGGAGAACATCCCGATCACGGATGCCGGCACGAACACGACGCTCTTCGATCAATATCGTAATTCGCTGCTGCCGGAGGTGCTCATCGTGCGGCAGTTCGAAGGCATCGAGAACCCTGGCATCCGCGAGTGGCGATTCAGTTCCACGCTGGCCTGCAACATCACTCGGGGGTGGCGGGCTGGCATTTCCACCCGCCTGCGGGCGAAGGCCGTCATCGGCTACATGCTGAGCGAGGCCAAAATGGACATCGCCGGATTCCCGATCACAACCCGGACCTCGGATCTGAACCAGCGATTCTACAGCCCGAGCGAGTGGTATTTCGATCCGTTTGTGTCGTACAAGGGCAAGCTGAGCGACCGGCTGGGGCTGACGGTCCAGCTCAATGTCCGCAATGTCTTGAACAACGACGACCTCATCCCGAACAACGTGTCCGCGTCCACCGCCAGCGTGGTCAACGTCAAGGACCCGCGCTTCACGTATTATGGTTGGACGAATCCGCAGGCCATCATCAGCGCTGCGCAGATGCAGGATCCTCGGTCGGTGCAACTCAGTGTAACGGTGGATTTTTAGGCCAGTGAGTCGCGCTCATTGTGATTTCGAATCGACGCGAGGTACACTTGCGTGATCAAGCGTCTCATCGGAAGACTTTTGCCCTTCATGACTATGAACCTCCCCTGGCGCTGTATTCTTCTGTTCGGGATAAGCCTTTGTCTCCTCGCTGGCTTGTCGGCGGCACCCGATCGGAAACCCAACGTCCTCTTCATCATCGTCGACGATCTCACGACGACGCTCGGCTGCTACGGTGACCGCGACGCGCGCACGCCGCACATGGATGCGCTGGCGGCCCGTGGAGTGCGGTTCGAGCGCGCCTACACCCAATTCGCACTTTGCAATCCGTCGCGCTGCTCGTTTCTCACCGGCTGCTACCCGGAAAAGACCAGGGTCTACGATCTCGTCACAAGCCTGCGCGGGGGTGTGCCGGACGTCGTGACGTTGCCGCAGCTCTTCAAGAACGCCGGCTATACGGTCGGCCGAATCGGAAAGGTGTTTCACGTGCCCGATCCGAAAACGAAGCTCGATGTCGAACTCGTCGCGCCGCTCGCGCGGGACAATGTCATCCTCGACGAGTTGAAGATCGCGCAGGCGAGCGAAGGGGATTTGTCCGATGTCCCCGCCGGCAAGGCGAAGCGGGAAAAGACGTATAACCGTCCCTACGGCCCCTCATCGCATCCCGACCGCGACTTTACCGACTACGAAATTGCGACTCGCGCAATCGCTACACTGGAGAACTTCCAGGATAAGCCGTTCTTTCTCGCGGTGGGCTTTATCCGGCCGCACACGCCCTACGTCGCGCCGAAAGCGTTTTTTGATCTCGTCGACCCGCAGACGATTGCGATGCCGGCCTTTTACCGGCCCGAAGGAGAGAACGTGTCGCTCATTCCGGGCGCGGCGCTGCGTCCGAACAACAATGTTTTCAGTCTCAAGGCGCCCGATGTGCGCCACGCCCGCGAGGCGAGGCGCGCCTATCTCGCCGCGACGGGGTGGGTGGATTCCCAGGTGGGTCGCGTGCTGGCGAAGCTCCGGGACCTCCACCTCGATGAGAACACAATCGTAGTCTTCACCGGCGATCACGGTTATCAGCTCGGCGAACACGGGCTTTGGGCAAAGCAGACGCTCTTCGAGGAAGGGACGCATGTGCCGCTGATCGTCGCCGCTCCGGGAATCAAGCCGGGCCGGCGCGCCGGGCTCGTCGAGCAGGTCGACATCTACCCGACGCTGGCGGGGCTCGCCGGCCTGGAAATTCCGGCCCATGTGCAGGGCGCTTCCCTGCAGCCGATGCTCGCGGACCCCGCCGCCAAGGGAAAAGAGGCGGTCTTCAGCACGATGGTATCCACGCACACCAAGCTCGTCGGCCGCAGTGTGCGGGATGATCGCTTTCGCTACATCGAATGGGATGACGGCCGCGGTGGCCGCCAGTTGTACGATCACGAGAGCGACCCGAATGAGTTGAAGAATCTCGCTGATGAACCGAACCAGGCCGGGCGGGTGCAGCGCATGCACGCACGCCTGACAGACCACGTTGCGGCGGTTACGAAAGGGTAGGATGGGCGGAGGCAGCTGCGGCAAATCTAAGCGGTTGCCGGAGAGGTTCGTGAAAACGGAGACGATGGCATCGCTTTCCTACCGTGGCGCTCGGCGAGGCTCACCCCGCGCGTCGTAAACGACCGGAAGTCCGGGTGAAGTCGTTCGTGGGCGGAAGAGCGTAAACCCGTCCGTCCGCCGGATTGTCGGCGTCAGCGATCTCCTCGGAATCGAGCCTGATCGCGTGCGGCAGGACCTCAAAGGGCGTCGAAGAAGAGGGGTTTGTTTGTCATTCGGATCGCAGCGAAGAATCCATCGGCACATTTGCATCCTGAAAAGGCGTTGCGGCCAGCAAGCTGGATTCTTCGCTGCGCACAGAAGGACCGGCTTTTTCGACGCCCTCTTACGACGAACTTCGTCTGCAGGCGTAACGCGGCAAAGTTCCCGGGGGCATCTTTCCCCTCAAGCGAGCCCGTTCATTTGCCGATAAGCGAGGTTGGAGCCTCAACCGATAACTCTCCTCAATATGAACTGCTGGGAATTCAAGAAATGTGGCCGCGAGGCCGGCGGCGCCCGTGCCAAGGAATTGGGAGTTTGCCCCGCCTATCCCGATCATGGCCAACATTGCGCCCGGATCGCAGGAACGTTGTGTGGAGGGAAAGTCCAAGGCACATTTGCCGCGAAGGTGGCAAATTGCCTAAAGTGTGACTTCTACGCGACGCCGTCTTACGACAAAGCCTTTCGCAACTGAATCCTGAGGAGTCGGGAACGCGATTTTTGTCATCGATTGAATGACAAACCGGGTCGAGCGGGGTTTTGGCAACGTGGACGGATTGACTTGAAAATTGCGGCGGCGAAGCTGGCTCACGCCATGGCGGCGGCGGGAGGGTTTTTTAGCTGCAGCAAATCCCAGCGGTTGCCGTACAGGTCCGAGAACACGGCAACGGTGCCATAGGTTTCCTCCCGCGGTGACTCGGCGAAGCGCACGCCCCGCGCCGTGAACGCGCGGTAATCCCGCCAGAAATCATCGGTGTGCAGAAAAAGAAAAACCCGTCCGCCCGCCTGGTTGCCGATCGCGGCGATTTCCTCGGGTTTCACCGCTTGGGCGAGCAGCAGGCGGCATTCAGCTGAACCCGGAGGGGCGACGATCACCCAGCGTTTTAGCGGGCCGCGTGGAGTGTCCTCAAGCAGACAAAATCCGAGCTTCGTCGTGTAGTAGGCGATGGCTTCGTCGTAGTCGCGGACGAGGATCGAGATGGCGCCGATGCACTGCTTCATGGTGCGAATCAGAATGTGCCGCGCGGACGGAAAGTAAACTGCGGGCGTGCCACCTGTCGCCCGCCGTCGCGCAGATGCCAACGCTGAAAACGAGCGCGCGTTTGGGTGAGCGCACCGCGGCGGTGCCTCGAATGGACGGCGGCAATATTTGGCTGTTAGTCTCCAATCAGTTACTTATCTTGGGGCTCCCACATGAATCTTTCCTCCTGTCGGTTTCGCGCCGTCCGCGCGTGGTCATTTGTCATGGGTCTTGTTTTCGTCCTCGCGGTTGCGCTCCCGGCGATTCGCGCCGCACAGGACTCCACCGGCGTTGTCACTGGCCGCGTCACCAACGAGGCCACGGGCGACGTGCTGCCGAACGTGGCGGTGGCGGTGGAAGGCTCGGACACCCGCGTGAGCACCGATCTCAACGGCGCGTTCCGCCTCGTCCTGCCGCCCGGCTCGTCCCGGATCGTGGTGTCGTACCCTGGCCTCGACGAACAGCGTATTGCCATTTCTGTGACCGCAGGGCAGACGGCGGTGCGCGATGTCGCGCTGAACTCCGCTTCCTACAAGATGGAGCGCTACGTCGTGAAGGGCCTCCGCGAGGGCCAGGCCGCCGCCATCCAGGAGGAGCGGCAGGCGGCGAATGTGCGCACGGTCGCGGCGATTGATGCGTTCGGCAATCCCGGCGCCGCCATTGGCGAGATGCTGCAGCGGCTGCCGGGCGTCTCCGTCGACGGCAGCGGCGGCGAGGTCGGCGCCATCTACATCCGCGGCATGACGCAGGACTTTTCCTCCCTGCTCGTCGACGGCGCGCAGATCGCGGTCTCCGGCGGCACGTCAATCAGTAACGGCAACGTCTACTTCGGGCAGGTCAGCACGGGTACGCTTGCCTCCGCCGAGATCATCAAGTCACCAACGCCCGACATGGATGGCAACGCCATCGCTGGTTACATGAATCTCCGGACCAAGCGCGCCTACGATCGCACGCCCGGCCGCCTCATCACGCTCACGGCGGGCACGGCTTGGGCCGAGAGCTACGAGCACAGCAGCGTGCCCTACAAGGATCGCCCGGAACTCGATCTCCTCAACCTCAGCTATTCGGACGTCTTCAGCATATTTGGCGGGAGAAACAACCTAGGGGTGGTCGGCACGTTTCAACGCAACATTGGCAACGGCCTCATCAGCGAGGTGGGTCCCCGGCAGGCAGCCGCAGCGCAGACCGGCTTCTTCGTCGCGGCCGCCGCCCCGAACGAGCCCCTTCAGCGCGCGTATGGTGCGGGCCAATGGGGCGGTCTCGGCAAACAATCGCCGTCGCTCAACCTCGGCCTAAACGCCGACTACAAGCTCAGCCCCGACACCACGCTCTTCGTCAAAAGCACCTACAATCGCGTGAAGCGCCGCAGCGGCTCCTCTCCCTCGTATTTCCGCTGGAAACTTTTCAATACCGCCGCCGCCGCCAATTTCGTCGCCGGCAGCACCTACGATGTGGTCGACGCCCGCAACGGCACGATCGACCTCGAATCCGTGCTCTACATCCGCGAGAGCGAGAGCACGACGCTCTCCGGCGGCATCGAGCAGCGCCTCTTCGGTGGGAGCGGCAAGCTCACCACCGACTTCAACTACTCGAAGAACCGCACGATGTATCCGCAGCTCAATCAACTCTTCGCGCGGCTGAGCGGCGTCAGCTGGCGCCTCGACCGGCGCGGGCGCGGCGACTGGGATCCCATCGTCACGCAGACGGGCGGCCCTGATTGGACCAATCCCGTCAATTACACCGTGCGGCCCGATTCGCAGCTCATCACCTACTCGGCGCCGGCGCAGCGCTGGGGCGGACGGGCAGACCTCGAGAACACGTTCGCCACGACGGTTCCCGTGATTTTGAAAGTCGGCGTCAAGCAGGCTGGTTTCCACCAAAAGGCCAACCGCGACCTCAATTACTACACCTACGCGGGCCGCCCCACCACACCGGCGAATGGCGGCGTCACCCCCTGGCTTGGCTATAACATGAAGATGTCCGGCGGCCGCTACGGTCCGTTCCCGTTCCTGCAGCTCCCGCAGACCGGCCTCGCCAACGATGTCTGGGCCGATCCCTCCAACTGGACCCAGACCGCGTCCGATGTCTGGAACACCCTCTACAATTCCCGCGTCAACGACGCCGAGTTCGATGAAACCATCAACGCCGCCTACGTGCAGGGCAGTCTCAAGTACCACCGCCTCCGCGTCCTCACTGGGCTGCGCGTCGAGCAGACCGAGACGAGCGGCACCAACGATATCCGCGTCTCCAATTCCACGAACAGCAACCTCGCCACGGCTTCGATCGCGGTGAACGCGGCGCGGGCGTTGAACAATTTCCGCGGCAAGGCCACCGCCGGCACCAAGTACAACAACACGTTTCCCGGTCTCCATTTCGTGTACGACGTCTCGCAGGATGTGCAGGCCCGGGCGAGCTACTCGAAATCGATCACCCGGCCCACGCCGACGAGTCTCCTGCCGACGCTAGTGCCCAACGAGACCACCCAGACGCTTTCTGGAGGAAATCCGGACTTGAAGCCCTACACCTCGGACAACTTCGACGTCACGCTCGCGAAATATTTTTCCGGCATCGGCCAGCTCTCGGCGGGCGTCTTCCTCAAGCAAATCACGAATTACTTCCGCACGTTTCAGTCGACCGTGCCGACGGGCGCCGACAACGGCTTCGGCGGCGACTACGCGGGCTGGACGCTCACGCAGAACCGCAACATCGGCTCCGCCCGCATCCGCGGCATCGAGCTCAACCATCAGCAGCAATACACGTTTCTACCCGGCCCGCTCCGCGGCCTGGGTTCGTTCGCGAACTTCACCTACCTCGACACCAAGGGCGATTTCGGCTCCGCCGCGACGACCACGCGCCTGCCGAACCTCACCCCGCGGAGCGCCAACGCCGGCCTCACCTGGCGCGGCCACGGACTCGATCTGCGCATCATGATGAACTACCGTAGTGAGTTTTTCCGCAGCTCGACGTCGGGCACATTCGGATCCGGCGCCGGAGTGCTCCCCGGCACGATGCTTTACGACGTCTTCCAGCACGCGCGCACGCTCTGGGACTTCAAGGCGCAGTACACGTTGAACCGCGTGTATTCGTTCTACTTCGACGTCTACAATCTGACCAACGACTGGACGAACAACGACTACGTGCACGCCTTTGGCCGCGAGATTCCCTCGTACGCCGCCGGTGCCGGCACGAGCTTTAAGGCGGGCGTGACGGCGCGGTTCTGAGGGAGCGCCGGCCCGAAGGCGGCATCCCCGGAAACCCAATCGGTCTGGAGCCGCCGCGAGGGCGCGGACGGGACATTGGCGTGGCGTTCGGTCTGTTCGACGGTTGTTTTGCGCGGTGTGGTAGGCGCCGACCACGTGGCGGTTTCAAACCACGCGACGAGGGCGTCGCGTCCCCAGCGTCTAGAAATGAAGAAGTGTCCACCATTTACGGTGACGAACGTAACCGCCAACCGGCAGACGCGCCCATTTCGCGCGGAGCTGCGCCTCGACGCAGGGGCCAACGCCGCCGCTCTGGGCGGGCGTCGTCCCGCCCGCCGCGCCGGACTACTCGCATTGGTGGGAGCCGTCTCACTCGCTCCTCGGGTGCTCCCGGGAAGGCCCGGCTGAGAAGGATGCGAGAAGGATCCGTATAGGTTTCGAGAAGGATCTGAGAAGGATCCGAGAAGGATCCTGAGGAAAACCCCCTGCATGGCCCCCGTGATCGGCCCCCATTCCCGGGTGCGCAAGCATCCCATTGATGCGCCGCCGCCCCGGCACGGCAGGGCGGGAGGGTCTGCCGGTTACAGTTTACCAAGCGTGCAGGTACGGTCGACCGTTCCTGAATGCCGGTTGTGCCCTGACGCGGTGGGTCCGGCCCACTCTTTCATCGGCGCCTACACCTGGAGCGGCGACGCCCCCGTCGCCGATTGTTGGGTCGGAAGAGCACAGCGACAAAACCCGCGAACGGTCCGTTACTCTTTCGTTATTCATTCCCTCGTCGAACGAGGGTATCAGCGGTCGAGGCACCCCGTCGGACCGGCTGCGCTGGAGAGGCGTACTTCGCCGTCGCGGTCGCCGTCGGCCACCGCGATTACCGACGTATCCTTGTGGACATCGAGGCCCGCCCATTTATTTACCGTCCTTCATGTGCTGGTCTCCGTTTTCGGTTGTTTTGTTGGCTGTTCGCACTTCAGCCATAACCCTGCGGATCGGCTTCGGCTCACGCCGCGGTAACCCGCGCCCGCTGGGACAAGCACTCTCTTTTCCGCTCCGGTCGCCACGCCGCGATCATCTCTGTGCGTTGCACCGTGCTCCCCGAATCGAAACGGCAGCGTAGTCATGCAACGACCGCCAACCCCATGAACTCCCTCCAGATGATCGCAGCAGCAATCAGCGGCTCCGGCTTACTCATCGTCCTGCTTGCCATTCCGATGATCTTGCGGCGGGTGCCGCCCAACTCCCTTTACGGCGTCCGCACCAAGGCATCGTTTGCTTCGGATTCCGACTGGTATCGCATCAACGCCATTGGCGGTCGCTATCTGGCGGTTGCCGGCATCGTGATTTTTCTCGTCGGTATGGCCGGCTTCTTCGTCCCGGTGTCCGCACGCGACTCCTACTCCATCAGCGCAGGAGTTATTGCCTGGCTCTCCGTCGTTTTACCCTGCCTGTATTTTTGTTCACTCAAGCCCACCGCGAGCCCCAAATGACAACAACCGCCGCGCCTTTCCGTGCGCTGTAGTGAACAGCTACGGTCGGCCACGGCGGCAAGATTCCAGAGTGTCAGGCGGGAACACGTGAGCATTCAATCCGAGCAGGCGCCGCTGGCGCGAACAGCGTCCGGGTTGCCCATCGTGAGAAGTTCGTCGAGCCAGCGATCAGGTGCGCCAAATTGCCGGCGCGGTCGGGCAGCCGCATGGATATTTCGTTCTGTTGCCTCCGGTGAGGTGGACAGCGAGCTAACAGGTTCCCGCCTGACCCTATCGGATCGCCACGTTGACGGCTGTTAGTAGCCGCGAGCGCCAGCGAGTGGACCGGGAGAAAGCGATCGAGCTTCCACTCGCTGGCGCTCGCAGCCACCAGACGGTTGGTTGCGGGCGATATACGCACCGTCAATCGGCAAAGGCGTCGCCGCCCGACCGTCGTGGTTTCTGATTTGCATCCGCGCCCGTGGACACCTTGCTAAATGGATTTTCCAGCTTTCGGCGACTTCCCCGCGCCGGCGTCCAGTCGTTCGGTAATCCCAGCCCGTTCCGCCCCATGAAACCAAATGCCGTTGCCCCGGTTGTGATCGGTGTCCTTGCCCTGATGGGCGTGAGCGAACTGGCGGCACAATCCGCGCCCGCCGCTTCGGCCCTGACCGCGCCCAGCGATCCCGTGGTCGAACTGAGCCCGTTCGTCGTGCAGCACGACAAGGACGCCGGCTACCTTGCGGCCAACACGCTCGCGGGCAGCCGCCTCAACACGTCGCTCAAGGACACGCCCGCCTCGATCTCGGTGTTCACTAGCGAATTCATGTCTGACCTCGGCGCCTTCGACGTGTCCGAGGTCGTGCGTTACGCGGTGAACGTCGAATACCAGCTCGACGATGATCGCGCGGCGAATCCCAACGGCAACGAAACCGTCGGTGGTTACCAGACGTTCCGCGTTCGCGGCCTCAAAGCCTCCGTGGCGCAGAACTATTTCCGCTGGAGCCTGCCGATCGAGACGGCGCTGGTGGAGCGCATCGAGGATTCGCGCGGGCCCAACTCGGTGCTCTTCGGCATCGCGTCGCCCGGCGGACTGATCAACTCCAGCACTAAGCAGGCACAGGTCGCACGCTCGTTCCATCAGGGATCGTTGAGCGTCGGCAGCGATGACTCGAGGCGCTCGACCCTTGATCTCAACCAGCGCCTGCTGGACGGCAAACTCGCGCTCCGGCTCAACACCGTCTACAACCGGACCAATTCGTTCCGGCACTGGCAGTATCAGGAAAGCACGATCGCCCACCTCGCGGCCAAGGTCCGCTTTTCCGACCGCACGCAATTCCGGGCGGAATTCCAGCACGGCCAAATCGACAGCAACTCACCGCGGGCGGACAACCTGCTGAACAATTTCCTGCTGTGGGCCGAGGGCGGACGCCCGACCAACGCCACGCAGACCGCCGTCGCTGCCCAGGGCACCACGCGCCTCTCGACCGCGGTGACCGCCCCGCACGTGACGTTCATCTCGAACAACGGCTTCACCCAGGCGATGCGCGGCACGTTGACGACCACGACGACGGGACCGGCCGGCACCGGCACCGTGCTCGATCCCCGCTACACCGATCCGTCGATCAATATCGGCGGACCGGCGCAGGATCGTTCGTCGCGCTTCAACGCGTTCTCGACGTTCCTCGAACAGCGAATTTCCCAGAAGACGTTTCTGGAGGCGGCGTACAACCATCAGGACCACGTCTTCGATCGCTATGATCCGCAGGTCGACAGCCCGCAGCGCATGAAGGGTGACCCCAACCAGCGGAACAACGACGGGACGGTCAATCCGTTTGCCGGCCAGCTCTACCTCGAGGGCGGCTGGCAACGGCTTTTCAACCGGGAGGTCACCGACACCGGCCGGCTGATTTTCTCCACCGAGCACGACGCAAGGCAGTGGGGCAACTACCGCCTCGCCGCGCTGACCGAATATGAAAAGAGTTTCACGGGTTCGGGGACCTACCGGGAAATGTGGGTCGACGCGACGACCGGGCTGGCGGCCTTCAACGGGCAGCCGGAGAGCACCAACAACGTGGTCTACCGGCGCACGTATCCGACCGAGCACGACTGGGCGTCGTACGCGCTCAACGGTCCCGGCCGCGGCGGCTTGTTCGACCACGTGAAGGATTCGATCACCGCCCGCACGCTGTCGTCGGCGTGGTTCCCGAGCGGCGGTGGTTCGCCGAAGGAAACCTATACGAAGCAGAAGGGCTATATGGTCGCCGGGCAGGCGCGCTATTTCTCCGGCAAGCTCGTGCTCGCGGGCGGCCTGCGCCGCGACGACCTCGATGAATATCAGATGGGGCGGATGCGCGACCCGCGGACCAATGCGTGGACTTACGCGCGCGATCCGGCGCAGGCCGACCCCGCCCAGCGTTCCACGCGGGCGAACAATGTCGGGCGCAACAAGACTGCGGGGCTGGCGTATCATGCCACGCCCTGGCTGTCGGTGTTCTACAATCAGGCCGACAATATCTCGTTGCCGGCCCGCGGACAGACCCGCCTGCCCGACAGCGGCATCCCGGGAAATCCCATCACCTTGGAGCCGCCACGTGGGCGCGGCCGGGACATCGGCGTGGCATTGGATTTGTTTGACGGCCGGATCTACACCCGCGCGACGTACTACACGACGGCGGGGGTGCATCAGTCGACGACGGCGCCGTCCCCGGTCCAGGATGCCAACGTCCGGATCATGGACGCGTTGCTCGCGGCCCGGCGCATTTCGGTCGAGGAGCATGACGCCCGGCTGCTGACCGGCACGCAGGATCTGTTCGACCATCGGTCGCAGGGCGTCGAGCTGCAGCTCACCGCCAACGTCACGCGGAACTGGAGATTGCAGGCCAACTATTCGTACACCGATGCTGTGGAGGAGAACCTGTTCCCGGAGTGGAAGGCCTGGCACGTGCAGAACGTCGCGTTTCTGGCCAAGACCAACACGGCCGGCGTGATCACCAGCGCGAGCCGCACGATTCAACAGGAGGTCGACTTTTATCTCACGACGAGCAGCGGCCTCAACGAGTACACGGAGAACGACGGCGGCACGAAGCTCGGCACCCGGCGGCACAAGTCGAATTTGTTCACGCGTTACAATTTCACGTCCGGCTGGATGAAGGGAATCTATGCGGGCGGCGGCTACAGTTACCAAAGCAAACTCTTCACCGGTTTGGATCCGGCGGGGAACGAAGCCTGGTCTCCGGCCTATTGGCGCGCCGACGCGATGATCGGGTACACCGTCCGCGGCCTGCGCCAGAACCGGCGGCTGAGCTTCCAGGCCAATGTCTACAATGTCTTCAACGACCGCGACGCGCTGATCGTGCGCTACAGTTGGGAAACCGGCCGGAAGCTCCCGTTTCGCACGGTGCCGCAGCCGCCGACCACGTGGCGGCTGAGCGCGAACTTTGAGTTTTGAGCAATCGGTGACGGTCGAGGCGATATTGTAGCCGCACCGGTTACGGTGCGGTTGGCCGGGCTGCCCATCGTGAGATGTTTGGCGATCCCGCGATAAGCCGTAGCCATGCAAACGGAAACCACGAAAGGACACGAATCGACACGGATACAGTGGGGCGAACAGGTCCGGGCTGGAAATCCGAAACGCCACCGAACGGTGAGCAGATCGGATCCGGGCGTGTGGGCCCGCTTGCTCTGAACATCCGTGATCATTCGTGCTTCAAATGAATCGTTCCCGATCCGGGCCAAGTTTCCAGAGGGTCAGTCGGAACATGGAACAAACGGCCTGCTTTGGTGCCGCTTCAGGTGCGTTTGGTGTGACATGTTCCCGCCTGGCCCCGTCCGAATCGACTGGCCCCGTCCGAATCGACACCGCCCTGTCCCTCGTCGGTATCATTCATCGTCCGCTGTGCCATTCCGACCCAAAACGCAGTTTCAGACTTCAAACAGTCCTCCGGTTATCCTCCGGTTGTCGTCCGGTTATCCTCCGGTTAACCCATTGTTGCCACGGCGAAGCGCCATTTCGGCCCGAACGGCCAGACCCACTCGTTCATCTGCGCCTCTACCTGGAGCGGCGACGCCCCCGTCGCCGGTATCTCGGTCGGAAGCGCACGGCGACAAAAGCCGCGAACGGTCCCTTACCCATCCGTTTCTCGTCCCCTGCTCGAACGTAGGAGCAAACGGTCAGGGCTCCCGGCGGACCGGCTGCGCGATAGAGGCGCGTAATTCGCCGGCGCGGTCGCCATCGGCCACCGCAATATTTCATCGGTGTCTGGACCTGGAGCGGCGACGCCCCCCGTCGCCGATCGTTGGGACGGAAGCAAGATTCCAGAGGAAGATTCCAGAGGGTCAGGCGGGAACGTGTGAGCATTCAATTCGAGCGAGCGACGCTGACGCGAACAGCGTCCGGTTTCCCGTCGTACGATGTTCGGCAATCCAGTGATCAGGTACGACAAATTGCCGGCGCGATCGGGCGGACACATG
>CANJIU010000039.1 GCA_947474365.1 Opitutia bacterium | reverse complement strand
GGTCCATCCGCTGCCCTATCGTCCGATGGCGTGGTTGATCGCGCACGCACCGCGGGATGTTTTTCTGGGCAACCCGCGGGTGCATTTCCAGCATTACGCCGATCGCATGAACGAGCCTCGACGCGAACAACGGCGATGGCGTGCGTGGGCGTGTTGGGCGCTGACCCGGGAAGTGCGCCCGGATCTACCGAACGATCCGCGACATCGCGTCGTTGAGCCAGCTTGGGACGAGATCGAAGCCGCCCTGCGCGCCCATGGTCACGCCGGCGAGGCCGAATTGTGGCGGACCGAATTGCGCCACGTCCGCGCGCCTTGCGCGTCGGCCGGGCTTGGTGGTTGAATGCTGCCGCCGTTTTTGGTGCGTGGGCGTTCCACCCTCGCCGTTGATGTCAGTACGATTGGAATTCGCTGGCGAACTGTGCCGCCGGCGCCGTCGAACTCATATTCGGCCGGCCACGGCTGACGACGGTAGCTTGGCCATGACGTGAACCAATCCCAGAGGGGACGCATCGGCGACCGTTTCCCGTTTGCGCCGCACCGTCCTGTCCCGGATAACTCCGGACAAGCCATGAACGATCCCATCTGGAGCTGGATTCTCCTCTGTGCCTCGGCCGTGGCGGCGGGCGCCGTCAACGCGGTCGCGGGCGGAGGCACGCTCCTGACGTTTTCCAGCCTCCTCGCGGTGATGAGTCCGGTCAGCGCCAACGCGACCAGCACCTTTGCCCTCTTTCCCGGTTCGCTCGCGTCCGGCCTCGGCTATCGCAAGGAACTCGCCCTCTGCCGACCGCATCTGATTCGGCTGCTGCCTCCGAGCCTGCTGGGCGGCCTGATCGGATCGCTCCTCGTCATCCATCTTCCGGAGCGCGTCTTCAACTCAGCCGTCCCGTGGCTTCTCGTCGGTGCGTCGATTCTCCTCGCGCTTCAACGCCCGATCTCGCGATACCTCGGCGCGCATCCGCACGCCACTCCGACCCGGAGAACCGTCGCGATCGTCGTCTTCTTCCAACTGCTCGTCGGTATTTACGGTGGCTACTTCGGCGCTGGCATCGGGATTCTGATGCTCAGTTCCCTCGCGTTCATGGGCATCCCCGACATTCATCAGATGAATGCGGTGAAGAGCATCCTCGCTGCCGGAATGAACGGCGTGACCCTCGTCATTTTCCTCCTTTCCGGGGTGATCGTCTGGAAATACGCCCTCGTCATGGGGCTCGCCGGTGCAGTTGGCGGCTATGCCGGAGCCCGCGTGGCCCGGCGGATCAAACCCGACTACATCCGGGGCTTCGTCATCCTCGTCGGGTTCGCCGTGGCGTTCTACTCGTGGTCGGCGAAAAAGTGAGCGCACGTGCCAGCGCTCCGCCGGGACACCCTTTCGCCAGTTTTGTCTGACCTTGCGCCCGTGAAAACACTCCGCGATTTTCGTCGCCGCCCACGTTCGTGACTGCCGTCCCACCGCCCGCTTCCCGCGCCGTCTTCCTGAGCTACGCGTCCCAAGACGCGGAGGCGGCGCGCCGTATCTGTGAGGCGCTGCGCGCGTCGGGCGTGGAGGTGTGGTTCGATCAGAATGAACTGGTCGGTGGTGATGCCTGGGACGGAAAGATTCGGCGGCAGATCAAGGACTGCGCACTGTTCATGCCGGTGATTTCGGCCAACACGAACGCACGGGCCGAGGGCTACTTCCGCCTCGAATGGAAACTCGCCGTCGATCGTTCGCATCTGATGGCGGACGATGAGCCGTTTCTGTTTCCCGTCGTGATCGACGACACGTCCGACGCTGCGGCGCGCGTGCCCGACCGATTCCGGGAAGTGCAGTGGACGCGGCTCAACGTCAAGGACACCCCCGAGACGCTTTCGAAGCGCGTCGCGCGCCTGCTCGGCGGTGAGACAGCGACGACTGCCGCCGCGCGAGGACCGGCGCTCGGGTCTGGGGGCGCTCCGGTTCTGCCAAAACCCAACCACTGGCTGCGCACGGTCTCGGTGATCGGCGGGCTGGCGATTGGATTGATCTACGCCCTGCGCCCGCTGTGGTCGCCGCGACACCGGGAGGAAACGAAACCGACTTCCTCCTCGGTGGCGACACCGGCGGCCACGACCGCACCGTTGTCGCCTGCGCGCCAGCTCGCCGAAAAAGCCCGTGTGCTCGTCGACACGCTTGATTCCACTCCGGATGACTACGCGACGGCGGAAGGTTTGTTGAAACGCGCTGTCGAGCTCGATCCGAACGACGGGCTGGCCCTGGCGACCACGTCGCTGCTCAACAGTCTCTATCTCTCGCGCGGTTTCGACCGCAGTGACGCGCGGCGCGAGGTCGCCCGCAGCCACGCCGAGCGCGCCGTGAAGCTGGCGCCGGAATTGCCCGACGCGTGGCTGGCTCTGGGCCGCGCGGTTATCAACTCCGATCCCGCCCGCTCAGAGGAAGCCTTGCGGCAGGGCCTGAAGCTGGCGCCCGACGACGGGCGCCTCCTCATCGCGGTTGGAGGGCTTTACCGCCGACTGGGCCGCTCCGACGAGGCACTCGCCGCCTACGAACGCGCCGCGGCCCAACCCGACTCCCGCGCGCTGGCCCGTTACGACCAATATCTGATTAATTTCTATCGGCGTCGTTTTGCGGAGGCCGATCGCTGCGTCCGCGAGGCACTCGCGTTGACGAAAACCGTCAACATGGTGGCGGGCCTTGCCCTGCTCGAAGTTACCTGGCGCGGCCGGATTGCGGAGGCGCGCCAAGTGCTCGCCGACGCGCCCGTGGCCGTGCGCAGTCAGCCGCGCGTGGTGGTGGCCACGGTCCTGATCAGTCTGATGGCGCGGCAACCGGAGGAGGCGTTGGTTGCTCTCGACCGTTTGCCGGCCGAGTACATCAACGATGCGTGGTTTACCGGACCGAAGGCTTTGCTCACCGGTCTGGCGCATGCGCAGGCTGGCCGTACCGAGGCAGCGCGCCTCGCCTGGGAGACGGGCCTCGCGATCGTGCGCCGGCGGTTGCAGGATACCCCCAACGATTTCGAGCAGCACGCCCGCCTTGGCGAACTGCTCGCCTGGAGCGGCCAGTCGGAGGCGGCGCTGCGCGAGGCGAAAATCGTCGAGGAATTGCTGGGCGGAGGTAAGCCCGACTGGACGTTCTCCGCGGCGCGCATCCATGCCGCGCTGGGCCGGGCGGATGAAGCGGTGCCGTTGCTCAAGCAAATGGTCGAATCGTCCGGCAACGGCCGGTGGCCACTCACACCCGCGCTGCTGCGGCTCGATCCTCAATGGGACAAGCTGCGCGGCGACGCGCGGTTTCAGGCGCTGTGCGTCGAAGCGCCGACGACGGAAAAGAAAACCGTGGTCGCGCCCGGAAACCCGCTTTCGCCGGCGCGCGAACTCGCCGCCAAGGCGCAGTCCCTGTTGAACACGCTCGACGCGACGCGTGAAGATGTGGCGCTTGCGGAGGATTACTGCCAGCGCGCGCTCAAGCTCGACCCGACCGACGGCGAGGTCTGGGCCACCGCCGCGCAGGTGAACTCCACGTTTGTCTACCGCGTGTGGGACGTCACGCCGGAGCGGCGCGAACAAACCCGGGTGATGGCCGAGCGGGCGATCCGCCTCTCGCCCGCGTCTCCTTTGGCCAAGGTCGCGCAGGCAAGCGCGTGGAGCACCTTTGGCATCAACCGGGCGGAGACCGAAAAACTTCTTCGCGAGGTGGTGGCGGAGCGTCCCGACGACCAGGGTGCGCTCCGATTTCTCGCGGTGACCGTCCTCAACCGCGGCGACCTCGACGAATGCCTCGCGCTCAATGAGCGCTCCGCGGCGTTGCCCGGCGGCGATCCGTTGGCGCTCTTCAACAATGCCCGCTACCTCTGGCAGAGCGGCCGGCTGGCCGAGGCGTATCCGATGCTCCAGCGCTCGCTCGCGCAAAAACCGTTCAGCAGTTCGCTGGTATTGAAGGCTCTCCTCGAGATCACCGTTCGAGATGACCCCGTGGCCGCAGACGTGGCGTTACAACAAATCTCGCAGTCAATGCTGTTGGAGGATCGCGCGAACTATACCGCCGGCCTCGTGCGCTTCTACCAGCGCCGCGCGGGAGACGCCATCAAGGTGTGGGGTTCGTTTCCCCGGGACTATTACAAGGACGGCGCGTTCGATGGCCCGAAAGGCCTGATCGTGGGGCTTGCTGACGAACTCGACCATCGTGATGCTGCCGCAAAAATCGAGTGGCGTACGGCGCTGCAGGCGGTGGAGAAGCGGATTGCCGCCAAGTCGAACGACGCGAAACCGTATTACTACAAGGCCTATCTGCTCGCGTGCCTCGGCGACAAAGTCGGCGCCGCCGAGGCGCTGCACACCCACGAGGAGCTGGCCGGCCTCAAGCACTCGGCTGAATCCCCGATGCCATTCGATCTGGCGGCCGTTTATGCGCGGCTCGGGCGTTTCGACGAAATCTTCGCGTTTCCGCCCCGCCAACGTTTCTCGCGCATCGCGCTCGACCCGCGGTTCGACGCCCTGCGCGCCGATCCGCGCTACGGAAAAATCCTCGCGGACAGAAAACGCCAGGAGGCCGAGGCGATGAAATGAGCGCCGCGGAAAATCAGGCCGTCTTCCTCAGCTAGGCGTTGCACGAACGCGTAGTGAATAGCCGGTGGATGTATGCCACCATGGGGGCCGTCGCGAGGAGGGGATTGAGGCCCTGCGAAGCCTCACCAAACCGTGGATTGAGGACTTTTATTACGGCGGCCCGAAGGCGCTGCTCTCGGCCGCGCTCCTCGCCGCCGCCGAAAAAAAATTGAGTCGGCCCGTCTGCACTACGGTGCTGCGCTCACGGAGATCCGGGAGCGGCAGGCCCGCGCCCCGGCGGATGGTTGGTTTCGCAACATCGAAGCGTAGACCCTGCTCGGGCTCGGTCGCATCGACGAGGCGCGGGCCGCCAGTCGCGTGGTTACGGAGTCGGTGCGGCATCCTTATCGCTGCGATCTGTTCGACAATTGGAGTTTTAGCGCCATTCCGCGGGCCCTGCTGCTCGGCGATCGCGAGATGGCACTGCCGTTGATTCGCGAAGCCGTGAGCGCCAAAAATGATCGTCAGAGCGGCCGCACTGCGGCCGGGTCGCCGTGCGTCTCGCGATGAAGCAGGACTTTCGCATGGCGCCTTTTCGCGACGAACCAGAAATCGTCGCGCCGCTTGCCGAGCCGAAGTAGGAGACCGCCGACGATCTGCCGACGACATCGCGTCTCCGACTGGGGCGGGAAAATTACCTTTCACCTTCGACTGGAGGCGGCGTCCGTTTCGCGCGTCGGTGCGCGGGACTATTGACGCGCCGCATCACTTCGCCGACAAAGACCCGCGATTCCATTGATGAGCACCAGCAACGGCACCGGTCAGTCCCAACCTTCGGCCCCCACTTCCGCCATCGCCACGACGATCAAGCCGACGGATCTGCGCGGCATTCTGAAATACGTTCCGCGTTTCCAGGGACAGATCTTCATCATCGCCATCGACGGTGCGATCGTGGCCGACGACAATTTCAGCAATCTGCTCGTCGATATCGCAGTGCTCCGTTCGCTCGCGATCAAGGTCGTGCTCGTGCATGGTATCAGCCACCAGATCCGTGAGCTTTCGGCGATGCGCAACATCCCGATCTCCAACTCCGACGGCACGGGCATGACCGATGCCGCCACGCTCGACCTCGCGATCCGCGCCTCGTCGCGTGTTTCCCACGCCCTGGTCGAAGGTCTCACGCAGAACGCCTTGAAGTGCGCGACGACCAACGCCGTGCGCGCTCTGCCCATCGGCATCATCAAGGGCATCGACCAGCAGTTCACCGGCAAGGTTGAGCGCATCGACAAGGATTTCCTCACCGAACTCATCGACCGGCAGGTCGTGCCCGTCGTCTCCCCGATCGGCTTCGGCCCGGACGGAAAATCCCTGCGGGTGAATTCCGACTCGCTCGCGGCGGAAATGGCGGAGGTCCTGCACGCCACCAAGATCATCTACCTGACGACGGCGCCGGGCCTTGAAATCGACGGAGACATCCGCCGCGAAATCTCGGTCGATACACTCCAGAAGATGGTCAGCGACGAACCGGAGCGCATTGCGGCCGAGGGGCTGAGCAAGGCGGCCAACGCAATCAAGGCGATCGAGACCGGCACGCCGCGCGTTCACATTCTCGATGGACGGGTCTTCGACGGTCTGCTCAACGAGGTGTTCTCCAACGAGGGTGTCGGCTCGCTCGTCTACGGCAACGACTACGCCCAGATCCGCAAGGCGCGGAAGAGCGATGTCCGCATGATCTACAACCTCACCCGGGCCGCGGTCCGGCGCGAGGAACTCATCTTTCGCTCGCAGCAGGCGATCGAGAAAAATATCGACCAGTTCTTTGTCTTCGAAATCGACGAGAACATCATCGCCTGCGTCACGCTTTATTTTTATCCGGACAAACCGCAGCTGGCGGAGGTCGGCTCGCTCTACGTCATGCCGTTCTATCACAACCGCGGCATCGGAAAAAAGATGGTCGACTACGCCTGTATGGTGGCCAAGGAGCGGGGAACCACGACGATCATCGCGCTCTCGACCCAGAGCTTCGGGTTCTTCACCAACGTGGTTGGCTTCGAGGAGTCTACGAAGGACATCCTCCCCGAAGCCCGGCTCAAGCTCTACGACGAGAGCGGCCGCAACGCCAAGGTGCTGGTGCGGCAGCTCGGCTGACGTCGCTCACGGCGAACGTTACGCCTTCACTTCCGCGACCACCTGCACTTCGACCGTGGTCCCGCGGGGAAGTCCGTTGACGGCCACGGCGGCGCGTGCGTGTTTGCCGGCGTCCCCGAAGACTTTCACGAAGAGATCGCTGGCGCCGTTGATCACAGCCGGGCTGTCGGTGAAGCCGTCGATCGCATTGACGAAGCCGCTTACAAACACGATACGCGTCACTTGATCGAGCGAGCCGACGGCGGCCTTGATATTGGCGAGCGTGTTGAGCGCGCAGACCTCCGCTGCCTTCTTCGCGGTTTCGATGGTCTGCTCCTTGCCGACCTGACCGACGTGCGTCATCTGGCCGTTGAGCAGGCAAATCGTGCCCGCGCAGTACAGCAGGTTGCCCGTGCGCACGGTGGGCACGTAGCTGCCGGCGGCGGCGGGAGGGGTGGGGAGCGTGAGACCGAGTTCGGCGAGTTTGGCTTCAGGGTTCATGGGAGTTTAGGAGCGAATGTGTCAGAGGAGAAAAGAGGTCGCGTGCCGCGAGGGTCACGGCGGTGCCGGCGGTAGAAATTGACGCGTGGCCACGGACGAAACCGCAATCGGGGCGGACATGATGCGGAGATTCAGGAGCAGATCCATCTCCTGTCCAAGCCGCGCCATCGACAACTGGCCGATGCCCTCGCCGTTGGCGCGGTCGCCCTGCACGAGTTGGCGGATGATCATTTCGCTCCTGGAATACTGCAGGAGAGCTGGCGTCATCTGTGGGTTGCTGCGCAGGATGAGCGCATCACCCGGCGCGGGATTGCCGAAGAGATAGTCGTGCCAGCCGCGAATCGACGCCTGCACGAAGGCCGCGATGACCTCTGGGGACCGTACGACCATGTCCTTTCGGCAAAAAATCGCGTGGTAGCAATCGTAGCCCGCGGAAGCGAGCGACAGGGTGCGCACCTTGCGTCCCTCCTGCTCGGCGAAGAAGGGCTCGTTCGTAACCATACATTGTTGGATTAAGTCCCGGTTGGAAAGAAACTCGCCGATGCCGTAGGTGTTTTGCCGCTTTTCCAGACGAATGCCAAACTGCCGCTCTAGAAACGGCAGGTAGGTCATGCCGACGTTGCCGATGACGACACGCCCGTTCAGATCCTTGAACGATTTTACCGGACTGGACTCGTGCACCATCAGCGCCATCGGGTCGTGCTGCATCGTCGCCGCCACCATCACGAGCGGGAGTCCATTGCTGGCGGCGAGGAAGATGTCGTCGCTACGGTTCATTCCAAAATCCGCCTCGCCGCGGGCGACCTTCAATTTGATGCCCGCTCCCGGACCGCCGGGCAGAATCACCACATCGAGGCCTGCCTGGGTATAGTACCCCTGGGCCATCGCCTGGTAGAATCCGCCGTGCTCCGCTTGGGGGAACCAGTCGGTCTGCAAGACGACCCGTCGAATCCCCGGCTTCCCGCGCGGCGCCCCGGCGGTTGCGCCCTTTTTTCCACAGCCCACCACGAGGACGGCGGCGACGGCCACGAGCAGGAAGCGCAAAAAAGTGGGCATGTGGGAACAGAGTGCCCTCTTTGCGCTCGTGCGAGCAACATCAGGCAAGGTTTGCGTCATAACCGAGTTCACGAATCATCGCATAATGACGTTCCGTGAATGGCAACTCCTCACTCCGCGCCAAGCCGCCCGCCAGATCCACGCCCAGGCGCACCGGGCGCTCGCGCCCGGCCAGCAACGCGCCGCCATCGCCATCCTTGCCCCGGAGGACGAACTCGTGGCGCGCTTCGAGGCGGCGCCGCGCCACACGCCCCTCGGTGGCGTGCCGTTTTTTGTGAAGGATTTGTTTGATGCGGCGGGAACGTCTACGTTAGCCGGTTCGCTGTTTCTCAACCGGGTGCGGCCCGACCCGAAACAGGACGGGGCGTTTGTCCGTGCGCTCCGCACCGCCGGAGCGGTGCTGGTGGGGAAGACCCAGATGCACGAATTCGCCTACGGGGTCACCGGGGAGAATCCGCATTACGGTGATTGCGAGCATCCGCATTTTCCCGGACGCACCACCGGTGGATCGAGCAGCGGCTCGGCTGCGGTGGTGGCGGCCGAAATTACGCCGCTCGCGCTCGGGAGTGATACCGGCGGTTCCGTACGCGTGCCGGCTGCCTTCTGCGGGGTGTTTGGCTTCCGCCTCACTCCCGGTGATCCGTTCATCCGGGATGCGTTTCCGCTGTCTCAGACCTTCGACACGCCGGGTTGGTTCACGCGCAACGCGACCGACATGCGGAGCGCGCTTCATTCGTTGGTGGCCCAGTCGCCGGACCAACGCGCGCCGCATGGCCACTATTTTGAATATGGTCCGCTCGACGCCGACGTCGCGACCGCCTGCCGCACTGCCGCCGCGCGCATCGCGCCCGTGGCGGATTCGGTTACCAGCGCCGAATTGGTGGCGGGATTTGCCCCCGCGCTCGATGCCTACAACACGATCGTTGCCCTCGAGGCCTGGCAGGTGCACCGCTCCTGGGCGGAGCGCTATCGCGAACAGTACGATCCCCTCGTCTGGCAGCGTCTGAACCGGGTTCACGGCATTTCCGCCGCGCAGGGTGAATCGGCCCGCGTCGAGTTGGCCAAGGTGCGCGCGGTCTGGGACCGATATTTTGCGGCGAACGATTTTCTCGTGATGCCTTCCTCTCCGGCCCCCGCACCTCTCAAGGCCGATTGCACTGCTGAAATGCGCACCCGTATCCTGACGATTACGACACCCGTGAGCCTGGGTGGACTGCCTGCGTTGACCGTCCCCGTGCTGCTGCCGTCGGGGCTCACGACTGGATTGCAGATCGTCGCCCGCGACCCGGGGAGCCCGGTGTTTAGCCGGGTGTTGGAGATGTTTTAGGCAATCGTTCCGACGCCCGCCAGCAATCGCAGCGCATTGCCGCCCAGGACATCCGAATCCGCGCCGCCGGCGCGCGCTTCGGCGAGGAGGCGCGACATTTCCGGGAGCGCTTCGACCTTGGGATAAAGATTCAGCGGATAATCCGAACCGAAGATCACTCGCCCCAGCCCGAACCGGGGCAGTGCCTGCGGCCACACGGCTGAGTCGTACAGCAGAGGCGAGGCCGCGGTGTCATAGAAAACGTTTGGCAGCGCCGTTCCGCCCGCCTCCGGGATCACGAGAGGGAGCATGCCGCCCCAATGCGCGAGAATGAACTTCGTCTTGGGAAAAATCCGCGCGAGCCGAACGAAATCCTCCAAGGGCGTTTCGACCCTGCCCGGATAGGATCGGCCCGCCGGGTCGGTCACATGAAGGTTTACCGGCATGCCCGACTCGCCCGCCAGCGTCAGCACCGCGGCGAACGTCGGGTCGTCGATCGCGTATCCCTGCGAATGAGGGGAGAGTTCTCCCAGTCCGACGAGCCCGTCCGCGCGCGCGCGCCGGATTTCGTCGAGCACGGCGTCATGTCCGGCCGCGGGATGAAAGGTCGCAAACGCCGACAGCCGGTCAGGGTACTGCCGAATGCACTCGGCATGGAAGCGATTCTGCGCCGCCGCGGCCGACGGGTGCTCCCAATACCAGCCGAGCAACACGGCACGGTCGATCCCAGCGGCGTCCATGGTTCGCAGGAGTTCCTCCACGGTCGGGAACGTCTGGACCGGGCGACCATCGCGACGTTGCCGGACGCACATCTGCGCCCATTGATGCTCCCCGGTACGTTCCGCCCAGCCCTTCGGATCGTGACCGACCTCGGGAGGATAAAGGTGAACGTGCGCGTCGATGATCACGCCCAACTTCTGGCCAACGTTCTCCGCCGGCACAAGCCGTGCTTATCCGCGGCGATTCGGATCATGCCTTCCTGTCACGTTTTTGAAACCCGCGGAGTTCGCCGGCGCTGGCTCATGGAGCGCGCGGGGATTTTTTTCTTCGCGCTCCAGGGAGTCGTCGTGGCGGCAAGCGTTGACCTGTTATTGGTCACGGCCGACGACGTCACGCTTCGTCCGGTGCTGCAGGGAATCACCGGGATGAAGGAGGAAACGCAGGGCGCGTGGCGATTCTGGCGCGGTCGGTTGTGCGGAAAAGACGTCGTGGCCACTTGCTCCGAGGGAGACCCGCTCAATGCCGTTGCCGCGACGACGCTGGCCGTGCGCCGGCACTCTCCGCGGCTCATTGTTGTGTTTGGTCCGGCTCGGGCCCACGACGTCCGGCTAAAAGAGGGAGACGTCGTCGTCAGTGAACGGTTCGTCGCGTTTGACGGGATGGTTTCCCGCCCGGCAGGCCTCGGTGAAGGCTCCGATTCACTCCGCTGGAAAGTGCTCCCGCACCTGCTGGCGACTCCGGGCGAAAAGGAAACGCCCACGACCTTTTTCCCTGCCGATCGGGCGGCCCGTGAGGTGGCCCTGAAATTGAACCTGCCCGGTGTCCGCGTCCTGCCTGGCGTTCTGGGCTCCGCCCATCAAGTAAATCGCGAAGCCGATCGGGTGGCGTGGATTCGCGAACAGTGGCAGACCAGCACTGAAGATGACGATTCAGCGCACGTCGCCGGAGTGGCCCTGCTACTCGGGATTCCGGTTGTCGGACTGCGTATTGTGGAAGGAACGTCCGCGCAGTCGGCGGATCTGGCCCTGCGGTTCGTGGAGGTGTGGAAGTGAAGCCGTTCATTTTGCTGCTCATTGCCTTGACCCTCGTTGCCTTGGCGGCGGGTGCCGACCGCGTCGACGTCCTCGTGCAGGGGGCGGAAAAACTCGAAGTGCGGGAAATCATCGCCGCCCTGAAGCCGGCCCCGGAAAAAATCTCGATTGGACCGTTCAGCTTCTGGCGGGGAAAAATCGGCGCCCATCGAGTCGCCGTTTCGTTGACCGGCCAGGGGCTGTTGAATTGCACGACCTCCACCATTCTGGGGATCGAGGAGTTTCAGCCCACACTCATCGTCAACCAGGGAACCAGCGGCGCCCAAAAGCCAAACTATAAGGTTCACGACATCATCGTCGGCCGGCGGACGCTCGACTACGGCAATTTCATCACGCCGGTGCGGCGCGTCGGGGAGGGCAGCAGGCCGCTCGAGTGGACCCCCTTGTCGCAGCGGCTCCGTCTTCTTCCGGCGGGCGAGTTGCAGGCCCATCCCGACGGTTTTCCCGGCGATGCGGCAGCCATCGAGGTGGCGTTGCACACCGAAAATTCCCTCGGGCGGGTCGTCGCCGGCGTCATCGGCTCGGCGCATGAGGTCAATCTTGAGCTCGATCGTGTGCGCTGGTCGGCCCGCACTTTTGACATGGACGTGGAGGAAATGGAATCGGGCCACGTGGCGGCAATCGCGCACGCCTGCGGCATCCGCTACGTCGCATTTCGGGTGGTGAGCGATGCGCCCTACGCGGGTGTCCCGTTCCATCCCGAGGCCGCCCGCGCAACGGGGCTTTTCACCGTCAATTTTCTCCACAATCTCCCGTCGGTGACCGCGCCCACGAACCCCTGAATCCCACCATGCTCCAGCGCCTCTTCCAACTCGACGACCACAAGACGACCGTCGGTCGCGAACTCCAGGCCGGCCTCACGACGTTTGCGGCGATGGCCTACATCCTCGCGGTAAATCCCGCCATCCTCGCCAACACGGGCATGGACAAGGGCGCACTCGTCACCGTGACCGCGCTCACCGCGGCGATCGCCACGGCGCTCATGGCGCTGCTGACCAACTATCCGATCGCGCTCGCTCCCGGGATGGGGATCAACGCGTTCTTCACGTTCACCATGGTGCTCGGCAAGGGTGTGCCGTGGTCCTAGGCTCTCGGCATGGTCTTCGTCAACGGCGTCGTCTTTCTTGCGCTGTCGGTCACGGGCATCCGGGAGAAAATTATCGCCGCGATTCCGCATTCGCTGAAAATTGCCGTCACCTGCGGGATCGGTCTTTTCATCGCCTTTATCGGTCTGAAGAACGGCGGGGTGATCGTGGCGAATCCCGCGACGTTTGTCTCGCACGGTGACTTCTCGTCGGGTCCCGTCGCCCTGTGCCTGTTTGGAATCGTCCTGACGGCCGTCCTCGTTGCGCGCCGCGTGCCGGGCGCGATTGTGGTGAGCATCGCGGTCGTGACCGTCGCCGGGCTCTTCGTCCGTGCTGGTGGCGGAAAAATGGTGACCCAGCTTCCCGCGAGCCTGGTCGCGATGCCGGCGTCGCCCGCTCCGGTGTTTCTCAAGCTTACGTTTCACTTTCTCACGACCTCGAACGCGATCATGATGGCATTGCCGCTCATCCTGACACTCCTGCTTGTCGACATGTTCGACAACATCGGCACCCTCATCGGGGTGACCAAGCGCGCGGGCTTCCTGCGGCCCGATGGCACGCTGCCCAAGGCCGGACGGGCTCTGCTGGCCGACTCGATCGCGACAATCCTGAGTGCTCTCTTCGGCACCTCGACGGTGGTGAGCTACATCGAATCCGCTTCGGGCGTGGAAGCCGGCGGCCGGACGGGACTCACCACGATGACAACCGCGCTGCTCATGCTCCTCGCGTTGTTTTTCACTCCGTTGATTTTGATCGTGCCCGCCTCCGCGACTGCGCCGGCGCTCGTGATCGTCGGCGTCTTCATGATGCAGTCGATCATCGAGATCGACATGAGCGACTTCAAAATCGCAACGCCAGCCGTGCTCACGCTGCTCGCCATTCCGCTGACATTCAGCATCGCCGAGGGCATTGGTCTCGGCCTCATCTCCGCGGCGCTGCTGACGATTGGCCTCGGTGAATCGAAGAAAATGACGACGCTTGGCTACGCGCTGGCGGCGGTTTTTTTCCTGGAGTTTTTCCACATCTGGCCGTTCCGCGCCTGAGCGAAAGGAGTAACACTCTGGCCGGAAACCCGGTGAGGGCTGAGCGCGAACCGGAGTGCACGCTACCTATGGGCGGGCTTCGGCGCACCCACCCTCTCCGGGATTTTGGCGATTCGGATTGGCCACGCGCTGACCCTCGGTGACTTTGACGGCCATGCAACCAGCCGAAATCATCGACGAAGTCGCCGCGATCGCGCGCGGTGCGGGGGAGATCGTGCTCCGGCACTTCGCGGCGCCGATTCCGATTTCGGCACGCAAGTCCACGCGTTCCGACGTCGTGACCGCAGCCGACACCGCTGCCGAGGTGTTCATCGTGCGCGCACTACTGGCACGCTTTCCCGGCCATCATGTCGTCGGCGAGGAGGGTGGAGGGCAGGGCGCTCCGGCGGCGACAGCGCCGTTCCAGTGGTTCGTCGACCCCATCGACGGCACGGTGAACTTCGCGGGAAAACTCCCTCACTTCTGCACGAGCATCGCGCTCGCCACGCCCGATCGCCAGCCGTTGCTCGGCGTGATTTATGACCCGACTCGCGACGAACTCTTCTCTGCGGTCCGTGGCGCCGGCGCCCACCTCAACGGCCGGCCGCTGCAGGTGACGACGATTGCCGAGTTGAACGATGCGATCGTGTCCACCGGTTTTCCCTACGACAAGCACACGAATCCCGACAACAACCTCCGCGAGTGGGCGGCATTCCTGCAGCACATCCGTGGCGAGCGCCGTCTCGGGTCCGCCGCGCTCGACCTCGCCTATGTGGCCGCTGGGCGACTCGACGGATACTGGGAAAAAGATTTGAAGCCCTACGACGCGATGGCGGGACTTCTCCTCGTGCGCGAGGCGGGCGGTACCGTGACCGACTACGCCGGCGGGCCGAATCCGCAGCAACAGGATCGCGGCCGCTACGTGGCGAGCAACGGCGTCATCCACGAAGCGATGCTGCGTGTGCTGCAGTCGGTGCGGGGATAAGTGATGGAGGTCGGCGACGGGCGTTCCTTGTGCGGAGTGAAGCGGTCTCGTTGGGAATCGGTGCTGTTTCACTCGATGGCTCAGGCCGATAGCATGGTTTTCGCGATTAGGTTCGTGCGCTCCACCAGCACGGGAACTTCGGCGGTCGTGAGCACACCTTCGCGCACCACGCACCGACCGTTGATGTAGCTGTAGTCAACGGCGTCGCATTGGCAGAGCACGATTGCCGCCACCGGATCGTGCTGCGCGCCGGCGAAGCCGGGACGGTCCAGGTTTATCGCGATGAAATCCGCCGCCATTCCAGGCGCGAGCGACCCGATGTCGTCGCGTCCCAGAACACGCGCCCCGCCGATCGTCGCCAACTCCAGCGCCTCACGGGCCGTCATGGCCGCGGCATCGCGATCGAGTACGCGGGCGAGGAGGCACGCCGCCCGCGCCTCGTGCAGGACGTTCGACGCATCGTTCGACGCCGCCCCGTCCACTCCCAGTCCGACGGGAACGCCGGCGCAACGCATTTTGCGAATCGGCGCGATGCCGCTCGCCAGCCGCAGGTTGCTGCACGGGCAATGCGCCACTCCTGTGCCCGTCCGACCAAACAGGGTGATCGCCGAGTCATCCAATTGCACCGCGTGGGCGCACCACACATCGGGGCCCACCCAACCGAGCGACTCGGCGTAGTCACCCGGTGTCATGCCGAATTTTTCCCGGCTGTACGAGACGTCGGTGACGTTTTCCGCGAGGTGCGTGTGCAGACGCACGCCGGAATGGGAGCGGGCAAGCGCGGCTGATTCGCGCATGAGATCGCGGGAGACCGAAAACGGGGAACACGGCGCGAGCGATATGCGCGTCATCGAATAGCGCGCGGGGTCGTGATACCGCGCGATGAGTCGCGCGCTGTCGCGCAGGATCGACTCCTCCGTTTCAACGAGGTGGTCAGGCGGCAACCCGCCCCGGCTCTCGCCCACGCTCATGCTGCCGCGGGTCGGATGAAACCGGAGTCCGATCTCCGTCACGGCGTGAATCTCGGCATCGAGCGTGCTGTCGTTGGGAAAAAGATACAGATGATCGCTCGAAGTCGTGCAGCCGGAAAGCATCAGCTCCGCCGCCGCCATCTGCGCACTCACCGCCACCCCCTCCGCGGTCAGGCGCGACCAAATCGGATAGAGCGTCTTCAACCAGCCGAAGAGATCGCAGTCCTGGGCGGCCGGCACCACCCGCGTGAGAGTCTGGTAGAAGTGATGGTGCGTATTGACGAGCCCGGGCAGAACGAGGTGCCGGTCGCGGAGATCGAGCACCTCGTCGGCGATGGCGGGCAGGGCCGCCGCCGCGCCCACCTGCTCGATGACATTGTCCCGAACGAACAGCGCACCCCCGCGGATTTCGTCGCGTCGCTCGTTCATCGTGACGAGCGTGTGAATGTTCTTTACCAGGAGCGTCCCCATGATTCCCGTGCGTCACTACGCCGCGATCGTGGAGGCCTCGGGCGCTTTTTCCCGCCAGGCCAGGTTCAGCACGAGAGCCGTCAGTCCTCCCGCCGAGATCCCCGACTCGAGCAGCGCATGCAAAACACCGGGCAAGCTCGCCACGATTCCCGGTTGGGTCGGCAATCCGAGACCGACGCCCAGCGACAAGGCCACGATGACTCCTTCCCGCTGTCCGAGCCCGGCGCTGACGAGCAGCCGCACGCCGGCCACTGCAACCAGACCAAACATCAGCAACGCCAGTCCGCCGAGCACGGATGGGGGCATGACGGTCACCCAGCGGCCGACCGCCGGAAAAAGCCCGAGCAGCGCGAGGATGCCCACCATCACATATCCCACCCGCCGGCTCGCCACGCCGGTAGTTTGAATGACTCCGTTGTTCTGCGCGTACGTGGCGCTGGGAAAGCCGCCGAACATCGCCGCGGTTGTGCTGACAATGCCGTCCGCCATCACGCCGCCCGAAATCCTCCGCCAATGTCCGGCGCCGTGTGCGGGCAAGCCCGAGAGCTGCGAGGTGGCCGCGATGTCGCCCATCGCCTCCAACATCGAAACGAGATAGACGAACGCGAACGGCGGAACGAACTTCCAGTCGAACGCAAAACCGTGCGGAAACAGGTGCGGCTGCGTCAACCATTCGCCGGTTCCCGCCTCAGGCGCGCGCAGGCCGCCAAACACTCCGCAGACGATGCAGCCGGCAATCACTCCGCAGGCCGCGCCCGCGATGCGGGCCCACGCTAGACCCGTGGCTTGCGCCGCAACAATCACCGCGACGACCACGGCTCCCACCGCGAGTCCCGCCCATCCCGGCGCGCCTGGACTCAACGGAGAGGAAAGCCCGAAAAAGGCGGTGGGAATCAGTGACGTCCCGATGAGCAGCACGACCACTCCAGAGACAAGCGGAGTGAATACTTGCCGGAGCCGGGAGAGGAAGGGGGCAAGCAGGATGAGCAGGGGCGCCGTCAAACACGAGAGACCCAGCATGAGCGGCAGCCCGCCCGCCTTTCCCGCCACGGTAAGCGGCTGCAGAAAGGCGAAGCTTGTCCCGGTCACACTCAGCAGACCCGACCCCACCGGACCCCGCTGCCGACACTGCAACCACGTGCCGAAAGCGGAGGCGAGTAGCGCCACGCTGACGAGGTAGGCGGTGTCGGCCTGCGAGAACTTCAAGGTGCCGGCGAGGATGAGTGGCGGGGTGACCGTACCCACCACCATGGCAGACACATGTTGCGCGCCGACCAGCAGCGCCGTGGCTGGAGGGACTCGATCTTCCAGCCCGTAGAGTACATGGGTGGGGCGTCCGGCGGTTGCCGGCGGCGGCAGGATCTCCATGGACTTGGCTTTAGGACTTTAGCCTCGCGACAAGGTGACGGCCGCCGGTGGGGCGGCCTTCGCCAATCGCACCGACGACGGCGCGAGTCACTCAGAAGCTGTATTTCGCGTTGAACTGCACCTGCGTGCCCGGGAGCGATAGGATGGAGGCATTGCCGTAAACGGCATTCGGCGGAGCCCAGTTCTTTTCGTCCGTCACGTTGCTCACGCTGATGCGGTAATTCCATTTCTTGGTGTGATAGAAGAGCCCCACGTCGATCTGGAACTGTGACGGAATCACCAGCGTGCCGGCGAAGTTGTTGTTGATTGAGCTCGTCACGAGCGCGTTGGTGTTGAAGCCAAAGCCGCTTTCAAACGTGTAGGAGAGGAGCGCATTGAAGAGATGCTTGGGCAAACCCGAGGCACGGCCTTCACCGCTTTTCGAGGCGTAGAACTGACCGACGCCGCCGTCCGACTGGAAGCCCGCCGTCGTCGTGGCATCGATGATCGAGTAGGAAATTGTTCCATAGAGGTGTTTGTTTGGCTGGTAGTTCAGCTCCGCCTCAAACCCCTTGGTGTGGAACTTCTGGATGATTGTGCTGCTGGTGCTCTTGAATGTCCGCTTCTGGTCGAAGATCGCGAAGTTCAGGAAAACCTTGTTTTGCATCAGCGAGTACTTCGTTCCCAATTCGACGAGCTCACTTGGCTGGGAGAAACTGTCGCGCTGCAGATAGCCGAGAAAATCGCCCGCCGGATTGTTGGCCCAACCTGTGATGCCGCCGCCGTTTCCAACCGCGCCAGAGGTGTTTTTGCTGTAGTTGTAGGTCAGATATACGCTGGAGACCGGAGTCGGCTTGAAGGAGGCGCTCGCGTTGTAGTTCGGGTTCCACACCACGATGCTTTGCGACACGTTCTGCACGGGCCAGATGAAGACCGGCACGTTGAGCGGCTCGCGGACGTGGGCGTCAAAGCGGTCGTAGCGGACTCCGCCCACGAGATTGAACTGGTCACTGATTTTCCACGTGCCCTGGGCAAACGGGCCGACCGTCGTGCCGTGGCTGTCGTTGGTGTCGCCGTTCATGATGCCCGCCGTGGCGTAGCGATCGGGCCAGCCCGGAATCGGGCGGCTGGTGACAAAGGCCGGGAAATTGACCGAATTGTAGACGTTGATGAATCTCGTGTCTTTCGTGATGTCCCAGACGTTGGCCGGTTCGAAGAAATAATCGTCGTAGGCCTTGGTGCGTTGGTAGCGGAGGTCGAGACCGGCATTCAAGGTGTAGGCGGGTTTGATCAAAATCAGCTCGGTGCGGTTTTCGGCGAACCACGACGGATCGATGATTTCGGAATAATAGTAGGAGCTCAGCGTGTTGCGGGCGGTGTAGCTCCAGAAGGTGTTGTTGATGATTTTGAATTCAGGACTCACCGTCTTGGTCTGAATTGCCTGCGCATTGAATTCCCGGCCCGTGGAGTGGTTGCCCGGCTTGAGCAGGCGCGCATGGCGGCTGATGGAGACGGTCGGGCCGAAGACGACGCGGTTTCCGGCCGGATAACCCGAAGTGACCCATTTCGAGTTCTGCGGATCCGACACCGCAGCGGCGGTGCCGCCGATGGTGTTGATGTTGCCAAAACTGATTGGTTTTCCGGCGGCGTCGACATAGCCAGTGTCGGGAAACCGGACGAAATCCGGGGCCGCATTGCTGTTCACACCGGTGCGGTAGTTGCCGTTGTCGATCAAATCCTGCGTGACCCGGTTGATGCCCCAGTTTTCGGTGTAGTTGTAGAACGCGGCGGTGGCGTTGAGGAAGATTTCGTAGCCGTTCGACGGGCGGAGCGTGAGCGCCCCGTAGATCGAGTGGTTCTTGTTATAGAAGTCGTACCAGTAGCCCTTGCTGTCTTGGCCTGAATAGCTGAACCGGTAAGCGGCGGTCTTGGAAAGCGGTCCGCCCACGTCGATCGTCCACTCCTTCTGGGAGTAGGAACCGACCGTCACGCTCACGGACCCCTTCGTGACGTCGAAGTAGGGCCGCTTGGTGACGAGATCCACAAATCCTCCGACGTACATCGACGTGCCCTGCACCGCGGTGGCCGGTCCCTTGACGATGTTGACCGACTCGACCGAATTGAAGTCAAGCGGCAGGCCGTTGCCGTTGGACGTGATTCGACCGCGCACGCCGTTGATGAACAGGTCCGCGGTCTGGCCGCGGATGCTCGGATTCGACGGCGCGCCGAAATTCGTCGTGGTGTAGGAACTCGAGGTGAGTTTGGAGAAATCGAGCACGCTCGCGATGCTGATGTCACTGAGCTGCTGCCGGGAAATAATCGTCACATTGCGCGGCACATCGACGATGTTGTCGTCGGTGCCGAACACGGAATTGAACGGACGCGACGTCGGCAGGATTTGTCGGTCAATCGGCACGTCGGTCACCTTGAACTTTTCCATCGTCATCACCTCGTCGGCGGGTTTGGCGGCCGTCGCCGGAGTCTGGGCGACAAGACGGGAACAGGCGGCGAACGCGACACAGGCGCGCGTTAACGGAAAACGAAGTAGTGGGTGTGGATTTCGGTTGGTCACGTCTGGCGGTCAGCAACCCGCAGACCAACCGCCCAATCAGCAAATTATTGCATACGACGGGTTGTCGTCATGAATTTTACACCGCCATCGGAGCTGCCGGCATACCCACACCTCTCAAGGATTCCCTTTGTCGGTGAACCGCCGTTTTGGAATCACCGAGGGGGCCGGCCAAAACGGGGTTAGCGGGATGCTGCTCCTTTGCTTCTTCCCGGATTTTTTCCTGCGCCGCGCCTTCCCCGATCGGCCAGATATGAAAGCCACCTTTGACGGGGGAGATCGTCCAAGTGCCCCAGATACCGTTTTTGTCGCGGTGGCCTGCGTACAGGACGGTGTGTTTGCGGTAGTACATTTTCTTCCAGGAGCACTGGAGGTCCGCGTTCGAATAGTGACCATCGATGTCGAACAGACCGATGCCGTCCCAGCCTTCGCCGGTGACGATCCCATCGCGGAATTGGAGGACCAAATCCATGAGAAACCGCTCACTCCGATTAGGGTAGGTGTAAAAGCCCACCCACTGACCCGAGGGAAAATGCACGCCAGCAGTTTGGGGTGTTTGGTGGATGGGTTCAAGGGTGTCTTAGACTCCGTGCGGTCGGCGGGCGCACGGAGCGAGGGACACCGTGGGCTCCACTTTGCTTTGCTCACCGGGCGTGGCTCTGGGGCGACCTCCCGTGGCTTCAACCGGCGACTGTGGCCTTCTACGGTTGCAGCGTCGTGGGCCGCGTTCAGCGTGTCGGCTCCTGATGACCCGCTTCGAGACCATCCTGACCCACCCTGGCGGCGCCCATGCCGATGAATTTCTCGCTTGCAGCGTGCTGCTCGCGCTCCTCCCGGCGCCCATCGTCCGCCGCGAACCAACGCCCGACGACCTCGCCCGTCCCGCCGTTTGCGTCGTGGATGTGGGGAATCGGCACGAGCCCGCGCTCCATAATTTCGACCATCACCAACTGCCGAAGGATCATTCGCCGACGTGCGCGCTTTCGCTCGTGCTGCAGCACCTCGGCCTCTACGACGATGCGCGGCAGTTTTGTGAATGGCTCGAGACGGCCGAATGGTTCGACAGCCGCGGGCCGGTGCACACCGCCAAGTGGCTCGGTGTCACGACCGAAACGCTCGCCCGGCTCAATTCGCCCGTGCAGGGCGCACTCCTCCGGCGCTTTGCACTCGCCACCCGCCTTGAGGAGGGCCAGCCGCTCTGGGAGATGATGCGGATGGTCGGCGCGGACATCGTCGACCACATCAAGTCGCTGCGGGCGCGACTCAATCATCTCTCGCGGAATGCGGAGTTCTGGACACTTGAGCTCACGGGTCGCCCGGCCCAGGTCCTTTTCCTCGCGCGCACCGAGCCGTTGCTCGAGGATCCGGGACTCGGTCTCGATCGCTTCATCCAGAGTCGTGGTCTCGCCGATGCCGTCATCGGGGTCGTGAGTCCTGACCGCCGCGGGCCGGGATATGGGCTGGAGCGTTACCGCGACAATCCGCGGCTGGATTTCACGCGGATTGCAGGGCAACCCGGAGTTCACTTCACGCACGCGCGGGGTTTTGTAGCGAAGACCAGCGTCACTGACGTGGCCGGTCTTCAGGCGTTACTGGCCCGCGCGGCGGTCGCGGGTGGGTGAGCGGCGGCGCCCGGAAAAGAGGGAAAGCCGGAGAAAAACGTCCTACTTGGTTGCTTTCAGAAAGCCCTCGGCTCCCATCCATTCGCCGGCGGCCTTGGTCCAGCCGTCGATGGGGAACTTCGTCTGTCGCATGCCGAATCCGTGGCCACCCTTGGAGTAGATGTGGAGTTCGGCCGGCAGGTTGAGTCGCTTGTAGGCGACGTAGAGTTCGGCGGCTTCGAGCGGATTATTGCGGTCGTCGTGGGCGACGACGAAGAAGCAGGGTGGAGCGTCGGCGGGCACGGCGAACCCATCGAGGAATTTCTTCGGGTCCTGCTTGTCGAGGAAACCGCCGCCATAGACGAAGAGCAGGAAGTCGGGGCCGCGCGGGTCGTCGACGCCGTCCTTCTGCACATACGTGCGCGCGGTGCGATCCCAAGAGGCGTGACCCGCCAGGTTGGCGCCAGCGGAGAACCCGATGACGCCGACGCGCTTCGGGTCGATGTTCCATTGCTTCGCTTGGGAGCGGACGAGGCCGAGCGTACGCTGCAGGTCCTGGACCGGAAAGTGATGTCGCAGCTTCTCGTCAGCGGTCGGCACGCGGTAGTGGAGGAGGATGCCCGTCACACCGATGCCATTGAGCCATTCGCAGACGCGGGTGCCCTCGTTCGCAATCGACAGGAACCAATAGCCGCCGCCGGGGCAGACGATGACCGCGGCGCCGTTGGGATTGGCAGCCGGGTAGACGGTGATCGAAGGTTCGTTGATGAAGGACTCGCGGCCGGGCCGGCTGCCCGCGGGGCCGATCATGTCGAGCGTGGCCTTGGACGGCTCGACGCGCCTGCCCGGGACGCCCTCGGGCCAGAGGGGCAGGACGGTTTCAGCGGCGGAAGCGGATGCGGCCACGGCCAGGAGGAGGAACGTAAGGAAGCGCATTGGGGTAGGTGTGAATCAGCACAGCTGCGCCGCGGTGCCAAACCCAGAATCGGTTGAGGAGCCGCTTTTGAATCAGGATTTGAACTGACGACCCTTTTGAAGTGGTCGGAGTGATACATTGAAGAAAGAGTGCCGCTCTTCCGTCGTTTGCGTTGTCCAGCGCGAGGGCATTCGTTGGATGGGCACCGCCCGTGAGTTGCCAGTCCGCCTCAACGGCGTCCACTCCGTCGGGTCGTAACAGAAAAGGGGAATACCGGCCGCCCAAGGGTGCACGTCCGGAGTCAACCACAGGTGGTATCGACGAGCGACCAGCGGACTGGCTCCGTTGGGCTGTTACCAGCCGCTGACCGACGGGAGATTAGCATTCAGTCTGGTCCTGGCGAAGGCTGGTGGAGGAGGCGTGGTCCGAGGGGAGGGACGATGGAGGGAGAGGGGCAGGAGGGCCCTGTAGGGGCGCCGGGTGGTTTCAAGGAGCTTCGATAAAACTTTGATATTCCCTCGTAGCTGAGTCGATGCCCCTCGCCCCAATACTGTTCAGGTAAGGATTTACGTCCTCGGGAATGTGATCTCGCCGGTCGAGGCGGTGCTGGCAGACGGCAGCTATTTGAGCCATTTCTACGCTTCGACCAAGGCCAGGGCCACAAGCGCGAGAGTTTGGCGGTGCCCGTCATTGAGTACGCGAGGGCGCAGCTTGACGGACGCGGCGTGAACCATCTTTGCTTTGGCGGGTTTACTCATGACCCCGGGTCTAGCTGGGCCGGGCGAGACGCCAGAGGGAGAAATAAAGTGCGACCGCGAGCACGGCGACCACCAGCGAAGCGACGCGGAGTCCGCGCCACGGTGTGAGGTCCACGGTGGCCACGGGAGCCATGCCGACTGGTGAAGCGCTCTTCGTGACAGGGGCGGCGGGAGCAAATTGGCCGGCGACCAGCATGAAGCCGCAGAGCAAGAGGGTGTTCAGGGCGGCAAGATGGAGCCAGTGGACGTGCAGCGCGGATACGTTGAGGCGGAACCCGAGGAAGCCGTCGCCCCAGAGGCAATTCAGCAGGATCGAGGTGAACACGCCGAGGATCATCGAGGTGTTGGCCGCCCAGGCGGGCACCCGCCGACTGAACATGCCCATGACGACGACGGCGAGCAGGGGCAGTTTGAAGGCGGACATCACCTGTTTCATCATGGTGAAGATTCCCTCGGAGGATCCGCCCAGCAGTCCGCTGGTGAAGATGGCCACGAACACGATCACGACAGAGAAGAGTTTGCCGGCGCGGACCATCGCGTGGTCCGAGGCTTCCGGTCGAATCCAGCCGCGGTAGAGGTCGACGCTGAACATGGTCGAGACGCTGTGCAGGCCGCCGTTGAAGGCGCTGATCACGGAGCCCTGGAACACCGCGGCGAACAAGCCGATCAGATACGGTGGCAACACGGCGTCGACTAGGAGCGAATAGGCGAGGTCGCCGTTGCCGATCGCCGCGGCGCCGAACATTTCCGTCGCGATGATGCCGGGGATCACGAGGAAGAACGGCCCGAGCAGCTTGAGGCCGGCGGTGGCGAGAATTCCCTTCTGCGCCTCGGCGAAACTCTTCGCCCCAAAGGAACGCTGCACGATCATCTGATTGGTGCACCAGTAGAACAGGTTGATGAAAAGCATGCCGGTGAAGAGAGTGGCGAACGGCACGTTTGATCGGGGCCCGCCGATGGGATTGATCTTCGCGACCTGGTGCTGCAGCACGCGGTTCAGGCCGGCGAGAAAATCACCGTCCCCCAGCTTGAACAGCGCGAGCACCGGAATGAGCAGGCCGCAGACGAGCAGGCCGACACCGTAGAGCGTATCGGACAGCGCCACGGCCTTCATGCCGCCGAAGAGCACGTAGCACGTGCCGATGATGCCGATGGTCCAGGCCATGAGCTGGAAGGACGCCCGTTCGGAAATTCCCAGCTGGGTGTGCACATGAAAGATCGTGCTCATGGCCACGCCGCCGGAGTAGAGCACGAACGGCAGGATGTTCAGCGCGATGGCGATGATGAACACGATGCCCATGATCCGCCGCGAGGTCGCGTCGAAGCGCTGCTCGAGGAATTGCGGCACAGTCGTGATATTGCCCGACCAATAGCGCGGCAGGAAATACCACGCCATGGCGATGAGCGCGAACACCGGCACGACCTCCCACGCCATTACGACCGCGCCGTGAACGGACGCCGCGCCGTTCAGGCCGATCAACTGCTCAGTGGAAAGGTTGGTCAGCAGCAGCGCACCGGCGACCTGGATCCACGGCAGCTTGCGGCCAGCGAGGAAGTAGGTCTGCGAGTCGGAGTTGTCCATCCCCCGCGTGCGCCACCAGGAGATGAATCCCACGAGCGCGGTGCAGAAAAGAAATGAGCCGATGGCGAGCGGAAGGTTCATTAATGGGGTTGAGGATCCTTAAATCCTCGACCGGGCCGAGGACAGGAGTAACGCGGAGAAATTCGAATCAAAAGCTGAATCGGGTGGTGATGATCCACTCCAGCGGTGGATTGAAACGGTAATTGATCAGCGTCCCGTCACTTGCCTGGGCGAGCCGGACAAAGGCGTCGTTGTTCAGCGCGTTGTTGATGTTGGTCTGCAGCGACCACTGCACTGATTTGCCCAGGAGCTGGATTTTCCGGCGATAGGCGGCGTTGACGTCGACGAAAACCTGCTCCGATCCGAAATAAACAGTGCGGACAATGGCGGACGGCGTGCCCGTGGCCGTATAGCCGATGACGGGTTTGCCCGTGTAGCGCACGCCGCCGCCCACGGAAAAACCCTTCAAGGCGTCGCGGGTGAAATCATAATTGGTCACGAGGTTTAACCTCTGCCGCATCTGGCCGAGCGGGAGCTTGCCGTCCGCCAGTGTGAAGTTGTTGAACGTCGTGGAATCGAGCGCCGCCAACTGCGTACCGATGGTGCCAGTGCCAGTGGCGAGCGGCAGGGCGCGGTTGGTCTCCCACAGCGATCGCCACGTGGCGATGTAACCGACGTCATCGCCGCCGATGTTTGTGCGTGCGGTTGTCCCCCGGCTGTAGTTGAGGAATGCGCGCCAGTGCTCGGTGAAATTGGCGGTCAATTCCACTTCGTAGCCTTGCGTGCGGGAATCAAAGGTCTGTCCGGTGGAGGCCGAGGCGGTGCCGCTCGGGACTTTTCCCGCCAACGCGAGAGCGTCCCAGATCGGGTTGATCGATGAGGTGATGTTGCCGAAATTGAAGTCTTTCGTGGCCTGGGTCTGGAAATACAACGCGGTCACGAAGACGCGGTGATTGAATACATCCAACTTGAAGCCGACGTCCTCGCTCCGGCCGTGCGGGATGGGCGGGCGGGCGAAGCTAGAGGGATCGGAACCCGTGGTATTCAATCTGCCGGAGAAGGACGGCAGCCCGCTGTTGGCCGACTTGCCATAGGTCAGACCTAGCCAGGGGTTGACTTGGAAGACTCCACTGAAAGAGACGCTTTTCGCGACGACGTTGTTCGGAATATGGCTGCGCACGGGCGTCGGCAGCCCGGTGGCAAAACCGGGCACGGGCGTGAGCACCTGCGTGGAGGCATAGTCGTTCCGGTCATCGCGGCTCGTGCCGAGGATGGTCTTGATCCGATCATTCCAAAACGAACTCTGCAGCATGCCGATCATCGTCTTGTCGTCGAAACTGTTGAGCTGGGCGTTGGCGTTGAAGGGCACCAGCGCCGTGGTGTAGGACTTGCCGCTGACGGTCTCGGTTACGGTTCCGAGGGGCTTGTCATTGTAGGGAGCCATCACGATGCCGCTGCTGGGCCCGGCGAGGTCAACGTAGGTACGGCGAAAAATGCGGTTCGCGTTGTTGATTGCACTGGTGAGGTTCGGGGCGTTCGGCGAGATGACCTGTTCGCGCATGACCTGAATGCCGATTTTGGTGAAATCGTACTCATAGACTCCGGCCAGCGTGTGCTTGCCCCAGCGGCCGAGGTCCCGCCGGTAGGACAGCACGGTGCGCACCGAATCGCTCAATTGGTCGTTGAAGTTCACCTGCGGCAGCCCCTCCACGTAGGTCCGGCGTAGGTTGGGATTGGGCGCGCCGGAGGGCAGGGTGGGATTGGTGTCGACGTACAGAGACCGGGTGATGGCCGTCTGGGGATCCCACACGGCGGTGTGACTGCTGGTGCGCAACGCGGAGAGCTCAGCGTTGAAGTTCGGAGTGAAGGAATGGGTCAGGTACGCTCCGAGGCGGGTGAAGCTCGTGTTCTGGTCGTAGCCGGGGCCGTAGACGGAAGTTTCCTTGGGCAAAATACTGAAATCAGTCATCGGGACATTGTCGCCATCCACGGACTTGCGCACCGAGCTGGTGGTCTTGTTGACCCAGTCGGTCAGGGAACCCGAGGCGGTGTCGAGGACGAGGTAGCGCGTGTTGGCGGCCGCGATCAGGGAAATGCTTTGTGCCGCATTGGCAGCTGTGCCGACGTTGCTGCCCGCGGCCTTCCACGTGGTGTAGGCATCATATGCCGTGACGGAGCGTTTGGTCTGCTTGGTGATGGCCGCCTTTTCCGCCTCCAGATTCAGCTCCGTCTTTTGATCGACGCGCCATTTACCAGTGAGGTAGGAACGCTCTGAATCATTGAACTCGTAATTGCGCCAGCTGCCACGGTTGTCTTTCACCGCGGCGACGCGGAGAGCGAGCCGCCCGCCGACGGGCAGATTGACGTCTGCCTCTTCACGCAGGCCACCTTCCGAGCGGCCCTGCACGGCGACGGCGACCGCGTCCTTGCCTAGGAGCGCGCGCTTGGTGGTTGCGTTGACGATGCCGCCGGGGGAACCGATGCCGAACAGGACGGAATTTGGACCGCGGGATTGATCGATGCGCTCCGTGTTGAAGGTGTCGGTCGGAAAGTCCGATTTGAAGAAATTGACCGAGACGGTGCCGCCACTGAGGCCTCGCATGCGCACCTGCCGCGTGCTGCCGTTGATGAAATTCTGGCCCGCGCCGGCGTCCTCACCCCAGTCGTACTCCGTGCTGAGCATGTAGCGCGCGAGGTCATCGGTGTTCGTGACGGCGACGTCGTTGAGGAATTGTCCGGTGAACGCGCTCGTGGGTGAGGCCACATCCTTGAGATCCGTCCGCAGGCGACTGCCGCCCAGGGTCGACTGCGCCTGATAGCCGCGATCCTGGGTCGAGGCGACGGTGAAGGGAGTAAGTTCGACGACTTCCGAACTGGACGCTTTCTTGCGGTCATCCGTGGGCGAGGACGCAGCCGGTGAAGTCGCGATCGTCTGGGCACACGCGATTGAAGCGAACCACGTCAGATTGATTAGCAGCGAGAGTAGGGACAAACGAGGGACGTGAGGCGAGCCAGAGGAGAGATGCATGGTCGTGGGGTGGGTGAGGGGTGAACAAAACGGGGACCAGAACAAAAGTCACCATACGTGATGCCCGCGACATCCAACATGGATAAATGCCGCATCAATCTGGATATTTTGTAATTCGCCTGCGACGGGTGCCGTGGGGGAGTCTGCGCCGGCGGATAGTGCGGCGCTGAATCACCACCGACCAGCCGCCTCCGTACCGTGCCAACAAAAAGTCCAGCGAGCCACGCGGATTGTCTATGGGCGCGCGTAGGCGGGACAGTTACAATCACCCGCAATTGCCGGCGATCCCAGCCGCGCAATTTCCGCCACCTCCACTTGCTGCCCCGCGAACAATGACGGATCGCTGAGAAGAACCAACGCACTTACTCCTCCTTTTATGAAATGCCCTGACTCCAGGATCGCCGGCTTCGCGGTGAAAATCAGCCTGCTCTGCCTGTTTGGCGTTGTTGCCAGTTCCCCGCTCAACGCCGAGCCGCTCCGAAGTTCCTTTGGCGTTTGGGATCGCGGCGAGACCAAGGATCCCCGCGAGTATCCGTTTATCCGGGGAACGTCGTGCGATGCCCCTTGGGATGAAGTGGAGAAGCAGCCGGGAGTCTATGACTGGAGCGCGCTGGATCGGGCGATTGAGTACGTTTTCAAAAACAAGACTTCGATTTATCTCTCCTTTGAGGCCGGTCCGAAAACGCCGGAGTGGGCTTATGCGCAAGGTGTCCCCAAGGTGGTGACGGACGACAAGCGGCATCAGGACAAGTTTCCCCACTACCCCTATTACCTCTCTCCCGAATACAAGACGTATTACCACCGTTTCCTCACGGAAGTGGCCAAACACATCCGCAGCTACCCGAAGGACCGACAGGAGCGCATTGCCTTTATCCAGGTGAAGACGGGCTGCACCGGTGATGAGACACCCTACAAGGGCACGGCGCTGAACCGAAAATACGACTTGCCCAAAAACTCGCCGGAATGGTGCGCCTTCCGCCTGGAGACCTTTGCCCTGTATGCGAAGTTTTTCGATCAAGGTCCTGATTCGAAAATCAGCCTGCTTTTTGGTGGCATCACCGGCGATGGCGAAACGGAAGGGGAAGGAAAGAACCCGGAAGAATGGAAGTGGGTGACCACCCACATCACCGGGAGTTTTGGCAGCAAGATCGGCGCGCTCTCGCGCGGACATCACTTGAGCGGCGAGCGGACCGCGGTGAACACATGGCAACGCTACCTGATCGATCCGAAAGGGCCCCGGGTCTTCGCCCGGTCGGAGATGGACCAAACGTGGACGCGACCGTGGTACCAGCTCAATGTCCCGCTCAACTTCTACTGGGGCGCGATCAATGCCCTGAATTCAGGCCAGAGCGTATGGGACGTCACCAAGGTCGCAATCGAAGTGAGCAAACAACAGGGCTTCGATTACACGTTCTATTTCTTCAATCGCTATGCCGGGCAGATTTATCCGGCGACCGCGACCGATGCGTTCTGCGCCTTGCACAAGGGATTGGATGCCGCCGATACGACGGCCTATCCCGAGGCGAAGTTCGGGAAGGCGTCCCACGGGAATGTCGAGCGGATGGAAAAAATTGTTGCCGCCTATGCCCAGTACGGCGCGGCCATCGATGACCGAAAGATCCTGGCCAGCGGGCAGGTCCAGCAACGGGGCGATCAATCGGGATTCAATGACGTGGGCTGGGATATCTGGCCGGACAACTACTCCCGCCTGCTCGACCAAATCGATGCGGATGCCACCTCCATCCCGCTTTGGCGCGTCGGTGGACGCATCACCCCGACGTCTCCCATCTATTCCCGGTTTGCGCGCGGCTTCGAGCATGCGTCCGGAAAGGACGCGATGTATTTCAAACTCCGTGACGGCTTCTCGTCAGACGCCAAGCCCAAGGTCATGTCGATTACCGTCGTCTGGTATGACGGACAGGCAGGCTCCACCTGGAAACTGGACTACGATGCCGGCACTCCGAGCATGAAGACCGGGCTGTCCGTCACGGGCACAGGCGACAAAAAATGGCACCATGAGGCTGTGACCCTGCGAGACGCGGTCTTTCGCCACGGTGGGGCCAAGGGCGCCGATCTGGCGCTGGTGAACACGGACGCCCAGGACGACATCTTCAGCCTCATCGAGGTGCACCGCGGTGAGCCGGAACTCCCGGCGCTGCGTCCGCCCGCTGAGGTGCGGGTCTTCTCCGGCTACGCGAAAGGCAGCAAGTATGGAGACGGCGAGAAGGGCGACAAGAGCGGCAAGAGAGAAAAGGGCAAAAGGAACAAGGCCGATACCGGCGGGAAATAGAAGTAAACACTCCCTGTGAAACCTGGCCCTCTCCTCCGGCTGGTTGCGGCGCCCGAGACCGGCCCGGCCGACGTTGAACCAACCACACTTCTCCGATGCCACACCGCATGAAAAAACCGCGCCCTTCCTCCCGCCGCGACTTCCTCAAGAAGTCTGCGGCCTCCGTCTTTGGCTTCACCCTGCTTCCGGCCTACCTCACGGCGGCCCGCGCGGCCGGGAATCCCGCCCTGCCGCCCAGTCGGCGTATCAACCTCGGTTGCATCGGTGTCGGGGGGCGGGCCGCCGGGGCGATCCCGAGCCTGACCAGCGACGGGCATGCGGTGCCCGTGGCCTTCTGCGACGTTGATTTTGAGGGTTCGCGAAAAATCGCGGGCAATCTGGAAACCTGGCCCGACGTGGCCCGCTTTCAGGATTTCCGGGTGATGCTGGACAAGATGGGGAAGGATATCGACGCGGTGAGCGTCGTGATCCCCGACCATAACCACTTCGTGGCAGCCATCCACGCCATGGCGATGGGCAAGCATGTTTACGTGGAAAAACCGCTGACGCACACGTTCGCGGAGGCCGAGATTCTGATGCGGGCGGAAAAGAAGTTCAAGGTGGTGACCCAGATGGGAAACCAGGGGCATACCTCGTCCGGCTCCGCCCAATTCCAGCAAATGGTGGCGGCGGGTTTGACGGCCGATGTTTACAAGATCGACGCATGGAAAGAACCGTCCCTGTGGTTCATGCAGCCCGAGAAACGCATCTCCGCCTATCCGCCCGAGGAAAAGCTGCCGGCTTCACTTTCTGACTGGAGCCTCTGGTGCGGACCCAAGGCTGTACGGCCGTACAACTCTCTCTACCACCCTTTTGGCTGGCGAGCCTTTCACCAGTACGGCTGCGGCATGTTCGGGGACTGGGGCTGCCACATCATTGATTTTGTCCATCACTACTTGAAATTGGGCCTGCCCACGAGGGTGTCGCCGGTTCGTTTGGATGACTACAACAAGATTATTTTCCCCCAGACCTCGCACATTCGGTTTCAGTTTGCGGCCAGAGGCCCCGGCGCCCCAGCCGTGGAATTGATGTGGAAGGCGGGGGCGGACTGCCACCCCGTTTTCGACGAAAAATACGGCGACCTCCAGGAGGACAAGTCGATCAAGCTACCCGCGCTGGGCGAGGCCGGAACTCTGTTGCACCGGAAACAAGGCGACTACGTGATTTTGCGCGGCCACCACGGCGATGCCTCGCGAATCTACCCGCGAAAGGTCATGTTGGAAAAGTGGAACACCGTGAAGGCGCCGAAGCCGGAATACTCCCATGGCACCAGCTTCGTGCAGGCCTGCCTCGGCAACACCTCGACCACCTCGCCGTTCAGCGTGAGCGGCGAACTGACCCAGGTGCTGAACCTGGGCATGATTGCGGAATACTTGAACGTGGAGCTGCAGTTCGATCCGAAGACGAAGCGTTTCGTCGGCAACGAGGAGGCAAACCAACTGCTCGCCGGCGCAAAGCCACGCTCGGAATGGGCTCACTACTACACGTTGGCGTGACTTCACTCCCTGACCAACTCCGATGAATCAAATCCGCACCGGGGCTCTCCTGCTGGGCCTGTTTCTCACGAGGGTCTTGTCCGCCGCCGAATTCGGCACGATCCCGGACGCGTATACCGGCAACTGGGCTGGAACGTTGCAGTCCGGCGCGCGAGAGCAACCGGTGCACGCGGCCGTGATCGCCTACAAGAATCGCTACGAGATTACCCTGCGGGCGGACCCCGACCCGCGGAAAGCGGCAATCGTCGTTTTTAACGGCATAGTGCAGTCCGGTGAACTGGTCTTGGCACCAGCTGGCAATTTGGATCGTCCTCAGTCGAGCGCCGGGCAGGAGAGCGGTCCCGCGCCCGTGGCCCGGCAATGGCAAGGGCGGGTCAAAGGCGACGTTATGATCGGAACCTTTGCCGGCTCCGAAGTCGGTTCGTTTTCCCTCAAGAAAGTCCCTTTCCAGCCCTCGTCCACGCTGGGGGCCAAGGCTCCCGCCGGCGCCGTGCTTCTCTTTGACGGCACCCACCTGAACGCCTGGGAATCCAAGCAGGCTCCTGGCGATGCCATCCAGTGGTTGATCACCGGCGCCGGGGCCCTCGCGGTCGGGTCCCAGCGCGAGGGAAAAAAGAACAAGCAGGACCTGCGGACGAAGGACAACTTTGGCGACTACCGCCTGCATCTGGAGTTCAAGCTCGCGCACAAACCTGAAGCCACCGGGCAGGGTCGCTCCAACAGTGGCATTATTCATCTTGGGCTGTATGAGACGCAGATCCTCGACAGCTTCGGGCTCCACGGGCGCGACAACGAATGCGGTGCAATTTACAAGCTCCGTGAACCGGATCGTAACGCCGGATACCCAGGTGGCCTCTGGCAAACGTATGATATCGAGTTCAAGGCGCCCCGTTTTTCGGCCGAGGGAAGCAAGACCGCGGATGCCCGGACGAGTGTCCGGCTGAATGGCATCCTGATTCACGATGATGTGACCGTGCCGAAACCGACGGCCGGGGGAAAAGAAACGGCCCGGGGTCCGATCGTTCTGCAGGACCACGGAAACCCGGTGCAGTTTAGAAATATCTGGGTCGTGAAACTCGATTGATCAGAACAATGCGGACGAAACGTACGACCGTGCCCTTCAAAAACAGCTTGTCCCTGCTCACCGCGTGTCTCGCCCTTGCGGCCGGCGCAGGCGGGGCCACTCCGCCCAACATCCTAATCATCCTCGTGGATGACATGGGCTACTCGGACATCGGCTGTTACGGCGGAGAGATCCGCACGCCGAACATCGACCGGCTCGCGGCCAACGGGATGAAGTTCGCCCAGATGTATAACACCGCGAAGTGCTACCCCACGCGCGCCTGTCTGCAGACTGGAGTATACTTCCAACGCACCGATCGGGATTTTTCGAACACCGCGACTCTGGGCGAAGTGCTCCGGCCGGCCGGTTACCACACGCTCTGGTCGGGCAAGCACCACGCTCGCTTCAATCCGGTGACGCGCGCCTACGACCGCTACTATGGAATGATCGGCGGGGCGGAGAACCACTTTAATCCCGGCAGCAAAGCCGCCCCGGGCCAGCCGGCGCCGGCGTCAAAGAACGACGGGAACCGCTGGTCGCTCGACGGACGGGAAGTGAAGGATTTCATCCCGGAGGCTCCCACGTTTTACGACACCGACGCCTTCACCGATCGCGCGTTGGTCTGGCTGAATGAATATCAGAAGACCGAGAAACCATTCCTGCTCTATCTCGCCTATACGGCCCCGCACTGGCCGTTGCAGGCCTGGCCGGAGGATATCGCCAAATACAAGGGCGTCTACGACGGCGGCTATGAGGCGGTACGTCAGGCCCGCTATGAGCGTCAGATCAAGCTGGGTTTGGTGGATCCGAATACCTCGCAGCTGCCGCCGATGGAGTACGGGCGAAAGAGTGGAAATAAGTGGCGCGACCTTTCGCCGGAGGAACGCCGGCAGGAAGCGCGGCGGATGGAAATTTATGCCGCGATGGTTGACCGGGTGGACCAAAACATCGGGCGGGTGCTGCAGCGGCTGGAAGATCAGGGCAAACTCGACAACACCCTGATCCTGTTTCTGTCGGATAACGGGGCGTGTGCAGAGAACCCCAAGGTCGACAACGTCGATCCCAACGCCCCGCTGGGCAGCGTGGCGAGTTTTGTGAGCTACGGGCAAAACTGGGCTTCGGTGGGCAACACGCCCTTGCGCAAATGGAAGCAGGACAGCTTCGAGGGCGGGATCGCCACGCCTCTGGTGGTCCATTGGCCTGCGGGCCTCAAGCCGCAGCCCGGCTGGAATCGCGAACCCGTTCACCTCGTTGACATCATGCCCACCGTCCTCGCCGTGAGCGGGGCGAAGTATCCCGGTGTTGCGAAAGCGGCGAAGATTTCTCCTCCGGACGGGGTGAGTCTGCTCCCCGCCTTCGCGGGCCAGACGATCGCGCGCCCGCGCCCGCTGTTTTTTCAGTTCAACAAAGGCTCCGCCATCCACGACGGCCAGTGGAAGCTCGTGCGCCAGGGGGCGTCCTGGGAGTTGTATGACCTCGCGGCGGATCGCACGGAGACCCGCGATCTGGCGGCAAAGCGACCGGAGTTGGTCCGGCAAATGGATGCCGCCTGGCGGGCCTGGTGGAAGGATTGCACGGGCAAGGACTGGACCGGCACGGTGCCGAAAGAGAAAGAGGACGAGTGACCGGCGCGGGAACCCGCGAACGTTGCCCGGAGTATTTTCCATGAAAACCATCCGCTTCCTTTTGACTACGCTGCTGCTGACGCCGCTCGGCGCTTTCGCGGCCGCCGGGCCGGCGCCATCGCCGGTCAAACCCAACATCGTCTATATTCTTCTCGATGACGCGGGCTATGGCGATTTCGGCTGTTACGGCCAGAAGACGTTGCAAACCCCGAACGTGGACCGCCTGGCGAGCGAGGGCATGAAATTCACGCGGCACTACGCCGGCTCCACGGTCTGCGCTCCTTCGCGTTGCGTGCTGATGACCGGCCTGCACACCGGCCACAGCCGCGTGCGCGCCAATGGACCCGGGGCGATCCCCGACACCGATCTCACCGTGGCGCGGCTGCTCAAGGATGCCGGATATCTGACGGCGTGCATCGGAAAATACGGTCTCGGCCTGCCCTTGCCGCCGGATGATCCGCAGAAGAAGGGCTTCGACTATTTCTTCGGTTACGTGGACACCGCGCACGCCCACAACTGCTATCCTGCGTTTCTCATCCGCAACGGAGCCAAGGTTCCACTCGAGAACACGATCATCCCTGGTTCGGAAAACAAACCCGGCACGGGCGTGGCCACACGCGACGGTCGGAAACAATGGGCGCCCCAATTGCTCGCTGAGGATGTACAGCGCTATCTCGACGCCCGCGCGAAGGACAAGGGCAAGCCGTTCTTCCTTTATTATGCGCTCAATCTTCCGCATGCGAACAACGAGGCGGACGAGACCTCGCCTCTCGGCCATGGGATGGAGTCTCCCAGCTACGGCGAGTTTGCGTCGCGCCCGTGGCCCGACGTGGAGAAGGGCTTTGCCAGCGCCATGACGTTCGTGGACCGCGAAGTGGGGGCGGTGCTGGCGACGCTCAAGGCGCTCGGGCTGGATGAGGACACCGTCGTCATGTTCTCTAGCGACAACGGCCCGCATCAGGAAGGCGGGCATCACGTCGCGTATTTCCAGAGCAACGACGGCCTCACCGGCATGAAGCGCGACCTCACGGAGGGCGGCGTGCGCGAACCGTTCATTGTGCGCTGGCCCGGCAAGATCAAACCGGGCACGGTCAGCGAGCACGTCAGCGGGTTTCAGGATTTTCTGCCCACCGCCGCGGACCTCGCGGGCGTCAAGGTGACGGCGGAGTGCGACGGCATTTCGTTCCTGCCGACGCTACTCGGGAACAACCCGCGGCAGAAGCAGCATCCTTATCTCTATTGGCACTTCAGCGAACAGGGTGGAAAACGCTCCTTGCTCCAGTGGCCGTGGAAACTGCTCCATCGCAACACCGCTTCCGCGGACGCCTCCGCCCAGCCCACCGCCAAGAAGAAGAAATCGGCTGACGGCAAATCGCTTCTCGTGGAGTTGTTCAACCTGGACCGCGACCCCACCGAATCCACCAACGTCGCGAACGAGAACCCGCAAATCGTCAGGGAACTCACCGCCTATATGCAGGAGGCCTGGCGCGAGCCGAAGTAAGCCAATCCAAAGTCAGGGCAGAGATTCTGCCGCATTCGTTCCGATGATCGTTCGACTCAAAATTTGCTATTCCATGTACCTTTCCAAAACGCTTATCCGCGACGTCGCGATCGTGACCACGTTGCCTCCGGGATCATATACGGTGGGGGGCAGCGGGGTTGGAGCGACGTCGGGCACGGCGCTCGTGGAACTCTACGTCGTGCCGTAAACGGTGTCGCAATTGCGTCCGCCCCACGTTCGGCGCCGACGGGCACTTTCGGTCGTGCCAACCCCGGGGTAAAGACACGATATTCGATCGGTTCCGAGACGAGGGAGCCTGCAAATAAGCACCCATTCATGAAATACTCCGTTCTAGCCCTTACCCCCCTGCTGCTCGCAGCGCTGGCGCAGCTGGCCGCCGCCGATGCGAAACCAAACGTCCTGCTCATCCTGTCGGACGACCATAGCTATCCGCACGTCGGCTGTTACGGGAACAAGGACATCCTGACGCCTAACCTCGATCGGTTCGCGGCTGAGGGCATGCGCTTCGATCGCGCCTACGTCACCTGCCCGCAATGCGTGCCGTCGCGCGCAAGCATCTTTACTGGTCGCTCACCGGTCGCGATCGCCATGTCGCGTTTCTCGGCGCCGCTGCCGCGCGAGATCAAGACGTATCCAGAAGCGTTGCGCGCGGCGGGCTGGTTCACCGGCGTCGCAGGGCGCACGTATCACATGGATGGCGCGATCACGGGCATGCCGCCGGAAACGCAGACGGTCTTTGAGCAACACAAGCTCATCACCTTTCCCGATCGCCTCGATTACGTGAAGGTCGGCAGCGGGAGTGAGGTTCAGCTCGCGCAGTTCCGTGAGTTCCTCGACCACAAGCCCGCCGCGAAGCCGTTCTTCCTCCAACTCTGCTCCAACGACCCGCATCGGCCATTGAACACCTTTGGCCCGGTGAAACACGATCCGGCGAAGCTCACGCTCCCGGCGCACTATCCTGACACGCAGCTCGTGCGCGAGGACTTCGCCCGTTATTACGACGAGATTGCGCACTTCGATGTGTTTTTCGGCCAAGTGATGGCGGAGTTGGAAAAGCGCGGCCTCGCCGCGAACACCCTCGTCGTCTTCATGGGCGACAACGGCTGCTCGCAATTTCGTGGCAAGGGCACGCTCTACGAGTATGGCATCCACGTGCCGCTGCTGGTGCGCTGGCCGGGAATGGTGAAGCCGGGCTCGACCTCGGCGGAACTGATCAGTGGGGAGGATCTTGCGCCCACGCTCCTTGAAGCCGCCGGTCTTCCGGTGCCGCCGGAGATGACCGGGAAAAGTTTCGTGAAGCGGCTGCGCGGCGGGCCGTTCACGGGGCGGAATTTCGTGTTCGCCGAGCGCGGGGCGCACGGTACCAACCTGCCGGGTAACAGCGCGGATTTTGATCTTGGCCGCGTCGTGGTGACGAAGACCCACAAATTGATCTACAACGCGCTCGGTGAGCTGCCCTATTGGCCGGTGGATTTTGCCCGGGATGCCTTTTGGCAGGAACTCGTGCAGCGGCATGCGGCGGGGAAGTTGGAGGCAAAACTTGACCGGCTCTACTTCGCCGCGACGCGGCCCATGTTTGAGCTCTACGACCTCGAAAAGGATCCCCATGAGTTCAACAATCTCGCGGGCCGCCAGGAGGCCGCCAGTTCCGAACGCGAGCTCAAGGCCGCCCTGCAGGAGTGGATGATTCTCCAGCGTGATTTCATGCCGCTGCCCGTGCCGCCCAAGCGGGGCGGTAACCGCGGCGAAAATTGACCCGCGGTTCCGCCGATGAACCGCTTGGCGAAATTTGGGTGGATGACATGGGCGATGCGGACCTCGGCCTTCTGCTTGCCGACCTTCTACTCCTATCCGACGCGCGTTGCGAGTTTCTCGCCGGCGGCGACACAGGCGGGCAGGGCGATACCGTCCCGAGCCTGACCGCTGATCAGGAAGCCCGGGTGTATGCGCTCCGCGTTGGCCATCGTCTCGAGGTGCCGCTCGTGGCCGAGGTTGTATTGGGGAATGGCCCGCGGCCAAAACGTGTGGCGCTGAAACACGGGCGGGCCGCTGACTCCGAGGAGTTGCCTCAGATCCGGCTCGATGACCGCCAGAATTTCCTCGGTTGGCAGTCGCGCGATTTCGGGCTGACGCGTTCCGCCGACAATCACCGTCAATCCCACGTGTTGGGCTGGGGCGCGGCCTTCGAAAAGGGTGGAGGAGAACAGCACGCCGAGGAGCGAGCGCTTTTCGACCGCTGGAACCAACAAACCGAACCCGTCGAGCGGGTGTGCGACTTGCTCGCGCCGATAGCCGAGAAACAGCGACGATACTGGCGGATGCTCGATGCCCTCGAGTGAAGCCAACGGACGCTCGCCGAGCGTGCCGAAGCGGAGCTGAGCGAGCGCCGGCGCGGGCAATGCGGCCAAAACCGCGTCAAACGTCTCCGTTTGCGTGCTCGTGCCATCCTGCCAGACGACGCTCCAGGATTTTCCCGGGACGAGGGCTTCGACGCGGGCGCGTAACGTGACAACATCCGCCGGCAACCGGGCCGCGAGCGCGTCGGGCAGAACCTGCAGGCCCCGGCGGAAAGAAATGATTCCCGCGCCGCGGCGTTCGACGTCCGCCTTGGCCGCTGCGATCTGGCCCCGGAGAAGCGAACCGTAGTTCTGCTCCATTTCCCACAACGTTGGAAACGCGTGCCGCGCCGACAGTTTTTTCGGGTCTCCGGCGTAGACGCCCGTGATGAACGGGTTTAGCGCGTAGTCGACAATCTCCTGACCGAAGTGGTCGCGGATAAAGTCCTCAAGGCTCAGGTCAGCGAGCCGCACCCGCGGGCGTTTGAGAAACTCGGTCACGAGCCGAAGCTTTGCTCCGAGTGAAAACAGCGGTGACCTCAGAAACGCCGGCGGCGTGAGCGGGGCGGCGACCGGTGCCCCGCGTCGCACGATGTAGCGGTTCTTTGCCTGCGCGCTGGCCAGCACCCGCTCGGATGCGAGTCCGAGTTCGTTGATGAGCGCGGTGAGCGCCGGCTCGCCGGCCAGCACGGTGTTCGGACCGGCCTCGATGAGCCAGTTGCCGGAAATTTCCGTGCGGATTGCACCTCCGACCCGGTCGGATGCGTCGAACACCCGCACCCGATGACCCTGCCGCACCAACCGGTGCGCGGCCGTGAGGCCGGTGATGCCGGCGCCGAGGACCGCGATGGATTTTTGCTTCGTGTTCAACGCGCTGGCCGCGGAACGGTCCGCGACTGTCGCCGGTCAGTTTTTCCAGGTGGTCACGGTATCGACCAGAGCCTGCATGCATTCGATTTTGGCGTGGGGCATGATGCCATGGCCGAGGTTGAAGATGTGGCCCTGGGTCGCGCGCATCGCGGCGAGCAACCGGGTGGTTTCGCGGGTGACGATGTCCGGCGTCGTGTTGAGCAGCACGGGGTCGAGGTTGCCTTGCACGGCGACGTTGGCTGGCAGGGTTCGGCGCACAATCGCGAGATCGTTGGTCCAGTCCACGCTCAGAACCCGGACGCCCGTGAACGCCTGATCGGTGAGATGCGGCGCGGTGCCCTTGGCATAGAGGATGACGGGAAATTCCGTGGGCAACGCGGCCACAATCTCCCTTATCCAGCGCAATGACGCCGCCTCGTAGTCCGGTCCGGCGATAATCCCGCCCCACGAGTCGAAGATCTGAATCGCGTCGGCGCCGGCGGCGATTTGCATCTTGAAATACGCGATCAGCGCGGCCGTGAGCTTTTCCAGCAATGCGTCGAACATCGGGCGGTCGGTGTAGAAGAGCAGCTTGATGCGCTCGAATTCCTCCGAACTGCCGCCTTCAACCATGTAGGTCGCGAGCGTCCAGGGCGAACCACCGAATCCCAGCAGGGCGCGTGAGCCGGCCAGTTCCTTTTTCAGGATGGCGAGGGTGTCGGCGACGTAGCGCAGACGATCCGGAACGGCCGCGGCGGGAGCGAGCGCATCGATTTGGGCGCGGGTTTCCAGGCGATATTCCATGCCGATGCCGCCTTCGTCGCGAAAATGGTAGCCCTGCCCGAGCGCTTCCGGAATCACCAGGATGTCGGAAAACAGGATGGCCGCGTCGAGGGCAAAGCGACGCAGCGGCTGGAGCGTGACCTCGGTGGCGAGCTCCGGCGTGCGGACCATCTGGAGAAAGGAGGACTTCGCCTTCAGCGCGCGGTATTCCGGCAGGTAACGGCCGGCCTGGCGCATCACCCACAGGGGAGGGCGGTCGAGTTGCTGGCAGGCGCAGGCGGCAAGGAAGCGTTCGCGGGAAGTCACGGCGGAAGTTGAGAGTTGAGAGCTGAGAGCTGAGAGTCGGAAAGCGACGTCCAATCGCGTGGTTTGAGAAACACGTCGTAAAGCCGCGCCTCGGGCGAGCCGGGCTCAGGTTTCCAATCGTAGTCCCAGCGCACGAGCGGTGGGAGCGACATGAGGATCGACTCCGTGCGTCCGCCGCTTTGCAGGCCGAAGAGCGTGCCGCGATCCCAAACGAGATTGAACTCCACGTAGCGGCCACGGCGGTAAAGTTGAAACTGCCGTTCGCGGTCGCCGTAGGCCGTCGCCTTGCGCTGCGCGACAATCGGCCTGTAGGCGGGCACGAAGGCGTCGCCGACGGCCCGCGTCAGCGCGAACGATTTTTCGAAGCCGAGTTCGCTGAAATCGTCGAAGAAGAGTCCGCCCACACCGCGGGGTTCGCCGCGATGTTTCAGAAAGAAATAATCGTCGCACCATTTCTTGAAGCGGGGGTGGAGGGTGTCGCCGAAGGGCGCGACGGCGTCCCGGGCCGTGCGGTGCCAGTGGACCGCATCCTCCTCGAAACCATAGTAGGGCGTCAGGTCGAAGCCGCCCCCGAACCACCAGACTGGAGCCGGACCGTCGGCGCCGGCGATGAAGAAGCGGACGTTGGCATGCGCCGTCGGTACGTAGGGATTGCGCGGATGCAGCACGAGGGAAACGCCGACGGCCTCCCAGGCCTTGCCGGCGAGTTCCGGACGGTGCGCGGTGGCCGACGGAGGGAGCTTGGTGCCGTGGACGTGGGAAAAGGCCACGCCGGCCTTCTCGAACACCGTCCCCTCGGTGAGAATGCGGGTCCGACCGCCGCCGCCCTCGGCGCGGGTCCATTGGTCGGTGATGAACTGGCCTCCGCCGTCTTCCGCTTCCAACGCCGCGCAGATCGTATCCTGCAGGCCGAGCAGGTAGGCGCGGACGGAAGGAAGATGCGGTGCGGTGGACATGTTGACGGTGGCGATTCGGAGAGAACGGCAAGGAGAACGGGAACGGTCGGTGAGAACGAGAACGTTTTTGTCGGCCTTGACGGCTTTAGTAGGTTTCCCGTCGACAGGGCGCGCGGTCCCGTGCTGGCTCACCCTTCCTCCATGCAATCGACCGTTCTGACAACCGTCGCAGCGACCGGATTTTCCGTGGCATTCTTCCATGCCGCGATTCCGACGCATTGGCTGCCGTTTGTGCTCGTGGCGCGGGCGAGGAACTGGGGAAATACCAAGACGCTGGCGGTGACGGCGCTGGCGGGGCTCGGCCACGTGGCGCTGACCAGCCTGCTCGGGCTGGCGATCGCCTGGTTCGGGTTTCAAATCGAGGAGAAGGTGGAGTGGTTCTCACGCCTGGCGGGCGGCCTTCTGCTGGCCATTGCGGCATTCTATTTTTGGCGGCAATGGTCGGGCCGGGGGATTTTGCATCACCATCCGCCGGGGAGCCATCACAACGCGGATGAACATTGCGGCCACGGACACGAGCGCAGCCACTGGGACGATGAATTAAAGGACAGTCATCTCGTGTCGCGCAAATCCGGCGACGGTGCCGCGATTGGCGGCCTCTTCATCATGCTGACGCTCTCGCCCTGCGAGGGATTCCTGCCGGTCTACCTATCGGGCGTGCAGTTTGGCTGGCGCGGATTCATCGTGCTCAGCGCGATCCTCGCGGTGGCCACCCTGGCGGGTATGACCCTGTTTACCTGGCTCGCCCTCGTTGGCTTCGACCGGTTCCGACTGCAGACCTTCGAGCGCTACGAAGCGGCGTTACTCGGCACGCTGTTCGCGATTCTCGGGGTGTTGATTCTCGTGATCGAGCATTGAGCGGGGCCCGCGTCTCCACGCGGGCGTGCTGTCGGGCGCATCGCTCCCTCGACAAATTATCCCACGGTGAGGCTCTTGGGGATCCCGGCGGTCAGGACCTCGGGCGCGCCGGTAGTCACGAGGACGTTGTCCTCGATCCGCACTCCGCCGAGATCCTGATATTGGTCGACCAGGGTCCAGTTGACGCAGTCTCGGTAGCGCGCGCGACGGGCCGGATCGTTGAGCAGCGGAGGAATGAAATAGAGGCCCGGCTCGACGGTCACGACGTGGCCGGGAGCGAGCGGCAGATCCATGCGCAGCGTGCGCAGGCTGGGGCGCGGATCCTTTTGGCGACCGGGCGCCAGGCCGCTGCCATCGCGCACGCCGAGTCCAACCATGTGGCCGAGACCGTGCGGAAAAAACAACGTGTGGGCTTCGGTGGCGACGAGCGTCTCCGGGTCTCCGCGCATCACGCCCATGTCGACGAGCCCGGTTACCAGGTCAACTGCGGCGGCAAGGTGGATCTCCTTCCATTCGGCGCCGGCGACACAGCTGGCGATGGCGCGTTGCTCGGCGCGCAGGACCGTTTGGTGGAGGTCGCGCTGAAAGGAACTCGGGGTTCCGGCGACAAACGTCCGCGTGACGTCGGCCATGTAGCGATCGATTTCCGCTCCGGCGTCGACCAGCACGAATTCATTGGCGCGGACGATGCGGGCCGAAGGCTCGAAGTGGAGTACGGCCGCGTTGGGGCCGCCGCCGATAATCGTGCCGTAACCCGGGCGAGTGGCTCCGCCGCGAGCAAACTCCGCCTCAAGTTCGATTTGCAGGGAACGCTCCGTCGCGCCGGGGCGGATCAGGGTGCGGAGCTTCTCGTAGCCGGCCGCAGTCGCCACCGCGGCGCGCCGAATGAGGCCGACTTCCGCCTCGTCCTTGATCCGGCGCGCGTGGCGGAAGGCCTCGCGCACGGCGGCGGAAAGCGTCGCGTCGGAAACGATGTCGCGCACCTGAGCTCCGAGGTTCGCAACGGTGCGGTTGCGGCGCGCGCTCAGCCAAGCCTCGAAATCCGCCAACTGCAGGCCGGGCAATTGGGAACGCCCTTCCCAGACGCGCTCCCCTTCAGTCACGGCGGGAACGAAGGACTTCCATCCGCCTTCTGCCGTTCCTGCGTCGCGCGGATCGAAGGCCATGATTCCTCCAGCGCATTCGTGGCCCGCGAGGTAGTAATATTCGGCGTGCGACCGAAAGGGATACGTCTGGTCGCTGCCCTCGGGCAATGGAATCGGCCCGCCCGCGCCCACCACCAGAATGGCGTCGCCGAGAGGAAGTGCGGCACCGACACGGAGACGGCGGGTGGCGAGAATGGTAGTCATGTTGGATGTGGGGAACGAGCAAGTTCGGAAACCGTCCCGACGCCAAAACAAAACTCCGGCGCTGGAACCCGCGGGGCGTATCTCCACGTTGACGGTTACCCCTAGCCGCGAGACCAGCGAGTGGACCGGGAAAACGCGGCCGACCTTCCACTCGCTGGCGCTTGCGGCTACCAGACAATTGGTGGCTGACGACATTCTCACCGTCAATTGGCAGATGCGCCCGCCCCGATCGATTTCCGTCGGGCGCGAATTCTGACCTGAGAAATGACGATCGCATCGACAATGGCGCAGGCGGGCGCCCTCCCCAGCGCCACTCATTTCCACACGGCAGGCTTGTCCGTCGCAGGAGGATTACTCGGGCCACGCCGGACAATTTTCCCCTCTACGCTTCGAAGCCACCAAGGAGTTGCGGCGGTCGCGCACGTTTTTCCGCAACCTCGGGGCACTCGCCCACGTAGTATGGGGACAGACGCTGCAGGAGCCGCGGAAAAGCCTTTTCTGCCGAAGGCACCGCCAGCAGGCGGTGCGTGACACGAGGGTGTCATCCTCATAGCAGCCTTATAGCACCCTCATGGCAGGCTCATAGCAGCCACATAGGCTGGTTGTTACTCCCTTTCTATCTGGTTCGGATGTGGTTCGGATCAGGTTGCTGCCCACTTCGAACGCGACCCGCGGGACGAAAGCGTACCCGTACCCAACCGGCGCCACCTGGAACGGTCTTCCCGACGCGCGACTTGAGTGATCGGTGTCAGGCAATTCGCGGACATAGGTGCGCGCTTTGTCACCGGCCACCGGAGCCGATTCCGATTACATTGGGGCAACGCGGTGGTTTGCGAACCAACCGCCCTCAAACGAAACGTCCGGAGCGCTTTAAAGCGCTTGCGAGATCACCGATCGAATGCTGAGTCCCTTTGCGCCGAACCCACGTCTGGCGCCTGACCGCTTTGTCATCTTATGGATGACGAAAATCGGTGGGAGGGCGGGGACACGGGACGCCGTTGCGCTACCGCGTGGGCCGGACCGAGTAGCTGCCTCCGGCTGTCGTGGCGATGTCCACGGTGTGCAACGTGCGCGGCGGCAGGTTGGGGAGCGCCCCCGGATTGGCGACCTCCGGACGGCCGGCATCGACGATGGCGAAAAACGCGTTCGGGTTCTTCCCGTTCGCCGGCCTTGCCTCCGAGTCCGCCACGATCATCGGACCGGCGGTGCGTAGGCGCAGATTGCCCCCGAGTTTTGAGCGCACCGTGGCGTGGAGCAGTTTTCCGCCAGCCCACTCCAGATCGACTTCGAAGCCGCCGCGCGCCTTCAGACCGGTGACTTTACCTGCCGGCCACGCGGAAGGAAGCGCTGGCAGCAGCTGCAGAACGCCCGCGTGGCTTTGCACGAGCATCTCGGCGATGCCGGCGGTGTAGCCGAAATTACCGTCGATCTGAAACGGCGGATGCGCGTCAAACAGGTTGCGATAGAGTCCGCCGCCGCGCATCGAGGTATCCGACGTGCCGACCAGCTTGAAGAAATTCCGGACGATTTGATAGGCGTGATCCCCGTCGAGGAGACGCGACCAGAAATTGATCTTCCAGCCCATCGACCACCCGGTCGCCTCGTCGCCGCGCAATTCCAACGTCCGCGTCGCTGCGCGAAACAACTCCGGGGTTGTGTCGGGATTGATCTGGTTGCCGGGGTGGAGCGCGTAGAGATGGGAGACGTGGCGGTGTTTTGGCTCGGCCTCGGCGTAGTCGGTGCGCCACTCCTGCAACTGGCCGCGCGCGCCAATACGGTAAGGGGCGATTTTGGCCAACTTGGCGCGCAACTCCGCGACCAGCGCGGGATCGCGGCCGAGCAATTCCGCGGCGGCAATGGTGCGCGAAAAAATCTCCCGGATAATTGCGAGATCCATGGTCACGCCCTGCGTCACGGCGGCGTTTTTTCCGTCGGGCCCGATGAAGGCGTTCTCCGGCGAGGTGCTGACGGGGGTGACGAGGGTTCCGTCGTCACCCGGCGCGAGCCAATCGGCATAGAATTCCGCCGCGCCCTTCATGGCGGGATACGCCTCGTCGGCGAGGAATTTCCGGTCGCCGGTGAAGAGCCAGTGTTCCCAGAGGTGGGAGCAGAACCAGCCAGCGGTCATGTTCCAGAACGCGGCCCGGGCCTGGCCATCGACGGGAAAACTATCGCGCCAAAGCGTCACGTTGTGGTGCGCGACCCAGCCGCGGCGGTGATACATGTCCCGCGCGGTGCGTGCGCCGGTGACCGCTGTCTCCCGGATCATCCGGAACAAGGGTTCGTGCAATTCGGAGAGATTGGTCGTCTCGGCCGGCCAGTAGTTCATCTCGGTGTTGATGTTCACCGTGTAGCTTGAGGCCCAGGGCGGGATGATCTGGTCGTTCCACTTGCCTTGGAGGTTTAGCGGCTGGGTGCCGGCGCGCGACCCAGCGATCAGCAGGTAACGCCCGAACTGAAAGAGCAGGGCGGCGAGTGCTGGGTCGCCGGTCTCACGGAAGGCCGCGACGCGGGCGTCGGTCGCCAGTTTTTCCTTGGCCGGATCGCCGTCGAGGCGGAGTGAAACGCGATCGAAGAGCGTGCGATAGTCTGCGATGTGCCGCTCCCGCAGAGTGGCGAAGGTCTTTGTCACGTTAGCGCGCAGGTACGCCGTCGCGAGCGCGGTGGCGTCGGCCCCGTCGCGGCTCGGACTCTTGTCGTATCCGTTGAAACTGCTCGCCGCGCTCACGAGCACCAGCGCCTCGGTCGCGCCGTCGACCCGGTACGCGCCATCCTTCGCGACCGATTTTCCATCGGTGACGATCGCGAGCCGGGCCTCGAAGAACATGCCGCGACCGTCGATGTCGGCGCCATAGAGCACCTGCGCCGCATGCGGCCGGCGCTGACCGTCGGTGGTGTAGTTCTCGGGATACTTCCATTGGTCGCCCGCTTGTTCAACCGTCTTGAGATCGCGGCGTCCGACGTAGCCGGGCAATTGTCCGTGCAGCGCCACCTGACTCGCGCTGGCGGTCGACTTGGCGGTCGGGTGGGGAGAGGTGAAGGCGGCCTTGAATGCCAATGCTCCCGGTTTGTCGGCGCGCAGTCGGATGACGAGGACGTGATCCGGCGCGCTGATGAACGTCTCCCGAGTAAACGTCACGCCGTCGCGGACAAAGCTGACGCCGGCGGTCGCGGTGTTGAGATCAAGCCAGCGGCGGTAGGAGTCGGGTTTGCCTCCGGCGGTGAAGTCGATCCAAAGATCGCCGAGCGGCTGGTAGCATTGCTGGTTGCGGCCGAGCCAGTGTTTCGTGACGTAGGCGTCGGCCTCGGAGTTCTTGCCCGCCTTGATGAGGCCCGTGACGTGGTCGAAGTCTTTGGTGATGTCGAGGGTGCGAAGGTCCGCCGGAGGTTCGCCCGAGGTGAGGGTGTCCTCGTTGAGTTGGAGATGCTCGCGGTCGATTCCGCCGAAGACCATCGCGGCGAGCCGGCCGTTGCCAAGCGGAAGCGCGTCAGTCCACTTTTCCGACGGTCGGTCGTACCAGAGCGTGAGACTGGAATTCGGGGTGGTCTCCGATCCGGACGAGGAGAGGAGTGGCGCGAGAAGCGACGCGACCAGAAGCAGGCGACGGATCGAGTTCATGGTGTGAATAGAGGGAGGATGCCGGTGAAGGTGAGATTCGGAAACCATTTTCTCGCCCTTGTCGGTTTTGGCGCTTTGCTCGCGGGCATGAAGTTCCCCTCACTTCGATGGACCTGCTCCAGCCCGAGGCGCGCCATTGCCATGGCGTTGGTGTCGCTGGCCTTTCTGCTCGCGCCTCTCTCGGCGCAGGGTGCCAAGAAGGGTCCGCCGAAACCGTCTCCGGATCTCGCTGACGTGAGTTACGGACCGCATGTGCGCCATGTGCTCGATTTGTGGAACGCCAAGTCGGATGCGCCGACGCCGCTCGTCGTCTTCATCCACGGCGGTGGATTCCGCGCGGGCAGCAAGGAAGGTGTGCCGGTTGGGCTGCTCACCCGGCTTCTGGCCAACGGAATCTCGGTGATGGCGATCAATTACCGCTTCTCGCCCGAGGTGAGTTTTCCGGCGCATTATCTCGATTCGGCGCGGGCGATCCAATTTGCGCGCCGCAACGCGAAGGCGTGGAACCTCGACCCGAAACACATCGGCGCCACGGGTGGGTCAGCGGGGGCCGGTACCTCGCTGTGGATTGGTTTCCATGACGACCTCGCTGATCCGAAGAACGCCGATCCCGTCCTGCGCGAATCGACGCGCCTCACCTGCATGGCGGTGAACGGCGCCCAGAGCTCCTACGATCCGCGCGTCATCCGGGCGTGGGTCGGCGAGGCGGCGGCGCGGCATCCGGCGCTCCCGGATTTTTTCGGCCTGAAGCCGGAGGAGTTTGACACGCCCAAAGCCTACGCGCGTTACGAAGGCGCGTCGGCTATCAATTATCTCACGCGCGACGATCCGCCAGTTTACGCGTTTTACTCGGAGGCGCGGATTCTGCCGGCGAATCCGAAGGACGGGCAGGGCATCCATCACATCAATTTCGGCCTGCGGCTGAAGGAAAAGATGGATGCGCTCGGCCTCGAATGCATCGTGCGGCACCGTGATGAGGGCGCCGAGCCGGACCAGGAAATGGCGGAGTTCTTCGTCCGCCAATTGAAGGGCAAGTCGGCCAAGTTTGTTGGAAAGAAATAGCGCAGCACCATGAAGAACGTCGTATTTCTCCTGTTGGCCCTTGCCGCTTTCGGCGGGCGATCCTCCCTGGCGGCGGATTCGAAGCCGAACGTCGTGGTGATCCTCTCAGATGATTATGGGTGGGGGAGTGCGACGTGTTTTGGCGCCACGGGATTGAAGACGCCGAACCTTGATCGGCTGGCGCGCGAAGGCCGGCGCTTCACCCACGCGTATGCGCCCGGTTCGGTGTGCTCGCCGACGCGCTACGGCCTGATGACGGGGCGCTATTACTGGCGCACGTCGATCAAGGACGGCGAGGTGCTGCCCGCGAACGCACCGCTCCACATCGAAACGAATCGCGTCACGCTCGCCTCCGTGTGCAAGGGCCAGGGCTACCGGACTGCGGCCTTCGGCAAATGGCATCTCGGAATGGGAACCACGACCCGAACGGATTGGAGCGACTCGCTCAAACCGGGGCCGCTTGAAATCGGCTTCGATTACTTCTTCGGGCTGGGCTCCAACCCGTGGTCGGGGCCACATTGCTTCATCGAAAACAGCACGGTTGTCGGACGAATCCCCGGCCAGCCCGTGCTGATTCAGGGCGGCGGACGGGAGAACAACACGACCAGCGGCATTTCAGCGCCGTGGAAAGAAGAGACCATCATGCAGACGTTCACGGGCAAGGTAGTCGGCTGGCTGGAGCAGCAAAAATCCGGGAAGCCGTTCCTTCTGTATTTCGCGCCCAATGCCGTGCACGAACCGGTTGCGCCCAACCCGCGCTTCACCGGCAGCCCGTATGGGAAATACGGTGACTTCATTCAGGAACTCGACTGGTCCGTGGGCGAGGTGCTCGCGGCGCTCGACCGGCTGAAATTGGCGGACAACACCCTCGTCATTTTCACGAGCGACAACGGCGGCGTCACCAACGCCACCAATCCCAATGCCGCGAAAGCGATGGCGGCGGGCCTGGCGATCAACGGGGCGCTGCGGGGAGGCAAGCATTCCGAGTGGGAGGGCGGTTTCCGGGAACCGTTCCTGGTGCGCTGGCCGGGGCGCGTTCCTGCGGGTACGGTCAGCGAGCAGGTCATTGGACTCACCGATGTGGTGGCGACGGTGGCAGGCATCCTCCACGCGCCGCTGCCGAAGGGCGCCGCGGAGGACAGCTTTGATGTCTCGCGCGCGTTCACCGAGGCGAGGGCCGGCGCGCCGGTGCGCGACCATATGATTTTACAGGCTGCTTCGAGCGTCTATGCCATCCGCCGGGGCGACTGGAAACTCGTCGAGCGGACGGGCGCGCCGAAGTTCGAACACCGTAATGCCAAGAAGGCGGCGCAGGCGGCGAAAAAATCCAAGGGTGAACCGGGCCGTGACGAACTCTACAACCTCCGCGACGATCCGGCGGAAACGAAAGACGTGGCCGCGGCCAACCCGGCGGTCGTCGCCGAACTGAAGCAATTGCTCAATGGATCGCGTTCACGTGGATTCACCCGCGTCGGGGCGAATTGAGCGTCGCCCGCCGAAAAGCGTCCCAAATTTTTCATGACAACAAACATCCTGGTCCGGTTTTGGCGGCGGAGTCTTCCGCTTTTCGTAGTGCTGACGCTAATGCGTGCGGTGTCTGCGGCGTCGGCGGCCGACGCGGCGCGGCCGAACATCCTTTTCATCATTTTCGACGACTGGGGCTGGCAGCACGCCGGCGCCTATGGCTCGACCTGGGTCAAGACGCCCAATTTCGACCGCATCGCGCGCGAGGGCGTGCTGTTCCAAAATGCCTTTACCTCGAACCCGAAGTGCAGCCCCTGTCGGGCGACGATCCTCACCGGGCGCAATTCCTGGCAGCTCAAGGAGGCGGTGTCGCACAACGGATTGTTTCCGGCCGGTTTTGAGGTTTATCCGGATTTGCTCGAGCAGGCCGGGTATACGGTGGGACTGACCGGCAAAGGGTGGGGGCCGGGCGACTACAAGACACAGGCCAAGCGGACGCGCAATCCGGCGGGACCGGAGTTCGGCGAATATCGAAACGAAGTGCCCGCGAAAGGGATCAATCAAAACAACTACAGCAAAAACTTTGAGGCGTTTCTCCAGCAGCGGCCGAAGGGAAAACCCTTCTGTTTCTGGATGGGTTTCCACGAACCGCACCGAAGCTACGAGCTCAACTCCGGCGTGCGCCTCGGCAAGAAGCTCGCCGACGTCACGGTGCCGTTGTACCTCCCCGACACGGCCGTGGTGCGCGGCGACCTCGCGGACTACGCGATCGAGGTTGAATGGGGTGACGCGTTCATCGGCAAGGCGCTCGCCGCCCTGCAGGCCAGCGGGGAATTGGAGAACACCCTCATCGTCGTGACCTCGGACCACGGGATGCCGTTCCCGTATGTCAAAGGACAGATCCATGAGGACGGGTTTCGGCTGCCGCTCGCGATGCGTTGGGGCAAGGGCATCAAGCCCGGTCGGGTGGTGGAGGACTTCATCAATGTCCGCGACTTTGCGCCGACCTATATGGAGCTCGCGGGGCTGAAGCCGCATGCGCAGATGACCGGGAAGAGCCTCGTGAACCTCCTGCGCTCACCTGGGTCCGGCTGGATCGAAAACCGGACGGAGATGCTGGTGGGCAAGGAGCGTCACGACCTGGGCCGGCCGAACGATCTCGGCTATCCGGTGCGGGCTTTGCAGACCAAGGACTTCCTCTACGTGCACAATTTTCATCCCGATCGGTGGCCCGCCGGCAACCCGGAGACTGATTTTGGCAATTGCGACCCGAGTCCGACGAAGGAACTCCTCAAGCTAATCGGCGGCTCGTATTACGAACTCTCCTTTGGCAAGCGCCCGCCGGACGAACTCTATGATTTGCGCCGTGATCCGCAGGGCGTGAACAACATCGCCCATGACCTCGCGTACATGTCGACGATGGAGTCGATGCGCGCCCGCATGATGAAGCTGCTTGTCGAGGAGGAGGACCCGCGTGCGCTCGGCAACGGCGCGATTTTCGACACTTACAAGTACACCGCGGGCCGCACCAAGGCCTACGACACCTGGCTCAAGGCGCAGGAGGCGAAGCTCCAACTCTCGTCGGTCGAAGGCTCGGGTGAGGCGCCGAAAAAGCCCGGGCGGAAAAAAGCCGCCGCGCAGGAGAATTGAGGTGGTCGGGCGGGCCGCGGCTTGGCCGCGGGCCCGGCGAATCGTGAAACCGCGGCGGACACACGCCGCGGTTTCGGCCGCGTCACAGCTCGGCGATTTTCACATTCCGATACTCGCACTTCATCTCGACCCCGGGGTGGATTTGCAGTCCGAGCGGTGCCGCCCCTGAGAATTTCGCGTCGGTGTATTCCGACGCCTTCTTGCCGTTGATCCAGCAGGTGAAGGTGTTGCCCTTCGCCTGAATCCGAAACGTGTTCCACTCGCCCTCGGGCTTCATGAGCTTCTTCGCGTCCTTGGCCTGACCCGCCTCGGGGTAGGCCGGCTTGCCGCCGGTATAAAATGAGCCCGACATGTCGACTCGCAGGCTGCCCGAAATGCCGAGTTGCAGTTGAATGTGCGGCTTGCGCATCTCGACACCCGTGTCGACTCCCCGGTCCGTGGTTCCCTTCCAGCGGACGTCGAATTCGATCACGAAGTCCGCGTAATCCTTCTGCGTCCAGAGATAGTTTCCCTTCTTGGCGGCATTGTTCTCCCCGATGAGGACCCCTTTCTCGACGCGCCAGAACTCCTTCGAATCCTCGGCCTTGAAGTTGGTCAGATCCTTGCCGTTGAAAAGCGGCGCGAATTTCGGCTCGGCGGCGGAACCGCCAAGGGCGGCAGCGAGGTAGAGTGCAAACGCAAGGGTAACGGTTGGGCGGTTCATCGGTCGAAACCTTGAACGCTCTTGCCCCGTACGGGAAGCGCGATTTCGCCGATCGAGGCGTTTCGCTCCCGGTTGCGGGCCGATCGCGCAGGCGATCGTCCACGTCCCAACTGTTATCCGCTATTACAGCAGGTACTCTCTGACCAAGGGGGATTGCGGCCCGAAGGAGTTGGCGATCAGAATCCGGACAACTTTCTGGCCGGGATATTTTTCGCCGTTCTTTCGCTTCTCAACGCCGGCGCTCCTTTTGCACCGGCAGCCCTCCCGGCGCCCGTCATCACCATGAAAACGCTCCAGCATCTCGCACTTGTGGGCCTCGCGCTTGGCGCCCTGTCGAATTTTGCGGGTTTCGCGTCCGCGGCGGAAGTTCTCCGACCGCCCGCGGTTCCGCTCGTGGCCTGCGACCCATACTTCAGCATCTGGTCGCCGGCTGACCGTCTCTCCGACGCGGATACGGTGCATTGGACGGGCAAACCGCACCGGCTGTCGTCACAGGTCCGGATCGACGGGGTGGCGTTTCGGGTGATGGGGGCGGAGCCGAAGGAGACGCCCGCGCTGCCGCAGCAGAAACTCACGGTCTGGCCTACCCGGACGGTGTACGAATTCGCGGGGGCCGGCGTGGCGCTGACGCTGACGTTCCTGACGCCGTCGCTGCCGGACGACCTGGACGTGTTGGCGCGCCCTGTGACTTATCTGACCTGGGACGTGCAGGCGGCCGACGGAAAGAAGCACGACGTTGAAATCCAGTTTGCGGCCAACGGCGAATTGGCGATCAACGATCAGAAGCAGGCGGTCGAGTGGTCGCAGGTCAAAGTCGGTGGGCTGGCCGCTTGGAAAGCCGGTTCCAAGGAGCAACCCGTGCTCGAAAAGAAGGGGGATGATCTGCGCATTGATTGGGGTTATTTTTACATGGCGACCGAAGGTGCGGTTGGGAAGGAGCCGGGCACGGCGACCTGGAAGCTTTCCACCCCTGGGTCGTGTCGGTTGATCCTCGCGTACGACGATGGGTACTCGATCCAGTACATGCGGCAAAATCTCCGGCCGTACTGGCGGCGCCACGGTTGGGAGGCGGCCGAGCTGTTGGCGGCGGCGGCGAAGGACTACGGGGCGCTTGCCCGACGTTGCGCGGCCTTCGACGCGGAGTTGATGGCGGACCTGACAAAAGCGGGGGGCGAGCAGTACGCCGCATTGGGCGCGCTGGCGTTTCGGCAATGCTTCGCGGCAGGGAAATTTGTCGCCGACGCCAACGGTCAGCCGATGTCGTTCTGCAAAGAGAACCATTCCAACGGCTGCATCAGCACCAGCGACGTGTTCTATCCGATGTCGCCCCAATTCCTGCTGTTCGGCCCGACCCTGACGAAGTCGTTCTTGGTTCCCTTCATGGACTACGCCGCGTCGGAGCGCTGGCGATTTCCGTTCGCGCCGCATGACCTGGGCACGTATCCGAAGGCCAATGGCCAGGTGTACGGCGGCGGAGAGCGGACCGAGTTCAACCAGATGCCCGTCGAGGAGAGCGGCAACCTCTTGATCTTGTTTGCCGCGGTGGCGCAGATGGAAGGCAACGCGGATTTCGCGGGCCGTTACTGGAAGCAGCTGGAGACGTGGGCCGACTACCTGAAGGCGAAGGGCTTCGACCCCGAGAACCAACTGTGCACGGACGATTTTGCCGGGCATCTGGCGCACAACGTCAACCTGTCCTCGAAGGCGATCTGCGGTCTGGGTGCGTTCGGTCAGCTCTGTGCACTGCGCGGCGACGCGGCCAAGGCGGCCGAGTACACGCAGCTGGCCAAGGGGTTTGCGCGGCGCTGGGTCGACGAAGCCGCCGACGGAGATCACTTCCGGCTGGCCTTCGACAAGCCGGGCACGTGGAGCCAGAAATACAACATCACCTGGGACCGCATCCTTGGCCTCGGGCTGTTTCCGGATGAGGTCCTCCGGAAGGAAATGGACTACTACAAGCGGATTCAGAACCAATTCGGCCTGCCGTTGGACAACCGCTCGCTCTATACGAAGCTCGACTGGATCCTCTGGACGGCGACGCTCACCCGGAATCGCGGGGATTTTGCAGCGCTCGTCGCGCCGGTGTTCCGGTTCCTCAACGAGACGCCCGATCGATCGCCGATGACCGATTGGTACTTCACCGACAGCGCCCGCAAGCGCGGCTTCACGGCGCGTCCGGTGGTGGGCGGAGTGTTTTTGCAGATGCTCTACGACCGCGAGGTATGGCGGAAATGGGCCGGTCGCGAACGGACGCACGCCGCCAATTGGGCGCCGATTCCCCGGTCGCCGCGTTTGGTTACCGTGGTTCCCACTGCGGAGACCAAGTCTGCGACGTGGCAGTACACGACGAAGACCCCCGGCAAAAATTGGTTTGCGCTAGGATTTCAGACGACCGGGTGGAAGGAGGGGTTAGGAGGCTTTGGCACGGAGCCAACTCCAGGGGCGACGGTGCGGACAAAATGGGACACGGCTGAAATCTGGCTGCGACGCGAGATCGAGCTGCCCTCCGGGCCGGTCGGCGATCTGATGCTGCTCGTGCACCACGATGAAGACGTGGAAATTTACCTCAACGGCGTGCGCGCGGCCCGCTCCAAGGGTTATCTGACATCGTACGAGCCGTTCGAGATCGCCGGTCCGGCGCTCGCCACGCTCCGGCCAGGGCGGAATCTGATCGCAGTCCACTGCCTGCAGACGACGGGCGACCAGTATGTCGATGTCGGTTTCGTACGCGCAGTGACGCCGTGAGGCGGAGCGACCGGGCGGGCACGGGAATCGTTTGCGGCTTTTTTGATCGTGATGGTGAGCGGGGAAACTGCCTTTATCGCCGTTCGACCACCACCTGCCTGATCAATCAAACACCCGGTAACCCCTGTTTCGCGAATGCTCCCCCTTCGATTTATTTCCTCCCGACGCGTGATTTCTGCCACGACCGCGATGACTCTCGCCGGCCTGATGCCATCTGGGAGCTCCGCCCAAACCGTGCCGGTCAGCCCGGCAAGAACCGCGGCGCAGGATGACGCCCTCGTGCTCAATCCGTTTGTCGTATCGACCGGACGCGATTCCGGCTTTGTCGCCGCGTCGTCTCTCGCCGGTGGGCGGTTGGCCGGGGACTTGAAGGACACGCCGGTGGCGTATTCGGTGCAAACCCGCGAGTTCATCGACGCGCTCGGTCTCACCGACATCACCGAGGCCAGCAAGTGGACGGTCAATGTCGCCGACATCCGCGACAACGGGGCTACCGAGATTTTCGGCGCCGCGACGCAAATCTCGTTTCGCGGCGGCTCCAGTGCGGCCACACAGCGCGACTTCTTTCCCTTCGCCGTCAACTACGACAGCTACAACCTTGAGCGCATCGACTACGCGCGCGGCCCCAACGCCGTCCTCTTCGGCAACGGCGATTTCAGCGGCACGATTAACGCCGTCTCCCGCGCCGCACGCACCGACAAGAGCTTCGACGAGGTTCGGGTTTCCTACGGTTCGTGGTCCAATCAGCGGTTCACCCTCGATGCCAACCTCGCGCTGAGCAAACGTGTCGCACTGCGGCTCGACCTCCTCTACGCCGATCGAGAGGGCTGGAGGCAATTCGATCGCGAGCGCAAGCGCGGCGCGACCCTCGCCAGCACCGTCAACGTCACGTCCACCACCCAGTTGCGTCTGCAGGGGGAAGTCACCGATGTCCGGCGCAACAATCCGTTCACGACGTTCGTGGATCGGTTCACTGGCTGGGACGGTGTCACGGCCCTCAGCGCCTTGGTGCCGACCACCGGTCTGCCGTCCGACGCCACCGCGAAGGGTTACAGCCAATGGGGCAATGCGACCACGCCGTTCTTCGTGTACGCCCCGGCGTTCAACGGCACGCTCGACCTTTCGCGCACCGGCCAGACGCTCGGCGGGAACGCCAACGCCAACGTCTCTGTCGGCGGCGTGAATGTCGTCGGGCCGAGCGCCAATATCGCGGGAAACCCGTTCAACGAGGCGTTGAATCTCCCGGCCACCCGGTTCGACCGCGCGGCCACGGGCTCCCATTTTCGGTATCCAAGCCGCGAATTCGCGGTGTCGTCGAACAACCCGTCGTTCGTCCAGCCCTCCAGTGCGTTCTCTGCGTTCCTCACCCAGCGCATCGGCGAGCATCTGTTTGCCAGCGTCGATCACAACCTTTCGCGCGAGCGCCGCACTACCGAGTACATCAACAGTCGCGGCCTGCCCCAGGTCTACATCGACATCAACCGGACCCTGCCCGACGGCACGCCCAACCCGGAGTTTCTCCAGGCCTACAGTCAGGGCTACCGGTTGCGCATCCGCGTCGGCACGTTTTCGGAGAGCACCCGCGCGGCGCTCGCCTACGTCCTCAAGGACAACAAATGGGGCGACTTCAGCGCCAATGCCGCGTGGCAACACAGCAACAGCAACTCGGTCAGCGATCCGACGGTTTTCACGGCGAAACGCAGTTCCGATCCCCGCACGTGGGTGACGCCAGCCTATACGGACGTGGTGAACTACCGTTACTACTGGGACAAGCCGGACCTCCCGACGCCGGAAGTGCCGTCCGTGAATTACGGGGGTACCACGTACCAGACGGGGTGGGTGAAGGACATCGGCGGAACCACCGTCGTCCCGGCGATCAACTACACCACGCTCGACACAATTCAGGGGGCACTCAAGGGAACGCTGCTCAAGGGCCGTATCCACCTGCTCGGCGCCGCCCGCAACGATCGTTACGTGGCCTACAGCCAGTTTTCCCGCGTGCCCGGGGATTACCCGACCAATTGGGACGGCATGACTTATTTTTACCGGCCAGACGCTCCGTCGGACTACGGCTCGCTCAGCTACACCCCGAAGACCGCCGCCGGCGTCGCCACCGGCAGCGCGCAGCCGGCCACGTCGCGCCCACGCACTGGCCTCCTCGCGCAAGCGCAGTACGCCAACGATCGTTTTCAGGATGACTTCGCCCCGCCGCGCGTGAATGTGAAGAAGACGACCTACACGGTGGGCGGGCTCGGCTACCTCAGTCGTGATCTGAGTGTGTTCTACAACACCTCTACGACGTTCAATCCCAGCGCCGCGCGGCAGAACATCTACGGCTCGTACTATGGTCCCCAGGTGGCGGCAGAGTGGAGCGCCGGTCTGCGGCAGAGCCTCGCGAACGGCAAACTCTCGGCCACGCTCGGTTATTACCACGGACGTCAGACCGGTCAGGTCTTCGACTTCAGCTCGACCGCCCAGTCCAACCTCAACACCTTCGCCGCCGCGAGCCCCACGCCGGCCACGGGCACTGCTCCCGCTGCGGGCCTGGGCAACCGGCGCGGTCTCACCCCGGTCCCGCGCTTCTTCGACACCCGCGATTCGAACAACGAAGGCGTCGAGTTCGAGCTCGTGGCGAATCCTACCCGGGCGCTGCGCATCACGCTGAACGGCGCGCGCCCGCGGGCCTATCAGAGCAACGTCGCCGCCGGTTTCGCAGGTTACTACGCCCAAAACGAGGCGGTCCTGCGTCAAATCGCCGCGGATACGAGCGTGTTGATCGATTCCCGTACACTGATCGCCGCCGTCAATGCCGCGGTGCCGACCACGATTCGATCCCCCGACGCCAACGGCGTGGCCAGCGCCTGGAACAGTCTGCAGACGATCCGGGCCAACATCATCGACGGCAAGCAGCTCGTGACGCGCCTGCCGCTGCTGACCGGAAATGTGTTTGCCGACTATTCGTTTCGCGAGGGCCGGTTGAAGGGCTTCAAGATTGGGGCTGGCGCCAACTACCGCGCGCGGCAGGCGATCAGCTACCGCGGCGGGGACTCGATTGTTGATCCGACTAACCCGGCGAACGCGATCGACGATCCCAACGTCGGCGCGCTCGATCCCGTCTACTTGCACGGCTACACTACGGCCACCCTGGTGTTCGGTTACAACGTCAGGCTCACCCGCGGGTACACACTGCAGCTGGATTTCAAGATCGACAATCTTCTGGACTACAGCGCGCCCCTTTACACCAACACGGTGCAGCGGCCGGTGGGAGGAAATCTCAGTACGCCCGCGCGCGTCGCGACCCCGTCCAATCTCTACTATCTCACACCGCGCAACTACACGCTGAGCGCCACGGTGCGGTTTTGATTGGAGGCGGCTGGGGCAAACACTGCTCCGGTAGTGCAGGATTGTCTTGGGTGGGAGGAGCGCACCATAAACAGGTCCCCCATGAAAACTGCCCCGGCCGTCGGTTTCTTCAGTTTTTTCGTTACTCTTGCCGCGTTTGCGCAAGCGGCCACTCCACCGCGCCCCGAGCCGCGTCCGAAGCAAATCTTCGCGGACGTGGCGCCCGTTTGCTCGCCGGACGATCTGCGGAAGCTTTCCCTGCCCAACACCACGATTGAATCGGTGTCGATTGACCCGAAGGACGGCGCGTGCCGCGTCACCGCCATCGTCACCCATCCGCCCGCGAAGGATCGCGTGAAAGTGTGGATCGCGTTGCCGATGAGGAATTGGAACGGCCGGTTTCAGGGCAACGGCGGCGGCGGTTTTTCGGGCGGCAACCCCGAGAGCTTGCGTGCCCCGGTGGCGCAGGGTTTTGCGGCCGGCGCGACGGACGCGGGGCACGAGGGTGGCAGCGGCAGCTTTGCCCTCCACCCAAGCGGCCGGCTCAATTGGCAGGAGATTCGCGATTTTGGGTATCTTGGAATCCATGACATGACCGTCGTCGGCAAAGCGCTCACGCAGGCGTTCTACGGCAAGCCGCCGCGCTACTCGTATTTCGTCGGCACGTCGACCGGGGGGCGGCAGGCGCTGATGGAGGCGCAGCGTTATCCGGAGGACTACGACGGAATTATCTCCCGCTGCCCCGCGGTGAACTGGCATCATCTGATCGCAAACTCGATCTGGCCCCAGGTCGTGATGCTGGAGGCGAAAACTTTGGTTTCGAAGGCCAAGCTCGACGCCGTTACGGCCGCGGCTGTGGCTGCGTGCGACGGCGCCGACGGTGTGGTGGACGGCGTGATCGACGACCCGGTGCACTGCACGTGGGATCCGAAGGCCTTTGTCGGCACGAAAGTCGGCGACGAAGTTTTCACTTCGATCGACGCTGACGTCGTACGGAAAATCTGGGACGGACCGCGCGGGCATGACGGACGGTCGCTGTGGTATGGGCTGCCGCGCGGTGCGAGTCTCGTTGCTTTGGCCGGGACCGAGGGCACTCCACTCGTGGCCAAACCTTATGCCACGGCCCTCGACCGTTTTCGCTATCTACTCGCGCAGAATCCGAAGTGGGATTGGACCACGCTGACGCGCGACGAGTTGGAGTTGTTCGTCAACCAGTCGGTTGAACAATACGGTACGGTGCTTGGCTCCGACGATCCCGACCTCACGCGGTTTCGGAACCATGGCGGCAAGGTGCTCGTCCTGCATGGCCTTGCCGATCAACTCCTCCCGCCGCAGGGAACCGTCGCGTACTACGAACGCGTGCTGCAGTGCATGGGCGGGGTGGAAAAAACCGCGGCGTTTGCTCGGCTCTTCGTGGTGCCCGGCGTGGACCATGGTTTTCGCGGGGCCGGACCGAGTCCCACGGGCCTGATGACGGCAATTGTCGCGTGGGTTGAGGAGGGCAAGGCGCCCGATCGCCTGCTCGCGGAGTCGCGGGATCCGGCAGGAAACGTGGTGCGGACACGCCCGCTCTTTCCCTATCCGAACTTCGCGAAATACTCGGGCCGCGGCAGCACGGACGACGCGGCGAACTTCGTCAGTACGGCGCCGCGTCGTTGATCATGGTTCGTTCCCGGAAGCAACGGCACGTCGTTCTACGGGAGTTCGACGCCTTTCAGAGAGGGCAGGGAGGGAATCGATTTTAAGAACTCCTCCTGTTGGGCCGCGGGCACGCCGTATTGGGCCAGCAAGGCCCGGGCTTTCCCGGCAAACTCCTTGGCGAGCGGCGCGTAGTCTTGCTGGAGGCGGGCGAACCGATCCCGCGTCCGCGCATCCTTGGTCTGCAGTTCCTGCCAGCGTTCTGCCAACTGAGGCGACGATCGCACGGCTTCGTCGATTGCGCCGGCATAGGCCGGTCGATTGCCCGACTGGGGGATGAGCATCTGACTTAGAATGGCGAAGGTCTCGTCCGGCGGAACGTAGCCCAGTCGGATGAACCGGCCAACCCATTCGCCCCTGTGTTCCTCTTTTAACTCGCCGGCGGTGCTGAACCAGTAGTTCCTTTCTTCCGGTTGCCAGTCTGCGTAATGCCCGGCGACCCATTTCATCAGCTCGTCGGGAGGCAGAAGGGTCGACAGCGCGTCCCGGGCGAATTTGCGGATTTTTGGACTGGCTGCGGTCAGGGTTTCGTTTTGAAGGAGTGCGATTTCGTCTTTGCCGGGATGTTCACCGATTGCAGCAAACAGGAGGAGGCGCTCGGCCTCATCGCCGGTCGACCGATATCGGCGGAGCAATTCCTGGCGCAAGGGCGAGTCCGCCAGTTTCCCGATCAGCCGATGCGTGCTCCGGGAAACAATCCACGACGGGCTGTCCACCAGACCACGCAGCATTTGTTCCGGCAACCGGGTCGATTCCGTCGCCAGCTTGGTCAATAACGTGACTTGTTCAAATTGCACCAGGGGATGCGAGCTCGCGATGTTGCAGACCGGGGCGATGAGCTCGGCCTTGGGTTTATATTTTTCGCTGAACAACTGCAGAAAGCGCAGACTCGCGGCCACGGTGTGTGGATCCCGCGACTCTAGCAGCGTGCCGATCCGGCGATACACGGTTTGCGCCGTTTGGTACTCTCGTGAGCTCGGGTTGGCCTTTTCTCCGCCCAAGGCCACTCCGAGGCCCTCGGCGCTCGCCCCCAAGACGCACACGGCGTTGTAGACGATTTCGGGGTTGGGATCGGAAAGAGCGTGGATGTAGTCGGCGGTTTCAAATCCTGGGACCTCCACCGAGGGATACCGGGAGAACTTTTCCTTCTCGTCGCACCCGGCGACGAAGCCCAGGCCGGCAAGCAGGAGGATGAGAGCCGGCCAGCGTGCAGCGACGGACGACAGCCTTCGGGAAACGAATTGTCCCCAATCGGGGGTTGAATTCAGGGCCACGGAGTTTTCCTGGATCCGGACAGTGTGGTTCGGGGATTTCATGGGGATATCGACCAATGCGAGGTTTCGAGCCCAAAAGGACTGCGCAAAGTAGCTGAATGCCGGCGGAAGATCGAGGCCGGGAGTCTTCACGAAATGCCAAACATTGACCACCGGGGTGATGTGTCTGTTGATTCTACCATGACTCTTCGTCTTGGTTTGATCGCGCTGATCGTGGTCACGTCCGTCGCGGTCGGTTTCGCGCAAGGCTCGCCGCGACTGCTTCATGATCGCGATCTCGCCGTGATTGCCGCCCCCACGTTCGACGTGCCGTTGGACGCCACGTGGAGCGTCGCGCAGGGAAAATGGACGCCGGAAGGAGGCGTCCTGCGCGTGGTCGAACTGGCCGCGAACAAGCACTCCGCGGTGCTGCATCACAACGTCGGCCTCGCCAACGCCGTCATCGAATGCGACTTTCGGCTCGACGGTCCGGGCGTGTTCTATGTCGGCTGCGATGCGAAAACTCACGTGGGCCGCGTTGTCATCCGGCCCGACGGCATGATCATCGCCGAAGATTCGGTCAAACCCTCACACACGCTCGCAACGCTCAAAACGCCCGTCGCCGTCGGCGAGTGGCATCATTTGCGGGTGGAATGGCAGGGCGACCGCATGGCGGCGCGGCTCGATGGCCGGGAACTGCGCGCTCAGCACCCGTATCTCGCGACGCCGAAGTCGCGCAGCTGGCTCGCGGTCGGCAAGGCCGCCACGGTTCGCGCCCTCACGATCAGCGGCGTGTCGGAGCCGGTGAAACCATGACGGTTGGCTCGACGTCGTTGCAGGCGTCGTTCCGCTTTACGCGCCAGTAATTACCGGCCACGTTGTCGGGCGCACCCTTTCCCCACTGATGCTTCGTTCACTCAAGTCCCTGAAGTTTTTTTTGCTCACCGTGGCTGCCGTGTCGTCCCCCTGGGGCGCGCGTGGTGCGCCGGCGCCGAATTACAGTCGCGACATCAAGCCGATCCTCTCGGAAAACTGCTTCTCGTGCCACGGGCCCGACGAGAAGGGGCGCAAGGGGAAGTTTCGTCTCGATGTCGCTGCCACGGCCTACACGGAACGCAACGGCTTCACGCCGATCAAGCCGGGTGACCTTGCCGCCAGTGAGATATGGCAGCGCCTCAATAGCCGGGACGACGACGAGGTGATGCCGCCGCCGGATTCCGGCCATACGGTGACCTCCGAGCAGAAGCAGAAAATCAAGGCGTGGATCGAACAGGGCGCGGAGTATGCGGAGCACTGGTCGTTCGTGGCGCCGAAAAAGGCGCCGGTGCCGGCGGTAGCGCGCGCGTTGCCGTCGAATCCGATCGACGCCTTCGTGCGCGCCGGACTTGCCCGGGAAAAGCTCTCGCCGGCCCCGGAGGCTGATCGCGCGACCCTGATCCGCCGGCTTTCGTTTGATCTCACCGGGCTGCCGCCCACGGCCGCGGAGGTGCAGGCGTTTGTGGCGGACCGCGATCCCAAGGCCTACGAAAATCTCGTCACGCGCCTCCTTGCCAGTCCTCACTTTGGCGAGCGGATGGCCGTCGACTGGCTCGATGCCGCGCGGTACGCCGACACCAACGGGTTCTCGATCGATGGCGGTCGCCACATGTGGCTGTGGCGCGACTGGGTGATCCAATCATTTAACGACAACAAGCCCTACGACCGCTTCCTTGTGGAGCAACTCGCCGGAGATCTCCTCCCGAACCACACGGACGCCGAGTTGATCGCCTCGGGATTTCAGCGCAACAACATGGTCACGCACGAGGGCGGCACCATCCCCGACGAAAATCTCACCAACTACAACGCCGACCGCGTGAAGACGCTGGGCGAGGCGGTGCTCGGGCTGACGCTCGGTTGTGCTCAGTGTCACGACCACAAATTCGATCCGATTTCGCAGAAGGACTACTACCGCACCTTCGCGTTCTTCAATACGCTTGGCGACAAGGGCCTCGACGGTAACGCCGGCGTGAATCCCGGTCCATTCGTGAAGACGCGCACGGTGCTGAAGACCGGTGAGGAAGTGGCATTGCGGGCGCAGATTGCGGCGCTCGAGTCGAAGCTGGCGCAGCCGGATGCCGCTATTTTTACCGCTTGGGAGCAACGGGAACAGGCGTTGCTGGCGTCGCGGGGACGCAACCTCCGCGTGCATCCCGTGAAGGTAAAAAAAATTTCCACTCCGAACCGTGCGATCGTCGAAGTTGTCGGGGAGAATCGCGTGACGATTCGGCAGGCCGGCGAACTCGCAGCCTTTGATATTCTCACGGAGTTGCCGAAGGTCGACGTCCCGATCACCGGGCTGCGTTTTACGATGCATCCGGTGGAGGAGTTTGCCCAGGGTGGGTGGGGGAACGGGCCGACGAGTCGGGCCGTGGCGCGCATGCCGGCGAAGAAGGCGACGTCCGTGCCGGCGAAAAAAGGAGCGGCGGCCGCCACGGCGGTAGATGCGGCACCGGAACAAAAGGGGACCTTCCGGTTGACCGCGATCGCAGCGTCGGTCGACGCGGTGCCTGGCGACCAAGTCAACTTGCACAAGCTCGAAAAAATTTCCCGCGTCACGGCAAATTCCTGGGAGCCGCAGAATCCTCCGGTGGGTTGTCTCGATCCGCGCAACGACGACGGATGGTCGCCCGACCTCGCGATCGAGGGACCGGTCCACCTCACCGCCACGTTGGCGCGGCCCCTCAACCCCGCAACCGCGCCGTATCTCACCACGCAGCTGAACTTCGGTGCGGGCAAGGGGATGATCGCCGGGCTGGTCGAGGTGGCTGTGATAACCGGCACGGATGACGGGACTGACCTTCCTGCCGATGTCGTCGCGGCGCTCGCGGTCCCGTCCGCCCGGCGCACGCCGGAGATGGTGGCCTTGCTCTGGAAGCGCTGTGCCGCGGACGCGCAAGAGTTGAACGGGGACCGGATCACGCTCGCGAACCTCCGTGATCGGCTGGCTTCCCTGACGGAACCTTTTATGACGATGGTCATGGCGGTGGCCGACAAGCCTCGCGACACGTTTATTCTCAATCGAGGAGACTACTCGCAACCGGGCCTGAAAGTGGAGGTGGGAACACCCGCGGCGTTGCCCCCGATGCCGGAAGGCGCTCCGAAAAATCGGTTGGGACTGGCCGAGTGGGTGGTCATGAAGGAGAATCCGCTGACGGCGCGGGTGGCGGTGAACCGGGTTTGGAAATTGCTGTTCGGCGCGGGTCTCGTCGCGACGATGGCCGATTTTGGCTCGCAGGGCGAATGGCCGAGCCACCCGGAGTTGCTCGATTGGCTGGCCGTCGATTTTATGGAGCGCGGCTGGGACGTGAAACAGCTCGTGCGGCTGATCGCAACGAGCGCAACGTACCGGCAGAGTTCGGCCGCGACGCCGGAGCAAGTGGAGCGCGATCCGCAAAACCGCCTGCTGGCGCGGGGACCTCGGTTCCGTTTGCCCGCGGAATTTGTGCGCGACAACGCGCTTGCGGTGAGCGGACTACTGGTTCCGAGTGTCGGCGGCCCGAGCGTGAATCCGTACACCCCGGGCGATCTCTGGCGCGAAGTCAGTCACTATGGCAGTTCGCCTGCGACCTCGCAGACGTTTGTACAGGACCACGGCGAAAAGCTCTACCGGCGCAGTCTCTATACCTATTGGAAGCGAACGGCGCCGCCACCGAGCATGATGGCGTTTGATGCCCCGAATCGCGAGGTGTGCACGGTGGCCCGCGGCAACACCACGACGCCACTGCAGGCGCTGGTGTTGCTGAACGACGTGCAGTTCGTCGAGGCGGCCCGGGCGCTGGCCGAGCGCGTGTTAACCCAGCCGGCGAAGTCGCGCAGCAGCGAAGAGGATGCGAAGCGGCTGAGTTGGGCCTTCACGGAGTGCCTTTCACGTCCGCCAACGGCGAAAGAACTCGGAGTGCTCACCGCGGCGCTTAAACGCGAAAGGGCGCGATATGCCAAGAACGAGGAGGCCGCGCGGACGTTTCTGGCGGCGGGCGAATCGCCGCGGAACGAAAAACTCCCGGTCGGCGAACACGCCGCTTGGGCGCAAGTCGCGGTGCTGTTGATGAATCTGAGTGAAACGGTAACGAGGAACTGACCATGCAACCTGCCCACGATTATCTTCAGCATCTCACCCGCCGTACGTTTTTGGGCCAGTCCGCCCGTGGCATCGGTGGCATCGCCCTCGGCTCGTTGCTTCCATCCAGCCTCGCGCAGGCGGTCGCCGCGACCGGCAAGGCGAAGGGATTGCCGGGACTGCCGCATTTCGCGCCGAAGGCGAAGCGAGTGCTGTGTCTGTTTCAGAGCGGCGGTCTTTCCCATGTCGATTTGTTCGACGACAAGCCGATGTTGCATGAGCACGCGGGAAAGGAGATTCCGGCGTCGGTGAAGGGCACGCAGCGGCTGACCGGCATGACGAGCAACCAGTCGGCCTATCCGGTCGTGCCGCCGCTCAAGCCGGGCAAACGCTGTGGCAAACACGGGACGTGGATTAGTGATTTGCTGCCAGGCATCCAGTCGATCGCGGACGATATCTGCATCATCAAGAGCCTGCACACGGAGGCGATCAACCACGACCCGGCTATCACGTACATGAACACCGGGAATCAGCTCCCGGGTTACGCCAGCATGGGCGCATGGGCGAGCTACGGGCTCGGCACGGAAAATGAAAACCTGCCGGCCTTTATCGCGATGGTTTCACAGGGCACGGGCAAAAACCCGGGGCAGCCGATTTTCTCCCGACTGTGGGGCAGCGGTTTCCTGCCCGCGTCACATCAGGGGGTTGGCCTGCGCCCCGGTGCCAATCCCGTGCTCTACCTGAACAATCCGCCGGGCGTCGATCGTGCGCAACGCCGGGAACTGCTCGATGACCTCGCGAAGCTCAACCATGACCGGGCCACGGAGCTGGGCGATCCCGAGACCATCGCGCGGATTGATGCGTACGAGATGGCGTTTCGGATGCAGACCTCGGTGCCGGAGCTCACGGACATCAGCAAGGAATCGGCGGCAACGCTCAACGCCTATGGGCCGGAAGTGCGCAAGCCCGGCAGTTACGCGGCAAACTGCCTGCTCGGGCGCCGCCTGCTCGAGCGCAACGTGCGTTTTGTGCAGCTGTTTCACCGCGGGTGGGATCAACACATCGCGATTGCCCGGCAATTGCCGAACCAGTGTAACGACATCGACCAGCCGACGGCCGCTTTGATCAAGGATCTCAAGCAGCGTGGATTGCTCGAAGACACGCTTGTGGTGTTTGCCACCGAGTTTGGCCGCACCGTCTTCAGCCAGGGCAAGCTTGGCGACCCCGGCATGGGCCGCGACCACCACGGACGCGCGTTCACCGTGTGGCTGGCGGGCGGCGGCATTCGCGGGGGGATGGAATACGGAGCCACCGATGACTTCTGTTACAACATCACCGAGAACCCGGTCCACCTGCACGACTTGCATGCGACGATCATGCACTGCCTTGGCATCGATCACACGCGGTTCACGCACAAATTTCGCGGACTGAACGTCCGGCTCACCGGGGTCGAGGAGTCGCACGTCGTGAAGGGAATCCTGGCTTAGCATTGCCGCAGGGGGCGCTGCTCCTTGCGGCCCGGAATTCGACTGGCGCGGTGGGAGTGCCACTTTTTGCTGCTGGTCACCCTTGGCGGACGAGGCCTGTCTGCTCCTGCGATCGTTACCTCGCGGTCGCGCCCACCCACTGACCATGCCCCGTTGTTTCTCGGCTACCGTGTTTTTTCGCGTCGTCATTGTTCTTGCAGGACTGATGACGGTCCTGCCTTTCGTCTGCGCCCAGGTGGGGGCAACGGGCATGATTGAAGGCCGGGTGTTGAACGCGACGAGCGGCGCCTACCTCACCAATGCGCGCGTCACCGTGCCCGGCACGCGTTTGGAGACGTTCACCAACGAGAGTGGCGAGTATCGGCTGACCGAAGTGCCAGCGGGCGCGACGCAGGTGGTCGCGCTGTTCACCGGGCTCCAAGCGCAGAGCGCGGTGATTGCAGTGACAGCGGGAGAGGTCACGAAGCGGGATTTCGTCCTGACCCGCGGAGAGGTCGGCGACGAAGGGAAGGACGGACGACCCGTGAAGCTCGATCAGTTCGTCGTCGCCACCAACCGCGAGATGAACGCGAGCGACGTTGCGAACAACGAGCAGCGCTACGCCGCCAACATCAAGAACGTCGTCGATGCCGAGGCGTTTGGGGATTCCGGCGAGGGCAATTTGGGCGAGTTCATCAAGTTCGTTCCCGGGGTGACGGTGAATTATTCCTCGTTCGACGCCCGGACGATTTCTGTGCGCGGACTGCCGTCAAACACCACGCCCGTGATGGTCGATGGCAACCGCATGGCCAGTGCCGCCTCGTCGGGTGTCACCCGCGATGTCGAGGTCGGTGGCCTTTCGATGAACAATATCTCGCGGGTGGAGGTTTCGAAGACGCCGACGCCCGACTCGCCCGCCGACTCGATGGGTGGTGCGGTCAATGTCGTGAGCAAGGGCGCCTTCGATCGCAGCCGACCGCTGTTCACTTATCGCGTGAACGCGGTCATGAACAGCGAGTGGATCACGCTGAAGGAAATGCCGGGGGGACAGCCGGAGACGACCGGCCGTCGCGTTCTGCCTGGGGTGGATTTTTCCTACATCGCGCCGTTCAGCAAAACGTTTGGGATCACCCTGAACGGATTCTACTCGGAGCGTTACAGCGGCACGCAGATGACACAGCCGATTTGGCGGCCGGTCAACGGTGCCTCGACATTCGGCACCGCCGAGAATCCGTTTCTCAACGGCCACACGGTCCGCGACCAGCCGACGATGTGGGAGCGGCTCTCGCTCGGTACCACGCTCGACTGGAAGGTTGGCCGTTTGGGCATGCTCACGCTTGCCACGCAGTTCACGACGACTGACGTGCACCAGAACATCGAGGAGTGGACGACCTCACTCACCGGGACGTCCACCACGCGTCCGACGGCCTACGATGCGACGTTCGCGCAAAGCGCGCCCGGCGCGGGTTCGGCCGTGATTACGACCAACGCCCGACGCAAAACCGATCGCACCTGGCATTCGAGCGTCAAGTATCGACACAACGGTCTCCTCTGGAAATTCGACGGCGGCGGCTATTTCTCGCGCGCGACCAACACCTATCGCGACACCGATTTTGGCTTCTTCAGCAGCGCACTCACCCGGGTGCGGAATCTCACTCTGCGCTATGGCGCAATCAACTCCGTGCGCGAGGGGCCAGGCACGGTCACCGCGACGACCACGACGGGCGCGCCGGTCGACCTGTATTCGCTCACGCCCTATTCGTTGCAGACTGCCGGGAGCGGAGCGCAGAGCAGCGCCGACGCTCTCGCCGGAGCGCACGCCAATGCCCGCCGGGATTTTTTTCTTCCGGTGCCTTTCACGTTGCGGGCCGGTCTTGATGCGCGCCGCCAGGATCGTGACATCCGGACCAACGGTGGAACCTGGACGTTCGTCGGCCCCGATCGGGTGGCGAACACCGCAGACGATTTAGTGACCCGTTACGACGTGATCGAGACGGTCTATTCCTCAGCAGACGCGCCGTTTGGTCTTCCGCGCCTCCAGCGTCCCAGTCCCTACAAACTTTGGAAACTCTACCAGGCGCACCCGGAATATTTCACCTTTGACGAGGCGGGGCTGATCAACACCTCGACGGCAGGTTCCCGCAAACTCCTCGAGACCGTCTCCGCCGCCTATCTCCGCGCCGATGTTCGGCTCTTTAGCAACCGGCTGCTGCTCGTCGGTGGCGTGCGGTATGAGCGCACGACCGATGATGGCTACGGTCGCCTCAACGACCTGCGCGCGATCTACCAGCAGGACGCCAGCGGCAATCTCATCCGCAACGCCGCCGGCCAGCCGATTCGGGTCACCACCAACGCGGTGGAGTTGGCGAAGCTCCAATACAAGGACCGGGGCGCTCACGCCAGTCGCGAGTATGGTAACCTCTACCCGAGTTTCAACGCCACGTATCAGATCACTGCCAATTTCCAGGCGAGGGCCGCGTTCGCTCGCACGATCGGTCGGCCCAACCTCAACGAAATCATCCCCAATATCAGCGTCACCGACCCAACCGCGACTGAGGCGAATCGCACCATCACCGTCATCAACACCGGCCTCAAGCCGTGGAGCGCGGACAACTTTGATCTTTCACTCGAGTATTACTTTGAGAAAAGCGGCCGCGTCACGATCGGCGCCTTCCGGAAGAATATCCGGGACTTTTTCGGTGCGACGCGGACCCCGGCGACATTGGAGCTTTTGGCGAAGTATGAATTGTCCGACGACTACCTCGGATACGACGTCATCACCAAAAACAACATCGGAAATGCGCGGGTGTCCGGAATCGATTTTGACTACCAGCAGCCGCTCGCGTTTCTCCCCAAATGGGCTGGCGGCCTGCTCGCGTTCTTCAATGCCACCAAGACCGATGTCGATGGCGACTCGTCGGCCGACATCAGCGGCTTCACCCGGGAAAGCTACAATTGGGGACTGAGCCTCACCCGACCACGCTACAGCGTGAAGCTGAACTGGAACTATCGCGGCCGGCAGCGCCTTGGGCTGGTCACCGGGGCGGGGGTGCCGCGTGAAACCTACACTTACAATCCCGAGTATCTCACGCTCAACCTGAATGCCGAGGTTCGGCTCACGCGCCGGCTCGGTTTCTATGCAGTTATCAGAAACATCGAGAACAAGCCGCTGATTACCGAGATTTATGGCGTGGGCACGCCGAAGTACGCGCGCATTTCCAATTACCAAAACCTCGGGTCACAGATTTCGGTGGGGATCAAGGGGGAGTTCTAGTCGTCTTGTCACTAACGTGCGGTTGACCGCCGTCCGGGATGCGCATCTAGTCGGGACAATTCCGGCCCGGCCGGGCCCTTTGCCTTTCGACCCTCCATGCGACTCCGACTTCTGATTGTTCCGTTCACCGTTTTGGTGGCCCGCGGCGCCGAGCCCGCGTTGCCGGCGAAGGTGGAATTCAACCGCGATATCCGACCGATTATGTCGGATACCTGCTTCCACTGCCATGGGCCCGACGCCAAAGCCAGGGAGGCCGGCATGCGTCTGGACGTCCGGGAGGAGGCTTTGCGGAAAACGAAGAACGATTTCGTGCCGATCGTGCCGGGCCGGCCGGATGAGAGTGAAATCATTGCGCGGATTTTCGACACGGAGGAGCCGATGCCGCCGGAGAAGGCGCACAAGCCGCTGACTCCGCGGCAAAAGGCGCTGCTGCGACGCTGGGTGGAGCAGGGCGCAGTCTATGAACCGCATTGGGCGTACGCCGCGCTCCGTCGGCCGAAACTTCCTGAAGGTGCGGCGAAGCGGAATCCAATCGACGCCTTCATCGAGGCAAAACTGGCCGAGAAGAAAATCACGTTCTCACCGGAGGCGCCGGCGAACCGGCTCCTGCGGCGGGTCTCCCTTGACCTGACCGGACTGCCTCCGACTCCCGGCGACGTGGCGGCCTACTCTCGCGAGGCAGCGTTAAGCGGAGCCTACGAGCGCCAGGTTGATCGGCTCCTCTCATCGCCGCACTTTGGCGAGCGCATGGCGGTGTGGTGGCTCGATGTCGCGCGTTTTGCGGACACGGTCGGCTTTCACGGTGACCAGAACCAGCGCATATTTCCGTACCGCGACTACGTGATCAACGCGTTCAACACGAACAAGCGCTTCGATCAATTCACGATTGAGCAACTGGCCGGCGACCTCCTGCCCAATCCGACGAAGGAGCAACTCGTGGCCACCGGCTACAACCGGCTGAACATGATGACCCGCGAGGGTGGGGCCCAGCTAAAGGAGTACCTGGCGAAATACGGGGCGGAGCGGGTGCGGTCGGTGGCGGCGGCGTGGTTTGGCAGCACCTTTGGCTGCGCGGAGTGTCACGACCACAAGTTCGATCCGATCAAGACCCGCGATTTCTACGAACTGCAGTCGTTCTTCGCGGATGTGAAGCAATGGGGGGTGTACGCCAATTACGGTTACACCCCGGAGCCGGAACTCTTTGGCGTGAACAACGAGTCGCCGTTTCCGCCGGAAGTCGAAGTGGAGAGTCCCTACCTGAAGCAGCGTTATGAACGGGCGCAGCGGGAATTGGATGCGCAGCGCGCCGCGACGGGAGAGCGACTGGCGAGCGACCTTGCCGTTCAGCCGGCGTATTCCACCTGGGAGCAGGAGATCCGCGCATTTCTGTCGGCGGCTCCCGACGGATGGCTTCATCCGGTCCCGGAGGCTCGGATTTTACGGACGGGAAAGCCCGTTGCCAACCGCGCGCCGACGCTGGATGCCGACGGCGGAGTGAAGGCGGACAAATTGCTCGGCAAGGGGGAAACCATGGAGGTGACCCTGGACGCCGCGGGCCTCGGTCGGCTTGCCGCGTTGCGCGTGGACGTGATTCCGGAACCGGACGATGCCGGAGCCATGGTCCCCTCGCGAGCCAAGGAGTTGACCATCGCCGTCTCGCTCGTTGCTGGCGACGGGAAAAAGCGAAAGATCGCGTTCGGCGCGGGTGAGGCTACGGCCAAGCGGCCCATTTACCGGGGCGGTGCGGAAATCTACGGCCTGGCGGGCGAGTGGCGCCTGCCGCTGCAGACGACGAACGGTCCGGTGCGGGCGGTCTGGTTGCTTGAGTTGTCCGCGCCTTTGACCGGCGGAGAAAAGGTGCAGCTTTCAATTGGTGGTGACGTCACACAGGCGTTGCGTTTTTCACTTTCACCCCTCGGTGGGGTCGATCCGCTGACAGCCCATTCGGACGATGTGCTCCGTGCACTTGGCCGGCCGGCCAGCCAACGCACGCCGCAGCAAACGCAATTGGCATTGGAGGCGTGGCAGATGAGTACGGCGGCCGATCGGTCCGCCTATGATACCACGCGAAGGCTCTTTGCCGCAGTCCGCGATTTGAATCACGGACGCACGTGGAGCCTCGTGACCCAGCCGGCGTCCCCGCTGACGATTCGCGTGTTGCCGCGCGGCAATTGGCAGAGCGAGGCAGGCTCGATTGTGCTCCCGTCCACTCCCTCGTTCCTGCCCGCGCGGATCGAAAGCACTCCGGAAAAGCGGCTCACGCGGCTCGATCTCGCGCAGTGGATTGTCTCGAAGGAAAATCCAATCACAGCGCGCGCCGTGATGAATCGGCTGTGGCAGCAGTTCTTCGGCATCGGTCTCAGCGCGACGGTGGACGACCTTGGCTCACAGGGGGAACCGCCTACGCATCCGGAATTGTTGGATTGGCTGGCGGGTGAATTTCGCGAGAGCGGTTGGGATGTGAAGCACATGATCCGGCTCATGGTCACAAGCCGGACCTACCGCCAGAACAGCAACCTGCGGCCGGAGTTGAAGGAGATCGACCCTGCGAACCGTTTGCTGGCGTCGCAGAGTCCGCGGCGGCTCGAGGCGGAGTTCGTGCGCGACAACGCGCTCTTCGTGGCCGGGGCCCTGAATTTGGCGGAGATCGGCGGGCCGAGCGTGAAGCCGTACCAACCCGACGGTTATTACGACGCGCTGCAGTTCCCGAATCGCACCTATGTCGCGAGCCAGGGCGACGAACAGTGGCGGCGCGGCGTGTACATGCATTGGCAGCGGACGTTCCTTCATCCGATGCTGGCAAATTTCGACGCCCCTTCGCGTGACGAATGCGCCGCACTGCGCACGGTCAGCAATACTCCGCAGCAGGCGCTCACGTTGCTCAACGACCCGACATTCGTCGAGGCGGCGCGGCTTTTCGCCACCCGGCTGCTCAACACCGCGTCTGCCACGACGGATGCCCAACGCATTCGGCGGGCGTATCAGCTCGCCCTGGCCCGCGACCCCAAACCGAGGGAGATCGAGTCGCTGACCGCTTTTCTCGCGGCTCAGCGTGAACAATATCGGGCAGCCCCGGATGATGCCGCCAAACTCGGGAAAGTTGGCCGTGCGCCGCAATCATCCCACGATCCGGTTGAACTCGGCGCCTGGACCAATCTTTGCCGCGTCGTGCTCAACGCCCAGGAAACCATCACGCGCTATTAATCGCCATGCACTCCTTTGACGCTTCCGCCGCCGCCCTGAGCATCAACCGCCGTTCGTTCCTGACGCAAAGCGCCTACGGTCTCGGTGGTATCGCCTTCGCGATGATGCAGAATCGCCTCCTGGCCGCGAGTGGGGGACCGAAGCGACCGGCGCACTGGCACGGCGCACTCGAAGAGGCGCAACTGCCCGTGAAGGCCAAGCGCGTGATCTTCCTGTGCATGGCGGGAGGGCCTTCGCAATTTGAGACGTTCGACTGGAAGCCGGTGTTGAAGGACCTGCACGAAAAGCCCTTTCCGGAATCGTTCACCAAGGGACAGCAGCTGGCCCAGTTGCAAGGCGCGGTGCTGAAGGCCCGCGGTTCGTTTACTTCGTTTGCCAGGCACGGCAAAGCGGGCATCGAAATCAGCGACCTGTTTCCGCATCTCGGCAGCGTGGCGGACGAGCTCTGTGTCATTCGCTCGATGCAAACGGAGCAGATCAATCACGACACGGCACATGCGTTCATGAACACCGGCTCGATTATCAAGGGCCGTCCCAGCATGGGCTCGTGGCTGACCTACGGGTTGGGCGCCGAGACGCAGGACCTGCCCGGTTTCATCGTGCTGACGTCGGCGGGGAAGTACGGATTGCAGCCGATCTCCGGGCGCCAGTGGAGTAGCGGCGTGTTGCCGAGCCGCTTTCAGGGAATCCAGTTTCAGTCGCGGGGTGACGCGGTCCACTACATCGGCAGCCCCGAGGGCGTCTGCCAGAGCACGCAGCGCCAGGTGGTGGACGAAATCCGGCGCCTCAATGGCTTACTCGGCGAGGAGCAGAACGATCCTGAAATCGCCACGCGCATTGCGCAGTACGAGCTGGCGTTCAAGATGCAGACCAGCGTGCCGGAACTTGTGGATTTCAAGAACGAGCCGAAGGAGATGCTCGAACTTTATGGCGTGAAGGAAGCGGGCGACGGCAGCTTCGCCTCGAACTGCCTGCTCGCCCGCCGCCTGGCCGAACGCGGAGTGCGGATGATCCAGTTGTATCACCGAGCCTGGGACCATCACAGTGATCTGGAAAACGGGATGAAATCAGGCGCCATGGCGGTGGACCAGGCGACCGCCGCGCTAATCAAGGACCTGAAGCAACGCGGCATGCTTGACGACACGCTCATCCTCTGGGGCGGCGAGTTTGGCCGGACGCCGATGGGGCAGGGCACCGGGCGCGATCATCACATCCTCTCCTTCAGCGTGTTCATGGCCGGCGGCGGTGTGAAGCCCGGCATCACGTATGGAGCCACGGACGAACTCGGCTATCGGGCGGTTGAAAACGTCGTCGATGTCCACGATTTGCACGCGACGATCCTGGCCTTGCTCGGAATCGATCACACGCGGCTCTCGACGAAATTCCAGGGCCTAGATGTCCGGTTGACGGGCATTGCCGGCAAGATGATTGAGGGAATCATGGCCTAAATCCATGTGGTATGAGGTAAGATGTCATGCCTCGAGTTCATCGCCGTAAGATGAGATCTCTTTTGGCACATCTCCCTCGCCGCATACTCTCCTGCACTCGGGCTACCGCCGCTGGCGGGCATCGCTGATTTTTCGTTGGCGGATAAAGGCGGGGCTTTCGATCGACGACGGTGTCGGTCGCCCCAAGCGGCAACCTTGGGCATTCGTACGCCTTCAAGAGGGTGTCGAAAAAGGGCCTTCCTGTTTGTCATTCTGAGCGCAGCGAAGAATCCATCAGGACGTTCGCTCCTCAGAAAACGCCACGAAGAACAAATTGGATTCTTCGCTACGCTGCCAATGAACTTATACTGTTTGGGCATGGATGGGAGTGAGGGCGAAGCCCATTTCGGCGGCCCGTTTTTCGAGCCGGTGCTGTTGGCGTTCGCGGTCCGCTTTTTC
>CANJIU010000038.1 GCA_947474365.1 Opitutia bacterium | reverse complement strand
TCGCTGGTTTCTTACCAGCAACTCAGCGCCTATCAGGAAATGCTCAACGAGCGTCCCCGCAAAATCCTCGGTTGGAAGTCCCCTGCTCAATGTTTTAGTGAACTCCTTATATCAAGTCGTTCTTCGAATTGATCCTTGAATGTGCCAACTTAATCTCTCCCCGTTCGCGCGCATAATGCGACGCATTTTCATTATTTGCCTATGTCTTTTCTGCTGCGCTAGACTTTCGTCGGCGTTCTCAACGGTTAGCGCGCTTTCACTCGGCAAAACTTCATCCATTTGGGACCCATCATTGACGACAATCGGCATCTTTGGAGCGAATCACTCTGAAGATTCCGTATTTATCGCTGCAGATTGGGGCATTGCAGCTCAAATCGAATGTTTTTCATCCGCAAAACCGGGGTTAGTACATGAACTTTTTTGGGACTATAAAGGAAGTCTGCAGTTGGCAGAAATAATAAATTCTATCGGAAAGCAGAATCTTTACATAGCTGCAATTATTCCTCCAACAACTTGGGTGGGCGATAGTACAAAACGCATCTTTTCCGACATCGAACAGATGCCAGGATGGAGAGAAGTACCTGCGGAAGCCGAAATTCGAAATTTGAAGGCCGTACAAATAAGAAAGTGGATTCGACAATAGAAATTTCGGAAATGCCGTCAAACAACCCAATGGAGGCAATCTTGTTTCCCAGAAGGCATGATACGACTGCGAAATATCGCGCACTGCGACCCATGCCGTGCGTGAATTACCATCAGGGTCTTGATTGCCACAGAGTGCAGTACCAAACGTGGTGACAGAGATATCTCCCACCCCATGCCGGCTTCTGCGAATCCTCCTCACCGCAGATCCCGAACTGCCGGTCCCTCCTCTTGGATACGGAGGAATCGAACGGATCGTGGACGCATTGGTGCGCGGCTTTCGCGCCCAAGGGCACACCGTCGGCCTCGTCGCCCATCCCGATTCAACTGCGGCGGCAAATTGCCGTTTCAGTTGGCCGGGGCGCAATTCCCGTGGGTTGGCCAATACGCTGAAAAACATGATGGCACTCCGCGGCGCCGTAAGGTCATTCAAGCCAGACGTCGTCCATAGCTTTTCGCGGCTAAACTATCTGCTGCCACTCTTGCCTGGGAGGCTGCCCAAGCTCATGTCGTACCAACGTCATACGGGCGGAAGGCAGGTGAAGTTGGCGTCAAGTCTGGCCGGCCCGTCACTTGGTTTTACCGGCTGCAGCGAGTACATCGCGGCGATGGGGCGGAAATCAGGGGGGACATGGCAAGCGATTCACAATTTCGTCGAAATCGAAAAATTCACGTTCTCAGCCGTAGTCGCGCCGGATGCACCCTTGGTTTTTCTCAGTCGAATCGATTCCATCAAAGGCGCAGACACGGCGATTGCGATCGCCCGGGCAACCGGACGACGCCTGATTATCGCCGGCAACCACGCCACCAGCGGCCCAGAGGCCAACTATTGGAGGGAAAAAATCGATCCCGAACTTGGCAAAAACGACATCGAATGGTTCGGTGAGGTGGGAGACACAGCCAAAAACGGGCTCCTCGGCGGTGCGGCCGCCCTCGTCGTTCCCATTCGATGGGACGAACCCTTCGGCATCGTCTTCGCGGAAGCCTTGGCCTGCGGAACACCGGTGATTACCTGCCAGCGGGGCGCCTTGGACGAGATCGTGACCCACGGCCAGAATGGATTCTTCATCTCTACGGTCGCCGACGGGGTTGCGGCCGTCTCCAGGCTTGGCGAAATCGATCGCAGGGAATGCCGCCGGACGGCCGAAAACAAATTCACCGCCAGTGTCGCGGTCTCGGCCTATCTGGCTCTTTATCGGACGATGATCGCAAACAATCAGCCCGGGAGTTCATGAGGAGTTTTGAACCTGTCTCGCCAAACGCGGATGTGCGCTGCCCCGTGTGCCACGCAGCCTGCCATACTCCGGTTCGCACCATTTACACCGTGGAACGGGCAGCCTTGCACTACTGCCCGCCCTGGCGGGATCGCGATCGTCACCAACAATTCCTCGACTGTATCGGCAAAATGTGGCCCGAGGGCGTTGTCCGCATCCGGGTCTGCGATTCGTGCGGCTTCTCGTTTGGCGATCCGTTTCTGGGCGGAAACGAGGAATTTTATCGCATCCTGCACGGACAGATGGGCTACCCACCATGGCGCTGGGACTATGATGTCGCGCTGGCCCATCCGTTGGTCAAAACGCTCAACAATGGTCGCGCGCTCGATATCGGCGCCGGCAGCGGCAATTTCCTGGAAAAATTGGGCTCAGGCTGGGAAAAACACTCCGTCGAGAGCAGCGAAGTCACCCGCGGAGTTCTGGCCAAAAAGGGAATACCCGCTCACGCCAGTTTGGATGATCCAGAACTGCTTAAACTCCGCGGGACATTTGACCTCATCACGATGTTTCAAGTTTTGGAGCACGTCGCCGAATTCTATCCCCTGTTGGATAACGTGCGAAAGCTTTTGAAGCCCGGAGGGATACTTTTCATTACCGTTCCCGATGGCGATGCCATGGTCGAACAGGAACGCATCACTGGTTGTCCTGACGTTCCGCCCAATCACATCAACCGTTGGAGTCCGGAAAGTCTGGCGCTGGCACTGGAGAAGACCGGACTGCGCGCGACAGCACCGACGTATGAACCGCCGGCCTGGAGCAAAGTGAGCCAGCACCTCTATCTGACGGTCATCGCCGATGCCGCGAGCCCAACCTCATTGGCCGCGCAGATTTATCGTATCCGGCAAAAAAGCATCCGCGCTCCCCTGCTGCGGATCGCGGGCGCAATCGCGGCATTCCGCCTCGTCAAATATGGCAGCCGGCTACGGAACGGTGGGGCATTTGCGTTGGCTGCGACCGCAACGCCGGAAGGAAAACCAGGCGCAATTTCCACTCAATGATTCGCACCAACCGAATCCGTGCCTTCGCACACAGGCTGCACCGCATCGAAATACTGCGTCGATGTGCGAAACAAATTTGCCGTCACTGGATCCTGACCCAGAACTTTCATGGTGGATTAATCGCGTTGAACGCCGTGTCTCATTCTTGGGCGTGGACCGGTCAACGCACCTACGAGACATTTGATCGGGAATTACAGGACCGGTTATTGGCTCTCTCCCTTGGAAGGCCGCACTTCCTCGATATCGGCGCCAATATCGGCGCCATGACTCTTTCTATCCTGCTTCGGAACCGCTCGGCCAAGGTTATTGCGGTCGAACCCGGAGTGGAGGCCTATCGGTTACTGACGCGCTCGTTGCGAATAAATCATTTGGAGGCTAGGGCAGAACTCCTGAATGTCGCCGCGTCTGCTGGGGACTCCCACTTGAATTTCGATCCAGACGGTTCCGTTTCTGGTCACGTCGTCTCGAACGGAATTGCAGTTCCGGCCATCGATATCAGGGAGCTAATTCAACGTGCTTCTGGAGCAAATCTTCTGATCAAGATCGATGTCGAAGGCTATGAGGTGCCATTGATTCAAACAATCGCAAATTGGTCGTTACCGGCCGGTTCCTGTGCCGTGGTCGAACTTCATCCACTGGGGTTCAACTCCATCGGAAATCCAATCGCCTGCGTCGATCAAATCCGAGCGCTCGAAAAGGTCTCTATGTCGGTTCTTGGTGGCGGGCAAATCGGAGAAATTGATCCGAACGAATTTACTCAAATTGAACTCCACTGGAAGTGATTCCCCGATCGCGACGCCATCCCAATCGAATTCCAGTTCACGAATACCTCGGATGCGCCGGGTATTAATCGTTTCGCCGAGCTTTCCTCCGGTAAATGCGCCGGACATGCAACGAGTGAGGCTCAGCCTCCCTTATCTGAAGGAATTTGGCTGGCAGTCCCACGTTCTCGCAATTGCACCCGACTCCAGCGTACAGGTGTTTGAACCCCGACTTCTTGAGACGGTACCTACCGACGTAAACGTCACCCGGGTAAACGCGCTACCGGTCGGACTCACTAGTTGGTTTGGCCTGCGCAACCTGGGGTGGCGCGCCTGGATATCGCTGTTTGCCGCCGGATGTCGCCTGCTGCGCGCCGAAAAATACGACGTCGTCTATTTTTCCACCACCCAGTTCATTTGCCTCCCGATGGGGCGCCTATGGCGCTGTCTGTTCGGCGTACCATTCGTAATCGATCTACAAGATCCGTGGTTTAACGACTATTACTCGAACAATCCCTCGGCGGCGCGCCCAGGAGGGCGCAAGTACCTCCTCGCCCATGTGTCCGCATGGCTATTGGAGCGTTGGACGCTACGACGTTGCGCCGGCATCATCAGCGTTTCCGCATCCTATCCCAAAGTACTCCGCCAACGTTACCCTTGGCTAAAAGAAATTCCAATGGAGGTGATCCCGTTTGGGGTCGATGAGCGCGACTTCCAGTTCTTAAGTCGCTCGCCAGTGACACAGGATCTCTTTCCCATCGGCGATGGATGCGCCCACGTCGTCTCGATTGGAAGGGGAGGAGACGATTTGCTCAAGGCCGTGGGTGCACTCTTTACTTCTCTTGCGCGCCTAGCAGAACGCGACTCGTCGGCAGCATCGCGTTTGAGAATTCATTTCGCCGGAACCAATTACGCATCCGAAGGCAGGGCGCAGCCGATGTTTGTCGAATTAGCGCACAAACGGGGAGTATCCACGTCGTTCCACGAGCGTCCCTGGCGTCTGGGCTATTTCGAATCGCTCCAGTGTCAACTCGACGCGGATGCGGTGCTGGTCTTGGGCTCAGACGACGCGTCTTACTCCCCCTCCAAGCTCTACTCAGTCCTCCTTACAGGACGGCCAGTGGTCGCAATTGTACTCGCCGGATCCTTGCTCGACATCCGTCTGAACATGACGCCCGCCATCCATAAGCTGACGTACGACGAAAGGGGTACCGTCATTACTGGAATGTCGGGGTTGCTCGATTTCTGGCGGGCGTTGGTCGAGTCACCGAGACAGAAACGTGACGTTAGGGCAGTACTCAACACGCTGGGAGACACAAGTTTTCACGCCCGAACGCTGACAAAATCGCAGGTGATCTTCCTCGAAACCGCAATCGCCATGGAACGCCCCATCAATCATGCCTGAAGCCGCAACCAACAGAAAGCAGCCGACCGGAGCGGACTTAATATTCCGGCCGCCAACGGCACGGGACAAGCGTCTCTTCTCCAGTCAAATGCTGGTCGCGCTGGCGGCCACGGTGGTTGCCATCGGCCGCAGCTCTTCTAATGGAGATTCCACTGCGTTTTTTCTCGGGGCCATTGTCTGCATCCTCTCGATGCTCCCTTTGATCATCTGGGCCCGTACCATGGAGTACAACTATCCAGTCTTTGAGCTCTTCATGGCGACGAATCTCACCTCCTACGGGATTCCCCTGATGTCGGAGAAAAACGCCGCGGATTTTTTTGACGACAACATCCGAAGCCAGGCAGCCATCGCCGTCATTCTCTTTCAAATTATTACGATGGTTGTATTCTATAGCGTTCGCAGTCAGCCCAAACGGACAGAATACTGGCTGAAACCAGTTTTCCAGGATCTCTCCCAACGTTGGATGATTAACGGCCTGGTCATTTCAAGTGTCTACATCGTCGTCGTACAATTTTATTATTTTCCAGACGCAAGTATTGCGGGCATTCTTCGCGCCGTTTTTTTCGGGATCAGCACCAGCTGCGTCTTTATCGTCGGAATGGCGTGGGGATTAGGTCAACTCAAGCAGAACGAGAAAACGACCATCATTATCTGCATTCTCATCCAATTTCTTGTCACTTCCATATCGCTCGTCCTGCGGACGGGTGTTTCGATTATTCTGCTCGGTTTGGTGGGATACTTCTTTGGCGCCCGGAGGCTGCCCCTCTTTACAGTAGCCCTTACGCTCGCGGTCTGCGCAATTCTCAACATTGGCAAGTACGACCTCCGCGGCCAATACTGGTTTGGCGATTCGAAAAAGACACCGGATCTTGAGGACATTCCCTCGTTTTACCTGGAGTGGTTCTCCGCCGGATTGGCTCCTCAGGCGAAGGCGGAAGGCGAGGCAGGGACGATGCTCTTGGAGAGAAATTCGCTCCTGCAAATGCAATGTCTGGTGATGTCATGGACACCGGAGAGAAAACCATTTCTCAACGGCCTGACCTATGAGGACATCCCCGGACAATTCGTACCGCGCATCCTTTGGCCGGACAAACCCAAGGCGCATGTCAGCACCACCACCCTGAGCATTTATTATGGGCTCCAGGATGAAGAGGCCTCGGGCTCCACGACTATCGCCTTTGGCATGCTGCCAGAAGGATATGCCAATTTTGGCATGATGGGAATGGTATTATTGGCATTGGTTTTTGGCATTACATTCAAGCTCATTCTCGTTTGGTCGAAAGACAGTCCGATTTTTTCGTACCCTGGCCTTATGCTCATCCTTCTCACCGCCTGGAGTTTTCAGACCGAACTCACGATGGCCATCTGGATTACTTCGATGTTTCAGGGTGCCGTTTCGGTCATTGCGTTCGTCTATCTTTTCCGTCGGTTGCAGGAAATTATGACTTGAGTCGCGGGGGTGAGTGGAGCTTGGCGTTTGAAGCTTGGAGTTGGGAGGGCAAAACTAGCGGTCAATCCGCACACTCGAATTTCCATACCGCTCCATTGTAGTTCGATCACTTTTTCTTGGGGCAGGGGCTTGAATGATCTTTTCGAATAGGTGCGCCTGAACATTCCCGATCCAGCACGGGCAGGTTGCCCGTGCTACGCTTGATTGTCTGCGTGATTCAAGATTCGGAATATTTTCAACCGCAGGTGAATCCAGAAAGCGCGAAGGTCATTAGACGTTTGGCGAATCGTCGTTGCGCGGTCAACCTGCCAGAGGCGGACGAGTCTGATCGCGCTTTCTACCCTGCATTCGGTGACCGACATCACTTCCAGATTACAGACCCCGCTGTCGTAGAATGACAATCAACCAATTTGGGCTGGCGAGGGATGCGGCATTATTGGTGCCGCGACGCCTCGTTGCGGCTTCAATCCACGCGACGGGGGCGTCGCGTCCCCAGGTTCCAGAAATTGAGATGCTGCACTCACGCCCCTCATGCCGGTGGATGGCATGACGACTCCGCCACTCAGGCTTGCGATTGTGGCTTCCCATCCGACGCAATACTATGGCCCTTGGTTCCGCCACATCGCACAACAAGGCGAACTCGACCTGCGTATTTTCTATCTCTGGAACTTTGGAGTGGCCAAGACGCATGATCGCCAGTTCGGAAAAAGCTTCGCGTGGGATGTCGATGTCGTCGACGGCTATGCCCACGAGTTTGTTCCCAACATCAGCGGCGATCCAGGAACGCATCACTTTCTGGGACTGCGCAATCCCACGCTGACCGCCCGTCTGGGAGCTTTTCGCCCCCAGGCGCTGCTGATCTTCGGTTACAATTACGCTTCCCATCTGCGCACGATTCTTTGGGCGCGTAGACGACGGATTCCGCTGATCTTTCGGGGCGATTCCCACTTCATCGGACGGAATACGCCCGTTGGATTACGACGCCTCTTTCTTCATCTCGTCTATCGACAGTTTGCCGCGGTCACTTACGTCGGCCAGTCCAACCTCGATTATTTCCGAACACTGGGGGTGCCAACGTCGCGTCTCTTTTTCGCTCCCCACGCCGTCAACGACGCCTTCTTCAATCGTTCGAACCGGGAGCATCGCGCAGCCGCGAACGCGCTGCGCACCTCCCTGCAACTTTCACCTTCGACCAGGGTTGTGCTGTTTGCCGGCAAATTGCTGCCGGCGAAACAACCCCGCGAATTGCTGCAGGCGTTCATGGCAATTCGCGCTCCGGGTACGGCTCTCGTCTTCGTCGGCGCCGGGGAGGAGAAATCCGCCCTGCTCGAACAGGCGCGCTCTGCCGAACCGGGCACGGTCCATTTTCTGCCCTTTGCGAACCAGAGTGAAATGCCCGCGCGCTACCTGCTCGCCGATGTTTTCGCGCTGCCCTCACGCGGAGTCTATGAAACCTGGGGGCTGGCGGTAAACGAGGCCATGCACATGGGTGTCCCCGCCTTGGTAAGTGATCGGGTGGGATGCCAACGCGATCTCGTTTCCCCAAGGGAGACCGGCTGGGTGTTCTCGGCAACCGATCCTGATGGCCTGCAGTCGGCGCTGGCACAGTCCCTGACCTCCGTCGCCGAGGACCGGGAGGGATACCGTCAGCGCGTGCTCTCGCGAATTTCGGGCTATACCTATGCCACTGCCAGTGCTGGACTAATGGCGGCAGTGCGCTCCACCGTCAGCCGGTGAAGATTAGTATCGTCATGGGTTTCTTCCTGCCCGTTCCCGCCTTGGCGGGCGGAGCCACGGAAAAGATCTGGCATCGGCTCGCCGAATTGATGGCGGCGGACGGCCACGAGGTGACGCTGTTCTCACGTCGCTGGCCTGGATTGCCCAATGAGGAGTCGTTCGGCCGCCTCACCCATCGGCGACTGCCCGGGAACACCCACACCAAGAATCTGCCGACCAACCTGGTGCTCGATTTTCTTTGGGGTTTCCGCGTGATGCGCCAGCTTCCGCCGGCCGACGTCGTCGTTTGCAACAACGTCTCGCTTCCGGTTTATCTGAAGCGACTGCGGCCGTCCGCCGGGCGGGTCGCCGTTGTCCTCGGTCGAATGCCCAAGGGTCAGAACCGTTTTTACGGCGGTACCGACCTGCTGCTGGCCACCAGTCGAGCCGTGGCGGAAAAGGCGATCAGCGAGAGCCCGGCGCTCTCCAGTCGGATCTTTCAGTTTCCCAACCCCATCGACTGGGAATTGCATCGGAGCGCAGGAGCCCAAGGGAATGCGGGCCACACGCTGCAGATCGGGTACGTCGGCCGAATCCACCCCGAGAAGGGCCTCGAACAATTGCTCGACGCGGCATGTACGCTGGCGGCGCGAAAGGACCTCCCTCCCTGGCGGCTTTCCCTCATCGGTCCGTACACCATTCCGCAGGGCGGTGGAGGCCAGGAATATGTCGATTCGCTGCGGGCCACCTACGGCTCGCGACTCGGCGATCATCTGGCGATTGTTCCGCCGGTGTTTGACAAGCGGGAGCTCGCCAGGAAGTACGGCGAATTGGACGTCTTCTGCTACCCCAGCCTGGCTGCCCAGGGCGAGGGGTTGAGCATCGCGCCGATCGAAGCGATGGCAGCCGGCGCGGTGCCGGTGGTGTCACGCCTCGACTGTTATCGCGACCTAATCGTATCAGGACAGAATGGATACGATTTCGACCACGCCCAACCGACGGCGGTGGCGGCGTTGACGGAAATTCTCGCCAAGCTGCTGACGGACCCAACCACTCGAAATCGACTCGCCCTGGAAGCACAGGAGACCGCGCGCCGATTCGACTATGCGGAGACCTCCCGCCTGCTGCTGGGTCGCTTTACCACGCTCATCGCCGCACCCACAAACAAACGTTCACCCGGTGCCTGAAACTGAACCACCTTACCTCGCCCAAGGTTGTGTCACGCCCTACCCCCTCCGTGAGGTGTTGGCGCGATGGCTCTGGGCGGCGGTGCAGGCGACATTTTTCCGCTGGAGCCCCAGGCCGCTGCACGGTTTTCGCACCCGCCTGCTGTGCCTGTTCGGGGCGCAGATTCCCGAACCGGAAAAGGTGGTCGTCTTTCCGACCGCTCGAATCACCTTCCCCTGGAAGCTCCGGCTCGCGCCGCGTTCGATGGTCGGTCCGAACGTCACGCTTTATAATCTCGCGCCGATCACGCTCGAGCGCGGGGCCAATCTCAGCCAGAACTGCCATCTGTGCGCGGGTACGCACGATTTCACACGCTGGGACATGCCGCTGGTCGCCCAACCCATTGTGATCGGAGCGAACGTGTGGCTTGCCGCCGATGTCTTTGTGGGCCCCGGAGTCACGATCGGAGAACTCTGCGTCGTCGGGGCGCGCTCCGTCGTCGTGAAGAGCCTGCCTCCCCGAAAGATCTGTGTCGGACAGCCCTGCCACCCGATCAAGGATCGCCCGGAACCGCGCCGGCCATGAAACTCTGTCACATTGTGCCGAGCATGGAGGAGCGCCATGGCGGTCCGAGTCGCTCCGTCCGGGCCTTGTGCGGCGCACTGGCGCGCAGTGGAAACAACGTGGACCTGTTTGCGGCTTCGCCCCGTGTGAGTGCCACAGTCGTCGAAAACGAGGGCGGGCTTCGCATGACGACCTTCAAGCGCGGATGGCCCGGGAGAGTGTGTCCGTCCCCCGGTTTGAAGCGCGCGCTTGCCGCCGAAAAATTCGACGTCGTACATCATCATTCGCTGTGGCTGAGAACGCTGCATTACGCCCACCGCAGTGCGGTCACCCACCGCAGCCTGCTGGTCATTTCTCCGCGCGGCATGTTAAGCGAATGGGCCTGGCGGCATCGGAATTGGCGGAAGCAACTTGCCCGGCGATTGGTTCATCCCGGGGCACTCGAGGCCGCCGACGGCTGGCATGTGACCAGCGCCGAGGAAAAGCGGGATGTCCGCAACCTCGGCTTCACCCAACCGGTCTGTGTGGCGCCCAACGCAGTCGACGCCCCGACTGCGGAGGCTTCGTCCACCGCCTTGAAGCACTGGCACACGGTTTGCCCCGAAACCGCGACACGGCCGGTTGCGCTCTTCTATTCCCGTTTCCATCCCAAGAAGCGCATTATCGAACTCATCGATGCGTGGAACGAAAACGGACCGCCGGATTGGCTGCTCCTGCTCGTTGGTATTCCGCAAGATTACACGCCTGACTCGCTGGAAAAATACGCACGTCGCCAGTCCGGGCGGACGCGGGTCGCCGCGTTCTCGGGCGTTGGTCAGCCACCACCCTACTCCGTGGCTTCTTTGTTCATGCTTCCGTCGCATAACGAAAACTTCGGGCTCGTCGTGGCTGAGGCGATGGCTCAGGGAGTTCCCGTGCTTGTCACTGATTCGACCCCTTGGAAGGAAATTGCCCGCCGCAACGTCGGATGGTGCGTGCCGTGGTCCGAATACCCCAGCGCATTGAAAGCTGCAACGTCTGAACCCACCGAGCACCTTCGCGACCGCGGCCGCCGCGCCCGCGAATGGGTGTTGCAGGAATTTTCCTGGGATCGTTCCGCCCAACTTCTCAACGGATTCTACCAACAGCTCCAAGGGGTACGCGATGAGCGGTAACGACACCGCTTCCTTCGCACCCAACGCCGGCGACCTGAAATATGCGCCAGGAGCCAGCGCGCGCCTCCATTCGCCCAAGCGCTCCTTGCGGACACTGGAATGGATTGTACTCGTTCATACGACGACCCTGCTGGTCGGCACAACGTGGGCGTTCGGAGGCCAACATGACCTAGCCCAAACGCTGATCACGTGGTGGGGAAGCCTCGGTGCATTGATTACGTTTTCCGCCCTGCAGGATCGTGCCGCCTGGAAGGAGGGTTGGATGCGCCCCCTCAGCTGGCTGATTCCGTTCACGGCCTTCAACGCCTTCGTCCTGCTCGGGTGCATCAACCCGAGCTTTCGCGAAGCCAAGTACGAAGGTGAAACCGTGATGCTGAATGTCGGCGGATGGGCCGGTTTTCCCAGCTCGGCCCGACCCATGCTCGGACTTAAGGGCCTCTGGCTTTTCGACGCGCTTTGGATCTCGTGTTTCAACCTGGCGCTCGTCCTGCGGCAGCGACGCGCCATCCGACTGCTGCTGCTGATCGCGGTTTCCAATGCGGCAGCTCTCGCGGTGTTCGGCACGGTGCAGAAGCTCAGTCACGCCAAGGGGCTTTTCTTCGACACGGTCCCCACCCGGCAAATCTTCTTCTTTGCATCGTTTGTCTACCACAACCACTGGGGCGCCTTTATGCTTCTGATGATTTCCAGCGGCCTCGCCTTGACCTGGCATTACGGCCGAAGGAAGGAGGCTCGAGATTTTTTCCATACCCCGGCATTTGGCGGCATTGTCGTAATCCTGCTGCTGGCAGTCACCGTGCCTCTGAGTGGCTCCCGCTCGTCGAGCATCCTGGCAACGATCCTTTTCGGGGCGGCACTGGCTCACTGGATTGTACGCCTCGTGAAAGTACGCCGGCAGTTCAACGAATCAGTGGCATTGCCACTCATCGGGGTGTTTGCCGCGCTGCTGATTGCAGGTGGAGCGGTTTGGTTTGTCGCGAAGGAATCGATCGTCGCAAGACTGTCGAAATCGAGCGAGCAGATCTCTGAAATGCAGGCCATCGGAGGCTTGGGCGCACGCGCGCAGCTTTACGGAGACACCTGGCGAATGGCGAAAAAGAAACTGCTGTTCGGCTGGGGCATGGCTTCGTATCCGCACGTTTTTACTCTTTTCAACTCGCGGGAATCGCGGGTGGACCGGCTGCCGGTGTTTTACAATGACGCCCACAGTGACTGGCTTCAGGCCTCCGCGGAGCACGGGCTCGTGGGAACGAGCCTGTTGGCGCTGTGCGCGATCGTTCCTCTCCTCCGGCTGCGGCGCCATCATTTTGCGAGCAGTTTTTCGGGCTATCTCCTGGGCGGGTGCGCTCTCCTCCTGATCTACGGTTGGGTGGAGTTCCCGTTTGGCAATGTCGCGGTCGTCCTCTCCTGGTGGCTTTGCTTCTTCTGCGCTGTGCACTATGCACGGCTTCAGGATCGCGAAGCTACGGGCTCACGGTCCGCGTCGACTCACGCGCACTCCGGGGAGGTCTGATAGCAACCCCCATTTAACTTGGTATCAAATCGAAATTTGCCGAATCAACGCGAGCTTTGGGTGGGCAAATTTTGCCTGACGAAGGAGCCGCAGGGCGACAAAGCCATCGTAATAGGGTCTAACGCAGAGGCCGAGAGTGTGCCCTAAAAAACCATCAAGCCAACGTTCAAACTTCCCCACGCAATCGATGAATTCGAATTCATCCCTCCCGCCTGCGACCGTCGGGGTAAAGGCATGCGCAAGAATGCTCACTTCGGCGTCGACATACGACTGGATGGCGAAGAAATACCGGCATTGGCGTACCAGGCGCGCCCAAAACTCGCTCCAAAGGGAGTATGATCACAGTGGCCGCGTGGCCCAGAAATTGATTTCGGAGCAGGGAAGCCGTGTGCCGCGTGGGCCCTTTGCAGGATTGGTTCTACGACCCGACGCAGTAGGCAGCGCACTCGCACCAAAATTGGTCGGTTCGTACGAGGCAGAACTACATCCGGTCCTGGAAAAGATTTTTCACCGCGATTACTTGCGCATCGTGGATATTGGGTGCGCAGAAGGATATTATGCGGTCGGTTTGGCTCTGCGATTCCCCGACACGGAAGTGTGGGCGTTCGACCTCAATCCCGATGCCCTCAAGGCGTCAGCGCATCTTGCATTGCTCAATCACGTGCATCGGCAATTGCTTCTTGGAATCGAATGCGATCATAAGCGACTCAACGAATTGTGTGCTCCGGGGACACTTGTGGTTTGCGACATTGAAGGCGCCGAAAGTGAACTCTTCGATCTCGAGCTCGCACCGAACCTTCGATCCGCAGACCTACTTGTAGAAGTTCATCCATCTGGAAACGGCACGAATCAGCTTGACGTCCTTTGTCGGCGATTCGAATCGACCCATACCGCGACAGTGGTCGCGAGCCGCGGTCGACTGCCCGCCGAGTATCCCGAATTACTCAGGCATTTGTCTCCACGGGACATCGCAGTTGCGCTGTGCGAGTTCCGGCCGCCGATGCATTGGGTGTTCTGGGAAACGCGAAGCAAGTCGTAAGAACCGACCAGAATACTACGCAAAACAGAAGATTTTGCACTATTCGCATCGACCGGTGTGGCTATTAATTTCCGAGCCTTGCACGCCTATTCCGCTCTGATTCTGACCTTGAACGAGGAGCGGGATCTGCCCCGCTGCCTTGCTTCTCTCAGGGGATGTGATGACATCGTGGTGCTCGACTCGGGATCGACCGATCGGACATCGGAGATCGCCCAGGCGGCCGGCGCGCGCGTGTTCACCCGTCGCTTCGACACGTTCGCCGACCAGCGCAATCACGCGCAGCGGACGATCGCCTTCCGCCATTCGTGGGTCTTTCACCTCGATGCCGACGAGCAAATGACCCCTGAACTCGACGCCGAGTGTCGCACCGAGTCGGTTCGCCGCGACATCGATGGATTTTATGCGGCCCCGAAGATGCTATGGAACGGTCACTGGATTCCGCGCTGCACCGACTTTCCCGCCTACCAGGCGCGCTACGTACGAGCCCCTGAATTCGAATTCATCGAGGTCGGCCACGGGCAGCGCGAGGCACACCACATGCGCATGGGGCATCTCCGCGCCAGCTACCTGCATGATTTGTCATCCGGCGGCGAGTCCGAGTGGATTGAAAAACACCGTCGTTACGCCCGGATCGAGGCCCAACACCATATGACGGTAAAGTCGGATCTTCGCCCCCAAGATCTCTTCGCGCGGGAACGGTTGCGACGTCGGCGCGCCCTCAAACACTACAGCTACCAGTTTCACTGTCGTCCGATTTTGCGTTTCATCTATCAGTATCTTCTCCGCGGCGGATTTCTCGACGGCGCGGCGGGCTGGCAGTACTGTAAGCTGCTCGCACGCTACGAGGCGTTCTCCACCGAAGCGATGCGAGCGCTGCGACGTTAGGCCGGCCCCATGCGCCTAATCTTCGTCAATCGCTTTTACTGGCCCGAAACCCCGGCTACGGGCCAACTCCTGACCGACCTGGCCGAGGCACTTGCGGCCCGCGGCCACGAAGTCCATGTAATTACCAGTCATTCCGGGGCACGCTCGCTGCCGGAGAGCGAAGTGCAGAACAAGGTGCAGATTCGCCGGGTCCGGGGAACCCGGTGGAACGAACACGGGATTTTCGGCAAGGCGTGCGATTTCCTCACGTTTTACCTCGGCGCGCTCGGGCAACTCAGCTTCCAAACGAGACGTGATTCAATCGTGATTGCTCTCACGGATCCGCCGCTCTTGGGAATTGGCGCGGCGTGGATTGCGGGTGCGCGAGGTGCGCGTATGGTGCATTGGGTGCAGGACGTCTATCCAGAACTGGCCATTGAACTCGCCGGACAGTTCTGGCTGAGGCTTGCCCAGCCGCTGCGAGACAGTGCCTGGCTCACCGCGGATCGTTGCGTGGCACTCGGTGAAGACATGGCCTCTGTAATAGCCGCCGCTGGCGTCTCCCCTTCGGCACTCTCGATCATCCCCAATTGGGCTCCCGCAGGACTTGTCCCGCCGAACCCCAGAGATGTCGCGGCGCTTCGCCACGAATGGGGTCTCGACGGAAAGTTCGTTGTCGCGTACTCGGGAAACCTCGGCCGTGTCCACGATCTTGGTTCGATCCTGGCCCTGGCCGAGGCGCTGCGGGACGACACGACCGTAACTTTCGCCTTCATCGGCGGTGGCGCACAGCGCACCGAACTCGAAGCGACGTCGCGGCAACGTGGTCTACACAACGTCAACTTTTTCCCGGCACAACCTCGGGAGCGGCTGGCTGTCACTCTTGGAGTCGGAGACCTTCATCTGGTGACCGTCCGCCCGAGATGCGAAAGGTTCGTGTTTCCCAGTAAACTCTACGGGATCTGTGCAGTCGGTCGTCCCGTGATTTTCATCGGCCCGGCAGAGTGCGAGATCGCGACGCTGGTCCGAACCGCGGGATTGGGCATTGTCGGGACGCGTGAAAACACGACCGAACTCGCCACCGCGATCCGCCGACTGGCGGCCAACCCGATGGACCGAAATGCCTTCGCCGCAGCCGCGCGTCAATTTGGCATGAGGCACACCTGCAACTCCGCCGTCGAACAATGGGAGTTTTTGCTGGCACCGCTCGGGGCTTGCTCGCGTCCGGCTCCGGCGGCAGTCCCTTCACTGTCATCATGAGCAGACATCGCACCATCGCCCTCGCACTTCTCGTGCTGGACGTCGTTTCGACGGTGACGGTGTTCAACCTGATCGCGTTCTTCCGCGGTCTGCCGCTCCACGACGAGTTGATGCTTTTCGCACTGGCCGCGCCGGTGACCGCGACGGTTTTTGCCGTCTACCTGATCGACGGCTACAAGGCCCGCACCGACATGATCAGCGTCGATTACACGAGCCAGCACGCCATCGCCCTCGTGACGGTGATGCTCGCGATTCTGCTGCTGACCTACGCCTTCATCACCAGCAACTACGCCCTGCAATCCAGTCGCGCGGTAATCATGCTGAGTTTCCTCGCGCTCATCCCGCTGACGCTTGCCTATCGCCGGAGCATCTACCTCCGCACCCTGAAATTCCGCGGCGAACACTGCCTGGTTTTCCTCGGAGATCGCGACAGCCGCATTCTTTTCCAGACTGAGTGCCAGAAGATGAACTTCGGCCAAAAGGTCGTCTTCTGCGCCACCGAGACCGACCCGCTACCGTTGGGTGACCCAGCCCGCGAGGGAAGCTCCCGGCGATTTCAGGATATCTTGGATGACATCCAACAAGGCCGCTTAGCCGTCGAGGCGATCGTGCTCCGCGAGACCGCCCGTGAGCTTCCCCCGGAGGTTTCACGACGCCTCGTCGAACTCTACTTCGCAGGGGTGCCCACCTACACCCTGGAGTTGTTTCACCAAGTTTATTGGCAGAAAATCCCCCTCTACCGTCTGAACCAGACATGGCTCTTCCAGGACGGCTTTCAAATTGCCCGCGAACCGGTTTTCGAGCGGCTCAAACGCTCCAGCGACATCGCCTTTTCCCTGATTGGCCTCGTCGTTTCCGCCCCGGTGATGGCGGTCTGCGGTCTCGCGATTTGGCTTGAGGACCGCGGGCCGATTTTCTTCACGCAGACGCGCATCGGGAAGAACCACGCGCCCTTTCGCGTTTTCAAACTGCGCACGATGCGTTCGACGGCGAGCACCGCGCTCTACACCCAACAAAACGACAATCGTATCACCCGGATCGGAAAAATGCTCCGGTCCACCCGCCTCGATGAATTTCCCCAGATGTGGAATGTGCTCGTCGGTGACATGAGCCTAATCGGCCCGCGGGCCGAATGGAGCCGACTCGTGGAAGATTACGAGCGTGAGATTCCCTGTTATCATTTCCGCCATCTCGTAAAACCGGGAATTACGGGCTGGGCCCAAGTAAACTATCCCTATGGCGCCAGCGTCGAAGACACAATTCGGAAACTGGAATACGACCTCTTCTACGTCCGGCATTTCTCGTTTTTGTTGGATGCAACAATCGTCCTGAAGACGATCCACGTCATGCTTTTTGGCCGAGGTCGTTGAACCAACCATGAAATCATTTGATTTTGTCTGCATCGGAGGCGGCAGCGCGGGCTTCAACGCCGCCCGCATGGCGGCGTCGCTTGGCCTGAAATCCGCCGTGATCGATGGCGCACGCGATCTGGGCGGACTTTGCATTCTCCGCGGCTGCATGCCCTCGAAGACGTTGCTCTACATCGCAGACGTGCTTCATCTGGCCCAAAAGGCGAAGACCTTCGGGCTTAAGATTCCTTTCGCCCGCGCCGACATGCGGGCGATTCACGCCCGAAAGAAGAAAATCATCGGGGATTTCGCCGACTACCGCCTGCAGGCGCTGACGTCAGGGCGATTCGAACTCATCAGGGACCACGCGAGGTTCAAGGACGCCAACACCCTTGAACTTTCGTCCGGGGAAACGATTCACGCCAAGTTCGTCCTGATTGGAACCGGATCAAAAATCAGTGTGCCGCCCATCCCGGGACTCGCGGCCGTTCCGTTCTGGACGAGCGACGACGTGCTCGACCTGGACTTCATCCCGAAGAGGGTGATCGTGCTCGGCGGCGGCATCGTGGCCTGTGAACTTGCTCAATTTCTGAACCGAATCGGAACGCGAGTGACACTGATTCAAAGAAGTCCCAACATCCTACGTGATCATTCGCCTGAGGCGTCGACCGTCGTCCAACAGGCGTTTGTCGACGAAGGCATCGAACTCTTCGCCGGCACCCATCTCGAGCGAGTCGGACATGATCGTCGCGGGTTCACGGTGGAGTTTCGGCACGGCGGAAAGAACAAGACCCGGCGGGCGGCCCATCTCTTCAACGCCCTCGGACGAGAACCGAATACCGCGGCATTGAGTCTTGGGGCGGTGGGAGTGAAGACCCGCGCCAACGGGCAAATCATCACAAACCGCTGGCAGCAAACGAGCATCCCTCATATTTACGCGGCAGGCGATTGCGCCAGCCCAGCGGAAATCGTGCACATCGCCATCCAGCAGGGGGAACTCGCAGCCCGACACGCAGCCCGCGTGAAAAAAATCAAACCCGTCGACTACAACCTCCTGCTCAACGTCGTCTTCACCGATCCCCAGCTCGCGACCATTGGATTGCTCGAAGGTGCGGTGAAGGAGAATGGAACGCCCTATCTCGTCGCGAGCTATCCTTTCAACGATCACGGAAAATCAATCCTGATGGATGCGAATTATGGTTATGTGAAGGTGATCGCCGAGCCCAAACGCGGTCGCATCCTCGGCGCCGAAATCGCCGGCAAGGACGCCGGTGAGTTGATTCACGCCTTTTCCGGACCGCTCGCGATGAGGGCCACCGTCTTCGACTTGCTGCGGGCCCCATGGTATCATCCCACGCTCGCCGAAATTGTCACGTATCCGCTAGAGGAAATTGCCGAGAAAATCGGAAGCTCATGAATCGCCTGCTCAAGGCCACCGCGGCCCGCGTACTCTCGCGCACTCCACTCGGGCTCTGGCCGGTAACGGTAAGGCACGGCATTGCCGCCGGCGCCCGCTGGACGCTGTTTCCCTATTCCTCGTACTGGCGGGGCACCCACGAACCCGAACTTCAGTCGGTGCTCCTCAATCTCGGCCAGGGAAACATCCGCGGCTGGACCTGCTGGGATCTCGGGGCGCACTTCGGCCTCTACAGCATTGGGCTCGCCCGTCGGGTCGGGCCCGAGGGCCAGGTGGCAGCGTTTGAGCCGAACCCGCTGAGCCACGCCCGGCTGGCTCGCCATCACCGCGCCAATGCTGTGCCTTGGCTCAAGATTTACAAAGCGGCCGTTTCGGATCAGGCCGGCTCCGCGGAGTTGTACACGTACGGCGACATCGGTGCAACGTCGACACATCTGCCGTACGACGGTGAGACCCGCACCGCCGACGTCGGTGCAATCAACGTGCGCACCTTGCGACTCGATGATTTGGTGAAATCAGGGGAACTGCGCGCCCCACAATTTGTGAAGATAGACGTCGAGGGACACGGACACCACGCGTTGGCCGGGATGCGAACCAGCCTGGCAGCCGCACGTCCCATCCTCATCGCAGGCTTCCACAGCCAGTCGGAACTCGACGGCATGATGGCACTCATTTCACCGTTGAACTATGCGGCCCGCAAAATCGGTGCCGTCGGCAACGCGTCCGAAGTGACGGTTGGTGGCGACTATCTCTTCACTCCGCGGTGTTAGCGCGCTGCGCTAGCCAGCGATCCGTAATAGGTCCGGCAGATCCACGCGCTTTTCGTAAAGCGCCTTGCCGACGATTACCCCGTCAAGATTGGCGTAACGGCGCGAGAGCTCTGTCAATTTCACGACATCTTCCCGCCGGCTCACTCCGCCGCTCGCAATCACCCGGAATTTTCCCGCGCCGAGCATCGCCTCCTGCGCCGGGTAATTTGGTCCAGTGAGCATGCCATCGGTCCCGATGTCGGTGTGTATCAGCGTGGCAACGCCGAGCGCATCCATCCGCTGCGCGAGCGCGAGGGCGCTCATTGCCGCCGTCGCCACCCAACCCTTGACGGCGACCTGGCCGTTCTTGGCGTCGATCCCCACGGCAATCTTCTCGCCGAAGGCCTGAACGAGTTCGCCGACAAACGCTTCGCTCTCGGCCGCCCGGGTGCCGATCACCACGCGGCTCACTCCATAGCCCAGAGCACGTTCCACGGCAGCGCGAGTACGGAGGCCACCACCCAGCTGCACCTTCATCCCGACAGCAGCGATTGCTTGAACGGCCGCGAGATTTTGCGGCTCACCCGCAAACGCTCCGTCGAGGTCCACCACATGGACCCAGCCGCTGCCCGCCAAACGAAATTCCCGGGCGACATCAGCCGGATTTTCCGCATAAACGGTCTCCTGGTCGGCACGCCCCTGGGTAAGCCGCACACAGCGACCGGATTTGATATCGATGGCAGGATAAATCGTCATGCGCAAAAAACGTTTTGCGCCCGCCCCCCGCAGCGCGAGACTAAAACCAATGTCGACCTACAAAGTCCCACCCTTCCTCGCTGAATTGCTCCACGCCCGCTCACCGTCCGGTTATGAAGGCGAGGCTCAGGCCGTGTTTGACCGTCACGTCAAACCCGCGGCCGACACCTACGCCAACGATGCCCTCGGCAACCGGATCGCCACGCTCAACCCGTCGGGCGATCCGGTCCTCATGCTCGCCGGCCATATGGACGAGCTCGGACTCATCGTCACCTTCGTCAACAAGGACGGATTCCTCTATTTCGACACGATCGGCGGTCATGACCTAAGCGTGATTTCCGGCCGACGCGTGATTATCCAGACGGCGAACGGCCCGGTCAAAGGCGTCACCGGCAAGCGTGCGATTCACCTGATGGACGACGAGGATCGGAAGAAGGTGCCAAAGAAGCACGAAATCTGGATCGACATCGGTGTGCGCTCCAAAGCCGAGGCGCTGGAACGCGTCGCGATTGGCGACGTGGCGACCTACGATCACGAGTTGGAGATGTTCAGCGGCAGCATCGGGACCGCCCGCGCATTCGACAACAAAGTCGGCGCGTATATCGTCGGGGAAACCCTCGTCCGGCTCTCCCGGGAAAAGAAGCCCTTTGCCGCAAAAATTGTCAGCGTCGCCACCTCCCAGGAGGAAATCGGCGTCCGCGGCGCCACGACCTCCGCGTATCTGGTGAACCCCCACATCGCCGTGGCGATCGACGTAGGCCATGCGACCGATCACCCGGATTGCGACAACCGGAAATATGGCGAGACGAAGCTCGGGGGCGGCCCGATTCTGTGCCGTGGCGCGAACATCAATCCCAAGATTTTTGACCGGCTCCTACGCGCCGCCAAGAAGGCCAAGATTCCATACCAAATTGAGGCCGACCCGCGCCCCACCGGTACGGATGCCCGGGCGATCCAAATGGGCCGCGGTGGTGTCGCGACCGGTCTCGTCAGCATTCCGCTGCGCTATATGCATACGCCGAGCGAGGTCGTGGATCTCGAAGACGTTGAACGTTGCGTAGTGCTGCTGGTCGAATTTGCGAAAGCGCTCGAAAAGGGCGATTACGCGCACTGGTAACGAGCGCGCCAGAGGCGCCAGCCGGGGATTCTGCGCGGCAGGATCCTCAGGCGGCGTCCTGCTTGGGCTCGGTCTTCGTCACGCGACGCAGGGTCGGCTTGCGTCGACCGGCGACGACGGCCGCATCGATCACGACTTCGGCGACGTCGTCACGCTGCGGCAGCTCGTACATCACCTCGAGCATCATATTCTCCATGATCGACCGTAGTGCCCGCGCACCGGTCTTCAACTCAATGGCCTTGCACGCAATCGCCTTCACGGCATCCGGAGTCAGCTTCAACCTCACTCCGTCCATCGCAAAGAGTTTCGCATACTGCTTCACCATCGCGTTTTTCGTCCGCAGCAGGATCTTCTCAAGGTCCGCGACCGAGAGTTGGTCCAACACCGACACGATGGGCAGCCGACCGATAAACTCGGGGATCATCCCGTAGCGGATCAGATCCTCGGGGGCGAGCGCCTTCATCAATTGCTCGGGCTTCAACGCCGCCTCGTGTTGCGCCGAGATTGAAGAAAAACCGAGGCTACGCGTGCCCATGCGGCGCTGTACGATTGAATCGAGCCCCACGAAGGCGCCGCCGCACACAAAGAGGATGTTCGACGTGTTGATCTGGATGTATTCCTGATTCGGATGCTTCCGGCCGCCCTGCGGAGGAACATTGCACGTCGTGCCTTCCAGAATTTTCAGCAATGCCTGCTGCACACCCTCGCCCGAAACGTCGCGGGTGATTGAAACGTTTTCCGTCTTGCGCCCGATCTTGTCGATTTCGTCGATGTAGATGATGCCGCACTCGGCCTTCTTCACGTCGTAATTGGCCGCCTGCAGCAGGCGCAAAACCACATTTTCAACATCTTCGCCGACATACCCGGCCTCGGTGAGGGTCGTCGCGTCGGAAATCGCAAACGGGACGTCGAGAATCTTCGCGAGTGTTCGCGCCAGCAGCGTTTTCCCGGAGCCGGTGGGTCCGGCGAGGAGAATGTTGCTCTTCTCGACCTCGACGTCGCTGAATTCAGGGGAAATCGCGGCGGAATCCTTCGTCTGCCCGGAGTCGAACATCAGGCGCTTGTAGTGGTTGTAAACCGCAACCGAGAGAACCTTCTTCGCGTGATCCTGGCCGATCACATAGTCGTCGAGCGTCTTCTTGATTTCCGAAGGCTTGACGAGACGAAACGCGGGTTTGGCGTCGACCGCCGGCGCCTTCACCTCACGGTCGATGATCGTTTTGCAGACGTTGACGCAGGAGTCACAAATGTAGACCCCCGGACCCGCGATGATTTTTTTGACCTCGGCCTGCGACTTGCCGCAAAACGAGCAAAGGGTCATGCGGGCGGATTTTGCCATGGAGAGAAAGTGACGGGAGAGAGGGAGATCTGTCGAGACGAGAGTGTCGGTGTGCGGTCGCGCGAGCCACCGCAAATCCTCCAATCGACCCGAAGGTCCACCCGTTTAGGCCGGAATCAGGCCGCCGTCTGAACCACGGTCTGCGCCTCGCGGGTGGAACTGACGACGTGGTCGACAATTCCATACTCCTTGGCTTCGGGCGCACTCAAGTAGTAATCACGATCGGAGTCCTTCTCGATGACCTCGGCCGATTTACCGGTGTGCCGCGCAATGGCTTCGTTCAATGTCTTGCGCCAGCGGAGAATTTCGCGTGCGGCGATGGCAATATCGGCTGCCTGTCCGCCCGCGCCACCACTGGGCTGGTGAATCATGACCCGGCTGTTGGGCAGCGCGAAACGCTTGCCTTTCGTGCCGGCCGCCAGGAGTACGGTGCTCATGCTTGCGGCCATTCCCACGCAATAGGTGACGATGTCACATTGCAGGAAATTCATCGTGTCATAGATGGCCATGCCACCGGTGACGACGCCGCCGGGCGAATTGATGTAGAGGTGAATGTCCTTCTTCGAGTCCTCCATCTGCAGAAACAGCATTTGGGCGATCACCAAATTAGCCACCATGTCATCAATCGGCGTGCCGATGAAGATGATGCGGTCTTTCAGCAGGCGGGAATAGATGTCCATCGACCGCTCGCCGCGGCCGGTGTTCTCTAGGACGATTGGGACGTAGTAGCTCACGTGGTGTTGGAGGAGGTTAAACCGCTCAAGCCTTCGGCTCGACAGTTGAAACCTTAGCCTTGGACACCAGAAAATCAACCGCCTTGTCGAATATGATGCTCTGTTGAATCGAACGGAGCTGTTCGCGATCACCGGCGAGCGTCTTCGCCAGTTTGTCCGGATTCTGATTCGAACGGGACGCCTCGCGGTAGATGAAGTTGTTCAAATCGTCGTTGGTTACCTCGATTTTTTCCTTCTCCGCGATCTTCGCAAGGATGAGCTGGAGCTTCACGCGATTGAACGCCGCTTTTCGGGCGCCCTCAAAGAGTTCCTTCTTGTCCTTCTCGAATTGCTCCTGGGGCACGCCGCGCCGCATGTTTTCCTCAATAAACTGGCGGAGCACGGACTGGGTTTCAGCTTCGACCAAAGAATCGGGAACCGGGAAATCAACCTTGGCACCGAGGAGTTCCGTCACCTGGCGGCGCTGCGCCGTTCGGTTCTGATATTCCTTCTGCATCTTCAGATTGGTGCGCACCTGTGACTGAAGGCCGGCGAGGTCGTCGACCTGCTGGGCCTTGAAAAACTCGGCGTTGAGCTCCGGCAAGACGCGCTCGCGGATTTCTTGAATCTCCACCGAGTATACCGCGTTCTTCCCAGCGAGCGCCGGGACGGCGGCAAATTCTGCCGGAAAGGTCACGGTCACGTCCTTCTTGTCACCGGCCTTGAGACCGGCGAGCTGTTTGCCCAACCCCGGAATCACACCCTCGTTGGCACCCTCGACCTCTTCCCACGTTTGCGGGACCTTGCCGTAGAGTTGCTTGTCAGGGGCGAGATCGGTGATGGCTTGCCCATCAATCTTACCCTCGTAAGAGAGCTTGGCGTAGTCGCCCTTCTGCGCAGCGCGTTCCGCGGGCTTGAAATCAGCCCGCTCGGAACGGAGACCCTGGATGACATTGTCAATCTCAGCGTCGGTCGCTTCGGTGGGCGCGATTTCAGTCGGGAGGTCGTTGTAGTCCGGAAGCTCAAACTCGGGCCGCACGTCGAGCGTGATCGTGATCGTGGCGGAAGTCCCGGTGGCGATGGTGCCGTCCTCGACATTCACGACGTTAAGCACGTCGAGCTTCTCCTGCTCGAGCGCGCTGCGGTAAGCCTTGGCGACCACCTTCTGCTTGAAGTCGTCGACGATTTCCTTGTTGAAACGCTTCGCGACCATCGCCGCCGGAGCTTTTCCCGGACGGAAGCCGGGAATACGCGCGAATTTGGCGATTTCGGCCACCACGGCCTTGTGCTCGGCATCGACTTCGGTCGGGTCGAGCGTAACGACGAGATTCTTGCGGGTGGCGGAGACACTGTTCAGTTGGACGTTCACGGCGGTGGTGCGGACGGGTTTTGTGTTGAAAGAATTGTCCAAGCTAGAGCGGGAAGGGTCTCGGTCAATGACGGATTCTGAGCGCTTGCACGGACCGGGGTCGCGGCGTTTCGTGGCAGAGAAATGCCGACCCTTCGCCAGGTTCTCACCGCACACTCCCCTCTCCTCATCATCGATGCGGCATCGGCGAAGGTGCAGGTGGGGTGGATGGGGGCGGACGGTTCCGCCAATTGGGAGACAAACGACGAGGAGGCCGGCGTGGGAATCTTTCAGGCGATCGACCGGCTTGGCGTGCAGGCCCAAGAAGCGGGCGGCTTTATGTTTTGTGAAGGACCGGGGTCCGTGCTCGGCATCCGGACCGCCGCTGCCGCTATCCGAACGTGGTGCGCCCTCCGACCGCGGGTGGTTCACTCCTATTTAAGCCTGGCTCTGGTTGCCCATGGGCTGGGACGACCTGAAGTCAGCGTAATCGCCGACGCTCGGCGCGAGTCGTGGCATCGTTTCGACCTCAATCGCGGTTTGGCGCGGATTGCCACCGATGAACTGCGAGGTGAGCTCATCACTCCGGAAAATTTCCGGCATTGGTCGACGCCGCCGGCCAACGTCAAGTCGGCGCCCTACTTGCTGTCCGATCTGCTTCCGAGACTCCTCAACCACAACGTGTTCCAAGCCACGGATGCGCCCGATGCGTTCCTGCACGAAGACCCAAGCTACGCCCGCTGGACTCCTCACATTCATCGTGCCCCCGAGAAGCGACCCTGAACGAGCAGAAGCAGGGGGCGGCTGGGCTGAAATATCCTCTTACCCAAAGCCGGCTTCGGACCGTGTGATGGCAGTGAATCTCACTGATTGTTCATTCGCGACTCAGCATCGTATTAATACGCCCTACCTTCTACGTACTAAAACTAGGGGGTTGCCCCTACCTTCTCATTGTAGTTCCTGCGGAATGTGCCGATGGTCCCTTTGAACCGAAATGCCCCTTTTCCGACGAGTACTTCCTGCCCGATCCGCCCGCACTCTGTGGGGAGCGCTGGTAGCCGCACTCGTCCTGGCAACAACGAGTTTCGCACAATTCACCTACTCCGAGGATTTCAAGAATTCGACCGCAGCCGGATGGGTGCTGAATCCCGCCGGAAATTCAACCCCCAACGTCACGCTGACGTCCGGTGCCGCGCCACGTAGTGGAGATCCGGAGACGGGCAGTGTCATCGATCCCTCCGGCTCCGGCTGGATGAGACTCACGAACAACACTCTCAACACGCACAACGCGGTCTATTTCGACACCCCAATCCCGTCGGCGGGGAACAGCGTCACCATCGGTTTCGGAGTGAATCTGTGGGGTGGTAACAATTTCAACAGCACGGGTGCCGACGGCCTCACCTTCTTCCTCTATGATGCGAGCAAGAATTTCCAGGTCGGCGCAGACGGCGGCTCGATGGGTTATGCGCAGAAGACCGGCGTAAACGGATTGAACGGTGGTTTCGTTGCGGTCGCGCTCGACGCCTATGGAAATTTCTCGGTCGCAGGCGAGGGTCGGCAGGGCGGCACCGCCGCCCTCCAGGCAAATTCCGTGTCGGTTCGTGGCCCAGGTCAGGGGACCACGGGCTACAACTATCTCGCAGGTACCGGCAACCGGGATTACACCGACACCGGCAGCCCGACGGTACAGGATGTTGGTGACGGCACCGTGCCCGCCCTGCCTTACACGATGGGCTTTCCCACCGCCACGGTGCGTCCGAACCAGAGCACCCAATATCGCAACGTATCGATTACGATTAACGAGAGCAGCCAGCTGCTAGTGAGCATGCAATTCGGTGAGGACGGACTCTGGTATAACCTGCTCAACGTCAACCTGAGTTCGTTCGTGCGACCGGAGCAATTGAAGATGGGATTCAGCGCGGGGACGGGCAGCGGAACGATGATCACGGAGGTAGGCGGATTGCTTCAGATCACCGCGACCGCCGGAAGCGGAAATTTCATCTGGGACAATCGGAACGGCCCTGGCGACAGCGGTGGCGGCAACAGCGTGTGGGGAACAGGCGCCAACGACCCTCTTAACTGGGCGGGGCAAACCAACCCAACCCTGAAGTCCAATGTGCTCTTCAACAGCACGTACGTTTCTTCGGCGCAAAATATCAACGTCACCGGCAGCGACAAGGTGATCACGAACATGTACCTGAGCGGGGTGAACGCCTACACGTTCTCGACCTCCGAGGGGCGCAAATTGATTTTCGATTCCACCACCGTCGGTGGCCTTACTGCGATCAACCTGACCAGTGACGCCGGCGGCAATGCGAGCCACACCATCGGCCTCGACATCCAGATGAACCGCAATCTGGACGTGAACAACAACATCTCCTACCAGACGCCCCAGTTCAACCAGCTAACAATTAGCGGAAACATCGACACCGGTGGCAACATCCTCGGGCTCAAGGGCACTGGAATGACTGTCCTCGCCGGAGCGATTTCCGGCAGTGGTTCCCTGGTTAAATCCGATTCAGGCACCGCGGTTCTCTCGGGAACCAACACCTATTCTGGAACGACGACCGTCAATGCCGGCATCCTGCAGATCGAGAATGCGACGGCTCTCGGTTCCACGGCTGCGGGGACGACTGTGAATTCCGGCGGCACGCTCGCACTCGCCGGGGCTGGCACAACGTTTGCCGCCGAAGCATTGACGATCAACGGCACCGGGGTGAACAACGCCGGGGCGCTCCTCAACAGCACAGGCGTCAATACCTGGACCGGCAATGTTGCCCTCGGCACCACCGGAACAAATTCGATTGGAGTCAACGGCGGCAGTCTCGAAATCACCGGGGTCGTTTCCGGTGCGAGCGGCAACAACCTGACCAAGGTCGGCAGTGGCACCCTCACCCTTTCCGGCACGAACACCTTCAGCGGAAGCACCACCGTCAACGCCGGCACGGTTGCGATTGGTGCCGACTCCGGGCTCGGCACTGCACCAGGGGTTGCGACAGCGGGTCAACTCACTCTTGATGGCGGCACGCTCCAAAGCACGGCGACCTTCGAACTCAACGCCAACCGGGGAATCGCCCTCGGGGCTTCCGGTGGCACGATTAACACCAACAGTGGCACCACGCTCACCTACAACGGCATTGCCGCCGGCTCCGGCAGCCTCACCAAGGCGGGCACGGGCATACTTTCCCTTGGAGGCACCAACACCTACACCGGGGCGACGAATATCAATGCCGGCACCCTCCGTCTCACCGCCGACAATACCCTGTCCAACTCGACGGCCGTGATCGTCGCGGGCATCGCCACCTTCGACGTCAACAGCCGCACCGATACCGTCGGCTCGCTCGCCGGCTCCGGCAGCGTGACCTTGGGATCGGGCTCGCTCAGCATCGGGACGGACAACACCAACACGACATTTTCGGGTATCGCCAGCGGCACGGGCAACATCCTGAAAACGGGCACCGGAACCACGACGTTTTCCGGTGCCAACACCTTTACCGGCAATCTGCAGATCAATCAGGGCACCGTCGCCCTGGGCGCCAACAACGTCTTCACCTCCTCGCTCGTCCTGAACGGCGGCACGTTTTCGACCAACGGAAACAGCGACACCGTCAACGGGCTTTCCCTCCTGTCTTCGTCGGCGATCAATTTCAACTCGCTCGCCGGTCTGCTCGGCGTGGGCACCGGCGCTTACACCGGCGGCACACTCACCATCAGCAACTGGGCCGGCAGTCCCACCGGCGGAGGCGCGAGCCAATTGCTCGTCAATTCACTCACGGCCTTCAACACCACGTTTCTGAATAATGTCGTGTTCACCGGCTTTGGCACCGGCGCCAAAATCATCGATCGCGGCGGCGGCGTCTTCGAAGTCGTACCCAACACGGGTGCCGCCTACACTTGGGGCAATACCGGAAGCGGAACCTGGGCCGGCGGCACCAACTGGAAGGACGCCGCCAATCTCAGTGTCACGAATCCCGGAGGCACCGGCACGACCTCCGTTTTCGGCACCGCGATCACCGCAAATTCGACGGTCACTCTCGATGCCGCCCGTTCCGCCGGCTACCTCGTCTTCAGCGGCAGCAATGGCTACACCATCACACCCTCAAGCAACGAGCGGATCACGATGGCGGTTTCCGGGGGCAGTGCCTCAATTTCGACCAGCAACACCGGCGTCAACACCATCGGCGCCGGCCTGACCCTGAGCAACGACCTCATCATCAACCAAAATTCGACGGGGGACCTCACCCTGAACGCGGCCAACGCGATCACAGGAACCGACAAGAACGTCACAGTCGGAGGTTCGGGCAACACCCTGATCAGCGGAACGATCACCACCGGCGCCGGCGGCCTTACGATGAACGGCACCGGCGTGCTGACCCTCGCGGCCGACAACACCTACACCGGCAAAACGGCGATCAACTCCGGCACCATCGCCATCAGCAACGCCAACCAGATCGGTGATGCCCCCGCCACGGCGGTCGCCGATCAAATCACACTGAACGGCGGCACGCTCCGCTCTTTCACTTCCGCCGTGAATTTCGCCGCTGACAATCGAGGTTTCACCCTCGGCACGAACGGCGGCACCTTTGAAACCGTGACCGACATGACAATTTCCAACGTCATCGCCGGTACCGGGAGCCTCACCAAGACCGGTGCATCAACGCTTTTCCTCGGTGCCGCCAACACCTACACCGGCGCCACCAACGTCAACGCTGGCACGCTCGCCTACACCGGCACCAACCGCATTTCCGACAGTTCCGCCGTCAACGTCGCCTCCGGGGCCACTCTCGATTTGGTGCAATACAGCGATACAGTCGGCTCGATCGCCGGAGCGGGCAACATCACCGCCACGGGGACCGGTGCGCTGACGCTTACCTTCGGCGGCCTCAATTCCAACACTACGTTGTCCGGCAACATCGCCGACGGCGCGTCCGCAACCCTCAGCCTCGTCAAGAACGGCACCGGCACGACCGTGCTCTCGGGCTCCGGCAGCAACACCTTCGACGGCACGGTCACAATCAACTCCGGCGGCGCGCTGAACATCCAGAAGAACTCGGCCCTCGGTTCCACGACCGGCGGCACCACGGTTGCGAGCGGCGGTGCGCTCGAAGTCCAGGGCGGAATCACGGTCACGGGCGAAGCCCTGAATCTCAGCGGCACGGGCGTCGGCACCAACGGAGCGCTGCGCAATGTTTCCGGCAACAACACCCTGACCGGAATCATCACCCTCGGTGCCGCCACCACGGTCAAGAGCGACGCCGACACGCTCACGCTTTCGACCGGAGGAATCACCGCAACAAATCAAAACCTCACCGTCACCGGCTCCGGCAACACTGCGATCTCCGGCGTCGTTTCGACCGGGACTGGGACGCTCACCAAGTCTGGCACTGGCACCCTCACGCTCTCCGGGGCCAACACCTTTACCGGCGTCACCACCGTCAGCGCGGGCACCATCGAGGTACAAAACGCCACCGGCCTCGGCACCAACGCCGCCGGCACCACCGTCTCAAGCGGAGCCACCCTCTCGTTCGGTGGCAGCACGTTCACCAGCAGTGAGGGCCTGACGTTGGCCGGCCAGGGAGTGGGCGGCAACGGTGCGCTGCGCAACCTCAACGCGGATCACACCCTCAGCGGCAATATCGCGCTCAGTGCCGAATCCTATATTGGAGTTGCCGCCGGCACTAACCTCACCGCCTCGGGCGTCGTCTCCGGCACCGGGTTCGGCCTCACTAAACTCGACACCGGTACGCTGGTTCTTTCCGGAATCAACACTTACACCGGCACCACGGCCATCTCGGCCGGCACGGTCCAGCTTTCGGGCGCGGGCACGCTGGGCACGAGCGCCGCCCCCACCACCATTTCGAATGGCGCCACGCTCGCCCTGAGCAGCCTCTCCGGAAGCAGCGCCGAGAATATCACCGTCACTGGTGCGGGTGTCTCCGGCGCCGGCGCGATCCAGAGTATCGCCGGCTCCAATACAATCTCGGGCAACATCACGACCACGGGCGATACGACCATCGGCGTTTCGGCCGGCAGTTCCCTCACCGCGTCCGGCAACATCACCGGCAACTATTCCGTGGTAAAGACCGGCGCTGGCGCTCTCACGCTTTCCGGCACGGCCAACGCGTACACCGGCACCACGACCCTTCGGAACGGTAACCTGACAGTCACGACCAACGCTCCCGTCTCGGCCAACGGCAGCTTGGGCAACTCGGGCTCGACGGTCCAACTCGGCGACAGTGGCACGGGCACCTCGGACAACCTCGCCTTGCTCATCGGCAATGCCACCGGGGGCGTTTCGATTGACCGCAGCATCTCAGTCAACGGCCAGAATTCCTCCGGCACCACCACCTTGGGCGGAACCAATACTTCGGGCACCAACACGTTCAACGGCAACATTGGCTTTGGACGGGACGCGACCGTCATCGCCGCCGCCGGTGGCACCGTGGCCTTCACGGGAGACCTCGCAGGTTCCGCGGCGCTCACCGCCGGCTCGGCTGGAAACACCGGAACCGTCATCCTCTCGGGTAGCAACAGCCTCACGGGTGCAACCACCGTGGCCTACGGCACACTTGTTGCCGCAAGCAGCGGCGCCCTCGGCACAACCGACGGCGCTACGACGGTCAACTCCGGGGCGACCCTCGGCCTCCAGGGTAATATTACTGTTCCTTCCGGGGAGGGACTCACGCTCAGCGGCACGGGCGTATCCAATAATGGTGCACTTCGAAACTTGTCGGGTGACAACAGTGTGGCCGGTCCCATCACCCTCGCTGCCGACACCACGGTGGGCATGACCGCTGGCAACCTCACCCTCGCCGGAGCCATCGGCGAGAGCGGCGGGTCCCGCAACCTCACGACGGTCGGCACGGGAAACGTCAACCTCACCGGTGCGAGCTCCTTTTCCGGCAACCTCACGCTCAATGGCGGCGCCGGAAGCATCGTCACGCTGAACAACGCCACGGGCGCGCTAGGCAACGTCGGCAACATCACCGTCAACGCGGGCAACACCCTCACGCTCGGCGCGGCCAACCAGATCAACAACAACGCCAACCTCACTCTAGCCGGTGGCACGTTCAATGTCGGCAGCTTCAGTGAGCAACTCCGTCAGCTTTCCACCAATACCGCCACCTCGGCGATCGATTTTCTCAACGACGGCAGCGTGCTGCGCTTCAATGGAGCCACCGGCGTCAGCGGACTCGGGACGCTAGCCACCGCGCTCAACATCGACAACTGGTCCGGTTCCCTCACCGGCAAGGGCTCCGAGCAATTAGTAGTCTACAGCGCGTCGGGCGCACCGACCGTCAGTTCGATCACGTTCACCGGATGGGGGGCAGCCACCACCATCGACCGCAGCAGCGACCTCGGCACCGGATTTTACGAAATCGTTCCCAGCAGCACCGGCACCGCTTGGAACGTAAACGGAAATGGCACCTGGTCGACCAACGGCAACTGGAATCCCAACTCCGCGTTCCCGAACGCCCAGAACGCCATTGCCATCATGGGAAACGTGAACGGCACGCTCAGCACCAACCCAACGGTCACCCTCGCCAACACTAACCGCACCGTCGGCAAGCTCATTTTTGACAGCACCGTTGGATCGACCGCGTACAATTACACCATCAGTTCGACCGGCAGTGGTCACCTAATCCTGAACTCAAGTTCCGGCCCGGCCCAAATCATCGTCAACGACAACGGGGCTCATTCCATTACCCTGCCAACCGACTACACCTCTGCGGCCACCATCACCAACACCTCTTCGGCCGCAACCGGGCTCTCTCTCACCAACACGCTCACCACCAACTTTACCGGAAATCTCACGGTCGCAGGCTCCGGCACCACCTCAATCAGCGGAGCAATCAGCCAGAATACCGGTACCGCCGGGGTGCTCAAGACCGGCACCGGCACGCTTATTCTGGGAAGCGCTTCGAGCAACTACACCGGGACCACCACCGTGCGCGACGGCACCCTGCAAATTAACGCCAACGCCGCTTCCGGAGCAATCGGGGCCCTTGGAAATTCTACCGGCGCGGTGGTCGTGAACGATGCCAACACCACGTCGACCATGAACACGTCGCTGCTGATTGGTGCGAGCGCTGTCACCGTTGGCCGCGCGGTAACCGTAAACTCGACCGGAGGGAACACCACCCTGGGCGGCAATTTTGCCTCCGGAAACTCCACTTTCTCGGGTGCCATCACACTCAACAAGGGCGTAAACCTAACGGCCGCCGGCACCTCCAATGTGACATTCAGCGGCCAGCTCACCGCCGGGACGGGCACCAGCAACATCACGAAAACAGGCAGCGGCACGGTCATTCTCAGCAACACCGCCAACAATTTCAACGGCACCACGTTGATTGACGCCGGCACGCTTCGCCTCGGAGCTTCAGAGGTCATAACCAACACCTCGGCCGTTTCGATCACCAGCGGAGCGACGTTTGATCTCAACGGGTTTAGCGAAACGATTGGTTCGCTTGCCGGCGCTGGAAACGTCACCGGCACCTCGGGAACGAATACGCTCACGGCCGGCCAGAACAACAGTTCGACGACCTTCTCGGGGATCATCTCCGACGGCACCGGTACCCTGGCGCTCACCAAGACCGGCACTGGGACCATGACCCTGACCGGCGCCAACACCTACGATGGCGTCACCACCGTCTCGGCCGGCACCCTGGTAGCGGCGAACAACACCGCGCTCGGTTCAGCCACCGGCGCGACCACGGTCACCGCGGGAGCAACGCTCGGCCTGCAGGGTGACATCACGGTCACCGGCGAAGCCATGACGCTGAACACAAACAGTGGGAGTCCCAGCACCGCCGCACTCGCGAATCTTTCCGGAATCAACACCTCAACCGGCGCCATCACCCTCACGGCCAACACCGCGAACGACGCGGTCAAGATCGACTCCGCCGGCGGATCCCAACTTACCCTCAGCGGGGCCATCGGGCAGGGCGCGAACGCCGCAGTTTTGTCCAAAACCGGAACCGGCACGCTTGTCCTGTCTGGGGCCAACACCTACACTGGAGCAACCAACATCGCGGCCGGAACCCTCGTCGTCGCCAATAACAGCGCGTTGGGCACCACTGCCGCGGGCACGACCGTGCAGATTGGAGCCACTTTGGGTGTTCAGGGCAACGTCACAGTCGCGTCCGGGGAAACGTACACTCTGAACGGCACCGCCGCCCCACCCTCAGCACCCAGCATCAAGAACATTGCTGATACCAACACGCTGGCCGGCAACATCACCCTGAGCGGCGGAATCAACACCGGCGTCGCGATCGATTCCAATACCGGATCTCTCACCCTCAGTGGAGCAATCACCCAGGCCGCGAACGCCAACTACGTGAATAAAACCGGCGCAGGGGACCTCATCCTCGGGGGCAGCACCAGCAACACGTTTACCGGCGGCTTCAACATCAACGACGGCCGCGTCATCGCCAGCAAATCCGCCGGTGACGCCACGGGGGCAGCCGCAGTCAATATCGGCGATGGCATCGGCTCGGCCGCCTCGGCAATCCTCCAGCTCAACGCTTCAAACCAAATCAACACCTCCTCGGCTGTCACCATTCAGACCGACGGTCGCCTCGATCTTCAGGCCAACAACAACACGATCGGCGCGCTCACGATGAGCGGTGGCAACGTGCAGGGCACCGGCACGCTCACGCTCGGAAATAATTTCACGTTCAACGGCGTCGGCACCACGACCGCGAGCGTCACCGCCAATCTTGATCTCGGCAGCGCCAACCTCTCAAGCGGCAGCCGGATTGTGCAGGTGGGCAACAACGGGGTGAATGGCGACGTCGATCTGACGATCAATTCGACCATCGGTGGCGGCACGACGGCCTTCAAAAAAACCGACCTCGGCACACTTGCCCTGACCGGCACGTCCTCAAATACTTTTAGCGGCGGTTTTCAGGTCGCCGACGGCACGGTGCTCCTCAACAAGACCGACGGGCAGAATGCCACCGGCTCGGGCAGTGTCACCGTCGGTGACGGCAGCGGTGCCGCCAATTCGGCCAACCTGAAGCTCCTCGCGAGCAACCAAATCGCCAACACCGCGAGCGTCACCATCAACTCCGACGGCAATTTCAACCTGAACGGCCTCACCGAGACCATCGGGGCCTTTGCGGGAACCGGAACCGTCGACACCGGGGCCGGCACGTTGATCGTCGCCGGCAACAACTCGGTGAGTTCGTTTGGCGGCACCCTGGCGGGATTGAGCACTGGAAAGATCGTGATCGACGCTGACCAGGATCACAACGGCACGGCAGCCGTGCCGAGTGGCAGTCTGGCGTTCACCAGCACAATCAATTTCGCCGGTGAACTGGAATTGAAGAGCGGCATTCTCTATCTGCCGACCGCGCCGGGCAGCAGAGTCACCTTGGGCACCCTCCACATCACCGGGGACACCATCCTCGATTTCGGCAATAGCGCGGCCACGATGCTGGACGTTACCAACATCCGGCTCGATCCGGGTGTTACCCTGACCATCACCAACTGGGTCAACGGAGTGGATTATTTCTTCGCCCAAAACTGGCTCGCCGGGACGGTCATTCCCGGCTACAACACGCGCGGCGTCGGCGATGAAACCCAAATCGTTTTCACCGGTTACAGCGGCAATTCCACGGCATGGCTCGATTACGGTTCCAAGCACGAAATCACCCCGGCGCCCGAGCCGGCGACGTATGGGGCTATGATGATTGGCGGCGCCCTCGGCCTGCTCGGCTATCGGCGCTGGCGGAGCAAGAAACCCACGGCGGCGACGTAAGTCGCGGAACGTCCGTCGCGAACCGGCCTATTTTCCAATGCCGGTCGCGCGAAAGCCCAATGCGCGCAATTTTGGCAGATCCAAAATATTGCGTCCATCAAACAGAAATGCCGGCTGGTGCATCCCGGCCAAAATCTTGGAGTAGTCCAGGGATTTGAATTCATCCCACTCAGTCAAAACCGCGATTGCATGGGCCCCGCGGGCTGCTTCATAGGCATTGTCCACTACGGTGAGCCGGGGATCATCACGCCCCTGCCCTAGAACGTCGGCCCGAATCTCATGCGCCGGGACCTTGGGGTCGTAAACCACCACGCGAGCCTGCTCCGCAAGCAAATCCTTGCAGACGGCAATCGCCGCCGACTCACGGGTGTCATTCGTGTCCTTCTTGAACGCGAAGCCCAGGATCGCGATTTTCTTGTCCGCGACCGTATTGAAAAGCGATCGCACAATCTTCGCCGCGAACCGGTGCTTCTGCCAGTCGTTCATCCGGACGACCTCCTCCCAATAGGTTGCGACTTCGGGCAGACCAAAATGCTCGCAAAGGTACACCAGATTCAGGATGTCCTTCTGGAAACAGGATCCGCCGAAACCAACGGACGCCTTGAGGAATTTCGGTCCGATGCGCGAGTCCCGGCCAATCGCATTGGCCACTTCGTCTACATCCGCGCCCGTCGCCTCACACAGGGCGGAGATGGAATTAATTGACGAAATCCGCTGCGCCAAGAAAGCATTGGCGACGAGTTTCGAGAGCTCCGACGACCAGAGATTCGTCGTGATAATCCGATCCCGCGGCACCCAATGCGCGTAGACATCGGCCAATTTCCTCAGCGCGATTTGCCCGCCCTCCGTCCGTTCGCCCCCGATCAGCACGCGGTCGGGCAACGTCAGGTCGGCCATGGCGGTTCCTTCGGCGAGAAACTCCGGATTAGAAAGAACCTGAAACTCATGCCCCCGCGAATTCGCCGCGAGAATGTCTTTGATCGTTTCCGCCGTCTTCACGGGGATTGTTGATTTTTCGACGATGATTTTGGGACCGTTGGCGTGCTCCGCGATGGTGCGGGCCACCGACTCGATGAAACGTAGATCCGCGGCCCGTCCCGCGCCCACACCGTAGGTCTTTGTCGGTGTGTTGACCGCCACAAAGATGATGTCCGACGCCCTGATGGCACCATGCACGTCAGTCGAGAAGTGCAGATTCTTTCCCCTCGTCTGCCGGACGATTTCATCGAGGCCCGGCTCATAGATCGGAAGCGTGTCGGAATTCCACGCGGCAATGCGCGCCGCGTTCATATCGACCACCCTCACCTCGATGTTCGGGGCCTTGAGAGCGATCATCGCCATCGTCGGACCACCCACGTACCCGGCGCCAATGCAACAGATTTTCATGCGTTAAAGACGCAGCACACTTGGCGGAGCCCAGCTTGAATCCAAGAACGATCTGGAAAAGTTGGCCACCGAAGCTGTGCGACCCAATCGCCCAACGAAAAAGGCGGGCGATCGCCCGCCTTTCGTCACGCTGGCGTCGGCGCCGGAGCCGACCCGATTTGCGGCGGTTCCGCCGCGGGAGTCTTTTCCGTCGTTGTCTTGCGCCCCGCCGCCAGCGCGTCGGACTTGGTCAGACTCGGGGCAATCGGCGAACGGATTTCGCCAAATTGGAGAATCTCGAGGACGTGTTTGCCATCGATCGTCTCGTGTTCGAGGAGCGCCTCGGCGATCTTGTCGAGCGCCGCACGGCGCTCGGAGATTATTTCCGTGGCCCGTTTGTACTGCTCCTCGATGATGCGGTGGATTTCCTCGTCGATCCGCCGAGCGGTCTCCTCCGAAACATTTTCGTTCCGGGTGATGTCGCGTCCTAGAAAAACAGTATCATGACTGTCGCCAAAAGCGATGGGCCCGAGCGGACTCATTCCCCAGTCGCAGACCATGTGGCGCGCAATCTTAGTGATTTGCTTGATATCACCGGCGGCGCCGCTTGAGACGTCACCGAGCACCAGTTCCTCCGCAATCCGACCTCCGAGGCCCATCGCAATCTGCCCCAGCATCCGTCGTTTCGCGTGGGTGAGAATGTCTTTCTTCGGAATAAACATCGTGCTGCCGAGACTCCGGCCCCGCGGGATGATCGTCACCTTGTGCACCGGCATGTGGCCGTCATCGAGCACCGCCTGAATCAGCGCGTGTCCGGCCTCGTGATACGCCGTCAGTTTCTTCTCCTCGTCATCCATCAGCCTCCGGCGCTCGCGACCGAACTGCACCTTCTCCCTCGCGTCGTCGACATCGATCATTTCGATCTTCTTCTTCCCTCGGCGCGCCGCCAGTAGCGCAGCCTCGTTAAGGAGGTTGGCCAATTCGGCGCCTGAAAGACCGGGAGTACCCCGCGCGATGACCTGGAGGTCGACGCTTTCCGCCAAACTCACCTTCTTCGCATGCACCCGGAGAATCTGTTCCCGACCGACGAGATCCGGAAGATCGACGTATATCTGCCGGTCAAAACGGCCCGGCCGCAACAGCGCACTGTCGAGAACATCCGGACGGTTCGTCGCAGCGATGATGATAACCCCCTCGTTGGTATCGAAGCCGTCCATCTCAACAAGAAGCGAATTCAACGTCTGTTCGCGCTCATCATTGCCGCCGCCGAGGCCGGCGCCACGTTGGCGGCCGACCGCGTCAATTTCATCGATGAAGATCAGGCAAGGCGCGCTCTTGCGCCCCTGCTCAAACATGTCGCGCACCCGGCTCGCACCGACACCGACAAACATCTCGACAAAGTCGGAACCGGAAATGCTGAAGAACGGCACGTCAGCCTCGCCGGCGACCGCTTTGGCCAACAACGTCTTTCCGGTGCCCGGAGGGCCGACCATGAGAATTCCCTTTGGAATCCGTCCTCCCATCTTGGTGAACTTCTTCGGGTCCTTGAGAAACTCAACGACCTCCGACACCTCTTCCTTGGCTTCGTCACATCCAGCGACATCCGCAAAGGTAATTTTGTCCCGATCGCGCGTCAGAAGTTTCGCGCGACTCTTGCCGAAACTGAGCGCCCCACGGCCCGCCTGGCGCAGTTGGCGTACAAACAGAAAATAAAGCAGACCAATGATGATGACGAAGGGAATGACCTGCGCCAGAATCGACGTGACGAGAGTTTGGGTGGGCTGCTCCGAAAACGCCTTCGTTTTGCTGAGTCGTTCGTGCGTCAACTCCGTCACGCGGCCCGCCGCACGGAAGGGTTTCCAGGCACCGGCGGCATCGCGACGGCTTTCACCGACGATGGCCGACCAGTCGCGTCCCCCGCTTGGGTCAGGCCGGATGACCGCCGCCTTGGCTGGTTCACGATTAATGTTTCCCGCTTCCGCGCGCTCCACGACGTCCTGAATCGTCAGGATCTCGGGCGTCGTGCTCATGCTCGGAGTGATGTAAAGGAGGGCGAGCACCGCCGCCACCAACGCCAGCCAGAAGATCAACATCTTCGGTTGAAAGCGATCCGGAGGCAGATTCTTCAGTGGGCGTCGGGACTTTTTATTTTCGGGTTCGGACATTTACGTTTGGGACTGAGGATTAAACGTGGATGTTCCCTGCTGATAAGTCAATTGGCGCGCCTCTGGAAAATCGTGCGCGGCTTTCCTACCGGTTCGAAGCGCAGGGTCGTTCCGTCAAACACCGCAAAGCCCTCCCGACCGATACTTTGCCGCGTTGGTTTTCCCGACTCGAGTGTCATGAGCAGAATTTCAAAGGCCTGGCGGGAAATCGCACCCGCGAGCGGCTGAACCAGGAACCAGCGATGCAAGGCGCGTCGGAATATGGCCCGAGGTTTCCCCAACAGGCGTCCGACGTCGAAGCGCCCGGCCCGCGTCAGCGGCTGGAGGGTATCCAGCCATCCCTCCAGTGCGGCGTCGTCTTCCTCCAAAAGAAGGCGCGAACGGGCCGCCCCCACCAGCACATCACGCTGGGCGGCTTTGCCCCACGCCGGCATAACATCAAGGCGAATGCGGTTTCTAAAAAACTGCCGCCGCCGGTTGGTCGCGTCCTTGCGCCAAGCGATCCCCGCAGACCTCAGGGCCTTCACGATTTCAACCTTCTTGAGCCCGAGCAGCGGGCGGAGATGAACCCGGCCACTCGTCAAGGCCTGCACGGGGCGCGGCGCGGCCAGTCCGCCGGTCCCACTTCCCCGGGCCAACCTCATCAGGATCGATTCGGCGACGTCGTCCTGCTGATGTCCCAACCATACCGTGCGGGCGTGACGTTCGAAAAAGTCCATCCGCGCCTGACGGGCGTCGGCTTCACTCGCCCCGTGATGGTTCCCTAGCCACGAATCCGTGACGAGCCGCACCCCCAGTCCCGCACAAATCTGCCGGCAGAAATTCAAATCCGCCAGTGATTCCCGACCGCGCAACCGATGGTTGAAGTGGAGAACCCGCAATTGACGCCTTCGCTCGGGCCAGTGGGCCCACACCAACAGCAGCAGCGCAACCGAGTCGGGACCACCGGAGACGGCGATCGACCATACAGTGCGTCGGGACGCGGCGCGGACCCACGCAAGAACGGCAGGGTCGAGCCTCTCCCGCGGGAAAAACGACGCGAGTTTGGCGGCCGCTTCCAGGAGAGCGGGCGACTTGCCCATCAGCCTCACGCCGTGCGGGCGAGTGGCCCGCGCTCCCGCTGCGCGTTCATGCAAAGGTCAGATACTCTTTGCCGAAATACCGCACCAACGCCTCCGGAATCTTCACGCGGCGGTCCGCCTGAAGGTTGTTTTCAAGCAGCGCGGCCAATACCCGCGGCACCGCGAGACCGGAACCATTCAGCGTGTGCACCAACTCGGGCTTGCCACTTTCCTTGGACCGGAAACGGATCTGCGCCCGGCGCGCCTGAAACGCCTCGAAATTCGAGCAGCTCGAAACCTCGAGCCAGCGTTTCTGTCCCGCGGACCACACTTCGAGATCATACTTTTTCGACTGCGAAAAACCGAGATCGCCGCCGCACATGAGGAGGACGCGATAGGGCAGCTTCAGTTTTTGGAGGAGCCGCTCCGCATCGAGGCGCAACTTGTCGAGTTCGTCGTAGCTCGACGAGGGATGCACCCACTTCAACAACTCGACCTTGTCGAATTGGTGCAGGCGATTGAGTCCGCGCACATCCTTGCCGTAGCTGCCGGCCTCCCTCCGAAAACAAGGGGTATAGGCGCAGCGATAAATCGGGAGCGAAGCCTCATCGACGATCTCGTCGCGGAAGAAATTCGTGAGCGGCACCTCCGCCGTCGGCACGGCATAAAGGTGATCCGGCGTGGTTTCGTACATCTGACCTTCCTTGTCCGGCAGCTGCCCGGTGGCAGTCGCACTGGCGGCATTCACAAATATCGGCGGATTCACCTCAACGTAGCCCGCCTTACCGTCTTCATCCAAAAAGAAGTGCAACAAGGCGCGAACCAGCCGCGCCCCGTCGCCGACGTAGAAGGGAAAACCCGCCCCCGTGACCTTGGCGCCGCGGGCAAAGTCGAAGAGCTTCTCAAAACCCGGAATCTCCCAATGGGGAATCGCGTCGGGCGACACCGCCGTCACGTCGCCGTTGGTCGCATAGACGACGTTTTGTTCCGGCGTCTTCCCCTCCGGCACGCTGGAGTGCGGAAGATTGGGAATCGAGAGCATCGCCTGGCGAAACTTCTCCTCGGTCTCCTTCAACTGTCCTTCGCGCTCCTTGGCTTGCGCCGAGACGGCCTTCATCTCTCCGACTTTCGCAATAAACTCCGGCGACCCCTTGGGCAACGCCGCCATCGCGGAATTCGCCGCCTTTTGGGCGCTGCGCAACGCCTCCACCTCCTGCAGCTGCGCGCGCCACGTCGCATCGATGGCAAGCACCGCGTCGAGATCGACATCAAGGTGTTTCTTGGCAATCGCCGCCCGGACGAGGTCGGGCGACTCACGGAGGAGCTTCGGATCGAGCATGGTGTTGGAAAGCGTTTATGCGGCGAACCACGGCGCGGTACCGCGCTTCGGCGTGGCAAAACAAGTCATTTGAAACGGGCGCGCGCTTTTTGAAATCGGGAATAAACTTCCTTGGCCGACAATAGCTTCAGGTCGCCGACGGGCGCCTGCACGACCACATTGCTCGGGGCATTGAGCGGATACGGGCCAAACAGCCGCGGGTCCGTCGGCCCGAATATCCCCACGACCCTGACCCCCAGGGCAGCCGCCAGATGCATCGGACCGCTGTCGTTCGCGATCACCCAGTCAGCCCGTTTCACCAGGGCGGGCAGGGAAACGAGACTCGTGTTACCGGTGACATTGAAAAACTGGGCGGGAGGGAAAATGCCCCGATCATGCACGTAATTGCTTCCGGCCCAGACGACCTTGCGGGTGCGATCCTCCCGCAGAATCAGCTCGGTCAATTGCTTGAAGCCGTTCCACGTCTTCTCCGCCCGCCGGCTGTCGACAAACATCACGATCGGCTTGCCGCCCCCGCGCGCGTCGGCGAAGCGGAGATTGAGGCCTTCGACGTCGCGGAATTTCAGCGCGCCGCGCAACTCCGGCATGGCACCCATGACGGTGCAAAACTGCAGCAGGATTTCGAGCGCGTGGCTGCGTTTCCCCTCGGGCGGCAGCGGCACCTTTTCGTCGTAGAACACCCCGGACCATTCCCGCGCGTCCGAGCGCCCAATCTTCTTCGTCGCGACCGTGCGCATCGTCATCAGACCGGTGCGTAGAAGCCCCTGCATATCGAAAACGTAGTCAAAGGAGGTCTTCCGCAGTTCCTTCGTGAGCTTGAGAAAGCCCTTCGCCCCGCCGTTGCGCTCAAAGACATACACCTGGTCCACCGCCTGGCAGGCGCGCACGATGGGCGCGAAAATATCCCGGACGACCCACGAAATGCGTAGATGATCTACCTGCGCTTTCAGCGAGCTTGCCACCTGGAGGCCATGCACGATGTCGCCGAGCGAGGAGGGCTTGATGATTAGGATTTCAGTCATGAACCGGGCGACGCGGGAGAGGATCCGGCGGCACGAACGTTACGTTTCATGGTTTTTCGCCAATAAAATCAAACGCCAATTTCTCCCGGCGGCAGGAAAAATTGTCTCGGTTTTTGCATAGCCAAAGGCCCACGCTCGGCGCAATCAGAAGGCCCGCGTGCTGCTTATTTCCCTAAAAATTACCGGCTGGCTTACCGCGCACACCCCCGAACCCGTCTTGCGTGTGCTCTCCGCGCTGCTGGGAGATTTCATTTTCCTCTGTTTTCCGCGCCGCCACCGGCTCGTTCTGTCCAACCTTCATCACGCCTTTCCGGACCAGCCCGCCGCCTGGCACCGACGCATCGGCCGGGAAAGCTGTCGCCGCCTGATCGAAACCGGCCTTCTCTCCCTCGCCACTCCCTATCTCGACGAGCGGCGGTTCCGCCGGATCATCTCGGCCTCGCCCGAATTGCTCGCCGCCTATGCCCAGCATGCCCAGGACCCAGCGGCGACCCTCATCTGCTCCCCGCACATCGCCTATTGGGAAGTGCAGACCGCGAAGCCGCTCATCATCCCCGGCCTCTTTCCCGAATTCGGCATCATCTTCCGGCCACTCGACAACGCCGCCGCGAACGCCTTCGTGAAAGGTTCGCGCGAGCGTTTCGGCATGAAACTTCTCTCGCGCAAGGAAGGTTTTGCGGAAGCGCTGAAAATCCTCCGTCGGCGCGGCTTCGTCGGCGTCCTCTTCGATCAAAATGCGGGCCTGCAGGGTGCGCTGACCACCCTGTTCGGCCGGGTTTGTGCCACAACGGAACTGCCTGGCCTGATGGCGGAAAAATTCAACGCCCGCGTCTACGGGATCTTTCCCCGCCGCCTCGGTTTCTGGCGGGTGGAAATCGGGGCGCATCGCATCGCGCATGATGGCTCGGGCACCACCGTGACCCTCGGCCTCAATCGGTGGCTCGAAACGCTCCTCAGCTCCGACGACAATCTCTGCGCCTCGTGGCTCTGGGCTCATGATCGATGGCGGAACCAGGACATGCCGTCACGGCGCTTTCGCCTCGAGGCGAAGCGCAACCTGCTCACCGCCGACCTCGCCGCGCGCGAACTGAAAGCTCTGCCACAACGCACTCGCATCTGGGTGCGCCTGCCGAATTGGCTCGGCGACGTCGTCATGGCGGTGCCTCTTCTGCGCGCACTCCGCGCCGCCCGACCCGACGCGGAAATCACCCTCGTCGCCAAAGCCCAATTCCTGCCACTCTTCGAATCTACCGGACTGGCCGATCGGCTGCACGCCCTACCCACCAAGGGCCCGGCATACTATGCGCATTTTCTCGGGCTCCGCGCGGAGTTTCCCGACGTGTGGCTGCTCTTCACCAATTCGTTCCGGGGCGATTTCGAGGCATGGCTGACTGGATGCCCCCAGCGCTTCGGCATCAAACGCCCCGGAAAACCGCGTCCCTTCCTCTCCCACTCCTATGCGCTGCCGCGGGGCTTCGACGAGCAGAAACACCACCAACTTGAGTTATGGGAGAACTTCCTACGCCACTTCGGCCTCGAGGCTTCTCGCGTGTGCACCCCGCTTTCCAACCTCCGTCCGCATTTCCCGGCCGGACGGTCCATCGCATTGATTCCCGGATCAGAAAACACCCCGGAGAAGCGCTGGCCCGTCGCCCATTGGCGCGCCCTGATCGAGTCGATGCCAGGAGAGTCCTTCCTGCTGTTCGGCACCGCCAGCGACGCAACGATCACGGGTGAGATCGCAGCCGGTTTCGATTCCAAGCGGGTGCTCGACCTCGCCGGCAAAACGGATCTCGTCGCGTTTATTCACGCGCTGGTCAGTTGCCGGGCGCTCGTCACCAATGACACCGGAGGCATGCATCTCGCCAACGCCCTCGGGGTTTCGCTGATCGGACTCTTCGGGCCGACTAACCCCGTGCGCACCGGGCCGGTTTTCTCCTCCCCGACCCGTCTCCTGCAGCCACCCAATTGCCCCCTGACCGGCGGAGGCTCACTCCGCAATCTTCCGCCCGAAACTGTCGCGACAGCCTTGCGCGAACTCCTCCAATCCCCAGTGTCGGCACCGCTGCATCGACCACCGTCTCCCTGATTCCGGCTTTCCCTCTGTGCCACTGCTCTCTGTCACCGACCTTCGCACCAGTTTTCACACTCGCAACGGGGTCTATCGCGCTGTCGATGGAGTAAGCTTCTCGCTCGAGCGTGGTGAAACCCTCGGCATCGTGGGTGAATCCGGCTCCGGGAAATCGGTGACCTGCTACTCAATCATGGGCCTCATCCCGCAACCTCCCGGCCGGATTGAAAGCGGCACCGCGATGTTTGACGGGGTTGATCTCCTCCATTGCACCCCCGTCCAGTCCCGCAGCATCCGCGGCAAGCGGGTGGCGATGATTTTTCAGGATCCGATGACGTCGCTGAATCCCTATCTGCGGATTTCCGATCAACTCATCGAGCCGCTGCTCATTCATGAAAAGATCACGAAGGCCGAGGCCCTCCGCCGGGGCTTGGCCGCCCTGGAATCCGTCGGCATTAACGACGCCGCGCGCCGCATCAACCTCTACCCGCACGAATTTTCGGGCGGCATGCGCCAGCGCGTGATGATCGCGATGGCACTGATCACCAAGCCGGAACTGCTCATCGCCGACGAGCCGACGACGGCGCTCGACGTAACCGTCCAGGCCCAAATCCTCGAGCTGATTAAGAAGATGCAGCATGAACTCGGCATGGCCGTGATTTTCATCACGCATGATCTCGGCGTTGTCTCGGGGCTCTGCGATCGCGTCCAGGTGATGTACGCCGGCCGGATCGTCGAAACCTCCGACACCCGCACGCTGTTCCACCAACCGCGCCACCCCTACACGCGCGCCCTGCAACGCTCCATCCCCGCCTTACAGGACAAGGGCGCTGAACTCTACACGATTCGCGGCATGCCGCCCGATCTGTCGAAATCGCTTCCCGGTTGTTCTTTCGCCCCGCGGTGTGAATTCGCGACGGAGAAATGCACCCAGGGGGCGATAGCGCTCGCCACCTGCGCCCCGAACCACGCCCACGCCTGCCTGCGGGCCCAACTTGGCGAGATCTAGCCCGTTCCAAAATCCAATCGCCGAACGCGACTCTCCTCCACCCCGGGCGCAGCAAAACCCATGTCTTCCCCTATTCTCGAACTCAACGACATCAAGACCCACTTCCCCATCAGCCACGGGCTCATTTTCAAGCATCACGTGGGAACAGTGAAGGCGGTCGACGGCGTGACGTTGTCAGTGGCGAAGGGCGAGGTGCTCGGGCTCGTCGGCGAGTCGGGCTGCGGCAAGTCCACCCTTGCCCGCACCATCATGCAACTCGTGCCGACCACCGCCGGTACGGTCGTCCTTGAGGGAAAAAACCTCACCAACGACTCGTCGCGGGAGGAACTGCGCAGCGTCCGCCGGCACATGCAGATGGTGTTTCAGGATCCGTACGCATCGCTGAATCCGCGGATGACGGTATTCGACACGCTGGCGGAGCCGCTGCGCGTACATGAAGTTTGTCCCGCCGCCGACATCCCCGCTCGCGTCACGCAGCTTATGCAGTTGGTCGGGCTCGCGCCGCGATTCATGCAGAAGTACCCGCATGAGTTCTCCGGCGGCCAGCGCCAGCGCATCGCCATCGCCCGCGCGCTCGCGCTCGAACCGCGCATCATCATTGCCGACGAACCGGTGTCCGCACTCGATGTTTCGATTCAGGCCCAGATCCTCAACCTCCTTTCGCAACTGTGCCGGAAGATGAACCTGTCACTCATCTTCATCGCGCACGACTTGTCGGTCGTGAAACACATCTCCGACCGCGTGGCGGTGATGTACCTCGGAAAAATCGTCGAACTCGGCACTGCCACCGACGTGATCGAGCGTCCCTGCCATCCTTATACCCGTGCGCTCGTCAGCGCGATCCCGACGCCCAATCCCGACGTCGAACGCACCCGCCAGCGCATCGTGCTGCCTGGGGATCCTCCGTCGCCCATCGATCCACCCGCCGGTTGCTCCTTTCACCCGCGATGTCCCCACGCCCGGGAAAAATGCCAGGCCGCCGTTCCGCCGCTGGTCGCCGCCGGACCGAATCGCGAGGTGGCGTGCATACGACTCGGGGAAATCTGAGCGGGCCCGGTCAAGTAGGGCCCGGGGATGGCTGGCCCAACGCTTCTATTTGAGAAGCGCGAGTTGCGCATCAATATCACCGGCAAGCGCCTCGGCCTCCACCAGCGGCTTCCCGGCTTTTACGCCGGGTCGCTTATGGCCCGTTGCCGTCAGCCATGCGTCGCGCATCAGCGTGTGCCTTTGACCGACTAGTGACAGGACTGTCGCTCCCTGCGAATGCGCACCGACCATTTCCGCGGCGTTGGACGCGACTCCCAAATCCCGGGCCCCAAGATGAAGCAAAATTTCCCGTGCCATCAGCCAATGCCCAAGTTCATCGGGGTGGACGCCATCCTTGGAGAGCGTGAATGATGGCACTACTTTTTGCTGCTCTACCGCGAAGCGTTGCATCGGAAAATGCAGATCGACAACGTCCCACTGAGCAGCCTTCCGCTGGGCCAGCAGCCACTCCGCGTAACGGTCCAAAACCGCTGCATAGCCCTCCTTCTTCCCTCGATTCTCGTCGTACGGCGCCGGCGTCGCGTGGATGATACGCGCGCCGGCCGCGACCACCTGATCGTGCAGCCACGTGATGCCATCACGGTATTTCTGAAAACGCCCCTCGTCCAGCGGCAGGTAGATGCCGTCGTTCATCCCGTAGCAGGCAAACACCAGATCCGGTTTCGTCTGCGCGAGCACCCGGCCCAGTCGCTCGTGCAAATCCGGTCGCGGAAATTTTCCGCCCGCGTGCCCCTCCTCGGAAAGGCCCGAAACGGTTTCACTGGAGAGCCCGACGTTGATGAATTCGATCTTCCGACCGGGATGGCGCGTCGCGAAATAAGCGGCGACGTCGGCGACGTAGCCGCCGGAATAGGTAATGCTGTCACCCAGGAAGACCACTCTCCGGACCGACTCCGGCAGCGTGGCAGTGAGCGGCGCCGGCGCGGAATAGCTCAACACCTGCCCGTCCTTCAGCAGCCGTTCCTTCAGCTTCGCGTACGGCACATCCTGAACGGAAATCTTAGCGTCGATCGCCAGCACCGCGGCCGTCGCGGCCGACTGCCCCAGAATCATGAACACGGGCTCCATTCGGATTGATCCGAACGCGATGTGCGAACTTGAGAGACATACCGGCACGAGCAGATTGTCAGCCTGGCCGCGTTTCGGCACGAGCGAGCCATAGGCGATTTCGTAAGGCCCACCAGTGGGGACGCCGATGTCGCCTTCGTTCTGCACACTGCCGTCAGGCGTGATGTAACGCTGAACGTTGTGCGAATCGATCGTGTAGCTGCCCATGCCGACGGAATCCGGTGTCGGCCGTTTCTTGCGCAGTTCGTTTTCGGTCATCACATAACTGCCAATCATCCGCCGCGCCTCGCGCACGTAAATCTGATGCGGCCAGTTGCCGTTGTCCTTGAACTCATCCTTCGGCAGGCCCCACTTCCGCATTTTTTCTTGTGCCTCCTTCGGCACCCGCGGATCGGTCGTGATGAAATAGAGCCAGCCCTTCTGGTAGTTTTCGTGCTCCTTCAGAATCTCGCGCCGACGCGTATAGGACGCCTCCGGATAATCGTAGCTCATGCCGATGTTGTCCGTACTGAAGGGTCCGTGATTGTTCGTGTCGGTCTTGTGGTTCGGAATCGGGTCAAACTTGCCAAAGGTCTCCGTCCAACCCGCCGCATAGATTCGCGCGAGCAGCTCATACTGCTTCGGGTCATAGCCTGCGGGCTTGGCAAACGGCACGCGGTTCTCAGGAACGTCCGTCAGGCACATGCGGTAACAATAGGCCTGAACCCGCGAGTCGCCTTCGCCAAACACGCCCGGCGGCGCCGAACTTACGCGGGCCAGCACCCCACTCTTGGGATCACCGGGAACAACGTACGGGCTGATTTTTTCCTTCAATACGCCAAAATGATGTCGGTGGTGGAGAACTCCGGTTTGCACCCCATTGTGCTCTTCGCCGTAGACCCGATTGGCCTCCCGCCCGACGTGATACGACACCCCCGCGGCCGCCATCAAATCGCCCTCGTAGGTCGCGTCGACGAACATCCGCCCGGTGTAGGTTTTCCCGCTGAGCATCGTGATCGACGTGATGCGCGCACCCGACTTCACGACCCCTTTCGCACGATCGAGCCATTCGTCGCGCACCACCGGAATTTTGTGTTCGCGCACCAGGTCCTCAAAAACCTTTTCCGCGGCGCTGGGCTCGAAGATCCACATCGTCCGTTGATTTCCGTCGATTGCAGGAGTGCCCTGCCCGGTGTTGCCGTACTCGGATTTCTTCTGCCACCGCCAGCCCGCTTCGCTTTCATAGTGCTGCCAGATGCGATGATAGAAATCCCGCGCAAGTCCGCCGATCACAGCCTTGTTGCCGGTGTCGGTCCAACCCAGTCCACCACTGGTCAGCCCGCCGAGATGCCGGTCGGGACTGACCACGACAACCGTCTTTCCCATCACCTTTGCCTGCACCGCCGCGGTAATGGCGCCGCTGGTACCACCGTAAACCACCACGTCGTAATCGGCGGCCGCGGCCGACACCGCCGAATACAGGGTCACGATCAGGGGGAGCAACGTCGTCAACGTGGGGCAGGACATGACCAAGCCTTAGAGTCACCTGCGACAGCTTGTCGAGCGCCTCCTACCGGAGCGCGGCCGCAACGAACGACCGCGGAGCAGTTCCCTCCGGTTTCGAAAACCCGGCCCGACGCATCCCTCGTTCCACTTCCGGGGCGCGCATGAAAGTACGCCAGATGAGCCCCGTGCGGAGGTTTTCCGCCATCACGAGAGTGATGCCAACATTGATTCCGATCACATCAGGCGAGGACCAACCCGTCTGCGGATTGAAGGCGTCGACAAAACCGTAGCGCCCCCACACCGAAGCGCCACCTACTTCCCTCATCCGATGCAGCGCCGTCAGACATTCCTGAGGGGCGAAGGGCAGCGATCCTCCCGGCGCGCAGGGTACGACGGTGCCGTCGCTGACGTCATCCGAGGAGTGAGCAGATACCGGAGTGCCCCAGGCCAGGTACCCTCGCGGACTGTCGGAGGCCGTTAGTCCCCAAAGTTCTTCCGACCACATTGGGAAACGATCGTGCTGCGCCGCCGACCACGTACGCTGCGCCAGCGTCGCATCCACCGAATTCCGCCAATAGTCCGCATGCGCATCGCGCCGTCCGCGAAAATCAAACCACGCATGGGCGTATTGGTGGGTAAACAGCGGGCCGCACTGAATAAACGTCCGCCCTGCCGTCGAAACGACCGGCTTGCGCTGCCATGCCTCCCATGACGCGGCGGGTAGCGCGTGGGCCGGCGCACCGATTCCCAGCAGATAGAGCCCGAGCATCTCGGCGTAACTATCCCACCGGTGCGCGATGAAGCCGGTCTCAGGATGCCAGCCGTGGCTCAACGTCGCACCGTCGTTGAGCGCCCAGTGCCAGTCAATCCGGGCGTAAATCCGGTCAACGTACCCGCTAATCTCAGCGTCGTGAAAATATTCGCGCGCCAGCAGCGCCCCTTGGAGAAAGAGCGCGGTGTCGATCGTCGATGCTTCGCTCCGCCACATCCGTTGTCCCGAGGTGGCGTCGACAAAGTGATAGAGCCATCCATGTTCGTGAGCATGCTGCCCGGCGACGAATCGCAACGTTTCCCGCACCCGACGGCGCGCCTCCTCCGGCCGTACCCAGCCCCGCGAGTCCGCAATACACCACGCCGTCAATCCAAAGCCAGTCGCCGCAACACTCGAGGGCGCACGTCCTTCTCCCGGCGTGCCATCGAGTCGCGCACGATCAAGCGTCAATCCTGTCCGTCGATCGGATTGCTCGGTGAAAAAGAGCACCGCCCGCCGCTGCAATTCGTCGAGGAACCCAGCGTCGCGCTCCTCCAGGGCATCCACTCGAACCATCGGCGGGCTCGGGGTGGAATCGGCGGCCGCCGGCGCAACGAACGCGAATAAGACGGCGGAATAAACGACAAGCGCGCCCGTTCCGAATACCGATCGGAAAATCGCCTGGCCCGGGGGTTTGGGGTGGTTGGGTGTCCGCATCGTGCGAGCCACTGGCACGAGTGAGTCGCGCCAGGTGCCGCGCCGCGAGAAAAATTTTCCTCGTCAATCGCATCGCGACTCGAGGTCACGATCGGAAACGCCGCCCCACCCCATCACTCTTCCCCGGGCGCCGTCCTCTATTTTTGCTCCACGCGATTGCGAAGGAACGCCAGCACGTCCTGAAATTTTGCCCGGTTCGTCTCATCGGCGCTCACGAGGTTTTCGTGGGCTTCGAGAACAAGACGGGCACTCTCCAGTTCGCTGGATTTCTTCGCCTCCAGGGGCGTATCGCACTTCTGAAAACTGACCGCGGCCTCGCCGGCATCAATCGTCAGCAAACGGTGAAGTCCGAGGTTGCGCATCAGCTCAAGGTTGCGGGGCCCGATGCGAACGATGACGAGGCTGCCCAAGGAAGATGGCTTGCGCAATTCAATCGCGGCTCCGGCCAGGACCCCGAGAAACGTGCTGTCCATGCTGGCACAGTGTTGAAAATCGAGGACGAAGCGCATCTTGCCCCGCAAAATCATCTCGGTGATGAAATCGCGCAGGCAGCCGCTGTTCTGAAAACTCGCGCGCCCCTCGACGCGCACCACGACCGGGTCGGAGTAGGCGTCGACGAGATAAACGGGTTTGCTGGCAGTCTCAGACATGCGAATGGGAAAGGGAAGATTCGGCCCGGAAGGCCGACGACTGAAACATGTTCTACTTTAATACATGGGCAAGTGACGGAGCGCTGACAGCGGCATAACCCTTTTCATCGCCAACGGTGGAAGAAGGAGAAATCGGGCGGGCATCCGCCCGACTTCCGGTTCAATTCCGCGCAACAATCTGACGCAACACATAGGGCAGGATCCCGCCGTGCTGGTAGTAATCAATTTCAATCGGCGTATCGATCCGGCAGCGCACCGGGATTTCAAGCACCTCGCCGTTCTTGCGCGTGATGCGCAGGACCAGATCCTGCTGGGGGCGAATGTCCGGACTCAGCCCGACGACGTCGTAGGTCTCGAAGCCATCGAGCTTCAGGGTCTGCGCCGTCGTGCCTTCCTTGAATTGCAACGGAAGCACTCCCATGCCGACCAAATTGGAGCGGTGGATGCGCTCGAAACTCTGCGCGACGACGACTTTCACACCCAAGAGGTTGGTGCCCTTGGCTGCCCAGTCGCGAGAGGACCCCGTGCCGTATTCCTGACCGGCAACGACGATCAGCGGCGTCTTTGCCGCGATGTGCTTCGCCGCCGCGTCATAGATCGACACCTCCTCACCCGTCGGCTGGTAGATGGTGTTGCCGCCCTCCTTGCCGCCGAGCATCAAGTTCTTGATGCGGACGTTGGCGAAGGTGCCGCGCGTCATGATGCGGTCGTTACCGCGACGCGAGCCGTAGGAGTTGAAGTCCTCAAACGCCACCCCGTTGTCGATCAGGAAACGGCCCGCGGGCGACGACTTCTTGATCGCGCCGGCCGGCGAGATGTGATCGGTCGTGACCGAGTCGCCGAAAATCCCGAGCGCCTTCGCGCCGGTGATCGCCTGGATCGTGCCGGGCTGCATCGCGAAGCCGACAAAGAACGGCGGCTCCTGGATGTAGGTGGACTTCGCGTCGAACTGATAGACGTTTCCGGTCGACGAAGGGATTTCGTTCCACTTCGGATTCTGCGCGGCAAAGTTACTGTAGAGCCTGCGGAAGACCTCGGGTTTGAGCGCGGCCTGCATCTGGTCGCGGACTTCCTGCAGTGTGGGCCAGATGTCCTTGAGGAGAACGGGCTGACCGTTCTTGTCGTTGCCGATCGGGTCCTTCGACATGTCGATGTCGACGCGGCCGGCGAGCGCGAACGCGACGACGAGCGGCGGTGACATCAGGAAGTTCGACTTGATGTTCTGATGGACACGCGCTTCGAAATTGCGGTTGCCCGAAAGCACGGACGCCGCGACGAGATCGTTTTTCACCACCGCCTCCTCGATCGGTGCCGCAAGCGGACCCGAGTTGCCGATGCAGGTCGTGCAGCCATAGCCGACGGTTTGGAAACCCAATTGATCGAGGTAGGGAGCGAGGCCGGTCTTTTCGAGATAGTCGGTCACCACCCGCGAACCGGGCGCCAGCGACGACTTGACGATCGGATTCACCCGGAGGCCCTTCTCAACCGCCTTCTTGGCCAACAGGCCGGCCGCGAGCATGACCGACGGGTTGGAGGTGTTCGTGCAACTCGTGATCGCAGCGATGAGCACCGAGCCATGGCCGACGCGCGAGCCACCGACCTGAGCAGAAACAGTGGAGAACTCCTCCGCCTTTTTCCCAAAGCCATTTTCCGTAACCGGCTTGGAGAAAGCGGCCGTGAACTCCTTCTTCATGTTCGGCAGTTCAATGCGGTCCTGCGGCCGTTTCGGGCCGGCAACACTCGGGACGACGGTCGCGAGATCAAGTTCCAGATCCTGCGAATAGTCGATGGCGCCGCGCTGCGGGATGCCCCAGAGATTCTGCGCCTTGTAGTACGCCTCGTAAACCGCGAGGTGCTTTTCGTCGCGGCCGGTGGCGCGCAGATAATTCGAACACTCGGCATCGATGGGGAAGAAGCCCATGGTCGCGCCGTATTCGGGCGCCATGTTGGCGATGGTCGCGCGGTCGACAACCGGAAGCGCCGCCGCACCCGGGCCGTAAAACTCGACAAATTTGCCGACGACCTTGGCTTTGCGCAGCGTCTGCGTGAGGGTCAACGCCAGGTCAGTGGCGGTTACGCCTTCGCGCAGCGCACCCGTGAGGTGCACGCCAACCACATCGGGCGTGAGGAAATAAACCGGCTGACCCAGCATCCCGGCCTCGGCCTCAATGCCACCGACTCCCCAGCCAACGATGCCGATGCCGTTGATCATCGTCGTGTGCGAGTCCGTGCCGACGAGCGTGTCCGGGTAGTAGACACCGGCGCTGTCGCTCAAAACGCCCTTGGCCAGATACTCAAGATTCACCTGGTGCACGATGCCGATGCCCGGCGGAACGACCTTGAACGTGTCGAACGCCTGCATGCCCCACTTCAGAAACTGATAACGCTCCCGGTTCCGGGTGAACTCAAGTTCGAGGTTCTTCGCCAACGCATCCGCGGTGCCGGAAAAATCCACCTGGACCGAGTGGTCGACCACGAGATCGACGGGAACCAGCGGCTCGATGATCTTCGGGTTCTTCCCCATCCGCGCGACCGCTGAGCGCATCGCCGCGAGATCGACGAGGAGCGGCACACCGGTGAAGTCCTGCAGCACGATGCGCGCGACGACGAAGGGAATCTCCTCCGTGCGCGCCGCCTTTGCATTCCAACCCGCGAGGTCGCGAATCGCTCCCTCGGCCACGCGCTTGCCGTCGCAATTGCGCAGCAGCGACTCGAGCACGAGTCGAATCGAAACCGGCAGGCGCGAGACCTTGAAGCCGGCCTGCTCCAGCGCGGGCAGCGAATAGAATTTATGCGACGCCCCGTTGGCGGAAAACGTCTGCAGCGTGTTGAACGGATTCGGGAGACTCATGGTGTTCGAAAATTGAGGGCGGCGACATCCTCATCGCCAAAAAAAACGGAGCCGCGACACGAAGGTCGCGGCTCCAGGTGATTTTACTTCAACGCAGCTTTCACCGCGGCGAAATTCGGGAGATCCTTCGGGGTCGCGGTCTGCTCGGCGTATTTCACGACGCCATCCGTGCCGATGACAAACGCCGCGCGGGCCGAGGTGTCGCCAATGCCCGCGAGCATCGGAAACAGCACGCCATAGGCCTTGGTGGTGTCCTTGTTCAGGTCGCTCGCGAGGGTGATGCCAATCTTGTTGGCCTTGGCCCAAGCTTCCTGGGTAAAAGGACTGTCGACGCTGATCGCAATGACATCGGCACCGAGCTTTTCGTACTCTCCGAGACCGGAGGTCTGGTCGCACATTTCCTGCGTGCATACGCCGGTGTAGGCGAGAGGGAAGAAGAGCAGTACCGTCTGCTTCTTGCCGAAATTGTCGCTGAGCTTGATGTCCTTCAGACCTTCGGCGGTCTTGGACTTGAGGGTGAAATCGGGGGCTTTGGAACCAACAGCGATGGGCATGGGAGGGAGATGTGGAGTTTAATGATATCCCTGGCGAGTGTCGTCGGGGAAGAAGCAACGACGTTGAGACCCGCTTCGACGCGCCGCAAACCGTTTTTCCGGATAACAGCCTCGTTTCTATTTTCGTCGCACGGTCCATTAGAAACGCTCTTGCGCGACCGCCGCGTCGGCGCGTTACTTCGCAGCTCCGCAATGACCCTGCTCGAAGAACTCCAATGGCGCGGCCTCTACGCCGACTGCACCGACACGGACGCGCTCGCGAAGCGCCTGGCTGAGGGCCCGATCAGCCTTTATTGCGGTTTTGACCCGACCGCTGACTCCCTCCACGTCGGGAACCTGGTCCCACTGTTCGCGCTGCGCCGCTTTCAACTCGCGGGGCACCACCCCATCGCGCTCGCTGGCGGCGCCACGGGCATGGTCGGCGATCCCTCCGGCAAGTCGGCGGAGCGGAACCTCCAGTCCGCGGAACAGGTGGCGCACAACATTGGGAGCGTGAAAGGGCAGCTCGCCAAATTTCTCGACTTCGAAACCACGACGAATCCGGCCCGGCTCGTGAATAACGCCGATTGGACCGCTCCCGTCAGCTACCTCGATTTTCTGCGCGAAGTCGGAAAATACTTCACGGTAAACTGGATGGTCGCCAAGGAATCGGTCCGCGCCCGCATGGAGGATCGCGAAAACGGCATCAGCTATACCGAGTTCAGCTACATGCTGCTGCAGGCTTTCGACTTCTACCACCTCCGGAAGACGTTGACGTGCGAACTGCAGGTCGGCGCGACCGACCAATGGGGCAATATCACGGCGGGAACCGAACTCATCCGAAAGAAACTCGGCGCCGGCGCATTCGGGCTGGTCTTCCCGCTGCTGACCAAGTCCGACGGCACCAAGTACGGAAAAACCGCCACCGGGACCGTCTGGCTCGACGCCAAGCGCACGTCTCCCTACCGCTTCTACCAGTTCTTCATGCAGACGGACGACGCCGATGTCGTGAAACTTCTCAAGGTGCTGACGTTTCTGTCGGTGGAAGAAATCACCTCTCTCGAAGCCGAGGTGAAAGCCAATGCCGGCGCCCGGATCGCCCAAAAGACGCTGGCGAGAGAGATGACGCAACTCGTCCACGGAGCCGACCGGCTCGCCGGAGCCATCAAGGCCAGCGAAGTGCTGTTCGGCGGTTCGCTCGAGGGCCTGTCCGCGGAGGATTTTCAGGATGTCGTCGCCGAAGCACCCAATAAAAGCATCGAACGCGCCCGGCTCGATGGCACCGGCCTCGCGCTCACCGAGGCGCTCGTGCACAGCGGGCTCGCGCCTTCAAAGGGCCAGGCGAGGAAAGACATCGAGGGCGGTGGCATCTACGTGAACAACGTGAAGGCCGCGGACGTTTCACGCGCGCTCACGGGTGCGGATTTGATCTTCGGCAACCACCTCCTGCTGCGCAAAGGCAAACGGACCTACGCAGTGCTGACCGCCGGCTAGTTTTTCCCCGCGCCGCCTCGCGCGAGAAACGCCACCAGGTCCGTCATCGCCTTTTCGTCGATCGTCGATTCGAGGCCGTCGGGCATCAGCGAACGCGCCGTGCTCACGAGGGATCGCACGTCGCTGCGCAAAATGACCTGCTCAACACCGTCGAGCCCGAGCAGCGTGATGCTGTTGCCCGACTCACCTGCAAGCATGCCCGCCAGCGTCCTACCATCCTGGGCCGTGACCATGTAAAGGACATACCGCTCCTCGATTGCACGGTTGGGATCCAGAATATGGGTGACGAGATAGTCTGCGGTCCGGTCCTTCACCACCGCGAGGTCCGGACCGACGGCACGCCCGGGAATCTCTCCGAATTTGTGGCAAGCGCTGCAGACATTCGCAAAGATTGCCGCGCCCTTGGCTGGATCGCCCTGAAGCGAACGACCAGCGGTGAGGTAACGGTCGATGACCTTCTGGCGGTTGGCAGCGACTCCGGCGTTGAAAATCGCCGCCGCACGTTCCGCGAGCTTGGCATTGCTGTTTTGCGTCAGCGCAATGCGCCGCCCCGGTTCGATCAGCGGAAGAATCGATGGCTCCGCTTCAACCCGATCAAGCAGTGCCTGAGCCCAAGCCGGCCGGCTCAACATCGCATCAAGCACCGCCGCCCGCACGGGGCCGCCATATCCCGACCACCCTGCCAATAATTTCTCCGGCACGTTCGGCCGATTGAAACGCCCCAACGCCGCCACCACCGCGAGTTGGAGATCCATGGGAGACTGCGGTGACAGGAGGCTGGCCATTAGATCGATGTCCTCGTTTTGCCGCACGCGGCCCCGCCCCAGCACCTTGACGGCCGCGATTCGCCGTTCCGCGGGCGCCGCCGAATCCGAAGCAACCAAGCGAGCAGTCACAAAGACCACATCCACCGCCGCGAGCGACGCCTTCATCGCATCGCCTCCGGCTGCCGATTGCAGCTGCCCGAGGGACTTGTTTCCGCGCTGCAGCCAGTCGAGCAGCTGCGCCAGTGCGCCCAGCGCGCTGGCACCGTCATCGGTGGAGCGGGACGCGCGCGCGATTTGCGCGAGAATTCCAGCCAATGCCTTCGCGTTGTCGGTCGCTGCCGCGATCTCGATCACCAACGGATCAGCGCCATGACCGTCGGCTCCGAGTTGCGCGATCAACGTCTCCGCATGCGGCAGGGCCGAACTCATCGCCGCCGCCCGGATAAACCGATCGTCGTCCTTGCGCAGGAGTTTCGCCAGCGCAATGCCTGCTGCGGGCGCCTTCCACTCTCCCAGCGTGTAGGCGAGTTGCTGCCGCAAAGGGGCATCTGCGTCATCACCAAGCGTGACGATCGCAGCGAGCAATTCGGGATGCGTCGCGGAAAAAGCCTCGCTGAGACACAGCGCCTGCCGGCGCACGCCGGCGTCGGGATCGCGCAAGGCACGCGCAACGACCTCCGCCGAAAGTACGCCGAGGAATCGCAGCGTCCAAAGCGCCTGTGCACGCGCCTGCGGGAGGGCAGCGCTCGCAGCGAGTCGTTCGAGATCGGGCGCGGCGGATTTCTGCTGACGCCAGGTCAACTGTTGCTGGGCGAGATCACGCACGAGCCCGCTCGGACTCGCGAGCGCCGCGACGAGGGCCGTCGGTGTCGCTTCCGCCAGCCGCGGAACCGGGCGGAGCGCAACGCCCTTCGGCCGCACGCGGTAGATACGACCCTGTTTTTCCCCGACGCGCAGGTCGCCGAGTTCCTTTTGCCATGCGTCGGGAATCCATTTCGGGTGCTCGATCACGAGCCGGTACATGTCGACAATGTAGAGGGCTCCGTCCGGGCCCGCCCGCACCGAGCTGAAGCGCGACCAATTGTCGGCCGAGGCAAAAAATTCCGCGGTCTGTTCCTGCGGAGCGCGCGCACCCTTGAACGTCGTACCAACCGGACGCACGAGTTCGCGATGCACCAGATTGTGCACCGGTTCGCACACAAATACGTTGCCGGCGTAGTCCGGCCCGAGCAGGTCATCGCGATACACCATCACGCCGCACGCCGAGGTGAAGTGATTGAAGCCGTGGGGATCGTTGAAGCGGGCAAAGGTCGCGCTTCGCGGGAACACCGGGGCCGCGCCGGGAACACTCGCGACTGAAACCGTGACGCTCGGCGGCAGGAGATGGGGATTGCGCCGGAGGTAGTGTTCCTCGAGTGCAAAATGCCAGATCGGGTTGGAGTTGTTGCACCCAAACCAATTCCCCCAGTCGTCGCGATTGCGCCCGTACTGCGACGCGCCGGCGAGCAGTTCGATCGCGCCGTCGTCGGGCCGGATCCGGAAATCGCGCTGGCCCAGCTCAATCGCCGGCCCGCCCTTGGCGAAGGCGATCTTTCCTCCGCTATTGCCGTTGGCCATGTGCAACCAGCCGTCGAGTCCCCATTGGAGACCGTTGACCAGATGCTGTTCATTCCCCTCGCCCAGCCCGGTGAACACTTTCTCGCGGCGATCCGCCCGGCCGTCGCCATCGGTGTCCTCGAAATAAAGGATGTCCGGAACAGACGTGACGAGCACGCCGTTGCGCCACGGCATCACGCTCGTCGGCGCCCGCAGACCATCGGCAAAAAGTGTCGACTTGTCGTAGCGGCCGTCGCCCCGGGTTGACTCCAAAAAACGGATGCGACCTCCCGGCTTCCCCTTTCCATCGATGCCGAGAGGATAATCCGCCATCTCCACGACCCACATCCGCCCATCGGCGCCCCACGCCACGTCAATCGGATCCATCACCATCGGCTCGGCGGCGACCAACTCCACCATGAGACCGTCGGGAACTTTGATCGCCGCCAGCGACTCCGCGGCGCTGCGTGCGGGTGGAAGCACGACCTTGGCGGGCGGTGGCACTTCCTTGTAAGCAAAGGCGACAGCGAACGTTCCCAGTCCCACCAACACGGTCGCGACCCATCGAAGGCTAGGTTTCATGGCAAATTTAACACGAGGAGGTAGAACGTTGATCAAACTTCCGCCGCATCGGATGGATGGAGCGGAAACTCCGGCGCGACGCCGGCTGGTTCACGTCTTACCCGTGCGACCGCGCCTTGTCGCGTCAGAAAAACAATGCCTCGCTCAGCGCCGCTTCGGGTTTCAGCAAACTCACGGCCGCAGAAAGACTGGTCGTGCCGGAACCGAGGCTGGCTTCAAATAGCGCCTGTCCGGTGGCCACATCCCCGCTCCACCGGAAATAGCACGTCGGGTCGTTGAAATCAAAATGCACCGCCAGACGGTTGGCCTCTGCCGAATCGAGTCGCTCGGTCCGGAGCGCCACCGTTTCGACGGCCGCACCACACGCCGCCAGTCGCCGGCGCAACCACGCGAGCAAGACGCGGCCCTCCGCGGTCAGCCCTTCGTCATGCGACACCATCACTCCCTGCAGCCCCGCCACCAATCGGGCCGGGGTGTAGGCGGAGAGGAATTGCCCGATCGACTGCCGCACCGGCAGAAGGCGACAGTAAACGAGATCGCGGGTCGCACTCGGATTGGGCCAAGGATAGGTCAGGGCATCGACCGGTGCGATCGCGCTGTCGAGCAGCACGCGCTTCGCCCGGCTGAGGAGATAGCGGTAATCCGCCAGTCGCCCGCTCGCCGAGAATCGGTGCGCCCAGTAGTAAAGCGGCAGGTCGGTTGAAAGGCAGATCGAAACCTGATTCTCCAGAAACGGGCGCGCGCTACGGGAATAACTCAGCATCACAAACTCGACACAGCGCTTGTCCAACTTCGATCGACCGAAAAAACACTCGCCAAAGATCTTCGCCCGCATCTCCGGAGCCGCGACATCCACATGCAAGGGGCAGAGCACGACAATCCGGCTCGGCGTGCGGCGAGAGAAATTGACGACCGTCTCGAACTGCCGAAGGGCGTCGTCCTGCGTCGTGTTGAGCCCGAGGTGCAGCACGAAATTCACCTGGGTCGCCTTGGCGTCGTCCGTCTCAAGCGCCGGCCCGCCATCGACCGCCTCGTCGGTCCACAGTTGGGCGAGGTTCTTGGCAATCGCACCGACCGGAACCTCGATCCCGGGCAACGCGTCGAAAATCGCAGGCATGGTTCAGGGCTGGCGCCAGCAATGATGGTGCCGGGCCAGAATCACGTCGGAGCTGGGGGGGCCCCACGATCCCGCGGAATATGAGTCCATTCCCGTGCGCCCGACACTGCGCCAGTAGTCCAGGACCGGCGTGCAGAGTTTCCACGAGGCCTCCGCCTCGTCGCCCCGGATAAAGAGCGTTCCGTCTCCGACCATCGCATCGAGCACGAGGCGCTCATAGGCCTCCGCGGTGTTGGAGCCAAACGTCGTGGCGTAACGGAAGCTCATCTTTACAGGCTGGGTCCGCGTCTCAAGCCCGGGGACCTTGGTGTTGAGGATCAGGCTGAGTCCCTCGTCCGGTTGAATTTGAAACGAGAGCGTATTCGCGGCGAGATCGAACCGCGCGGTCTCCCCGGCGAAGAGCGTGCCAGGCGGGCGGCGAAAATTGATCGCAATCTCGGAAACCCGGCGTGCCATCCGTTTACCGGATCGCAAATAAAACGGCACGCCCTGCCAGCGCCAGTTGTTGATGGAAAGGCGCAGCGCGGCATAGGTCTCGGTGTTGGACTGCGGCGCGATGCCTTCCTCCTCAAGGTACCCGCGAGCCGGCTTGCCCCCAATCATCCCGTCGGCGTATTGCGCCCGCGCCACATCCCCGGCCGGCCCAATCGTGAGGGGTTGGATTGCGTTGAGCACCTTCACCTTTTCATCGCGAATCGCCTCCGCATCCAGCGAGCCGGGCGGTTCCATCGCGGTGAGCGCGAGGAGCTGCATGGTGTGATTTTGAATCATGTCGCGCAGACAACCGCTCTGCTCGTAGTAGCCGCCGCGCGTGCCGACCCCCACCTCCTCGGCGACGGTGATTTGCACGCTGTCGATGAAGTTCCGGTTCCACAGCGGCTCGAAAATCGCGTTGGCGAAACGCTGCACGAGGAGATCCTGCACCGTCTCCTTGCCGAGATAGTGGTCGATGCGATAGACCTGCTGCTCGTCGAACACGGAGCGAATCGTGGCGTTGAGCTCGCGTGCCGAGGTCAGGTCCTTGCCGAACGGTTTCTCGATGATCACCTTTGAGTGCAGGGGTGTACCCAGGTGCTTTCCGGCGAGTCCGCTTGCTCCGAGATTCAGGAGGATCGGAGCGAAGACCGACGGCGGCGTCGAAATGTAAAACAGGCGCTGGACGTCGCGCCCCAGCTTCTTTTCCAGTTCGTCGATCTGCGCGGCAAGAAGGTCGAACGCCGCCCGTTCGTCGTATCCACCCGCGACATAGCTGGTGTGCGCCGCGACCCTGCCCCAGATTTCGTCATTCAGCTCCCGGCGGGAGAACTCCTTGATCGCGTCCGCTGCCAGCGCGCGAAACTCGGCGTCCGGGATTGGCTTTCGACCGTACCCCACGAGATAGAAGTCGGCTGGGAGCAGATTGTCGTAACCCAGATTGTAGACCGCCGGAATGAGCTTCCGCGCGGTGAGGTCGCCGGATGCACCAAAGATCACCACGACTGTCGGCGGCGCGCCCCGATGCTTGCTGAGTCCGTGCAGAAATGGATGACGCTGGGAGTCGGCCATGATGGCAAAATTTTCCTGTCACCGGCGGACGTGAGCAAGGCAAATGCTCGACATATTGGTCCACGAGTCCGCTAACTCCGGAAATATTTGGAGAACAGGGGCACATTTTCGAAGTGCAACACCTCCGGTTCTGCCGACGCGGTTTTGCCCGCCGGCGGAAAACTGACCTCCACGACATCGAACCGGAAGGTCACGGGCTTTTCCCGCAAACCGGCCAGATAGGACTCGATGGCCAGCCGGAGCACACGCTTCTTGCGTTGGTCCACCGCGTGATAACCGGGAACCAGCGCTCCGGCGCTCCGGGTCTTCACCTCGACAAAAACGAGTACCCCTTCATCCCGGCAGACCAGGTCGATTTCCTGCCGGCGATCCCGAGGACTACGCCAGTTTTCCACCACCACGGCAAAGCCCCGTTTCTGCCGCAGCCATTCGGCGGCGAAGCGCTCGCCCAGGGCGCCAGAGTCGGACTTTGATCTGGACGGAAGCCAAAGTTGGAGGAATCGGAGCATGACGGGTGCGATCAGGTCCGTGATGGTACGCATGCCGTCGCGGACAATTCTCATTGCGGCATTAGGACTGCGCTTTGACAATCTCTGAGCGCGCCCCCATTTCTCGCGCTCTCGCCCATGGCCTCCTCCAATATCGCCGGCACACTCCGTCGGTCACTGCTCATCAAAGTCATCTCGAAACCGGCCCCCAGCCGCGAGGACGTCGCATCAGTAATTGAGCTCACCGCGTCAAAGGTCGTCGAGGCGCTGCAGGCGCAGTCGATGACGTTCTACCTCGTTGAAGGAAACGAGATCGCCTTCAAGCAGATCTACTACTCCCCCACCCTGTGGGCCGGCGACCCCGCGAAAGAAAAGAAATTTCACGATACTGCCGCCAAGCTGCTCACGCTTAAGGTGCCGATTGGCAAGGGCATCGTCGGCAAGGTGGTCGAAACGGCCGAGCCGGTTTTCTTCCGCAACTCCGACAGCCAGGCCCCCTTCATGGCCTCGATGGCGCAGACGACGGGCTTCGAGGTGCGCTCGATGCTCACGGTGCCGCTTCGCACCACAATCACGCTCGGCGCCATCCAGGTTCTGAACAAGGAGATGTCGGCTGGAACCGAGGGAGAGTTTACGGAACGGGATCTGGCGTTGCTCAAGGAAGTGGCGGAATATTCCTCCACCATGATCCACCGCATGGTGGACCCCAAGTTTGTTCCGAACGCGGAAGACACGGCACGATTCATCTCAAAGCTGACGGACCTTCCCCTCGTGACCAAGATCGAGGAAATCGAAATCGACGAGAAGCTGATTGAGGTCATCGGGGACGCCGTCATCCGACGCGAGGGAATCTTCCCGCACAAGCGCATGAGTCCGAATTCGGTCGCGGTGCTGATGACCAACCCGCTCGATTACGCGAAGCGGGAGTCGTTTTCGCAGACCACGGAGTCCTCGATTGAGGAAGTGAGCGTCGTCTCCGCCACGCTGTTCGACGCATTGCTAAAGAAATTTTTCAAGGACGCAAAGGCCGGCCCAGCGACGGCGGACGATGTCGACATCGGCTCGGTCGCCGAGGTCATCAGTTCGGCCTACAGCGGTGACGGCGGCGCCGCCGCCATCAGCAGCGCCGACCTCGAGAGCGAGGACTCCGCTCCGATCATCCAGCTCACCAACCGCATCATTGAGGATGCCTATGTTTCAGGAGCGTCCGACATTCACATCGAGCCGATGGAGAAAGAGCTCCTCATCCGCTACCGCATCGACGGTCTCTGTCAGGAAAAACTGCGGCTGCCGAAGCAAGTGGCCAACTCCATGGTCACGCGCCTGAAGATCATGTGCAACCTGGACATCTCCGAGCGCCGGTTGCCGCAGGACGGACGCATCGTATTCAAGAAATACACGAAGAAGAACATCGACATCGACCTGCGCGTCGCGACCGGCCCGATGAACCATGGCGAGAAGGTCGTCATGCGTATCCTCGACAAGACAAAGAGCACGCTCCCGCTGCCGGCACTCGGTTTCTCCGAAGAGAACCTCGCCAAATACCGCGAGTGCATCCGCCAGCCCTATGGCATGATCCTGCACTGCGGCCCCACTGGTTCCGGCAAGTCGATGACACTGTATTCCGCGCTCGGCGAGGTGAACACGCCCGACATCAACATTCAGACCGCGGAGGATCCGATCGAGTACACGCTCGCCGGCATCAACCAGATGCAGATGAGCCGGCAAATCGGCCTGACGTTCGAACGCGCGCTACGCTGTTACCTCCGCATGGACCCCGACATCATTCTCGTCGGCGAAATCCGCGACAAGGAGACGGCGCAAATCGCGGTGGAAGCCGCGCTCACCGGTCACTTGCTGGTCTCCACCCTTCACACCAACGATGCCCCTTCCACGGTTTCCCGTATTGGTGAGATGGGCGTGGAGCCGTTCAACATTTCCGCGTCGCTCGTTTGCGTCTGCGCCCAGCGCCTGCTCCGCCGCGTCTGCAAGAACTGCAAGGTTGCCTACGAGCCCAAGGGGCGCGAGGAGGAGATCATCCAAAAGGCGATCGGTTGGAGCGGCCAGATCTTCAAGGCCAACCCCCAGGGGTGCCCCACCTGCAGCGGCACCGGTTACAAGGGACGCGTCGGCATCCATGAATTGATGGTGAATGGCGAAGAACTCGTCGAGGGTATCAACAAGGAAGTCGAGGTCGCGCAGTTGAAGCGCATCGCGATGAAGAGCGGCATGAAGTCGCTCCACCAAGACTCGATGCTCAAGGTCAAGATGGGCCTGACCACCGTCGAGGACGCACTGAGCAACGTGCCGCCGGACTTGATTCTTTGAGCAGGGCCTTTGCCACAGGGTGAGCCGGAAATCCGCCGGGCCGCTCGCACCGAATGCGGCGCGAGCGGTCGTTGCCCGCAACGGGCCTTAAGCCGATGACGAACCCGCGGCGGTTGCCGCGGCTCGGGCACCGACGACCGACTCCGCAATGTTTCGCGGCTGCGCCTCAAGGTCACCCCGGTCGTGGTTGAAGTGCATCGAAACCGTTTTGGAAACGCCGCGTTCTTCCATCGTCACACCGTAGATCGCCTGCGCGGCCGAGACCGTGCGCTTGTTGTGGGTGATGATGATGAACTGGGATTCGTTGACGAACTTCTTGAGCAGATCCGTGAACCGGCCGATGTTCGACTCGTCGAGCGGCGCGTCCAACTCGTCGAGCAAACAGAACGGGGATGGCTTCACCATGTACAGGGCGAAAAGCAGGGCCACCGCCGTGAGCGTCTTTTGTCCGCCCGACAAAAGGGTGATGCCTTTCAGCTTGGTGCCCGGGGGCTGAGCGACAATCTCGATGCCGCTCTCCAGGATGTCCTCAGCCTGGATTAGTTCAAGATGGGCGCGCCCGCCGCCAAACAGGGTGTGGAAGGTATATTCGAAATTTTTCCGAATCTGTTCGAATGTCACCTGGAACTGCCGGAGCGACGTCTGGTTGATCTCGTCAATCGCCTTGATGAGTTCCGCTTTCGCCGTTGTCAGGTCATTGACTTGGTTTTGGAGGAAATCGTGGCGCTGCTTCAGCTCCGCATATTCCTCGATCGCCACGAGATTCACCGCCCCCATGCTGTTGAGTCGCTGCCGCAAGGCATCGATCTCGACTTTGGTGGCCGCCCAATCGGTGGACTCGAGCGCCTTTAGTTCCGCTTCGGAAGGTTCGCCCCGGGCTTCCTTTTTCTTCCGGCGGCGCTTTGGCGCGACCGTTTCATCCGGTTTGGCTGCGCTCTCGGACGTCGTCGGCACCGGGCTTTCCGTCGCCTCATCCTCGTCTTCATCCAGGTCGAGCGGCTTGATGCCCTCCGGTTCGTCGTCCGAGCGCCAGAGCTGAAGTTTCCATTCGACCAGTGAGACGTCGGTCTGGAATTCCCGCGTGACCTCCTCCTGCAGGAACTGCGCGCGCTGCCGGTTCTCCGCCAGCTTCACTTCATGGGAGCTCAGGTCCTCATGCGCTGTCTCGGCTTCGTCGCGGACCGCATGCTGCGCCGACTCGAGTCCGTTGATCTCTCGCTCAATGTCGACAAGTTCGATGCGGATTTTTTCCACCTGTTCCTGCGCGACCACAAAAGTCTCCGCTAGTTGCGAGGCACGCGACCGCTGCTCCTCCGAAGTCCGCTCCAACTCACCGGTCTGCTCCGTCCAAGACTCGATCTCGGTCTGCCGTTGCACGAGTAATTCACTCAACTGCTGGCGGCGCCGCTCCATCTCGCCGAGTCCGCGGTCGATGACCTCGACCTTTTGCCGGCGCTCGGCCAACTCAAGGCGGGCCTGCGCCAGCGTCTCGCGCTTCATGTCCCGATCTGTTCGAAACTCAACGATACGCGTCTCAAGCTGGCGGATCTTTTCCCGATGCGTCGTCGCCGCGGCATCGGCCTCGCCCAGCCCAATCTGAGCTTTTTCCCAACGGGCATGCGCCTCGTTGCGCGCATGCTCAAGCGACGCCAACTCGCCTTCCATCCGGTTGAGCCGGTTGCCCACATCCTCGACATTGCGGCGCGCGTTGCGTTGCTCCGCCTGCACCGAAGCGAGCGCCTGTGTCGCCGTCAGGACGTCCGAACGGCGCTGTTCGAGCGTCTGTTCCGCCTCGGCGAGCCGCAGGTTGAGACTTTCGATCACAGCCTTCTGTTCATCATGCGCCTTCTGGTCATCGGCCAGCGCCTTCGCCGTCTCCCGCAGATCGATCTCGCGCTGCACGATGCTGTGGGCCGCGCGCTTGCTGCTGTGGAAGCCGCCATAAACCAGTCCGCGCCGATCGACGAGATCGCCCTTGCGTGTGGCCACCGCCAGAAACCCAAACCCGGGGTTCGCCTTCCAAAATTCCAGGAACGAGTCGAGGTCGTCGGCGACGTAAGATTCCCGCAAGACGCCGAGCGCCGGATGAGCCGCGTCAGTGTCGCTCACGGCCTCCGCCGCCGGTACGAGACCAGCCGGCAGCTCGAAATGCCCTTCGGTCCGCAGACCAAATTCGGTTACCCGCAGCACCGCCGAGCCGATTTGCTCCGCCTCAAGCTGCGCAAGAATCCGGCGCGCGGTCGACAGCTCGCTGACGCTGATCGCCTCAGCGGCAGAGCCGAGGATGGCCTCGACCGCCTTGCCAAACTCCGGCTTCACCGCCAGCCCCTGCGTGATGGGGGTGACGGCAGCGCCCTGCAACGCGGCCTCCAGCCGCCCCTGCAAGACCGCCTTCGCACCTTCGCCGAATCCTTCCCATTTTTCCTGCAATTGCTGCAGCAAACGAAGCCGGGCGGTCCGCTGGGCCAGCTGACGGTCGATTTCCTGTAGCTTGCGTTGTGCCTCACGAAATTCCCGCGTCAGGTCGGTGATGGTCTGCTGCGCCGTGACGATCTCACTGCTGGCCCGGGATTTCTCCGCAGTCGCCTCCTCGGCGCGGGCGTCCGTCTCGGCGGCAAGCTGACCGGCGGCCGATAATTGCTGACGCACACCTTCGATTTCCTGCGCGACCGAGTCATGCTTGTGCACGCTGGTCTTTTGATCGACCTCGTAGCCCGAACAATCAGTCCGGAGTCGCGCGACAGTGCTCTCCAATTGCAGCAGCTGGAATCGCGATTGATTGAGCTCCTGCTCGAACCGCGTGAGCTCCCCTTCGACAATCGAAAGCTCGCGATTGCGCTGCTGAAACACCGCATCGCTGCCACCGAGCAATTCGAGCTGGAGCTGCTTGTCGGTCGCGCCGGTGTCGACCTGGGCAGCCACCTCGCGCAGCTGCATCTCGACTTCACCGAGATTGCTGCGAGAAGAAGCCAGTCGATCCTCAAGACCACTGCGCTTGATCTGCGCCAGATTGGCCGCGTTCTCCGCCGCCTCCTTTTGTGAACGAAGATCAAATACTGCCTGCTGCGCATCCTGCACGCGCTGGTTGAGCCGGCTGCGATACGATCGCTTTTCTGCCAATGCACCCTCCTGCGTCTCCAAATTGGTCCGACGCGCATTGGCCTCGGCCCGAAGCGAGGCCACCTTCGCCTCGAGCTCGGCGAGCGTGGCGGTCAGCTGCGCATGGTGAAAACCGCTCCAAGCGAGGGCCAGATGGCGCAACCGGTGGTTGAGCCGCTTGTAACGCATCGCCTTGGACGCCTGCCGGCGCAGGCTCCCAATTTGGCGGGAAACCTCTCCAATGACATCGGCCACCCGTGCCATGTTCTGGTCGGTGAGCGAAAGCTTCTGCAGTGCTTCGCGTCGCTGCGACTTGTACTTGGTGATGCCCGCGGCCTCTTCAAAAACCGCCCGCCGCTCCTCCGGCTTCGAGGAAAGAATCTGATCAATCTGGCCCTGGGCCATGATGGAATAGCTCGTCCGGCCGATGCCGGTGTCCATGAAAAGCTTTTGAATGTCCTTGAGGCGGCACGGCTGTCCATTGAACGCGTACTCGCTCTGACCGTCGCGATGGACCCGCCGCATGATTTCAATTTCGTGAAATTCGCTGCCGAGCTGTTTCTCGCAATCGGTGAGGAGAAGGGAAACTTCGCAGAGTTGGGCGGGCTTCCGCGTATCGGCGCCCTCGAAAATCACGTCTTGCATCTTACCGCCGCGCAGGGCCTTCGCGCTCTGCTCACCGAGCACCCAGCGGATGGAATCGGCGATGTTCGACTTCCCGCAGCCGTTCGGACCGACGACGGCGGTGACGCCAGGTTCGAAGCGAAGTGTGGTGGGGTCCGCGAAGCTTTTAAAGCCGTGGAGCTTGAGCGCCTTGAGATACATGCAGGATTGGAACGGCCGATTGAAGGGCGGCATCTGCGACCCGCAATGGAAAAACCGGAAAGGTTGTTCACAACGCCCCGAACGCCGGATCAGCCTGACAGACGGACCGACGGGCGGCCCAACCGTCGATCGTGGCTCCCCGCAGCTGCCCTTCCGGTGGCGCGGCTTGACGGTCCCCTCCACGGTCCCTCCAACTTGGCAAGCCCAACCTGTTTATGACCATCGACCCCATTCTTCGAGTAGCGATTCTCGCCCTCGTTTCCTTTTCCAGCCCGACGCTCCTTTCCGCGCCCCCCCGCCGTCCCGAAATTGGGGCCGCGATGGACCGGGTGATTGCCCAAGACGAGATCGCCGGCGCGGTGACCATTGTCCTCTCCCCTGAACGAATCCTTCATCTCAGTGCCAACGGCTATGCCAACATTGCCGCGAAAACACCCGTCGCACCCGACTCCCTGTTCTGGATCGCGTCGATGACGAAGCCCATCACCGGCGTCGCGGTGATGATGCTGCAGGACGAGGGAAAATTGAACATTGCGGATCCCGTGGCGAAATACCTCCCGGAATTTGCCCACTTGAAAACTCCGTCGGGCAAACCGGCCAACCTCACGTTGACCCAAATCCTGACCCACACCTCCGGGCTAGGGGAAGCCGGCGGCGAGGCAGCCCGCAACGCCCGAACGCTCGCCGATCTCGTTCCCATCTGGCTGGCGGCACCAATGCAATACGAACCGGGAGAAAAATGGAAATACACGCAATCCGGCATCAACCTCGCCGGGCGCATCGTCGAAATTGTCAGCGGCGTCTCGTTTGATGTGTTCCTCCAGCAGCGCCTCTTCGATCCCTTGGGAATGAAGGACACCACGTTTTATCCCACGAAAAAGCAGAAGGAGCGACTGGCCACCGGCTACGCGAAAAACCAGGAGACTGGCAGGTTGGAACCCGCTCCCGTCCGTACAGAATTTGGCGCCCGCCACCATCCGCCCCAGGGCAACGGGGGTCTCTACTCCACACCCAATGACTATGCTCGTTTTTGCCAGATGCTCCTCAACCGCGGGTCACTGCAAGGGCGGCGCTATTTGAGTGCCACCGCCTTTGCCGCGATGACGTCAGTCCAAACCAGTGACCTTGAATGTGGATTCTTCCGGGACAAATTTGGGAAGAACTATGGCTGGGGGATCGGCACGTGCATCCTCCGCACTCCCCATGCCGGGGCGGCCGAGTCCCTCTCGCCCGGCTCTTTCGGCCATGGCGGTGCGTGGGGAACTCAGGCCTGGATCGACCCGGTCAAAGGAGTGGCCTATCTCCTCATGGTGCAGCGGTCAAATTTCCCCAACAGTGACGCGAGCGAGGTGCGGCGATGCTTTCAGAACTCGGCCCTGAGTTCGATTGCACCAAGCCGTTGACCGAGGCCCTACGGCACGTCGTTCATTTCCCGCCCGCGAAAAAGAATCATCAAGACGACCACAAACCCCGCGGTCAAAACCAGCAACCCGCCAAGGAGCAAGACAGGCCAACTGGCGATTCCCAACACCAGGTTGGACATGTGATCGGTATTGTCCGTGAGAGTGCCGCTCAGGCGGAGACTCTCATCCTGGACGAGGTCAGCGGACTTGGTGATGACCACGATGTAGCGCTCAAAGAGGCCCCTAACAATATCTTCACGGTAGCGCGTAGCCTCGGCCATACGTCCGGCCTCAAGCAGGCCGATCAATTCCCGGGCGGAATCGCTGAACCGATCGCCCAAGGACTGCAATTCGGCCTGCGCAACCCGACCGTTCCCCATCCACGGGGCACGGAGCAGCTTCGTCCGCAATTCCAAGTCCTCCGCGACGTCTCGGCGGGCACGCTGCGCGGCGGCCGTACGTTTCTCTGCGGTTTCCCCAAACAGAGAACCGTTCGTTCCTCGCATCGCCTCAACGGCGTTTGCCGTCAGCGCCTGAAGGTCGTTCAAAACCGGAACGGATTGATCGATCAGACCGGAATAGGTGCGGTCAGTCTTGCGTAGGAGGTAAAAGCTAAGTCCCCCTAACCCCAAATTGGAAAGAATCAACAGGAGCACCAACAGCTTAAGTTGCCGTACCGTGCTCGTTTGATGGTGCGCTACTGGCGAGAGATTCCGGGCCATAGACAATCTTGAAGCAAAAGCTATGCAAGAAAGACGATCGGTGCGAGACTTGGTTTCGAAATAAAATTTTCCGTGGACACGAGGCCGAATGTCAGTCTCCTTCCCAAAATGTCCCAGCCGGAAACGAAGTTCACCTCACCCGCCAGTCTCGCGGTCGACGCGGTGCTGGTGCTCGCGTTCTTCCTGTTCATCTACACGCTCGTCTCGCCGCACGTTCCATCGAACGACCCCCGCATGATTCGGCTTTGGGGTGTACTGTGTTCAGCCTGTATGTCAGGGGTTTTCTGGCTTTGTATCCAGATGTTCCGGGTTGTGCTTCGCGCCCAGCTTGCCGACCGTCAGAAGTAGGCGTCAGCAGATGGAACCGGTCCGACTTATGTTCGGACCAACGTGACTCGAACGTTTCCGGTCCAAACGAACTGGGAGCAGGAGCGTGCTTCGATTTGCCAAGCGCGTTTGATGCATTATGATTGCGCACTATTCCCATGAATACCGACAACCCATCGGATTCGACGTCACGCTCGAACAGCCCGTCCCGATTTCCAACCAAGGCAACGCTCGTCGCGGCAGTTTTGCTCCTCTCTGGATGCGCCTCAAGCTACGAGGTAAAGGTCGATTCCCTCGCCAAACCCAAAGCTGAAAGCGGGATTTCGTACGAGATAAAGAACCGCAATCCACTCGTGGCGGATGATTCGCTTCGGTACAAGGAGGCCGCGAACATGGTCAAGACGGCGCTCTCCGGAAAAGGGATGTACGAGGCCCCGCTAAACACCAAGCCCGACATTGTCGTGGACCTGGATTACGGCGTCGGCCCGCCCCAAATGCGGCGGGAAACGGTCTCCGAACCCGTATACATCACCATTCCCGGTCAGATTCGGACGGAGCGGGTTCAGGTCGGCACGGATTCACAAGGCCGGCCGGTCTATCAAACCATCACCGTACAGGATCCGCCGACGACTGAATTTGCCGGCTTTCGCGAATACGTCGTGACTGTCGTGGTGTATGAGAAGTACCTCAAGCTTTCCGCGCGGGAAAACAAGGAACAGGCCGAAGGCCGCCCGTTACAGGAAGTTTGGACGGTGGACGTCACCAGTGAAGGCGAGAGCCGAGATATTCGGAAAAACATGCCCGTGCTGGTGGCGGCGAGCATCGATTACATCGGCAAGGATTCCCAGGGCCAGAAAACCATTCGAATCAAGGACAACAGCAGCGACATCGCCTTCGTCAAAAAAGGAATGTGACCGTTGCGGTGGGCCGCAACAGAGTTCAAAATTTGGCCATCTGCTGCGGAACCCGGAATTACATTACCCCACCACGAGATCCGGACCGTCCCCGCGTTCACAGGGTCTTGAGCCGGACCGCGCGTTTCTTCTCGATGCGTGATGATACAAGAATCGCAATTTCGTAAAGTCCGTACAGTGGCAGCGCAAAAATCGTCTGGGTAAACGGGTCAGGCGTGGGAGTGACAATTGCGGCGATGATAAAAATGACCACCACCGCGTGGCGGCGGTATTTCCGCAAAAACGCCGTCGACATGATTCCGAGCCAGACGAGGAGGACAATCACCAGCGGAAACTCGAAAACGCCGCCGGAGCCGAGTACCAGCCACGTGAGAGTGTTAAAGTAGTTTCCCGCCGTCCAACGATTTTCCAGTTCAAAGGCGGTGCTTAATTCGACCGCCACCCGGATGGTGCTGGGCATGAGCAGAAAAAAACTGAAGGCGGCACCGATCAGAAAAAGCACAAGGGCCGAAATACAGAGTGGGAGAACGGCCTTCATCTCACGTTCCGTCAGCGCCGGGGAGACGAACTGGCCGACAAAAAACAGGATGAAAGGCGAGGCGAGCATCAGTCCCCCAAACACGCACATCTGGATCACCATGTTGAACACCTCCATGATCGAGAGTGTCCCGAGACGGAAATCCACGCTGGGATAGTCCTTTGCCACATGATGGAGCGGCCAAAGCAACGCCTGATTGAATTCCGTGGCGAATATGCCGACCAAGACGGCGCAGATCACGAACGCCGCAAGGCTCTTGATAATTGTACCGCGCAACTCCTCAAGATGGTCCCAAAAGCCCATCGGCTTTTCCCGGGCAGGAGGCGTGGCTTCCGCCGAGAGATTGGGGTTGTCTTGGTTGTTGTCAGATTGGCTCACAGAATGGTTTGGGCGAAGGATGGTGCGAGGTTTTCCTAAAAACGGAAGCGAGATTCCAGCGGAAATGGCTCCATGCGCGGTTGGCCCGGTGCAAAGCGCAGCCAAGCTGGCGAAAATGGCCTTTTTGTTAGACTTCGGCCGGCACTGCGAGCATTTCTCCCCTGTCCATGGCCGAGAACCTGAAACGCAAGACGTTTTTCATCCTGGCGCTCGCCCTGAGTCTCGTTGTCGCGCTCCTCGCAGTCGTGGCCAAGGTCGTTTACGACGACGACCTGCGGGAACGACTCGGGACAACGTACTATTTGATCACACTAGCGATCATTGGATGCGTTCTGCTCGTGCTGGCCGGATACGTCTGGGATCGGACAATGACACAGCGCCTGCAATCGCTGCGCGCGAACGTGCCGGCCGGCGCGGATGATCCATCGGACGACACGGAACACGATGAAATCATCGGACTGGCCCGGAACATCGAACGAATGGCGCAAACTCTCCAACGAACCGAGGCAAGCTATCGAGGTATCGTGGAGGATCAGGTGGACCTGATTTGCCGTTATCGGATTGATGGCAAGCTCACGTTCGTGAACAACGCCTTTTCCCAGGCATTTGGGCGCAAACGCAACGAACTGATCGGCCAAAATTTCCCCCTGTTTTCTCCCGGTGCCGCGATCGGCGACGAACCCTACACCTTCGAACGGGAGATCGCCCTGCCAAATACCGGGCGCCGTTGGATGCTTTGGACTCAACGCCCAATCCGCGACGACCGCGGCAACACGCTCGAATTTCAGGCGGTTGGCCACGACATCACGATGCGAAAGGAGGCCGAGGCTGCGCTGGTACAGGCGAAGGAGGCCGCTGAGACGGCAGACCGGGCGAAAAGCGAGTTTCTGGCCATCGTGAGCCACGAAATCCGCACGCCGATCAACGGGGTGATCGGCTTCGCCCAACTGTTATCCGACTCCCAGCTCACCGCCGAACAGCGGGAGCAGGTGGCCATCATCAAGTCGAGCGGGCAAATTCTGGAAAAGCTCATCACCGACATTCTCGACCTTTCAAAGATCGAGGCGGGAAAGATCGGCATCGAATCGTCCCCGTTCGCGCTCCATCGCGCCGTGGAAGATGTCGTGGCGTTTTTCCAACCCAGGGCGCGGGCCGCCGCCCTCACACTGACCTCGAGCACGAGTCCAGACGTGCCCGTAATCGTAAACGGCGACGAGGCCCGGCTGAGGCAAATTCTCACCAATCTCATCGGCAATGCCCTGAAATTCACCGAGAAGGGAGGCATCACCCTCCAGCTTTCCTGCATGCGGGGTGAGCCCGTGAGCATGAGCGACACCCGCCGCGCCCTCCGGCTCTTTTTCACCGTGACGGACACGGGCATCGGAATTGCGCCGGAGAAAATCACCCGGCTTTTCAAGCCTTTCAGCCAGGTCGACTCCTCGTCCGAGCGGCGCCGAGGCGGCACCGGACTGGGCCTGATCATCTCCAAACGTCTCTGCGAGCTGATGGGCGGCTCCATCTCGGTCGAGAGCAAGCCGGGAGCAGGATCGACCTTCCGGTTTTCGATTCTCACCGATTACGAAAAAGGTGACACCACCGTGCCCTTTGCGATGCGCCCGCGGCAGCCGTCGTCGTAACTATTGACTGAATACAAAAAGGCCGGCCCTGGGGAGGGCCGGCGCGAGCTTAGAACGGGCGAAACCCGCCGGGATCCACCCTCAGTAGCGATAGTGCTCCGGCTTGTAAGGGCCGTCAGGGGGAACACCGAGGTACTCCGCCTGCTCCTTGGTGAGCCGAGTCAGCTTCGCCCCAATTTTTTCCAAATGCAGCCGGGCGACCTCCTCGTCGAGATGTTTCGGCAGCCGGTACACCCCGATGGCGTAGGTGTCCTTGTTCTTCCACAGATCGATTTGCGCCAGCGTCTGGTTGGTGAAGCTGTTCGACATGACGAACGACGGATGCCCGGTCGCACAGCCGAGGTTCACCAACCGGCCCTCGGCCAGAAGGTAGATGCTGTTGCCGGAAGGAAACGTATAAAGATCGTACTGCGGCTTCACGTTGATCCGCTTTGCGTCGGACGTGTTGAGCCGATCGACCTGAATCTCATTGTCGAAATGCCCGATGTTGCAGACGATCGCCTGGTCCTTCATCCGCCGCATGTGCTCAAGCGTGATGATGTCCTTATTGCCGGTCGTCGTGACGTAGATGTCAGCCGTGCCGAGCGTGGACTCAATCGTGTTGACTTCGAAACCTTCCATGGCCGCCTGCAACGCGTTGATCGGATCGATTTCCGTGACGACGACCCGCGCACCAAATCCCTTGAGGGAATGCGCGGAGCCCTTGCCAACATCGCCGTAGCCGCAAACGCACGCGACCTTGCCGGCAATCATCACATCGGTGGCCCGCTTCAGACCGTCCGCGAGCGACTCGCGGCAACCGTAGAGATTGTCGAACTTCGACTTCGTGACCGAATCGTTAACGTTGATCGCGGGGACGCGGAGCTTCCCCTTTTCCAGCATCTGATAGAGGCGATGGACTCCCGTGGTCGTCTCCTCAGAGACACCGCGCCATTCCTTCGCGATCGTCGTCCAACGGAGCGGGTCCTCCTTGTGTACGCGCTTCAGGAGATTCTTGATCACCTGCTCCTCGTGCGAACCGGATGCTGAATTGACCCAGTCGCTGCCCTCTTCGAGTTCGCAGCCCTTGTGGATCAACAGGGTGACGTCACCGCCGTCGTCAACCACCAACTGCGGTCCCTTGCCACCTGGAAAAGAAACCGCCTTCAGGGTCAGGTCCCAATACTCCTCCAGCGTTTCTCCCTTCCAGGCAAAAACCGGCGTTCCCGCCTTCGCGATGGCCGCAGCCGCATGGTCCTGGGTCGAGAAAATGTTGCAGGAAGCCCAGCGAACATCAGCGCCGAGTTCCTTTAATGTTTCGATCAGCACGGCAGTCTGAATCGTCATGTGCAAGGAACCCGTGACGCGAACGCCGGCCAGCGGCTTTTGCGTCCCGAATTTCCGGCGGACCGACATCAGGCCGGGCATTTCGTGTTCGGCAATGTTGATTTCCTTGCGCCCCCACTCAGCGAGAGCGAGGTCTTTGACGTGAAAATCGGTGTGGGCGGGCGATGAATTCGCAGTCGATGGCATGGCTTTGATTAATTGAAGTTCCGGTTACTCAGCGGACGACGAGGGCCCGCAGCGCAGCGGCCTTGTTGGTTTCCTCCCAAGGCAACCCCGCCTTGCCAAAATGTCCGTAATTCGTGGTCCCGCGGTAGATTGGGCGCAAAAGATCAAGCTGCGCGACGATGTCCGCCGGCTTGAAACTGAAAATCTTCCGAACCCCCTCCGTGATCTGCTCGTCCGAGACTCCGAGTTTGGCCGTGCCAAAGGTCTCCACCCGGACCGAAACCGGCTGGGGATGCCCGATCGCATAGGCAAACTGGATTTCGGCATGCGTCGCCAGCCCGGCCGCGACAATGTTCTTCGCGACCCAACGCCCCATGTAGGCCGCGGAACGATCAACCTTGGACGGGTCCTTGCCCGAGAAGGCGCCACCACCGTGGCGTCCCCAACCACCGTAGGTGTCGACAATGATTTTCCGCCCGG
>CANJIU010000037.1 GCA_947474365.1 Opitutia bacterium | reverse complement strand
GCGACCGCCCGCCCGGCTTCGAGTGCTTGTGGAAGGGATACGCCATCTTGAGCACCATGGTGCAGATCATGCAGCGATATCATGACTCCAACCCGAAACCCCGCCGCCCCATGCGTCGCGGCAAATCTGTGGGCCATGCGCAGGGCTAGCACGGAGATCGCGCCAGCACTCAACCTCGAAACGATGCCCGTGCTCGCAGTGGCGAGAGTGACATTGCCCACGCGGTCGACGGCGAGCCCCTGCACGCTCGCCGTCTGCGGCGCGAAGGCGGGAAGCGAAGACACCACGCCACCCGGCGTGACGACGCGGACCGCCGGGTTGCCCTTGTCTGCGGCGTAAAGATTGCCGGAGCCGTCGAGCGTGAGCGCGGTGATGTTCTGGAACTGCGCGGCGACGCCGACCCCGTCGAGATAACCCGGCGTGGCCCCGCCGGCAAACAGCGTGCCCGTTCCATCGGTTGCGCGTTTTCCAATCTGCGCCCCATGAAACGAATAGTAGATCGAGCCATCATCCCCGACCGCGAGCGCCACCGGGTGATCGATGGCGCCGAGCGCACTGCTGATCGTGCTCACCTGATAAGACGCGGCCGGCGGCGCCACCGCATAAATGAAGAAGTCGAACGGTTGCGTGACCGAGCCGGACGAATTTGCGACGAGAATCACGCCGCTAAATTCACCGGCCACCGAAGGTGTGCCGTTGATCGCGCCGCTGGCGTCGAGCGTCAGCCCCGGTGGCAGCGCGCCGGACTGAAGCGTGAACGTCGCGGAGGGATAACCGCTCGCGACGACGCTCTGGTTGAAGTAAAGCCCGAGACGCCAGTTGGCCGACGCGTTCGAGCGGCTGAAGGCCGGACTCGTGATGACCGGCGCCGCGGTGACGGCGATCGTAAAGGGCAGCGTCACGGTGCCGGCGACATTCGACGCCTGCAACACACCGGTCGAAACCCCCGCCGTGGTGGCTGTGCCGGTGATCGTGCCGGACTGATTCACGGTCAAGCCCGCGGGCAGCAAGCCCGAGATGACCGCATACGTTGCGGCCGGAAATCCCGGACTGCCGGTGATGACGGTAGTGGCGCCGGTGGCGATCGCCGTGTCAAGGGGCGACGTCGGGAACGAGGGCGCCTGCGTGATCGAAATCGTGAACGGCTGCGTCACCGTGCCAAACGTGTTGGTCGCGGCGAAGACGCCCGTATAGGTGCCGGGCGTGCTGGAACTGCCGGAGAGCTGGCCGCCCACCGACAAGGTCAGCCCCGGCGGCAGCGCGCCGGATTGCACCGTGAAGGTTGGAGCCGGATTGCCGAAACCTGCGAGCGTCGTGCTCACCGTGACGCCGGGAGCGACGTTGAAAGCCGTTGCCGTGGTGGTGAACGTCGGCCCGGGCGCGATCGAAGGCGTGAGCTTGCGGAGAGCATTGCCGCCATTGTCCACGACCCAGATGTTGCCGACGCCATCGACCGTCAGGCCCGCGGGTCGGTTGAATTGGGCCGAAGGGGCCGGGCCGTCGACGCGGCCGGCCGTGCCGGTGCCGGCGAGCGTCTTCACCTGACCGGTGAGCCGATTGATCGAGCGGATCACATTATTGCCCGAATCGGCCACATAGAGATAAGTGCCGTCCGGCGAGACGCCGAGGCCCCAGGGCCCGGTGAACCGTGCCTGGGACGAACTGCCGTCGACGTAGCCGTTGAGTGTGCCGGAATTCGCCGTCGGGCCGGCGAAGGTCGACACCGTCCCGTCCGGCGCAATCAACCGAATCCGACCGTATTGCACCTGCGACACGTAGACGTTTCCCGCACCATCGGCGGCGATGCCCGTCGGACCGACGATCACCGCACTCGTGCCGACACCGTCGGTATTGGTGGTGCTGCCATTCCCCACGATCGTGGTGACGATGCCCGCGGCCGTGGTGACTTTCCGAACACGGTTGTTGCTGAAATCAGCCACGTAGAGATTCGCTCCCGCCGCATCGATCGCCACACCTTGCGGGCTGAGGAATTTGGCCGCGCTTCCAGTCCCATCGTTTGCGCCTCCTGCGGTGCCACCGGCCAAGGTCGACACCTGACCGCCGGAAGTGATTTTGCGGATGGCCGAACTTCCGCGATCGACGACGTAGAACGTCCCAGTGGGGTCGACGGTGATTCACACGGGATCGTTGAACTTCGCTGCCGTGCCTAACGCATCAACGTAACCTTGGGTCGAGCCGGCGAAGGCTGACACTTGACCGGCGCCGGACACCGAAAAAACTTTGGAGGCACCAGCACCCGAACCAAACGTATCGGAATCGGTAACGAACACGACGCCGCTGGCGTTGACGGCCACATCGACCGGACTCACGAACGGCGCGCCGACCGCCGCCGTGCTGACGGTCCACGTGAGGGGCGGCTGGCTCGAGAGAATCGTGAGCGTGAACGATTGCGTCGCCGTGCCGCTGGCGTTCGTCGCCGCGAACACACCCCTGTAAGTGCCCGCGAGGGTCGGCGTGCCCGTGATGGAACCGCTTGAAGTCAACGCCAGCCCCGCCGGCAGCGCGCCGGATTGGAGCGAGAACGTCGGAGCCGGATATCCACCGGCCTGGAGTCCGGCGAGCGCCGGCACGCCAACCGTCAGCAGCGTCGTCGTGGTGAGTGGCGCGCTGATGAACGCCGGCACCGCCGGCGGGTTCGTCACGGCGAACGTGAACGACTGGTATGCCTTGCCCACCCCATTATCGGCGACGAACACCCCCGTGTAGACTCCGGGTGCGACCGGTGCGCCGAGGAGGTTGCCGTAGTAGTCCAAGGTAACCCCAGGTGGCAGCCGCCCACTGTCAACCCGGTAGTTCGCCACCGGGTAACCCGGAGCATTCAGCACGGCCGCCACGGCCGCCCCCGTGAAGACGTTGAAGGTGACCGATGACTGGGCGAAAGTCGGCGACGCATAGACAGGTTGAAGATCGATTGTGAAGGGCACATCGGCTGAGCCCGCAACATTCGTCGCGCGGACGGTGCCCGAGTAGGTCATCCACTTGAGTAGGTTGGGTGGCGTGCCGGTGATGTTTCCGGCCGAGTCCATCGTGAGTCCCGGCGGCAAAGCCCCGGAGACAAGGGTGAAGGTCGGTGATGGGTAGCCCGAGTGAAGTTGGTTTGAAAAGTTGATGGTGAACGGCGAAAGCGCGGTGGCTAATATTTTCAACGAGCCTGAGGAGGCCGGCGGCTGCAGGATCGTGAAACTGAAGGGCTGCGTGACGGTCCCGGCGGCGTTGGTCGCGGCAAACAGGCCGGTGTAGGTGCCGTTTCCACGCACAGTTCCCTTGAGCAGCCCGTCATTGGAAAGGGTTGGCCCTGTCGGCAGACTTCCGGACTGCACGCTGAACGTCGGCGCGGGAATGCCACTGGCCGCCAGAAGTTGATTGAGCAACGGGCCCTGTGCCGTGTAGCCATCCGCGGTCACGGTCACGGCAATCGGCGCGTTGAGGAACACCGGGGGCACGACGGCGTTTTGGACATTGAGCGTGAAGGTGACGGTGCCGGTGCCGACCGCATTGCTCACCGCGAGCGTGCCAGCAAAATTTCCTGGCGCCGTCGGCGTGCCGGCGATTATGCCGGAATCATACATCGCGAGGCCTGGCGGCAGGCTACCGGTCTGCACGGTTACGACTGGTGGCGGCCCACCCGATCCTGTCACGGTTGTTTGGAACGGCACGCCGACAGTCAACGACGCCGTCACGCTCGACGGGTTGGGCACCGGCACCGTCAGCGTGACGGAAGAAATCTGCCGCACAGATTGATTGAGCGCATCGGCCACGTAAATCGCGCCGGCGCCGTCGACGGCGAGCCCCAGCGGACTCGCAAATGCCGCAGACGCGGCGACGCCATCGGCCGAGCCGGCGAGCCCAGAACCGGCCAGCGTGGTCACCGCCCCACTCGAATCGATGCGCCGAATGCGGCGGTTGCCCGTGTCGCTCACGTAGAGCACGCCGGCCGCATCGATCGTGAGACCCTTCGGCGTGTTAAATTGCGCGGTCGCGCCGACAGCGTCTTTCCAACCCGACGCGCCCGAGCCCGCCAGCGTGGAAACGGTGCCACTACTGATCACGCGGATGCGCTGATTGACGGTGTCCGCGACGTAGATCTTGCCCGTAGCGTCGACGGCGACGCCACGCGGTGAGGCGAATCGCGCCACCGCGATCGCGCCATCGAGGAAGTCCGCCACGCCCGTGCCCGCGACGGTTGAGACCGCACCTGCCGGCGAAATTTTTCTGATCCGGTGGTTGCCGGTGTCGCCGACAAACACGTTGCCCGCGCTGTCGATGGCGATACCTTCCGGTGCGCTGAACTGTGCCGTGTTGCCTGCGCCGTCCGCAAAGCCACTCATACCCGTGCCGGCGAGCGTCGACACCGTGCCGCTGGCGGCGACCTTGCGGATGCGATGATTGCCCGTATCGGCGACGTAAACGTTGCCCGCTGCGTCGAGGCAGACATTGCCCGGCGCGTTGAACTGCGCCTGCGACGAAACTCCATCCGCAAATCCGCTCCCGCCGCCGCCCGCAAACGCCGAGACGACTCCCGCCGTGATTTTCAGGATCGCGTTCGCCCCCTGATCCGCGACGTAGAGCGTCAGGCTCGAATTCACCGCCACACCCGCCGGAGCGATGAGGTTCGACGATGCCGACATCCCTGCGATCGTGGTCGTGGTGGACGGCACGAGCTTAGTCACTCGATTTAGATAGTAGTTGGTGACATAAACATTCCCCCCAGGGTCGACGGCCAGATCCCGGCTGCTGCCGTAGTAACCAAAGACCACCTCTTCTCCGCTGCTCCCCGAGAAGTCGGTCACGATGCCTGACGCGTCGATTTGACGAACCCGGCCATAGTCGGACACATAAATCGTGCCCGCGCCATCGATCGCGATCGACGACGGATCGCGGAAAGACGCGGCGGTTCCGATGCCGTCCGTCACCGTCCCTGCGCCCGACCCGGCCACGGTGGTGAGCGCGCCGTTGGGCGCCAGTCGCCGGATGGTCGAGCTATTGCCATCGACAAAGTAGAGGGTGCCGGAGGGATCCATTGCGATACTTCGTGGACTCGGCGCCGCGCCGGGAGGGACGACCGCGCTCACCACGCCCGCCGGCGTGATTTTGCGAATGGCGCTGTTCTGGTAGTCGCCGACGAAAACGTTGCCCGACGCATCGAGCGCCAGGGAGCCCGGCCGGTTGAAACGCGCGGTCGCGCCGGTGCCGTCGGCAAAACCGGACGTGCCGCCGGCTAGAAGCGTCTCGGTATTGTCCGGCGCGACTTTGTAGATCGCATGGCTGTTCGAGTCGGCGACGTAGACGTTGCCGACCGGGTCAACCGCCAGACCGGACGGGGATCCGTGGTAGCCAGCAAGATTGAGTATTTGGCCCGAGGTAGTTAGCTTGGAAATCTGTCGGAAAAACCGGTCGCCGGCGTAGAGATTATTCCAACGATCAAAAGCGAGTGCGGTGGTCTGACGGACCTGAAGCCTAAAATCGTCGATCGCGGTGGATGACACCACCGCGCTCACGCGGCGAATCAGATTATTGTCCCGATCGGCGACGAAGACGTTGCCGGCTCCGTCGACCGCCACGCCGGTGGGCGCAGCGAACTGCGCAACGGTGCGCAACCCGCCAGCAATGCCAGCCACGCCCGAACCCGCGAGGGTGAGCAGGCTGCCGGCTGGCGTGATCTTGCGAATGCGACGATTGCCGGTGTCGCCAACGAAAACGTTGCCGGCTCCATCAATCGTCACGCCCTGTGGCGAGCTCAACTGTCCGGCGTGATTGGCCCACGCGTCGGCGTAACCGGCGACACCGGTGCCGGCCCACGTGCTGACGCCACCGTCGGCTGCGACGCGGCGCACGCGATGGTTGCCGGTGTCAGCCACGTAGACGACACCGTCCGCGCTCGCCGCGATGCCGGCCGGACTGGAGAATTGCGCCGCAGCGCCAGCCGCATCGGCGAAGCCCGCGCTGCCTGAACCGGCGAGCGTCGTCACCACGCCGCCCGGCGCAATTTTGCGAATTCGCTGGTCGCCTTTGTCAGCGACATAAAGGTTGCCCGCAGCGTCGACCGTGATCGCGGCGGGAGAGGAGAATTGCGCCGCGGCGCCCGTGCCATCGGCAAATCCCGCCACGCCGGAGCCGGCCACCGTGAACACCGTGCCATCGGCGTTGATCCGGCGGATCAGATGATTGCCCGTGTCGGCTACAAACAGCATCCCCGACGCATCCATCGCGACGCCGCCCGGCGCAGAGAACTGCGCGAGACTGCCGTCCCCATCCGCGGTGCCCGCGGCACCGGTGCCGGCGAACACGGACACCGCGCCGCCCGGCGTGATCTTTTTGATCGCGTTGTGCTTCGTGTCGGCGACGTAGACGCTTCCGTCAGCGCCCACGGCAACCGAGCCCGGTTGTGAAAACTGCTCCACCCCGCTCGCGACGGTGCTGACCCAGGCGACGACGCTGCCCAATGGAGGCGCGGGCGGCTCGACCCGGAAAAGGTACGACTGCTCCTCGCTCCCAGCTGCATTCGCCGCCCTGAACTTGCCCCGATAAACACCCGAGCGGATGAACGAACCGGAAAGGACGCCGTTGGGCTGCAGCGAGATTCCGGGCGGCAGATCGCCGGCACTCACACTGAAGGTCGGCGCGGGAAATCCGGTGGCGGTCAGCGTCGTCGTCGCAAAGGCGTCACCGGGCGCGGGCGTCAAGGTAATCGGAGCGCTCGTGAACCCCGGCACGGAATAAACGGTGAACGAAAATCCCTGCGTCGCGTTGCCTTCCGGTCCGGTCGCAACAATTCCGCCAAGATAGAAGCCCGTCGTTGTCGGCGAACCCGAGATCACGCCGGTCGCGGCGTTCAAGGTGAGCCCCGGTGGCAGGGCACCACCGGACTGCACACTGAACGTTGGTGTCGCCGCGAAGCCGGAGAACGTAATGTTCTGCGAAAACGTCCGCCCGGTGATCGCGGTCGGCGCCGGCGCGGCACTGGTAAAAACCGGAGGCGCCTGCACCCGCACGCTGATGCGGCGGATTGCGTTGTTGCCACTGTCGGCGACGAGCAGGTTGCCCTGCGGGTCGAGCGCGAGGCGCGCGGGCGCATTGAAGCGCGCCGTGGCGGCGGTGCCGTCGACGAGACCGGTCGTGCCATTGCCCGCGAGCACGGAAATGCCGCCGCTTGAGTCCAGTTCCACGATCCGAGCGTGTCCTGTATCGCTCACGTAGAGATTGCCCGCACCATCGACGGCCACGCCGGTGGGAAACTGGAGCGTCACGCCCGCCGTCGCGAACGTGCCAATCGTGGTGACGTTGCCGCTCGAGTCGATTTTGCGGATATTGTTGTTCGTGGCGTCGGCGACATAGACGTTGCCGGCGGCATCGATCGCGAGCGCGGTGGGCGCGGCCAACTGCGCGGCGATGCCGGCCCCATCGGTCGCACCCGAAGTGGACGCTGACCCCGCGAAGGGCGCCACGAGCCCCGCGGAATCAACCGTGCAGATGCGGTGGTTGCCCGAATCGGCCACGTAGAGTAGTCCCGTCGGACTGAACGCGAGTCCAGTCGGGCTGTTGAACTGCGCATTCGTGCCCGCGCCAAAAGTGCTGCCAGCGGTGCCGGCTTTGCCCGCGAGCGTGGTCACCGTGGCGGAACTAAACGTAATCTTCCGGATCGTGTGATTGCCGGTGTCGGCGACGTAGAGATTGCCCGCCGAATCAAAGGCGAGGCTCTGCGGCGCAAGGAACTGCGCAGTGGTCAACGAGCCGTCAGCGGAGCCGGCTGTCCCGGCTCCAATCGCTGCCAAGAATGTGCCGGAGCTGGAGGTTTTCAGGATCGTGTGAAACTGCGTGTCGGCCACATAGAGATTGCCCACCGCGTCCGCCACCACGTTGCCCGGCCGGGATAACCTGCTCGTTTCGCCCAGTGTGCTCACCGTGGCCGTCACGCGTTTGACGGCGATGGCGAAGGTCTGCGTGGCGGAACCGAGCGTGTTCGTTGCGAGCACCGTTCCGGTGTAGGTGCCCGCGGTCGTCGCCACGCCGGTTAACGTGCCGTTACCGTTGAGCGTGAGACCCGGCGGCAGGCTGCCCGACTGGATGGAAAAAATTGGCGCCGGATACGCGGATGCAACGAATCCCGGCGCCGTCGTCGTGCCCGTCACTCCAGGCAGCAGGGTGATCGCCTGCGTGGGATTCGCGAACGCCGGTGCGCCGGGAACGGTCAACACGAACGCTTGGGTGGCAGTGCCGCTCCCATCGGTAACCGAAAACGTCCCGGTGTAGTTACCCGGCACTGTCGGCGTCCCCGAAACCACGCCGTTGTCTTGACGCAACACGAGCCCGGTCGGGAGCGCGCCGCTCGAGATCCCAAAGAGCACGACGCTCCCCAAATTCGACGTGAGGGTGGTCGTGAAGGCAGTGCCGCGCGCGAGCGTGCCATTGATGGCGGGATTGCTGAAACCGTAAACCGTGCCGGAGAACGACTGCCTCGTCGTGGTCGTTGCATTCGTCGCTGCGATGGAGGCGCTGAACGTGCCCGCCAATGTCGGCGTGCCGGTAATCGCTCCTGCCGTCGTCAGGCTGAGACCGGGAGACAGGCTGCCGGCATCGACGGTGTAAGTAACGGCCGAATTGCTCAGCGCGGCCGCCGTAAACGTGCTGGCCACTCCCGTGAAAAAGGTCGCTGCAGGGGGCGAAACAAATTCAGGCGCCTGCGACTGTCCGCGACTCACCACGCGAATGGCCTGGTTGTATTCGTCCGCCACGTAAAGGATGTCGGCCGCGGCATCGAACGCCAGGCCGGTGGGGTTGGCGAACGCCGCCGTGACGCCGGTGCCGTCGGCATTCCCGAGCGCGCCATTGCCGGCGAGCGTAGTGACCACACCCGTCGCGACGTCGATTTTGCGAATCCGGCGATTGCCAGTGTCCGCGACAAAGAGCACGCCGTTTCTGGCAACGATGCCGGCTGGCGACGAGAACTTCGCCGCGGTGCCCGTGCCGTCCGCAAAACCCGCGACGCCCGAGCCGGCCACGGTCGAAACGGTGCCGCCCGTGATCGCGCGGATCCGGTGATTGCCGGTATCGGCGACATAAACGGTGGCGCCGTCCACCGCCAAAGCCGCCGGAGCGGTAAATTTCGCGGTTCCTTTGCCTCCGTTAGCGTAGCCCGGAATTCTTGAACCGGCGAAAGTGGAACCATTGGTGAAAGTACTACCATCGACCGTCTCGAGAAACGGGGTAAGACCCCGGATGTAGTGGTTGCCGGAATCGGCGACATAGATCGTGCCGTTGGCCGCCAATAGTCCGATCGGCGCCGAGTATTGCAGCGCCGTCGGCGCTAATGCCGTGTCCTGCCAACCGGCGGCGCCACTGCCAAACGTCTGAAGGAGCGTGCCGGCGATCGACACCTGGAGAACTTTGTTCGCCCCGGTGTCCGCCACATAAATCGTGTTGGTCGCCGAGTCGAAAACGATGCCCGCTGGAGCGGTGAACTGCGACGCCGCGCCCAGCGTGGTGACGGAGCGGCCGGCGATATTGATTTTTCGCAACACATGGTTGGCCGTGTCGACCACGATCAGGTTGCCGGACCCGTCCAGAGCCACGCCATTGGGAAACGAGAAACGGACCGCGGCACCGAAGCCGTCACTCAAGCCCAGCGACCCATTCCCCGCCACCAACGCCACCGACGAGGCATTGCCCGCACCATCGAGCGCGACCTTGCGGATGCGATGGTTGGCCGTGTCGGCCACCGCCAACGTCGTGCCGGAAGGCGAGACCGCAACGCCGCCGGGAAAATTGAAGCGCGCGGCACTCGCCGCGCCTTCCGCGTAACCGAGGCCGGCTCCCGCGAGCGTGGACACAGTCCCGGCCGACGTGACGCGCCGAAGGCGGTGGTTGGACTGATCTGCCACATACAGCACGCCACTGGTCGTGATGGTAATCGAGGTCGGAAAGAAGAACGACGCCGCGCTTCCCGTTCCGTCCGCCGCGCCACTCTTGCTCGAACCGGCGAGGGTCGAAACCGAAACCACGCCACCCGACGTGATTTTTCGCACCCGGTGGTTGTTCATGTCGGCGACGTAGACCGTGCCGGCGCTATCGACCGCCAGTCCCGTCGGGCTTGAAAACATCGCGCTGGTGCCGGCGCCATCGGCGAAGCCCCACGTGACGTTGCCCGCCACGAACGTGACCGTCCCGCCGGGCTGACACGGCGAATGCGATGGTTGCCCGTGTCCGCCACGTAAACCGTGCCCGCGCCATCGACCGCCACCCCCCGCGGCGAGGCAAACTGCGCGGCCGCGCCCGTGCCATCGGCGTAACCGGAAACACCCGAGCCCGCGAGCGTCGTCACCACGCCACCCGGCGTGATTTTTCGAATCGCGTGATTGCCGGTGTCCGCCACGTAAACATTGCCGGCGGCATCCGCCGCCACGCCGCCCGGCGACGAGAAGAGCGCCGTAGAATTAACGCCATCGGCGAAGCCCACGTAGCCGCCACCGGCGAGCGTCGTCACGCCACCCGTTGTCGAGATCCGGCGGATCCGATGGTTGGCCGTGTCGGCGACGAAGGTATTGCCGCTCCCATCAAAGGCCACACCGCCCGGGAAATAGAATTTCACGCTCTCCCCGGCCCCGTCCCCGAACACGCCGCCGGCCAACGTTGAAACAAGCACCGCCTCCGCGCCTTCCAACGCGGTCGCAAAAACGACACATACGAGGGCGATCAGAACCTTGAGAACGAGGTCTGTCTTTAAACGCACGAGGGTGGGAACAGCAGAGATGCCTAACGCCGCGCGGGCCGGTAGCTACAACAAAATGGAGTGAATGCTCTGAGCCAAAGGGAATCGGTCGGACGGTTGTTGTCTTTGCCTTCGCGGTCGGGTGTTCACGTAACAATTCGGCGTTGTTCGGCGAAATTTTGATGCCCGCGTCGAGCACGGCCCCGTCCGATCACTCCCCTGCTATTCCGCTTGAAGACGCGCCGGAACACTCGCCTGCTCCGACGCTTCACCCTGCAATTCCGCCCCGCCCTTCGCCCGAGGCAATTCGCCACTCTCTGATGATCCCGTTTCGATCCCTCCGCCGGTTTTCCTCCGGCCTTTTCTTCCTCATTGCGTCGCTCGCCTCCCTGCCGGCCCAGACCGCGTCGTCCATGGCCAAGACCAAGTCCGAAGAGGCCCTCGTCCTCGCGCCCTTCCAGGTCGTCACCTCCAACGATGACGGCTGGGTCGCCGGCAACACGATGCTCGGCAACCGCACCAATCAGCCGCTCAAGGACACTCCGATCAGCATCGACGCGCTCACCAAGGAATTCCTGATGGATGTCGGCGCCTTCACGCCGGAGGAGGCCGGGCTCTGGGTGGCCAACGTCGCCGTGCAGCCCGACATGGTCACGCGCAGCGACCTGGGGAATTTCAACTTCCGTGGACTCTCCAACCAGTTCTCCGCCAACCGGAATTTTTTCCGCTGGTACGGACCGCAGGACAATTTCGACGTCGAGCGCATCGATTTCGGGCGCGGTTCCAACACGCTCATCTTCGGCGACAACGACCCGGGCGGCCAGGCCACGACCTACACGAAGCGCGCTCTGCCCGGCCGCTCGTTCACCAAGGCGCTCGTCCAGGGCGGCTCGTGGGGCTCCTATCGCGGCGAGTTGGACCACAACCGCTCGGTCAACCAGGACCTCGCGCTGCGCGTGAACGTCGTCAACCGGACGGACTACCGCAACTTTGACTGGAACAAGTTCAACTACCGCGGCTACCACATCGGCCTGACGTATCAGCCGTTCAAGAACACGGGCATCCGCATCGAAGGAGAACGCAGCGGCAATTACCGGGTGTGGGGCGACAACAACCTCCTCATCCGCGAACGCGCGTTCACCGGCCTCGGCTTCACCAACCGCCTCACCGTGCTACCCAACGGCAAGGCCGTGAACAACACCACCCTCGCCTCCGGCACCCCCAACAACACTGCGCTCGGAGACGGCACGACTTATCTCACGGCGCGCGACCGCACCAATCCCACCGGCGGCACGGGCGGTGTCCTGAACTTCCTCGACCACGACACCGCGCGACCGCTCCTGAGCAATTTCACCTACCACGGACTCCCGGAGCACTATTCCTTCGCCGGACCCGCGAGCGTCAACAACCGGACGTACACGACGTGGAGCACCTACATCGAGCATCGCTTTTCGGAGAAACTCGCAATGGACGTCGCGTTCAACCAGCAGAACCAATGGCTGGAAAACATCGTCGTTGGCTCGAACACGATCGCCAACGCCGATGTCGCCGGGAGGCTCTTCACCGACGCCACCTATAATCCCCAGTACCAGCGCAACCACATGAGCCAGTACCGCGTGTCGTTCGCCTACAATTTCGACCGCTGGAAGTGGATGCAGCAATTCTTCGTCGTCCGCGGCGAGTACCGCGACGACCGGAACGTGAACCACCAAGAGCAGCAACGCACGTTTGGCCCCGACCTCGGCGTCAGTGGAGTCCAGCCCTTCCAGCGGGTGTTCTTCACCGATCCGTATCCGGGGGCCGCACTCACCATCGCTCGTTTCCTGCAAAATGCCCCGCCCGGCACGCGCATGTTTGGCAACGGCGCCAGCGGTCAGAATCACCTCGCCCGCGCCCACTCAATCTCCTCGTCAGGAAAGTATTTTGGTGGCCGCGTACAAACGCTGCTCGGCGCACGACTCGACGACAACTTCACTTGGTCGTACAATGCCACCATCAACGGCCTCTCGCGCGACCCGGTCACCGGGGAAGTGTTCTCCCTCGGGGATCGGCGCAAGCATCCCGAACTCTGGACGCCCACGAAGACCTTCGACGTGGAAAAGTGGAGCTACAACGCCGGGCTCGTCTTCATGCTCTCCCCGAGCGTAAACCTGTACTACACCTACTCGACGTCGTTCCGGTTTGGCGGCGTCGACAACCTGATTCTCGATCCCACGGGCCCACTCGTCGGCACGACCAACGAAATCGGCGCCAAGGCTTCGTTCCTCAAGGACAAGCTCGTCTGGAACGTCGCGGCCTACGATCTCGTCCGCGAAAACATCAACACGAACATCATCCGCACCGGCATCACCGACGCGCAGATGGACGCATTCATCAACTATGGCCTCACCCCCGCGTCGCCGGAGTACCGCGCGATTCGCACCGGCGGGGCAAGCCCGGACGTCACGTCGCAAAAGTCCCGCGGCCTCGAGAGCACCTTCACCTTTTATCCGGCGAACGGCCTCAGTGTCCGCGTCTCGGGCGCGTACAAGCAGGTCACGTTCGTCGACGCGTTTCCAATCCTGAAACAGCTCATCGCCGCCACCGAGGCCCGCGGGCCGATCACCGATCCGGACGTACGGACAACGATTCAGAAGCTGAAAGACACCGCCTATGTGCAGGGCGCGACGGGCCGATTTGTGACGGGGGCGTTTCCCGCCGTGACGGCGCCGCTGTCCTTCAATTACGCGTTCAATTACCGTTTCGACCGCGGCTCGCGACTGCGCGGCTGGAGCGCCGGGGTAAACGGAAACTACAGCGGCAACGCCGTGCTGCGCTACGTCGGCACCTTTCCCGACAATCGCAACGTCAAGGGCGGAGAGACTTACGCCGTCAACGCCAGCCTCGCCTACCGGACGAAGCTCTTCGACCACGTGACGTCGTTCAACCTCAACGTCTCGAACATTCTTGCCACAAAATACCCGATCCTCAGCGCAGCCGCGCTCCTCGACGGTTCAAATTACTTCCGGCGTTACTATGGCCAGCCGCCGAGTTTTCGCCTGACGGCCTCGACCGAATTTTGAGCGTGGCTAGCATCAGTCGATTTCGCCTCCGGCGTCCGGGGTGCCGGCTGGTTCCCGCGGAGAACCTCGCGCTTTCCCTCGACGCGTCCCGGCGCGAACGAAAACTCTTCGCACCCTCATGACTGAATGATGCCACGTCACCCACGCCACTTCCTGTTTGGAGTCGCCCTGGTTGCCGGACTCATCGGCGCGCTGGCGGCCGCGCCCGACGCCACGAGCCCCGTCTACGCTCTTGCGGTCCCGCCCCTCGAATTGGTGACAACGGAAGCGGCGTTCGCGCCGTTTGCGCAACGCGTCGCGGCCGATGTTGCGGGGGCGCTCAAGCGCCAGCCGCCGCCGGACCCGGCGCGCCTCAAACTCCTGCTTGGCCTGCGCGTGCACCTCGCCCTGCACTTTCACGACGACGCCGCAGCCCTCGATGCCGCCGAGCGAATTCGCGCCCTGCAGACGGATCCCGCGGAGAAGGCCCACGCCGGCCTCACCACGCGAGCCCTCGTCGCCAGCAAACACGAACCGCGGGCGTTCGAGCGGGAGTTCACCCGCCTGCTTCGTTCCCTTCCGCGAGACCCGGCGACGCGGGCGGTGCTCGTGCGCGCGAGGGAAAAGCTGGCCACGACCACCGAGACCGCACTGCTCGACGAGGTGCGGACAAACATCGCACCGCGAATCGCCGCGGGAGAACCTTGCACGCTGGAAATCGCCGATCAACTGGTGCGCATCCGCCATCGCCTGGAGGGAATTCTGCCATTGCGCGACGCCCTCCTGCGCTCGTACGACTCCGTCCTTTCCGTCTCGAAATAATCCTCCGACTTTCATTTATGAAACGCCCGAAGCCCGCGCTGCCCCACAGCGATCTCCTCGAACTCAAACGCTGGAACACCCCCACCATCTACAATGGCTGGGAGCAGGTGACCCGCCACAATCACGCCCGCGATGCGTTCAACCTGGAGGAGACGCGCGACTTCATGCCCCAGATGGGTCCGATGGTGGGCTATGCCGTGACCGTTCGCTGCGAACCGGGGAATTCGGCACATCCCAAGTCCAATCCGAATCGCTGGCAGGAATACCGTCAGTTTCTCGCCACCGTCCCCGGGCCCAAAATCGTGATCGTCCAGGACCTCGACAAACCCGCCACCTACGGCGCGTTCTGGGGCGAAGTGAACAGCAACATCCACCGCGCACTCGGCTGCGTCGGCACCATTTGCGACGGAGCGATCCGCGACGTGGACGAGATGACCAACGCCGGATTCAAGGCCATCGCCCGCCGCACCTGCGTCGGCCACGCCTATTCCTGCCCCGTCGACTGGGATCTCGAGGTCGAAGTCTTCGGCCGTAAAATCCAGCCCGGCCAGCTCGTCCACGCCGACAAACACGGATTTCTCGCGGTGCCGTTCGGCGACGAAAAACATCTCCTCGCGGCGGCCCGATTCATGGACAGCAACGAGTGCCAGACGCTGATTCCCGCGGCCCGCGGCGGCGCCGGTAAATCCCTCGACCAGGTCCGCACCGAATTTGAAGCGGCCGCGGTCCAATTCCGGAAAAACGTGAAGCAGAAATTCGCCCGCATGGGCGAGTGGTGATAGAGGTTCCTCCGGGAAACCACCGATTCGCGGTGGCCCATGGTGGCAAACGACGCCGGACTCGGGGCTCGTCACCCTGAAACCGATGATTCACTTACACTGCGATGTCGCCATTGCTGGCGCCGGCGTGGGCGGGATTGCCGCCGCGCTGGCCGTGGCCCGAAACGGCCGGACTGTCATACTCACCGAGGAAACCGACTGGATCGGCGGTCAGTTCACGTCCCAGGCCGTGCCGCCCGACGAGCACGGCTGGATCGAGCGCTTCGGCTGCACGGCGACCTACCGGGAGTTCCGCAACCGCGTCCGCACCTATTACCGCGCTCACTACCCGCTCCTGCCCGAGCATCGAGCCAACCCACGACTGAATCCGGGCAACGGCTGGGTCTCGCCGCTTTGCCACGAACCGCGGGTCGCATTGGCCGTGCTCGAGTCGATGCTCGCGCCGTACGTTGCCAACGGCCGCGTCCAAATCCTGCGCAACCACCGTGTCGAGTCGGTCCAAATCGAGGGGACGGACCGCGTTTCGGGAATGACCGCACGCTGCAGCGTGGACGGGACGGAGGTTTTGATCCGCGCCGTTTACGTCGTCGATGCCACGGAAAACGGCGATCTCCTTCCGCTCGGGGGAGTCGCCCACGTCACCGGAGCCGAGGCGCGTTCCGACACCGGAGAACCTTCTGCACCAGAGGTGTCGGCGCCCGGCAACGTCCAGGCATTTTCCGTGTGTTTCGTTCTCGAAGAGCGCGCGGGAGAGAATCACGTCATTTCACGGCCGGAGCGTTACGAATACTGGCGCAACTACGTTCCCCGCCTCACGCCGCCGTGGCCCGGGCCTTTGCTGGGATGGGCGGGCCTGAATCCGCGCACGATGGAGCAGATGCGCTACAACTTTAACCCGCACCGGGAAAAACCCGGACTGTTCTCCGGACTCTGGGCATTCCGACGGATCATCGATCGGGCGCAATTCGATCCGGGTTTCTTTCCGAGCGACGTCTGCCTCGTGAACTGGCCGATGATCGACTACATGGAGGGCGACCTGCATTCGTGCTCGGAGTCGGAGCGCCTCCGGCGGATCGCCGATGCCCGCCAGCTCAGCCTCTCGATGGTGCATTGGCTGCAGACCGAGGCGCCACGGCCGGACGGGGGCGTCGGCTGGCCGGGTCTGCGGTTGCGCGGCGACTTGTTGGGCACGACGGACGGCCTGGCCAAGGCACCCTACATCCGCGAATCTCGCCGTATCCGGGCGATGCGGACAATTCGCGAACAGGATGTCTCCGCCAAATTCCGTCCCGGCGACACGCTGGCCGAACGTTACGAGGACTCCGTCGGCATCGGCTACTATCGAATCGATCTTCACCCGTCATCGGGTGGCGACAACTACATCGACGTGCCCTCGCTGCCATTTCGGATTCCGCTCGGCGCCCTCGTACCGCGCCACATGGAAAATCTCCTGCCCGCCGCCAAAAACATCGGCACGACGCATCTCACCAACGGTTGCTACCGACTGCACCCGGTCGAGTGGAACATCGGCGAGGCGGTGGGTGAACTGACGACGTATTGCCTCGACCACCACGTACGGCCCCGCGACCTCGCGGCGGACCGAATGACCGTCTCGGCGTTTCAGGATCGCCTGGTGAAACGCGGTTTCGAGCTGGCGTGGCCGGAAGACCTGAACCTCGACGACGGCGACCCACACGCCCACGCGCGGTAAATCCCATGCCGCCATCGCCGCAACGCTACCAATCGCTGCCGCTCCAGGTGGCTGCGCGGGTCAGCGAGGAGATCGCGAAAGGGACGTGGGACGCCTGGCTCCCGGGCGAACGCTCCCTCGCCAAGACCCTGCAGGTCGGCCGCAAGACCTTGCGCAAGGCGCTCATTCAGCTCCAACGCAGCGGCGAAATCGTCACGAGCCACGGGCTCGGCCATCAGATTTTGCCTCGCGCCCGGCAATCTGCCCGCAGCACCGCTCCAGACGCCGCCGACACGTCGGTCGGCTTGCTGACCCCCGAGTCGATTGAGAATCTCCGCCCTTACACCGCGCTCTGGGTCGACGAACTGCGGGCTCTGCTGTTTGAAAATCGCGTGCGCCTCGCGGCTTTTTCCGGACATCGGTATTTCAGTGGACATCCGGACAAGGCGCTGGCCCGGCTCGCCTCGCAACATCCGCAACGGTGCTGGGTGCTCGCCCATTCGAACAAGCACATTCAACAGTGGTTTCACGACCACCGGATTCCGTGCATCATCGCCGGCTCGTCCCACGAGGGACTGCCCCTGACCAACGTCGATCTCGATTATTTCGCCATTTGCCGCCACGCCGCGGGCGCCATGTTGCGACTGGGGCACCGACGCATCGCGCTTTTCATGCGCCAGTCCGATCGAGCCGGCGACCTGGAGAGTGAGCGCGGATTCGAAGATGGCGCGCGGCGCTCCCCGCACCGCGACGTCGAGCCAACCATCGTGCGCCACGACGGCACGGTCGAGGGCGCCTACCGCTCGCTGGATCGGCTCTTTCGTCTGGCGACGGCTCCCACCGCCCTGCTCGTCGCCCAGTCGACGTCTTATCTCACCACCATCAGTTTCCTCGCCGAACGAGGGATCCGCGTGCCGAACGACATCTCGCTGATCTGCCGCGAGGACGAAACCTTTCTCGCCTACCTGAAGCCCTCGCCCACCCGCTATGCCGGAAATCCCAAGACCTATGCGAAGCGCCTGCTGCTCCAGCTTCAGCTTGTCCTGGCCGGGGAAACCGGCGCGCACTCGATTCACCGGATCGAGCCCAAGTTCATCCCAGGCAATTCCCTCGGCCCTGCGCCCTAATTCGCACGCGGCCTCGCCGCCTCGCGACTCGCTTCGACGCTGAACAGGCGCGCGCCGGAAAATTCAATTATCACGCGCACCGGACGGTCGGTGGGGACGTCCGTCCCGCTCTTCCACCGCACGGCCCACCGAGGGGCATCCGATTCGAGCGGGGTGCAATCCGCCAACGTCCGTCCGATCACGGCGCGGCCGTCCAACTCGACGAGTGCGACACGTAGTCGTCCACGGCTTGCGTCGGCGTTGATGACCAAACTCGGCCGCTCAAATCGCACTGCCCGCGTTTCGATCCGCCCTCCCTCCGGGCCGGCGTCGAGCGAGACATAGCCATGCCGGCGCCACTCTGCCCGGCCGATCGTCAATTGTTTCAATGGAATTGTCCCCCCATGTCCGGTGGTGATGGCCGTGTAATACATCCAGGTCTCAGTCTCCGTGTGCACGGCGGAGTTGCTCACTCCCAGCATGGCACCGCCGTCAAATGTTCCTGGGGCGCCGCGCGGAATGATGGCGAGGCGCGGCACCGTGCGCCGCCAGACGCGGCCGTCAGCGCTGGTGGCCAACTGGATGTCGAGCGGACCATCGTGGCTACTCTGCTCGGCCGCGACTTCATTTTTCGCCAGCACGTGGATGCGCCGGAACATCGCCGGAAAGCCCAGGAATCCGCCCGCGTGCGGAATGACCGACATGTTGTAGACCTCGGTCCGCTGATCGGGTGCCGCCACCCAGGCGTCGTCCCACTCGTCGGCAGCGAAGACCCGATCCGGCTCGCTCCAGACGATGAAATCCCGGCTGCGGGCCAGCCAGACCGAACGGCCCTTCGGGTCAGGGCGTTTGTGATACGCGAGGTACTCGCCCGTCCGCGGGTCCTGCGCGAGCGTGATTGTGTCGCTGTGAGCCAACACGCCGTTCTTGGAGGAATCGCGTGTCCAGTGCAGCCCATCGGGTGAGGTGGCTGAGCGGTAGGCGCCGCCCTGATACCCAAGCATCTTGTAGCGGCGCGCCGGGTCCGGATCGCGTTGATCACGCAACACCGAAGGACTGTGCAAATCGAAGACGATGTTGTTGGCGCTTGAGCCGTCGAACGAATGAAGGCCGAGGGCGGGCTTGACGAATGACACGCCGTCGCGGGACGTCGCGTAAAGCGTGAGGTCATAACCGTTCGTCCGCAGACTCGGCGTCCGGTTCGTACCAACGGCCCGTGCCGCCCGACTCATGTACCAGAGCCTGATTTCCCCACTGACGTCGTCCCGCTCGACCGAACCGTAAACATAAGCCCGACTACCCTCCCATGGCCGATCGGAAACGAGTACCGGAGCCGGGCGCGTCCGGGCCGGGTGAATCGTACGCACCACCCGACTCTGCACCGCGAGCGACGCGTTGTCGGCGAACAGCAGCGGGAGGTCGTTCAACTCGATCGGCGCCGGCGGAGGTGCGGCGGCGGCGCGAGCCAAAAGCACCGCGACTGCCACAGCCACGTAGGCCCAAGCGAATCGGTCGGTTAGGCTACCTCTTCGCGGCTTCAAAACTGTCCTTTCACTCCGAACGTGATGGCGGAACCCAGTTCCTGATACCGCTGGGGCTTCGCAAACTCGGGGGTGCCGGGAGCGTAACGCAGGGTGCTCGGATTGAATCCACCGTTGATGTCGGTCATCGCACCATAGAGCGCGAAGTGTTTGCTCACGCTGTACTGGGCACTGATGCCCCAGCGGGTTCGCGCATCCTGGTAGTTGAAGGTTCCGGGAGGAATTCCGTTGGCGACACTGGCCGCCACCGCACCGCGCTGCGTCTCGCCCTGGTAGGTGCACGTCAGCTTGATGAAGTAACGCGGCCGGATGAAATTGATCCCGCCGGCATAGCTGCTCGGATTGAATCCGGTGAAGTCCGCCGTGGTGCTGCCACTGAGCGTCATCTTCGTCCCGTTGAAGAACACCTGAAAGCCGCGCGCCCAATTCGGCAGGAACGTGAGCGACTGCCGGTAACTGTATTCCACCCCGGTGATCTTCGCGTCGCCGGCGTTGGTCGTCGTCACCAGCTCGTAGTTGAGGTACGCCGGGTCGTTGGGCAATCCGTAGAGTTCAAGCAGCGCCGGCGTCGCGGCACTGCGGACCGACCCGAAGAAGTCCTTGATGTTCTTCTGAAACACGCCGACGGAACCGAAGCCGTCCTTGAGGTGGTACGATTCGACCGTGAAGTCGTAGCTGTCGGCGGTCCAGGGTTTGAGCCCGGGATTCGTCACTGTAATCGTGGGGGCCGCAACGGTCGGTTCGGAGAACGTCGCGCTGGGAACGACCGAGGTGATGTTGGGACGGCCAATCGTACGGGCAAACGCTCCGCGCAACACGAGATTCTCCGAAATGCTGTAGGTGGTGTTGATGCTCGGGTAATATCCACGGTAGTCACGTTTCGCGTGCGTGCCGCGCTCCACGTAGCGCTGCCGGGCACGCACGAGCAAATCGTTGGAAAGAAAAATCGGCTGCACTCCAGCCACGGTGGGGCTGCCGTCCACGACGCGGCCTGCCGCATCCTTCTGATATTGCGCCGAGGGGTCGTTGGACGGCCCCCAGCCCTCATCGTTGGTCTTCTCCATCCGGACGCCCGCGACAATCCACAGACGGTTACTCAAGAGCCGGACGTCGGAGCGCAGATAGGCGGCGGTGAGCGTCTCAATCAATCGCCGGGAATTGGCGACGAGGTTTTGGTGGGCCAGCGGCTCATCGAGCACAAACAACTGCGGCCGGTTTTGGAAGAGCTCGTACAGCTTCACCGAACTGATCCAACGCATGCGTTGCCCGTAAATTGTCGGGGCGTCGCGATTGTACGCCTGGTCAAACACGTCGAAGCCACCGGCCAGCCTCGAGGTGGCGTCGGTGGCGCCGTTCGGGCGGAAATTCCAGGTCTTCAAAAACCGCCGGCTGTCGCGCTCCATCCGGTCGAGGAGCGCTCCGGCCTTGAGCGACACCGGGATTGACCACGCAAAATCGCGCGTGAGGTCCAGGCGCGCGGCCTTCTTGTCGGCGTTATAGTCGTTCTGCACCGAATTGCCGCTGGTGATGGAATAATTGCCACCGTCAAAAATATCGACCGGGGTGCCGGTCCGCGTCGTGGCCGAATAGCGGGTCGGGATGATCCCGCTTGAGGCCGGAGTGCCATCGCCGCGGACAATCAGACCGGCGATGGTCGTTGGCGTGGTGTTGAAGTGCCCGCGGTCGATGTCGAGGTATTGCGAATCCGCCTGTGACCAGTCGGCGGTGGCGTCAAATTTCCACGCGTCACCGCGGTGCCGATACTTGAGGCCCACCTGCGTGGTCCCGGTGAGGATGTCCTGATTGGCGCCATCCCCCTGCGCGACGCTGCCGACGGCGGTCGCCGCGCCCTGTGTGAAGGTCGCTCCGCCGGTCGCCCCGGCGCCATAGATCGCCGAGAAAATGCTGCGGGTGATGTAGCTGTCGGATTTGCGATACTGCGCACTGGTGGAAAGCGTGTCCTTCGGCGAAATGCGCCAGTCGACGCCGACCTGCGCCGACCAGGTCTTGAGGACCTGCGAGAGGCTCTGCCAGTCGCTCTGCCGCTGGAAACCATCGACGAGGTTCCACGTGGCGGTCTCGTCCGAATCCTTCCCCCGTTCCATGGGCTTCTGCCGCCAGGTGCGGGAACCGCCGACGCTGATCGCGACGTTTTTGTTCACCGGGTTCAAATAGCTGAAGTTAAACGAAGGCTGCACAAAATGAGGACTCAGGGTGTCGACGTGATTGCGCGGTCCCCCGTCCAGCGTGATTCCGGTCCGGCTGTGAAAAATCTGGTACAGCTGGTAGGAGAAGGAAGGCCGGCGAGACTCAAATCCACCCTTGCTGATGATGTTCAACGAACCACCGAGACCGTTCGCCGGCATGTCAGGAGTCGGCACCTTGGTGACCTCGACACGCGAGACATTGCTCATCGGAACCTCGAGCAGCGAAAGCGCACGCGTGTCGCCGCCACGGGCGCCCATGACATCGCCACCGTCAATCGTCACGCCGGACGTGGTGGCGGGAAAGCCGCGCAGGGTGACTTCGTTGGGAACCGTCCCGGCGTCGTTCAGCGCCACGCCCGGGAGAAAGCGCAGGAACTCACCGATGTTCTCGTCGCCACGGTCGCCGTATTCATCGATCGCTACCACGTTTTTGATGTTGGGCGCATAGCGCTGCTCGTTCATCGCGAGCGCCTGGGCGCTCATTTCGCGGTCCGCGACCACGGTGAATTCCTGCAGGCGCACGGTCTGCCCCGAGACCGCCGCGCCATCGCGCGTCAGGTCGACATCGCCTTGGGCCACACCCCCGGCGGTCACGATCACGCGAACCGTGGCGCGCTCAAACCCCAGATACGAAACCGTGACATTCGCGGGGCCCGCCGGGACTCCGGCGATCCGGTAGGAACCGTCGGCGCCGGAGAGCACCTCGCGCGGGGCACCCTCGACGCTCACGCGCGCGTTTCGCAGGGCAGATCCGGTGGCGGCGTTGAACACGCGGCCTTCAATCGTGCCGATGGCGGTCTGCGCGCACAGCAGGCCGGTCCCGACGCACAGCAACCAGACGAGAATGACAACGGATGACTTCATGATGGGGTCGCGGCCGCAATCCGGGACAACCCCTGCAATCGACGGCCAAGCACCGCAATTGACCGGCAGATTCGGGTTGCTGCCGACACATTTTCAGTGGTTTCCCGGGGATACCTTTCGCCACCGCAATCGCCTGTCCTTGGTCCCTCGGGGAAACCACTCGCCCGCCGTTGCCTTCCCCTCCTACAATCGCCTCATTTTCCACGCCCTACCCATGCGCCGAATTGCCCTTGCTCTGCTCAGCCTGGCCTGCGCCGCCCCGAACCGAGCCGCCACGCCGTCTACCGCCGATGTCGTGATCTACGGTGCCACGCCCGGCGGAATCGTCACCGCGGTCGCTGCCGCGAGGGAGGGCCTGAGCGTGATCCTCGTGCACCATCACCGGCACCTCGGTGGCATGATGAGCAATGGACTCGGGGTGCTCGACACGATCTACGACGGGAAACGCGCCCCGATGTTCGACGAAGTCTGCACGCGGATTGCCGCTCATTACCGCGACAAATTCGGCCCCGGCTCGCCACAGCACCGCGCCAGCCTCTGGGGAGAACGGGGCGAAACCCGACGGCCGATGTACGAACCGCACGTCGCAGAGGCGGTGTTCGAGGCCATGCTCGCCGCGGAAAAAAACGTGACGATCGTCCGCGAACATCATCCGGTCTCCGTTGCGTGCGACGGTCGCCAAATCACCCGGGCGACCTTTCGCCAGATGGGCGGCACCGCGACGACGACGTTTACCTCCGGCAGTTTTGTGGACGCCAGCTACGAGGGTGATCTCTCGGCCGTGGCGGGAGCGAAGATGACGTGGGGACGGGAAAGCCGGAGCACCTACGATGAGCCGCACGCCGGACGAATCTTCACCAAGGCGATTTTTGTGACGGCGGCGAAAGACTACTTTCCCACCGCCATCCGAACCGAGGGTTTGAACCTGCGAGGTTTCCGTGCCCGCACGGGGCCGCCACTCGCGGGCAGCACGGGAGAAGCCGATCGCGCAATCCAGGCCTACAATTTCCGCGTCTGCTGGACCCGCGACCCGGCCAACCGTCTGCCGGTGGTCAAACCCGCCCGCTACGAACGCGACCTCTACCTCGAGATGCGCGACCGTTGGGGCATTGGGCTGGGTGTTCCCAACGCCAAGACCAGTTGGAACACGCCGCTGCTCGTCGGCGGAAACTTCGACTATCCGGACGGTGACTGGCCGACGCGCCACGCCATCGCTGCGCGCCACCAGGATTTCGCCGTCGGATTGTTGTGGTTCCTCCAAAACGATCCCGAAGTGCCCGAGAAGCTGCGCACCGAGATGCGCGCATGGGGCCTGCCCCGCGACGAATTCACCGACAATGGCGGATTCCCGTGGGAACTCTACGTGCGCGAGGGCCGCCGACTGGTCGGCCGCACTGTTTTTACTGAAAACGACGGACTCGCGGCGCCCGGTCTCCGGCGCGCTCCAGTGAAAAACGACAGTATCGCGATCACGGAATGGCCCATGGATTCTCACTCGTGCCATCTCGACACCGTGCCGGGCAGTGACCACGAGGGAAAAGTTCTGCTGACTGAGGAATCGCGGCCCGGACAAATTTCCTATCGCTGCCTGCTGCCCAACGAACTGGACAACTTGCTCGTGACTGGTGCGGTCTCCTCCTCTCACATTGGCTGGGGAGCGATCCGCCTCGAACCCACCTGGATGCATCTCGGGGAAAGCGCCGCCGTCGCCCTCGCACTCGCCAGGACCGACCACGTGCCACCCGCCAACCTCGCGATCGATCGCCTTCAGGCCCGCCTCACGGAACGCGGCGTGATGCTGACGTTTTTCAACGACTTCGATTTGAGCGCTCCGACCCCGGAACAACGCGCCGCGCAACTGCTCGGCACCCGCGGCTTCTTTCCCGACTACAATGCCCGGCTCGCCGCCCCACTCACCCGGAGCGTGGCCGAGGTCTGGGCGAAGCCCGACCCCGATCCGATTCGCACCGCCCGACGCGTGGCTGCCGCTGACGCGACCACCGGCAGTCCACCCGTCTCCCCCGCCGAATTCGCACAACTGATCGGCCGGCAAACGGGCAGCCTGATCCCAGGAACACTCAGCCGCGGTACTGCCTGTATCTGGCTGGTCGAAAAATCTGCAAAACAGTAAGGCGCGGTGGCTCCGGCCGGCGCTGTTTCGGAAAAGCCCGTCGTTGCCGGGCAACGCTCCGACCGCAATCTATTCCAAACGCCAGCGAACAACGCCAAACTGGTAGCCGTCGTACTGCTTTGACTTGGACGCGTAATACCCTGTCACGATCGTGCCGTCAGTCAGCTGCACTGAGCTCGGGTAACCCGAATCACGTGTCGCCAACCCGGCGGCAAGCTGGAATGGCTTGCTCCAGCTCTTGCCACCATCGGCGCTGATGCTGCCACCCACTCCGAAATCCGGTCCCCGTCGGTCGCCAAAGGTCAGGAGCACACGTCCGTCTGCCAGTTTCAAGAGGTCGCCCGGATGTTGGTTTCCCAGCGTCGGCGTTGCGATCAGCCGCCACGTATTGGCGTCGTCGTCCGACGCGTAGATGTCGGTGCTATGCCCACGTTCACCGGGGCGCCCGAGATTGCGCGCCGCCGCGAGCCACTTTCCTCCTCCCAGATGCACGATGTCGGTCTCATTCGCCGCCGGGCGTCCTATCACGCCGCCCAGGGTCCACGTGGCCCCGTTGTCCCGGCTGAGTGCGGTGTAACAGACGTCCACGCGCGGAGAGACCGTGGTGTTGTAACTGTACGCCGCAACGCGCAACGCCCCGTCGGCTCCGGTCTCGACGTTGCCAAACGGCACGAGCGTCATGCCATCGGCACCGTCGGGGAAATTTTCTGCGATCATCCAGGTCCGCCCGCCGTCATTCGAACGGGAGGCGGTTGGCCGCAGCAGTTTTTTCTTCTTGTAGGCGCCCTGCGCATCGCGCGGGTGAAACGACCAGCCGCCACTCACCACGATCAAATCGCCCTTGGCGGACCGACCGATGGAGTGATTGAGCCGGCCGGTGTCGCCCTCGTGTCGAGTCGCCGTCCCGCGCTTCGTCCAGGTGCGTCCGCCGTCGGCACTCGCATGCACCTCGACGTCCCCGGGCAGGGCGCCGTGCGCCGGCTGGTTGTAGACCGCGGCCACGATGTCACCGTTGGCCGCCAGGGTGAGCTTCGGCCAGGCGCAGATATCGCGCACGGCGACGAGCTGCTCGATCCCCACGGCGCGCCGCGCGGCGTTCGAGGCGGCCTTATCCTGCGACCAAGCCGTGAACGAAGCCCCTGGGGCCAGCAAGACGAGTGCCGCAGCGAACCGCCGGGGAAATGATCGAATGACAGCGGAAGGGGAATTCGAGCCCGGAAATTTCATGGTGAAATGGGGAGCTTTGTTTTTTCAGGGCGGCAAAACCCAGCTTCCTGCAAGGCGTGAAACCAGCCATCGGCAATCTTGGCCAAACCCTCCCGGCTGGGATGGACGCCATCGGCGAGCAGATCATCGGCGCTCAACGCCCGATGCAGATCCACCAGTGTGACAGGATATCCGGCGGCCCGTTGCAGTGCCACGATGGCCGGCAGGCTTGAATTGTAGGTATCGACTTTTTCCCAACCCGCACGCGGCGCACGTTGCGGCAGAATCGTGGCGACAAACAAATGCGCCGGAGAGTTCGCGTTGATCACTCGGATCAATTCGTCGCGCCCCGCGGAGTCAAAACCATTGGCACCCGACAGGAGCAGAATCACTTCGGGTCGATGCTTGCGCAGCACGGTGACGAGGTCCGGAACCACCACCTCCGTTTTCCCGATCGATTCAAGTACGTCGGGTAACGTCGGAACCTTGCCGCCGGAAATAATCTGTCGGTTGCCGAATCCCGCCAGCCCGTGGTGATCAGGATCAAACGCAGCATCAATCACCCCGTCGCGCCCATAGCTGTGATAGTTGAGTTCACCGACGAAATCAAAGGCGGCGCCCACCGCGCGCAGATGGTCCTGCAGCAACTTCCGCCAGCCACCGCCGTCCGGGTTCGGCAGCCCAACCGCCTGCCCTTGACGGACTCCGCTCTCGTAACGGGCAAGATAGGTACCGCGGGTGATGCTGTCGCCGAGCGGTAGAATCCGCAGTGGTTGCACCGGCTGTTCCGTTCCCGCGGCCGGCGAGAACCCCAGCAAGACGCTCAACAAAAGAATTCCAACTGCGCGGTTCATGGGGAGCGGGAATCTACCGTGCCTTCTTCGCCGCACTCTGCACCGACCACAAGAGCAGCAGAAACGCCGTCCCATGCAGCGCACCCAGCCCCGTAAAGACCGGCACGTAGCCGTAGGAATCGAGCACGCGACCGGTGATCAGATTGGACACAATCCCACCCAGGCTTCCACCCAACCCGGTAAGCGCGAGCAGCGTGCCGACGTTTTCACGCGCGACGCTCTCCGAGATCAGGGTCAGCTGATTGGCCATCCAGCAACTTTGCGCCGCCAGCAACAGCGCGATCAGCGCGATCGCAACCCACGTGGTCTCCACCCGCACTGCGACCGCCGCCAGCGGCATGATGGCGGCCGCAACCGCCATGAGCGTGAGGCGGGCGCGTTTCGGCACCCAGCCGCGTCGCACGCAGAAATCCGACAGCGCACCGCCCCCCGGCCCGCCGACATCCGAGGCGAGAAACGGAATCCACGCGATCAGCCCGATCATCGCCAGACTGAACCCACGCGAGTGCTGCAGATAATCGGGCAGCCAGAACGAGAAGAAATACGAAGTGGAGTCCGTCAGAAACCGCGCGACAAAAAAGCCCAGGCAGAGCGGATTGCGGAGCAACGCCCACATCGATTGACGCGGGACGATTGGCGCGGCCGCCGCGAGATGTTCCCGGATGTAAGTCCGTTCCTCCGACGTAATCCGGCGGTGGCGGTCCGGGTGCTCGTAATACCGCCACCACACCGCGAGCAGCACAAACCCCGCGAGGCCCGTGGCGACGAAGCCCCAATGCCAGCCGAAGCGGATCGCGAGCATCGATACGAGCGGAGGGGCGATGATCGCGCCGAAAATGTTTCCATTGGAAAACACCGCCATGCTCAGCCCGCGCTCCCGGGGCGGAATCCATTCGGCAACTGCCTTGACGCCCGAGGGCGAGTTGAAGCTTTCGCCGAGGCCGAGCATGAATCGGAAAATCGCCAGCGAAATCCAGCCGATGGCCGCTGCATGCAGCATGCCCGCGAACGACCAGAACGCGAGTGCGGCGGCCAGGGCGATCTTCACCCCCCAACGGTCGATCAGGCGGCCGCAAAACGCATAGCCGAGCGCGTAGGCCGCCAGGAACGAGGAGTTGATGTACGAGTACTCGACGTTGCCAAACCCAAGCTCCTTTTTGAGCGTGCTTGCGAGTACGGACAAGACCTGCCGGTCGAGATTGTTGACCGCTGCAACTACAAACAGCAGTGCCACGATCCACCAGCGCTGATGGGTGCGGAGAAACTCGGCGACACGTCTCACGATGATCAATCAAACCGGCGCATCGGGGCGGGCGAGACTCATTTCGTGCGGACCAAATCCTTTTCCTTCACATGGTAGGCGCGGATGAACGGCGCCGCCCCCGCACCTCCGCCGTCCCAAGAGAAACTCTCCAGGCTGCCGCCGTTGGTGTAATCGACGATCACGATCTTTCCGTCCGGCAGCTGCGCCCACGAGCTGTAACCGCAATCCGCCGGGAAGGCGTAGTCGAGCACCACGGTGCGATCGCGCCGAAATTGATCCGGATAGCCCTGCGCGGGGGTCCAACGCCAGTCGATCGAGGCATCACGCGGGTCGTTCTTCACGCTGACGGCAAGCGCCCGCCAATGGCTCACGCTACGGTTCCGCGTATAGGTCTCGGCACCCTTGGGCACGGAACGGTTCCCAAAGCGCACCAGCCGGACCCAGATGTCGCCCACCTTTTCCCGCAATTTCTCCACCCCATCGGCGTAAATCGCCAATGCCCCGTTCTCCCGCACGAGACGGTACGTGTGCCAGCCGCGGGTGTCGAAGGCGAAGCCCGATTTCGGACGGTCGCCGAGCGAAATACGATCCGCCGCGAAATGCACCCAACACCCGGCGCTGATCGCGACCCCGTTCACGTCGGCGTCCTCCACCCGGAGCGTCGCCTCCACTTCGACCCGCGCCCGGTCATCCTGAGCCGGATACAGACTGAATTCCACCGCCGCGCGTTTCCCCTCCGCGGTGCGCAGCGTGACGTGATCGGACGAGAGCTCGCAACGAGACTCATCGAGCACGTAGGAGGTCGGTTGAAACCCAAGCGGCTCCTGCGGGTCGAACACAACGGCGCGGCTGCCGGGCGTCCCCCAGACGTTGCGGTAGGTGGCGAGCAGCTTGCCGGACTGCAGTTTTCCCAGATGGACCCGTTGGCCGTAAAACGGTGCTGGCTGCGCCCGCGGCCAGGTGCGGCCGTTGTCATCGCTGTAGAGCAGCCGGCTTGGGTGGCCAAAACGGCCATTGCCGAGCCCGATGCGCGACGCGGCGATCAGTTTGCCCGGCGCCAGCTCCGCCAGACCCACCTCGCAATCTCCATGAAACGGGCTGTCCGCGAGCCACGCCGTGCGGCTCCACGATTTTCCTCGGTCATCGGAGAACACAATTTCGTTGCGATAATAGATGTCGTTCCAGGGCGCCGGCGGATTCTTCAGCTGATCCGTCTTCTTTGACGACGTCCTTGTGTAGGCCAGCGCGCCATCCGAGAGTTCCAGCACGTAACCGGGCTCACCGCCGACGGAGTCAACCTTTTCGCCCTTGGTCCACGAGCGGCCATGGTCCGAACTCCAGAACATCCAATTCGACATGCCGCGGTCGGGTTTCTGCCAGTCGCTCAGCATCGGAAAACTCTGGCCGGGTCCGCGCTGGCCGCGGTCGCAGATGATCACGATGCGGCCATCGCGCAACACACTCATCTGCGGCACCACCCAGATCGCCAAATCCTCCCAGACATCCGCATGGGAGATGGACTGAAACTCCGCCCAGGTTTTACCGCCGTCGGTCGAACGCGCCGTCATGATCCAGCTGGTCAGCGACGTATGCTGGTCGGAAAGCTGCCAGGCCGCGACGAGCGAACCGTCCTTGGCGGGCACGACATTGGCACACTTGTAATACCAACCGCGGCGGTTCGGGTTGGTCAGCCCCGGGTAGTCCTTCGGCGTGACCGTAAACTTGGCCGACTCAGCCACGGCCAGGGAATCACGGTTGAAGCCGGCGGTCGCCGCCAGCGGAACCGCACCGGCGAGAGCGGCGAGCATCAACCGAATCTTGGGGGTAATCATCATTCGAAAAATTCGGGGAGTGCGCCCCGGGCAATCGGGCGCAACCGGGCGAGAGTGGCGTCATCGACAAACCGATACGGCCAACGCAGTCGCAGCCCGAGATCACACCAGCCTCCGATCCCGCACAGGAGCTTATCGAGTGCACCGCCGGAAAAACCCTGGGCGAGCAGGGGCGCGAGGTGCGCGCGGAAGAAGTCGAGGATTCGCCGCTCGAGTGCCAGCGCCGCGACGACGTCGCGGCCGATCAGATCGTCCCATCGCCGGGCGCCGGCGGGGCTCAGACAGGCGATGTTGCTGTAGCTGCCGTGCGCACCGCTCAGCCGGCCCGTCGCGTAATGGTGCCCCGGCACAAAAATGGAAAAGCCGGGCAATTGCTCACGCATCGCCGCGTACCAGGAGGGTGCGCCATCACCGACTTTGATCCCGACCAGCGCCGGCACCGCGGATCGAAGCCGGGCAATGTCCGTCGCTTCGAGCACGCGCTTGGCATGGGGCGGATTGTAGAGGACCAGCGGAACCGGTGCCGCGACCTCCGCCAAGCGCACGAGGAACGCAATGGCCTCGTCGTTGCCGACCTTCACCCAGTCCGGAAGGATCACCTGAAACGCGCCCGGCGCCAGGGACCGCGCCCGGCGGATCCGCTCAAGGCTCACCTGCGGAGTCGTGTGGCTGGCTCCGATTTGAAATGGCACGCCCGCCTGCTCCGCCTGTGCGGCGACAATCGCGCTGACCCGATCAAACTCGTCCTCGTTCTGCGTCGTGAATTCACCCGCGGTGCCATTGGAATAGATCCCATGCACGCCGCTCGCGCAAAGCGTGCGCACAGACTCGGTGAGCCGCGCAAAATCGATGCTGTCGTCGGCGTTAATCGGGAGCATCACTGTGCCCCACGTGCCGCGAACCTGCGAACTGGTGAGCGGAATCATGCGCCGAATTCCCTATCCGATCCGGGATGAGGCGGGCGAATTCATTTCAGTCACCATCGGATCGTGCACTCAAGCAAAGGTCGGAATTCCGGTCAGGCCCGGGGCGCGCCTGGGTTCACTCCGCTGCCGGCCGGGGGATCAAACGTCTTCACCAGTTCGCGCACGCCAAATTGCATCACTTTGACGTCTCCGCCGGGCGAGATCAGGCGGGCACCGAGTTGCTGCACGTCGGCACACATCTCGGCGCCGACCGCCACCGTGCCCCACCACTTGCCGGCGGCGGCTACTGCCGTGCCCAATTGCTGCATCGCGGCGCGCACGCGGGCGTGCCGGATCTGCCCTGGCAAACCGATTGACACGGAAAAATCTCCGGGGCCAAAGAACAGCCCATCCACCCCGGGCACCGCTGCGATTGCATCCACCTCCGCCATCGCCGCCTCGGTCTCGATCTGGCAGATGATCATCGTCTGGGTGTTCTGCTGTCGGATGTAATCCAGGGCCGTCACCGCCCCGTAACCGGCGTCGATGTTGCCGCCGTTCCATCCGCGTTGCCCGGTGACTTCGCCTTTCTCCGGATTTGGATTGTTGAACTTCGCCCACTGCACGATTTGGCGCGCCTCGGCGGCACTGTTCACCATCGAGCACATGATGCCGCCCACGCCGGTCTCCAGGATGCGCATCACCGTCTGATAATCGTGGGCCTTGAACCGGGCGATCGTGGTGACGGGATAGGCCCGCGCGACAAGGTTGAGCATGGCCACCTCCTGCGTCGCCAGATCGAAATGCTCCAAGTCGAACCAGAGGGCGTCAAACTGCCCCGACCGGCAGATGAAATCAACGTGGCGCGGGGTGGCGAAGTTGCCCGTGACGTAGAGTTTCACGAGTTCGCGTGCGCGTAGCTTGGCCAGAGCTCGATTGGGCGGAGGGGGAAGACTCATGAAATCCGTTTCATTTCCGGTGGTGCCAAACAGCGCGCATCACGCCCGAAAAACAACTCCCGCCTAAAGGTCTCCTCCGGAGACCAATGGAGCGGCGACCGTCTCTGGCAGCACGCCGAATTTCCATTTTGGTTCCGGCGTGACGCTCATTTCGATGAGCGCTCAACGCCGCCCCGCCAACCGGTCGGTTTCGGCGAGCGTGAACCGCGTGCTCACGACGGAGTTTTTCTCCGGCCCTTCGCGATACTTGACATAGGTCGTCGCAACCAATGTCCCGTCCGGCAGCACTTCCACGCCCGGGTAGCCGTTGTCACCGCCCTTGAAACTGTGCAGCAACTTCACGCGATACTGACCATCGCGCCCGCCGGTAATATCGTCGTACGTCCCGACCCATGCGACGAAATGCGTCGAAGTTGGGCTCCCGTAGGCACCTCCGGTGTCGCGAAAACACACGACCAATCGGCCGTCGGGCGCGTAACGTGCGGCGTGACGGTCGCCCAAAAGCCCGGGCGGAAGCGGCTTCGAAACAGACCAGGTTTGCCCCTCGTCATCACTCGTCATGTAGAGCGCCTGCCGCCGATCATTCTCCCGGATCAGACAAAGCAACTGCCGTCCGTTTGGCGAACGCACAGCCCACGGCTCGCACGGCTTGAGTCCGGGCAAATCAAGAATCACGCGCCAAGGCGTCCAACTGAGGCCGCCGTCGGAGGAAACGCTCTGCGCCAGCACATTGGAGCGCGCCTCGACCTTCTCTCCGGGCCGCCGGATGTTGGAGAGTCCGAGCAGTTTCTTTCCGCCCTCAATCGGGGTAATCGAGCAAAACGGCATGACCGTGACGAGCCCGTTGCCCTGCATCGGGGTCCAAGTCCGGCCGTCATCGAGCGAATGAGATTGGTTCATGTCACCCGCCGGCCCCGTCCCCGCGAACACCACGAGTCGCGCCACTCCCTTGGGATCGGTCAGCCGATAGATCGTCGGGCAGTTCTTGGTCGTCTTCCAATTTTCCGGAACCGGCAGCAGGTCACTCCAGGTACGCCCGCCGTCGTCGCTGCGCTTCATCGGCCCGCACGGTCCCCCGTGGTTGATCGTCCACACGCAATACATCGTCTTTCCGTCCGGCAGCAGCACCGTCGTCGGGTGGCCCTGATACGTTTCCGCCGTCCCTTGGGCGATCACCGTTTGACGAGCCGGATCCCGAGACAGGTCGACCGTCTTGGGAAACGCCAATTTCGGTCGCACGCCCTTCACGTTCGCATCCGCCGGATCCGCGCCAAACGCCACCGCCAAACCCAACGCCAGACCTGTGGAGAAAAGTATTCGCCGGAGTGTTTTCACGAAGGGATGGGACATGGATCAAATACACTGTTAGCGCTCGCGGCCGCCAAGCCCGCCCCGGTGGTATCCTTCGGGATCCAACGACTCGGGCGGCCCCCTCGGCCCGGCAGCGACGCCGCTTGCACCGCGGGGAGTTCCAGTTAGCGGTTGGCCCACGCCGGGCCCCGGTTCTCCCATGGATTCTGTCCTTTCCCACGCCTTCGTCTATCTCGCCGCCGCGGTGATCGCCGTGCCGCTCGCCAAACGTTTCGGGCTCGGGTCCGTCCTGGGTTACCTGCTCGCGGGCGCGCTGATCGGCCCCCACGCGTTGAGCCTCGTCGGCGAACACGCCGACGACGTGATGCACTTCGCCGAGTTCGGTGTCGTGATGATGCTCTTCCTTGTCGGCTTGGAATTGCAGCCGGCGCGGCTCTGGGAAATGCGTCGCAAGCTCGTCGGACTTGGCGGGCTGCAGGTGCTCGGCACCGCCGCGGTGGTGGCCCTGATCGGCATCGCACTCGGCGTGGACGCGCGCGTGGCGTTTGCGGCCGGATTGATCCTCGCGATGTCGTCGACCGCGATCGTCCTGCAATCGCTGCAGGAGCGTGGTCAACTCAAGACACCCGCCGGCGAGGCCTCGTTTTCCGTGCTGCTGTTTCAGGACATTGCGGTCATCCCCATTCTCGCGCTTCTGCCCCTGCTCTCCGCGGAAAAATCCCCGAACGCACCCGCGCCATCCGGCATCGCCGCCTTGCCCGGCTGGCATCAGGGGGCCCTGGTGATCCTCGCCGTCGCCACCGTCGTGTTTGTGGGCCGAAACGTGGTCAATCCGCTCTTTCGGGCCGTGGCGCGAACGGAGTTGCGGGAACTCTTCACCGCCGCCGCGCTGCTGCTCGTCATCGGCATATCGCTGATCATGCAACTGGTCGGGCTCTCGGCCGCGCTCGGCACGTTTGTCGCCGGCGTCGTGCTCGCCAACAGCGAATACCGGCACGAACTTGAGACTGACGTCGAGCCCTTCAAGGGATTGCTGCTCGGGCTGTTTTTCATCACCGTCGGAGCCAACATCGACTTCGGACTGCTCCGCTCGCAAACCGCTCTGATCGCCGGTCTTGTTGTGGCGCTGCTCGCGGTCAAGTTTGTCGTCCTCTTTGCGCTCTCGCGCCTCTTCCGCCTCGCGACGCCGGAAGGCCTGCTCTTCAGCTTCGCCCTCGCGCAAGGCGGTGAGTTCGCGTTTGTGCTGCTCACCTTTGTCGTCGATCACGACGTGCTGACTGCCGACCAGGCATCGCTGCTCACTGCCACCGTCGCGCTCTCGATGGCGGTCACACCCCTGATGTTCGTGATCAACGAGCGGTTCGTCCAGCCGCGGTTTTCCCGGCCAAAGGGTCCGGAGCGTCCCGCCGACCGGATCGACGCGTCGGCGCAGGAGAACCCCGTCATTATCGCGGGATTCGGACGTTTCGGTCATATCGTCGGCCGCCTGCTGCGGGCCAGCCAGATCGGCACGACCGTGCTCGATCTCGACGCCGAGCACGTGGAAATCATCCGGCGCCTTGGAATCAAGGTGTTCTACGGCGACGCCACACGCCTCGACCTGCTCCATGCCGCGGGCGCGGCGCGGGCAAAGCTGATCGTGATCGCGATCGACGACGAGGCCAAGGCCGTGCAACTCGTGGAAACGGTGAAGAAGCACTTCCCGCATCTGCATATTTTCGCCCGCGCGGCGGGCCGGGTCCACGCCTACGAATTCCAGAAGCGCGGCGTGCAGCATTTCTACCGGGAGACGGTCGGCAGCTCGCTGGATCTCGGCACCGACGTGATGCGCTCCCTTGGCATCCCGGACGAGCAGGCACGGCGCGCGGCCCACCTCTTCAAGCAGCACGACGAAAACGGCCTGCGGGACCTCGCGCAGTACTGGGACGACGACGAAGCGTACTTCAAGAACGCGCGCCTCCAAATCGAGGCGTTCGAGCGGATGTTCGCGAGTGACCTGCCCCCGCCGAAGTCTCCGTAAGCCGGAAAAGCGTGTCGACGTGAGCCAGACGCCCCGGAACATCCGCCCGGCGGCCCGCACCACGCCCTCCTTGGTTTCACTTCGTCGCCCGTAATTCAAGTTGGACCACGGCAGAGACGACCGGCGATGACAACGCCATCGCCGATTTCGCCCTGCGAGCCCAACCGGAATCCGGTTCGACAAATTTACGCGGATAAAGGTGAATCCGGCTCCAGCCAATCCCCTCCCGTTATTTTCAACCTCCCTCCCTGATGAAACTCCTCCGCTCCGCATCCTTCACCCTGGCCCTTTTCACACTCGGCCTCAGCGCCTCCGCCGCCCCCGCGGGTTTCAGCTCGCTCTTCAATGGTCGCGATCTCGCCGGATGGAAAATCCCGGCGGGCGACAACGGCCACTGGAAAGTCCTGAACGGCGTGATCGACTACGATGCACGCAGTGAGGCGCCGGGCGAAAAGCACCTCTGGAGCGAGAAGGAGTACAAGGATTTCGTCCTGAAGATTGACTGGCGGATCAAGGAGACCACCGGGCTCTATCCTGTTCCCACCGTGCTCCCGGACGGCACACACAAGAAGGGCCCCGACGGCAAAGACATCATCACCCCCACGGCGAATGCCGATTCCGGAATCTATCTGCGCGGTACAAGCAAGGCCCAGCTCAACATCTGGTGCTGGCCGATTGGCTCCGGCGAGGTCTACGGCTACCGCATGGATCAAAAAATGCCGCCCGAAGTGCGGGCAGGCGTAACGCCAAAGATCCGCGCCGACAAGCCGGTCGGCGAATGGAATTCCTTTGAAATCACGCTGAAGGGCGACCGCCTGACGGTGGTGCTCAACGGCGAGACCGTGATCAAGAACGCGCAACTCCCGGGCGTGCCGGAAAAGGGCCCGCTCGCCCTCCAGCACCACGGCGGCTTCAAGGACGGAAAATATTCGCCCGCCTCGAGCCTCGTGCAGTTCCGCAATATCAGCATCAAGGAACTCTGAGCGGCGCCCGACGCCACAGTGGCGGTCAGCCCGCCACTGCCCCGGCGTCTTTCTTCACCGGTTCCCGGAAGAAAATCAGGAACACCACCATCACGACGGTCGCACCGATGGCGGGCGTCATCCAAATCTTGGACCAATCGTAAGTCAGACCGCCCTGCGCCGTCGCCAGTTTGTTGGCCGCGAGGACCTTTCCGGCGAGCATCGTGCCGACAAACGCGCCCACCCCCCAGAGGATGAAGGCGATCAGCCCCTGCGCGGCGCCACGAATCCGCTCGTTCGACTCGGCATCAACGTAGAGCTGGCCGGCGATGAAGAGGAAGTCATAGCAAACCCCGTGGAGCAAAATGGCCGCATAGATCAGCAGCGTTTTCGAGTCCGCGAAGTTCACGCTGCCGGCGAGCAGGAAGTAGCGCGTCACCCAGCAAAGGATGCCGATGAAGATGGTCGTCTTGTAACCGAAGCGCCGCAAAAACACCGGGAGCAGGAAGAGGAAGATGACGTCGGAAACCTGGGCCAGCGACGTCTTCACCGCCATGTAGTCCCATTTCAGTTCCGTGAGGTAGATTCCGAGCATCACGAAGTAGAAATAAAGCGGGATGCAGATCAGAAACATGCAGATGATGAAGATGGCGAACGACGGTTTCTTCAGCAGAGCCAAGGCGTCGAAACCCAGGATTTCTCCGATGCTGACATTTGCGCCGGTTTTCTTCGGTGGGGTATGCGGCAGGCTCAACGAAAACAGCCCGAACAGAATCGACACGCCACCCGCGAGGTAGAATTGCACCGCCGACTGCTCGCCCTTGATGGCGCTGAGCGTGAAGAGCCCCCCAATCCAACCGACCGCGGAAAAGATCTTCACTCGCGGAAAGTCGCTCTTGGCGTTGGCCAGGTGGTGGAGCGAAAGGGAGTTTCCCAGGGCCAGCGTCGGCACGTAGAGCGCGCAGTACGCGATGAGCATCGGATAGAACGAAGAAAACTCGTGCAGGCGCGGCAGGCAGCACAGCGCCGCTCCGCCCAAGATACCGAGGGCCGCGAGCAGTTTTTCCGAAGCGAAGAACCGATCCGCGATCAGGCCGACGAAAAATGGAGAGATCATCGCCCCGATGGCGAAGGCACCATAGGCCGCGCCAATCTGTTCGCCGCCGAACTTGAGCGTGGTGGCCATATAGGTGCCCATGCTCACATACCACGATCCCCAGATGAAATACTGGAGAAACATGAAGATGCAGAGCCGGAGTTTGATGGCGGATTGCGAATGGGTGGACATGGCGGTTGGGGGCTGGGGGAAAAAACGGGGACGGCCGACGGGTTACTTTTTCAGAGGGTTCAGTTCAACGTTGCGGTAAAATATCTCGGCGCCTTCAGACTGGAGAAGGATTCGTCCTTCTTTGAACGAACCAGCCCAGCCTTCGTTGACCTTTTCGCCGTTCACAAAATAGACGACGTTTCCGCCGTCGACGATCGCCTCGATCCGGTTCCATTGGCCAAGCGGTTTCTCCGCGTCCGCCTTACCGCGAAATCCGAGCACATCCTTCCATTCCGGATCGCGTCGCAGCCAATCGATCCGCGCCCGCGTGAACTCACCCTCCACGCCGTTGGGGTTCCAGCGCTTTGTTCCGGGCGTCACCTTCGTCTTCATCACTGGCGCGATCGGCTCCGGGTTTCCCCGATCGTAACCACCGACGAGCAGAATGTCGCCGGTGCCTCCTTCGATGATCTGAAACTCGACCGACCTCATCCAGGCCCCGTTGAACGCCTTCGAGTAATTGCCCTCCTCCCCCTGGCAATGGAAGAGCACACCGGCGTCACGTGCCTTGTCCTTGCGCGGCTCCCAGGTCACGAGGCCCCACCGAAACTCCAGGGAAAACCGGTAATTGGCATATCGCTCCTTGGTGATGACCCCGCCGAAATACTTCCCACTGCAACGAATCGCCGGCGCACCGTCGATCTGATCGACGACGGTGAATACCCGCTCCGGGTCCGCCTTGCCGTGCACCGTCTCCCAAGTTGTGAAGTTTGAGAGATCCTTGCCGTTGAACAGCACGATCTTTTCGCGCGGAGTGATCGGAGTGGCGACATCGGCAGCAAGAGCGGAGCAGCGGAGCGCGCACAGCGCGCCGAATAGGACAAGGCAGCGGAGAATCATGGGAAGCGGGTCACGGATCAGTGCATCTCGACCTGACAGGAACCGAGCCCGCCGCGGTAGAAATTGAATTGGACATTTGGGTGATCGGCGAGCAACGACATCGGCACGGCGCTGTCGGAAATCCGTTTCCCGATCATCAGCGTGGTGAGCCGCTGGCCAAACGGGCTGTCGTGCATGCCGGCCTGCCAGATGGAAACCTTTTCGGCCTTCCAAGTCTCGGCCGGCCCGACCGTGAGCGCCTTCGTCGGCACCATCGAAATATTGCCGCCACCGGAGGTGCGGGCGTTTTGCGCGAGCGTAACGGGGTGAAGGTCGACCACGCGCGTTCCCAGCTTGCGAAACTCCGCGGGCGTCGGCGGCGCGTCGCGATATGCGCCCTCGCGTTTCACGGGATCGTTGAACGCCCAGTGCTTGGTGTCGCCCTGGCCGCCTTGCATCACGGCGCAGCGCACGCCCTTCCAGCTCTTCTTGTACGCAGTGAGCGTGGCTTTGGGAAAATGGAGGTTCGCCTCCGGCATCGCGAGTTCTCGGCGGATGCGGTTGAAGCACAACTCCCGATCGGCGCGCTCAAATGACAGCGGGTGCGTGACCGGGACCTCGGCCCCGTCGGCATACCACTCGTCCATGCCCCAAAAATGCGCATGCTTGAGTGAGAGTCCGAGCTCATTCACGAGGCGCGCCACGAGCGGAAGCTGCTCGGTCGGACCAATGGGACCGCAGATGCCGACGGGATTGTCCGCCGTCGCCTGTCGCCAGGCCGTGATGTATTCGAGCGCCTCCGCCAGGTAGAATTCCTCCAGCGTGTCGTAGAAGACCACGCGAAATCCGTCGCGCGAGAGGTTTTGCATGTCGGCGGGCGTGAGCCGCGCCGCCTCCTCGATCAATGTGCTGTCGAGGGTCGTGTAGTCCCACCAATCGGGGGCGATCGTGCTGAATTTTCTGGGCATAAAGGTGGTGGGCGCTTGCTCAGCCTCGCGCCAGGCCGCGCTCATACGCGCGATTGACGAGATATTTTTTCCCCAGCGCGTCGCGCAATGGATCTGCCTCGGGTGAACAAAATCCCATGTGCGAGTGGCGGCGCCAGCCCTCGGCCACCTTGAACCGCCGCGACAGGCGCCCGACCTTCCGGGCCGTCTCCTCCATCGAACGCAGGTAGGAGTTCATCCCCTGTGACGCTTGCAGCCAGCCGTGCTGGCTCTCGTGACACTCCAGCGCGGCGAGCTTTGTCTTCTGTACGGACGTTGTATCGACAAATGCCCCCGGAACGATGCGTCGCCGCAGCTGATCGCACAGCCCGTGGGGCAGCGCGTGATAGACCGTGGTCTCGCCCCCCCACGCCGCCCGCCGGGGCCGCGAGGCGATATTGGGAATGCCGCGGGAAAACGCGGCCGAGACCGCCAGCCGAGACGTGTTCGTGTGGTCCTCCATGTAATCCTGCGGCGAATGCGTCAGGACGATCGTTGGCCGCACGTCCCGCATCACTGCGATCAGTTCCCGCAGCAGCGGCATCGCGTAGATGATCTCAAGGTCATCGGTGTGGCTCTCGTGGTACTCCGCGCCAAGCACCTTCGCCGCGGCCCGCGCCTCGTTTCGCCGAATCCGCCGGAGCGCGGCGCCGCCGTGCACGAGGCTGCCGCCGTTGCCACTCGAAACGTTCAGATAATGGGTCCGATAGCCGGCCTCCCGCAGCAGCAGGAGCGTGCCGGCCATCATGAACTCAATGTCGTCCGGATGCGCCGCGACGGCGATGGCGGCGTGCTCAGCCATTCAGCTCGGAGATCTGCACCGTCCGTTTTTCCCGCGCCGAGAGGTCCGCCGCAAGCACCGCGACGTGCGATTTCATCGAAGTTTCCAAAGACGTGAGCGGCATAACCCCGCCCGAGTCGATCGAGTTGAAGAACGCCTGGAACTGGGCCTGGTAGGGGTGATCCGAGACATCGCCCGAATCGAGCATCGTCATCGAAAGTTCGCTCCACTTGTGCTTGTTCGTACCGAGCTTCGTCGAGTGAAACTTGTTGTCGAGCAGGCTGCCTTCGCTGCCCACGAGGTGGGTGTGGAAATAATACGGCTGCAGACAATCGATCACCGACGCGCACTTGCCAATCGCCCCGTTCTTGAAGCGCAGAATGGAGACGCTCGTCGTCGCGTAGTTGTATTGCTGGAAGATGGCGTTCGACGACGTCGTAGACTGGCTTGTGATGCTCTCCACCTCACTGCCCATGCAGAGGAGCAGCGCATCCATCGCGTGACAGCCGGCGGAAAGCAGGCTGCTGCCGCCGGATTCCTTTGAGGTGTTCCAGCGGAACTGTCCGTACCACGGACCGATCCCATGGTAGTAGTCGACCTCGCCATAGTGGATCTGGCCGAGGAGCCCTTGGTCGATCACCGCCTTGGTCGAGAGGAACTGGCTGGAGAAACGGCACTCGAAACAGACGCAGGATTTCACCCCGGCCGCCTTCACCGCAGCCGCGACGCGCTTCGCATCCTCGAGGGAGAGCGTGATCGGCTTTTCGATGATCAGGTGTTTTCCCGCCTTCGCCGCCGCGATGATGTGGTCGGCATGCTGGTGGGGATAACTGCAGATCGAAACCGCATGGATGTTCGGATCCGCCAGCATCTGGTTCAGATCGGTGTAACAGGTGATCTTGCCACCGTAGCGGGCGCTGACCTCGGCGGAATTCTGCGGGCGCGACGAATAGATCGCCGTCACCTGCCCCTGCGTCGTCGCGTTGATGGCGGGGATGTGCGCGGTGGCGACCCAGCCAAAACCAATGATGCCTACGTTGTATTTTTTCATTAGGGTAAATTCGGATGAATGATGCGGGCGGCCGCTGCGCGGCTCACCGGAGCGAAACAAGCCACGCGGTCAGGTCGAGCAATTGCTGGTCGGAAAATGACTGCTCCAACCCGTCCGGCATCAGGCTGGTGGCAAGCGTCGTGTGCCCGACGATGCGGGCGTGGGGAATCTTCTTCTCCTCCCCGGACAGGTCGACCAACACGAGACCGTCGGGCGAATCGCGGCGGACCGCACCGGTAAACGTCTCGCCGTCCCCAGTCTCGATGACATGGGTTTCAAAATCGCGAGCGATCGTGGCGTTCGGAAACAGGATCGATTCCAACAGGTCGCGGGATTTGCGAATCTGACCGATGCGGCTGAGATCGGGCCCGACCGGGCGCCCCACCTCACCCGCCTTGTGGCAGGCCACGCAGGAACTCGTCGCAAAGACGTTCTTCCCCTCGGCGGCCCGGCCCTTTTCGGCCGCGACAGCCAGCTCCTCCAGCTTGCGCCTTTTCCCGTCCTGCACCGCCGACGCCGCCCGCGCCGCCGGCCCAAGAATCCGCTCGTACGTTTCGGGTGAAAGATTGCTGAACGCACCGCGAATCGCACTCTCCGCTACCGAGCCTAAGACCGGGGACCGCACGAAGCTCTCCGCCCAAAGCTGCGCCATCGGCACCTCAAGTCGTCGCCCGCTCTTGAGGAACTCCGTGATTTCCATGGGGCCCGCCGTCGCCAGCAACGGCGCCACCGCCGCGAACTGCTCTTTCGAGAGTCGCGACCGCGTCAGAAACCGGGCCGCGTCGAGCCGGGCGGCCGTGGACGTGCCGTTTTTCGAAACGTCCATGAGCAACGCGAACGACTCGGCACCCAACGGGCCGGCAGACCGGGAAATGGCGGCGAGCGCCCGCATCCGAATCGGCAACGGCCGGGCGGCATCGTTTGCCAGGGATTGCAGCGCCGAATCGAATTGCTTCGACTGCAGTTTCGCGACCGCGTCGATGACGAGCGCCAGATCACCGCCGCCAGCACCACCAGACGCCGCAAACAGACTCCGCTCCAAAGGAGCCAGCCAATCGGGATGACTCACGTTGCCCGACTGCTCCGCGAGAATCTTCCATGCCGTCTTTCGCAGGACGATCGACGGGTGACCGAGCATCGCCTTGATCAATTTCTGCGCCGCCGGTTTCGCGAGGTCGGAGCCCACCACCGCGGTGATGAGGTTGAGCGTGCCTGGAGACACCTCGGACGCGGCCAACCGCAGGCTGAGATTTTCATAACAAAGCTCGACGGCCCGCGGATGGCGCGACGTCACGATCACCGCAGTGCGTGCCAGATCGGGGTCCGCGTTGTCGATGTGAGCCTTGGCAATTTTCAGAATTTCTTCCTGGGTGGGCGCGTCCGTCGTCGTCCGTTCCAGGATCACCAAGAGACGCCGGACCAAGTCGGGCGCCGTGGCCTGACGGAGCGCGCTCAAGTCGAACGCCCGTGTCGCCATGGCGGCAAACATCGCCGCATGCTCCAGGGTGGGTTCCAGCGGACCGCTCAAAATTTGCCGAAGAGCCTCGCGCCGCGGAGCATCAATCGTCTTCGCGACGGCAATCGCCTCCAGTGCCCCCAGCCGCGCAAAAGGAGTGTCCCCCTCCGGCGCGACCACCGCAGGTAACGCTGGCCGTGCGGCCGAGGCCGGCCGATTCTTCGACCGCACGCGGTAGATTGCGCCGCGAAAATCAGGCTTTTCCGCGATGCTGCTCGGACACCCGATGCGAAACCAGCCGCCGGTGTTCAACACCAGCAACGACCCGTCGGACGGATCCTCGATCACGTCCGTGAAATGCGCATCGGGATCCTGCAGCTTGAGAAACTCGTGTTCGGTCGCGCGGTAGGTCGCGCCCGCGGGGGTCATCGTCACCCGCACCAGTTTCTGCGTGTTGAAAAACGTGACGAAGAGATTGTCCTTCCAGGCCGGATTGAGTCCGCCGCTCCGATAACGCATGAAACCTGACACCGCGACGTGGCCGAAATTGTGCACGATCGGCATGCTCTCCCGGGTGCGCGGCAGGTCCGCGATTACGTTCAGGAGATCGGGACGCTCGTAAACGCCTCCGTAGAGCCAGTGCACGAGCGTGTCGCCGCGCGGTTGATTGTAGTAGAGGTTTACGACGCCAACAATCTGGCCCTCCGACGTGAAATCGACCTCGACCGGGTTGTCCATGCAACCGAGCGAATGCCATTGCACGTCGTTCCCATCCGGGCGGCACGACCAGATGCCAGACGCCTTGCCCTCATGGACGAGCGTGCCGTCCTTCTGCACGACCTTGTGCCCCTTGCGCCCGTGACACCAATAAATGCGACCATTGGTCGGATGAAGAAACGGTCCATGCACGTCGGCGGCGTTGCCGTCGTATTCAAAACCGTTGACGATCATCTCGCGCTGGTCGGCGACGCCGTCGCCATTGGTGTCCGTGAATTTCCAGATCCCCGGAGGCGACGCGACATAGAGCGAACCGTTGAGCCAGCAGGCACCCTGGGGAAACGTCATCTTGTCGGCATAGACCGTCGACTTGTCAAAAACGCCGTCGTGATCCGTGTCCTCCAGCATCAGCACGCGGGCGGGCAATTGCACCTCAAGGTCCTTCGGCCGGAGATTCAGTCCTGCCGAGTCACCGATGAAGAGGCGCCCGCGGTCGTCGAAGCAACCCATCATCGGATAACGCACCAGCGGCGGTGCCGCGGCGATCACGAGCTCAAGATCCTCGGGCAGCTCCGCTTTCGCCGCGGGACGCACCGCAGTGGCGGCGGTGGCGGCAGCAGCGCCGGCCCAGAGGCCGCACAGCGCGAGACAAACCAGAGAGGATGACCGGACGCCGGGGATCACGTGGCGCGAAGGTTGAAAATCACACGGGCATTCTGCAACCGCCCCGAGCACCTGCGAGCAAAAGTTGCAGCATCGCTCAGAAGCGTCCGTTGATTCCCGCCGTGATGGTGGTGCCGCCAAACAGCGTGAACTGCATCTGGTCGCGGATGCCGCGGTAGGCCCGCTGCGGCGCGTCAGTGAGGTTGCTGACATCAAGGGACAGCGTGACAGCCGGCCGCAATTGGTAGCCGATGCCGGCATTGACGACCGTGCGCTCGAAGATGTAGCGGTTCCGCGCGGGTGCTCCCTCGGCGTATTCGATGAGGTAGCTGCTCGTGTAGCTGACGATGACCCGGGACGTGAATCCCCGATAGCGCCAGAAGACGCTCAGGTTGGCGGTGCGCGGCACCAATTCCGGCACGTCCCGTGAACTCTTCGTCCCGGTCCCGCCAAAATCGCCATGGGAATCGAGGAATGTGAAATTGGCCGAGGTGCCCAAGCCCTTGAGCAGACCCGGCAGGAAGGTGAATTGCTGCAGGTAGCTGATCTCCCAGCCCTGCACGTAGGCGGTACCGGCGTTCGCACTGGTCAGGAGGGTAAGTCCGCCGTATTCGCCGTTGAATCCGTTGTTGGTGCCGGTTCCGATCGTCCCGTTGTTGATGCCACTGACGATGTAGTCCTTGATCGTCTTGTGAAAAAAACCGACGGAAAGACTCCCGGCCGGTTCAAAGTAATAATCCAGTGACGCATCCCAATTGCTCGCGGTCTGCGGCAGCAGCGACGGATTGTTCACCGTGAGCGTCTGGGCGTTTTCGTTCACGGTCTCGTTGGGCAGGAAGCTCGTGATCGGCGGGCGGCCGAAACTCGTCGACCAACTCAGCCGCCCCTTCAGGTTGGGGTTAATATCCCGGGTGAGATGAATACTCGGAAACGACTTGGTGTACCCGCCATCAAGGACGCGCTTGGTGCCCGCATAGTCCCGCAGGGCAGCCCCCACCGGATCGGCCGCCTGCTGCGCCGCCGTGCTCGGCACCCTGGCCCGCACCCAGCCCCAGCTGTCCGTCTCGGTCTTTTCCGTGCGCACGCCGGCCAGAAAGCCCGTGTTCCCCACCCTGCCCTGCGCCATCACATAGCCGGCGGTCACGGTCTCGTTCCCGCGCCGGGTACCGGTAAACTGCACTTGCTGCCCAAAATATCGATCCTCGCTCCAGAGCGACGGCGTGATCGGATTCCGGTCATGGAAAAACTGTGACGCGTACCAGAACGGCACCTGGCGGCCCGTCTTCACGGTATTGATACCGTAGATCGAAGGATCCGAGGGCAGCGTCGTTCCGAGGTAGCTCCAGCGGCGATTGCGACTCAGATCGTGGGCCATCTGTTCCCGCCAGCTGAAGCCGGTTTTAAGGAACGTCCGCATCTCAAGCGGCAGATCATACTTCAGGTTGCCGTGCGCCTCACGGATCTCGTGGTCGTTGTCGACGTTGTTGTTCTGGAAAAATCCGTTCATCCGGTAGTTCTCCGCCTTGGAGATGTCCAGGCCGGCGGTCTGCGTGAACTTGGGATAGAGATCAGACTCCGTGCGGTCGAGAATCCAGCCGAGGTTGTTGACCCGCATCGTGAACTGCCCGCCGTCGTTGCCCATGCCATTGTTGATATGCGTCATGCTGAAGGTGCCGCTGTAGTCGAGGTGCACCTTGTTCCAATCGTGTTCGGCCCCCAAATCGAAGTGGCGCGTCCGGAGGAAAAAATTATTCGGCCCGAGGGTGAGAACGTCGAAGTTCGACGCCGTGGACTGCCGGACCTGCGTGATGCGGTCCGTATATCCGGGCAGGATCCCCGCCGTGCCGGTTGTGCCCACCACCTGGTTCGTGAACGCCCTGGTGGTGAACCGCAGCTTCCCCATTTCGTTGGCGTCGTTGTACACCATGTTCAGCGAAAGCTTGGTCGTCGGCGACAGCCGGTAGTCGACCTTCACATTCACGCTGCCCTGCTTGCGGTTGTTATACTGGTCGAAGGTGTTGTAGTCCCAGAGAAACGCCGGCTGGCCGGTCGTGTTCTGGAAATCGCGCGTCGTACTTTGGGACGCCCCGATGTTTTCACTGTAGAACGTGTTCACCACCACGCCGAGATTCCGAGTCCCGCCGCCGACATCAAAGACCTCGGCGTAGCCGACATTGAGCAGCGGGTGCGTGCGATGCGGTTCGCGCAGCGGAATCGTCTCGAAGAACGGCGGAGCCCAACGGAGGGCGAGGTTGTAGGTGACACGGCGTTTTTCCTTCATGCTGAGCGGCGACCGGCTCTTGAGGTTGATCGTGCCGCCGAGCGAGTCGGCGCCCTTGTCAGGGGTGTGCCCCTTCACGACCTCGATGCCCTCGAACATCGCGCCGGTGAGGTTGTTGATCCGCGTCGCGCGCGCCATGGCGCCCTGGCTGGAGAGCAAACCGCCATCGAGCGTGATCGTGTTCGTGCCCGAAGGCATGCCCCGGATGGTGAACCCGTCGATGCCATTCTCCAGGTTCAGATTGGTGGTGGTCACCCCGGGCATCATGATCGCGAGCTCGCTCGCGCTCATGTTCGGCAGATTGCCGTAGGAATCCATCGCGAGGACATTCTTGGTGTTCGGCGCATTGCGCTGGGCCGTAATCGCCGCAGCGCCACCCTCGCGCTCGCCCGCAACCGTAAACGCGTCGAGTTTGTACACCCCGGTTGTCAGATCAAAGTCCCGCGTGGCCCGCTGCCCGGCCGACACCGTCACCTCAAGCCGCATCGCGTCCAGTCCGGTATAGGACGCGATCACCTCATGGGCTCCCGCCGGCACGCCGGTGATGACGTAGCGCCCCGTGTTGTCGGTCAGCACCTCCAGGCCCAGTTTCGGCAGGGAAACACGGGCGCCTTCCAGGCGGTCCCCGGTGCCCGCGTTGTTGACGGAGCCGGAGACAATTCCACCCGTGGATTCGGCAGCGGCGACGGAACCAACCAACGCGGTGATGAGGATGGTGCAGATTAAGGCCAGACGGCCCACGTTCGGGATGCGCATACCAAGGCGATTCGGTTTCATGGTGTGTCGCCGGCGGATGATTTTTGGGGTGCCGGCGCGGATGTAGCGAAGGAAGATGGGCATTCCGTGTCAATCGCCGCTCACGGGGAATTCCCACTGCACCACGCGATCGGACGTGGGCGCCGCATAAATCGAAACCATCCAGTTCGCTCACCGCGGCCGCGAGCACTTGATTGCACTAACATGACGCAAACGAGCGAATTTGCGCGCCGGCGTTGAATGTGCTCCCCTGCGTGTCCACTTCTCAGCTCCCTCCAACCGATCTATGCTCACGGCCGAACGCCACCGCGCCATTCTCCGCCTGCTCGCCGAACAGGGCCGGATCACCGTGGCCGAGATCGCGCAACGCTTCGACATCTCCCATGCGACCGCGCGGCGCGACGCGGTGGCACTGGCCGACGCGGGCAAAGCGGCGCGGGCGCACGGTGGATTGCTCCCGGCGAATTTCTTCCAGAGCGAGCCTCATTTCCGCGCCAAGGCCGACCGGCAGACGGGCATCAAGGCCCGCATCGCCCGCAAGGCGGCCGAACTCCTCCCGCACGAGGGCAACGTCTTCGTCGATTCCGGCACGACCTGTCTGGAAGTCGGCCGCATCTTGATCGAGCGGCCCGACCTGAGGGTCTTCACCAACTCGATTCCGTTGCTCGCCCATGCGACCGAGGCGCGCGCGACCCTGACGGGGATTGGCGGCGAGGCGCGCAAGGTGTCTCTCGCGCTCACCGGGGCGCTCGCTCAATCGTGGCTCGCCCACCTCCGGTTCGATACCGCGGTCATCGGGGCCTCCGGGCTGGACCTCGCCAGCGGCGCCTACACGACGGAAATCCATGAGGCGGCGGTCAAGGCCGAGGTGCTGCGCCGTTCCACGGTGCGGATGCTCGTCGCCGACGCCGAAAAATGGAGCCACCCCGCCGCCGTGCATTTCGCCCCGTGGAGCGCGTTCACGTCGGTCGTGACCAACCACCAGCTGACACGCGAGTCGCGCTTGAAACTGGCCTCCCAGAACGTGAAGTTTTGCCTCATCTGAAATCCCTCACATGAAAATCGCCCGCCTTCACCGGCTCTTCAACCCCAAGACCGGCCGCTGCTTCGATGTCGCCATCGACCACGGCTTTTTCAACGAGGCGTCGTTTCTCGCCGGCATCGAAAACATGCCCGCCACCGTCGCAACGCTCGTCGACGCCGCTCCCGATGCGATCCAACTCACCGTCGGTCAAGCGCGCCACCTGCAGGCGATGCCGCGACGCGACAAGCCCGCGCTCGTCCTCCGCACCGACGTCGCCAATGTCTACGGTTCGCAGCTCCCCCGCGCGCTCTACTCCCGCATCATCGAGGAACCGGTGTTGCAGGCCGTGCGACTGGATGCCACCTGCGTCGTCGTGAATCTTTTTCGCATTCCCGAACAACCCGAGGTCGGCGACCAGTGCGTGCAAAACATCCTGCGGCTGAAACCGCAATGCGACCACTACGGCGTACCGCTGATGATCGAGCCGCTGGTCTTCAAGTCCAACGCCAACTCGGGCGGCTACATGGTCGACGGCGACCTGCAGAAGATCGTCCCCCTCGTCCGGCAGGCGGTCGAACTCGGCGCCGACATCATTAAGGCCGATCCAACCGACGACGTCTCGGTCTACCACAAGGTGATTGAAACCGCCGGCGGTATTCCCGTGCTCGTGCGCGGCGGGGGCAAGACGACCGAGCAGGAAATCCTGGTGCGCACCGCCGCGTTGCTCGAACAGGGTGCGGCGGGAATCGTCTACGGCCGAAACATCATCCAGCATCCGAACCCCGCCGCGATCACCCGCGCTCTCATGGCAGTCGTGCACGATCGCCTTCATCCGCACGAGGCCCTGCAACGTTTCCTCTCCCAATCGAAATGAGCACCGCCAACACCACTGCACCGGTCCGCATCGGCATCATCGGCGGGGGTCTGATGGGCCGCGAAACCGCCTCCGCCCTCGCCCGCTGGTTTGCGCTCCTGGACTTTCCCGTTCGCGCGGAGCTCACCGCCGTGTGTGAGCTCGACCGCACGCGGCTCGACTGGTTTCGCCAGGTGCCGACCGTGCGGATGCTGTCCCAGGATCACCGCGAATTTCTCGCGAACCCCGATATTGACGTCGTCTACGCCGCGGTGCCGCACCACCTGCACGAGAGCATCTACCTGGATGTGCTGCGGGCCGGGAAGGATCTCTTCGCGGAAAAGCCGTTTGGCATCGATCTCGCGTCCGCCCGCCGTGTCCGCGATGAGGCCGCCCGCCTCGGGCGCTTCGTTCGCATTTCATCCGAGTTTCCGTTTCTCCCCGGGGTTCAGCGGGTGTTTCACCTCGCGCGGAGCGGAGCGCTCGGCCGCCTGCTCGAAATCCGCACCGGCTTCCTCCATTCGAGCGATCTCGATCCGACCAAGCCGATCAACTGGAAGCGTCAGAACAAATTTTGCGGCGAGATCGGCGTCATGGGCGATCTCGGCATGCACGTCGCGCACGTGCCCCTGCGCCTCGGCTGGCGCCCAGCCTCGATTTACGCGCAGCTCCAGAAAGTCATCACGCGGCGGCCCGACGGCAAGGGCGGAACCGCCGAATGCGACACCTGGGACAACGCGATTCTCCATGCCACCACCAAAATCGCAGACTACACCGTGCCGATGACGCTCGAGATGAAGCGCATGGCTCCGACCGAGATGAACACGTGGTACCTTGAGGCTCTCGGCACGGACCGAGGGGCCCGGTATTCGACGAAGGAGCCGAAGACGCTCTGGACGTACCGGCGCGACAAGGAACAGATCTGGGAAAAGGCTGATCTTGGTTTTGCGACTGCGTTTCCAACGATCACCGGAGGGATCTTCGAGCCCGGCTTCAACGACGTCCTCCAGCAGATGTGGGCCGCCTTCATTGCCGAACGCGCCGGCCAACTCGGCGACCGATTCGGTTGTGCAACCCCCGATGAAGCCGTCGCGAGCCACGAATGGTGGCAGGCGGCATTGGAGTCGCATCGTCACCAAACGGTGGTTGTTCCGCGATGAAACGGAAGTTGCGAGCTGACCCGGGTCAATCCGGTTGAACCGCCCCGCCATGCGCACCGGAATTCTGGCCGGAGGAAATTGGGTCGTCGACCACGTCAAGACCCTGAACACGTGGCCCGCCCAGGATTCCCTCGCCACGATCATCTCAGAGTCCGCCAGCAACGGCGGCGCCCCCTACAATGTACTCAAGGATCTCGCACGACTCGGCGCCCCGTTTCCGCTCTCGGCGGTCGGGCTGATCGGCGAGGATGCCTTCAGCCAGCGCATCCTCGACGACTGCCGGACGCACGGCATCGACACCGCGCACCTTCAGCGCACGGCGGAGGCGGCGACGAGCTATACGGATGTGATGACAGTGGAGGCGACCGGCCGCCGGACGTTTTTTCACCGGCGTGGCACCAACGCCCTGCTCGGTCCCGAGCACTTCGATTTCACGCGCTCGACCGCGAAACATTTTCATCTTGGCTACCTGCTCCTGCTCGACCGCCTCGATACGTTCCAGGCGGACGGACTGACCGGCACCGCGCAGGTTCTGCGCACGGCACGCGCGGCGGGTCTTAGTACGTCGCTCGACTGTGTGAGCGACAACAGCGATCGCTTCCTCCCGGTGGCGAAGCCCGCGCTGCCGCACGTCGATTATTTTTTCGCCAACGACTTTGAGGCGTCGCGCCTGACCAGTGTTCCGTTGCTGGACGAGGCGGGCCGCGATCCCGCAGCCCTGCGCAGCGCCGGGGAACGTCTGCTCGCCGCCGGCGTGCGCGAGTGGGTTTTCATCCATTCGCCCCATGGTGTGTTTGCCGCCTCCGCAGGGGAGTGTTTTTGGCAGCCGTCACTTCGCGTGCCGCCAGAATCCATCAAGGGAGCGGCCGGGGCGGGCGATGCCCTGGCGGCGGGAATTCTCCTCGGACTCCACGAGGGCTGGCCAATGGCACGCTGTCTCCGGCTCGGCGTCAGCGCGGCGGCCGCTTCTCTTTACGATGCCACCTGCTCCGCCAGCGTGCGCTCCATCGAAGGCTGCCTGCTCCTCGCCGAGGAACTTGGATTCAACGGATAGCCGGCGACTCTTCCCGCCGCGCCCGATACTGCGATGGGGTCATGCCCACGCAGCGGAAAAAGGCCCGGGAGAATACGATCGCACTACGGTAGCCAACCCGGGGCGCGATGGCGTCCAGTTTCTCGCCGGTGCTTTCCAGCAACTCCTGCGCACGCTGGATGCGCATGTAAGTGACATGCTCCATCGGCGTGCGGCCGAGCTCGCGACGGCAGATGCGGCGGAGGTGTTCGGCGCTCAGCGAGCAAGCCGAAGCCAAGGTGGAGAGTTTCCAATCGTGGGTCAGGTCGCGCGCGACGGTCTCCCACAGGGCACCGACCCGCGTGCCGCTCCGCCAGGGCCGGGCCAGTCGCGAGGCAAATCCATGCACCAGGCTCAGCCAGTGCCGCACGAACGCCGCGTCACGCTCCCCCTCCCACTCCGCCCTGAGGCCGGCGAGCACTCGGCCGAGTTCCTCGGCGCCCTGCTTCAGGCGCAGCGGCGATCCCGCGCCCACGAGCGGTCTGACCCAGGTGGCCTCCTCGTAGCGCACCCAGCCAAACATCCAGCGCTTGCCCGGAACGGCGTGAAAGGCGTTCAGGACCCGCGGCGGAGCCAGGCACAACGAGCCGGCCGTCACCCGCTCCCAGCGGCCTTCCAGCAGCATGCGGCCCTCCCCCTCGAGACACGCGAGGAAGAAACTGCCCGACGGCGCCAGCCGCACCCGGTTGTAGGGTGCGTGCACCACATCGATCCCCAACCAGGCAATGTGATACGCCGCGAGTTCGGGACACTGGCGTGCATCCAGCGACCAGCGCCGCGTGCGCGGGCCGTCAACCGTAGTTTCTTTCCAGGCGGGGTTCATGATTTGCGCTCACGTGCAAATTCGTCTGTTGAATGTGTGAGCCCGGTGCTTTTCATCCGTTCGTGCGTGACGCACCCTCAGGTGTTCACCCACCCAATCCCTGCGTCAAGCTCGCGCCCGGCGCAGGACCCGACTACTCCCAAAAATTTCAATCATGCCGAATCCCTGGACTGGAAAAGGAAACCCATATACCCGCGACGAAGTGCGCGCCCGCCTGCAGGCGACCCTGGACAAGGGTGACGCGATCATCGCCGCCGGCGCCGGCACCGGCATCAGCGCCAAGTTCATCGAGAAGGGCGGCGCCGATCTCATCATCATCTACAACAGCGGCCGCTTCCGCATGATGGGTCACGGCTCGACCGCGGGCATGATGGCCTACGGTGACGCCAACGCCATCGCGATGGAGATCGGCGAGTACGAGGTACTGCCCGTCGTCGAGGAAGTGCCCGTGATCTGCGGCGTGCACGCCACCGACCCACGGCGGCGCATGTGGCACTGGCTCGGCCAGGTGAAGGAAATGGGCTTCTCCGGCGTGAACAATTTTCCGACGCACACGATTGTCGACGGCCACTTCCGCGGCGTGCTCGAGGAGACGGGGATGAGCGTGAAGAAGGAATATGAGATGGTCGCCCTCGCGCGCCGCATGGATCTATTTTCCATCGTCTACGTGGGCTCGCCCGAAGAGGCGACCGAGATGGCGAAGGCCGGCGCCGACGCCATCATCGCGCACGTCGGTACCACCGTCGGCGGCAGCATCGGCGTAAAGAGCGCCGTCGTCAGCTGGGAACACACCATCAAGGTCACCCAGGACATCATCAACGCCGCCAAGGCGGTGCGGAATGACATCTTTTACCTCTGTCACGGCGGTCCAATCAACACGCCCGAGGATGCGGCGCGCGTCATCGGCGGCACCGACTGCGACGGCTTTGTCGGCGCGAGCAGCCTCGAACGCATGGGAGTAGAGGAGTCGCTGACGAACCTCACCCGCAAATTCAAGACTCTGAAAGTTTCGAAATAGCGAGTAGTGGGTAGCGAGTAGCGAGCATCACGCCAATCACCCGTCACCGAGTTTTTCTACTCACTACCCGCTACTCGCTACTCACCACATCTTCCCCATGCCCCCCTCCGACCGCCGTTTCGTCCAAATCGCCGACGCCCTGCGCGAGCCCAACGCGTGGACCAACAATGAGTGGCTTTGCCGCCCCGATCTCGTCACGGCCGAGAAACTCCTCCTCGTCCGCGCCAACATGGATCCGATGCACTGCCATCCGTTCCATTACCATCCACATCGCGAGGAGATCATCTACGTGATCTACGGCCGCGCCGAACAATGGGTCGGCAACGAGTACCGCATCCTGCGCGCCGGCGAGATGGCGCACATCCCGGCCGGCACCATTCACGCCACCTACAATCCGCACGTGGAGCCGCTCGTTTTTCTCGCCATCCTTTCCCCAGCCAAACTCCCCGACGATCTCGCCGCCGCCCCCGACCCTTGCGATGTGTCGACGCACGAACCGTGGGCCAGCCTCCGCAAAAATCTCCCCGCCTGCGTCACCCGCTTCTGAAAACCCTCAATCTTTGAACCGCTAATCTCCGCTAATTCGCGCTAATCACAGAGGCCCTCCGCCGCCGTGGATTCGCCGATAAGGCGAATCTTCCGAGTCTGAAATATTAGCGAAGATTAGCGGTTCTAAAACTCCAATGAAACGCCTGTTCATTTGTCTCCTTGCTTTCGCCGCCAGCGCTCTAGCCGCCGCCGAAACCCCGCTCCGCGTCTACATCCGCTCCGGCCCCAAGACCCACGGCCCCGGCGCGCACGACCACCCGCGCTTCCTCGCCGAATGGGTCCCTCTCCTCAATGCCCGCGGCGCCAAGGCGACCGGCGGCAACACGTTTCCCACGGCAGCGCAATTCGCCGAAACCGACGTCCTCGTCATCCACGCCCAGGAGGGCGGCAACATCACCGACCCCGCCGATCGGAAAAACCTCAACGACTTCATCGCCCGCGGTGGCGGCATCGTTGTGATTCACGCAGCGTCGGTCTCGAAAGACACCGACTGGTACAAAACCATCATCGGCGGGTCTTGGCGCCAGGGCACCACCAAGTGGCTCGAGGCCCCGATGCACCTCTACTTCACCGACCGCGCCCATCCCATTTCGCGCGACGTCTCCAACTGGTCGATGAACGACGAAATTTATTACGACATGGATCTCCTCCCCGAGGCCCACGTCCTCGCCACTGCCTACACGCCCAAGTCGATCGACACCGGCGGCAAGGGCAACAAGGAGGCCCAGGCCCGCGCGGCCGAAGCGGTCGCGAAGAACAAGGCGGTCAACATCTACGACATCCAGCCGCAGATGTGGACCTACGAGCGCACCGTGGCCGGCGCCGCCAAACCCTATCGCGCCTTCGTTTCGATCCCCGGTCACCTCTACGTGAATTTCAACCGACCGAACTATCGTTCCATCCTCCTCCGTGGCATCGCCTGGGCCGGACAGCGGAAGAACGTCGATGAACTCTGCATCGCCGCCGAGCTCGGCGACGCGCTTCGTTACCCAGAAGGCGGTCCGACCTCACCCTCGAAAGCGGCGGCCAAGATCCAGGTTCACCCCGAGTTCAAACTCTCTCTCGTCGCCTCCGAGCCGCTCATCAACAAGGTCATGAACATCGACTGGGATGAAAAGGGCCGGCTCTGGGTTTGCGAAACGCCCGAATACCCCAACGGACGGCGCGTGCCAAACACCGTCGCCTGGAAAGACAGCGGCTCGCTCCGCGGCGCCAAGACCGAGCGCGATCCCGAGGACAGCATCTCCATTCTGACCGACACCAATGGCGACGGCATCATGGACAAGAAACAGGTTTTCGCCGACAAACTTGAACTCGTCACCAGTTTCGTGCTCTACAAAAACGGTGTCATCGCCGCGACGGCCCCGGACATCTGGTATCTCGAGGACACCAACGGTGACGGCGTGTGCGACAAGCGCACCAAGCTCTACGCCGGCCTTGGCATTCGCGACACCCACGCAGTGATCAATAATCTCCGCTGGGGGCTCGACGGCTGGATCTACGCCACGCACGGCTATTCGCAGGGCGATGTGACTTCGGGAGACGGCTCGAAGAAATTTGGCCCCGACGGCAGCGGCGTCGTGCGCTTCAAGCCTGACGGCTCGGCGTTCGAGCAATACAGCAGCCGCAACGGCAACACCTGGGGCCTCGACATCACGTGGGACGGCCAAGTGTTCTGGACCCAGCCGACGAGCGGCACGGTGTTTTTCCACACTGTCGTGCCCGAGAGCGTGCTCGCGAAGGGCAAGATCCCGGGCACCACCTCATGGAAGGGCATGATGACGAATCAGCGGTCTTATCCCGCGATGGACTGGCCCGAGCAGGCCTACGTACAAATCGACCAGGTCGGCCGCTTCACCGCCGCCGCCGGTTGCGCGATTTACGAGGGTGGCGCCTGGCCCGCGAAATGGAATTACAGCTACTTCACGACCGAACCCACGCTCAACATCGTGCACCACCAATTCGTCCGCCCCGAAGGCGTGAGCTACTCGATCGAAAAGGAAAAGGGCCGAGAGGAGACCGAGTTCATGCGCAGCACAGATCTCTGGTTCCGCCCGATTGAAAATCGCGTCGGCCCCGACGGCGCGCTCTACGTTGTCGATTTCTACAATCAGGCTGTCATTCACAACGACACTCGCGGACCGCTTCACAGTCCGGCCAACGCCGCCGTTCGCCCCGACCGCGATCACTATTTTTCCCGCATCTGGCGCGTGCAGCACAAGGACGCCATCGCGTTGGCCGTCCCCACGCTGGACCGCAAGAATCTCCCCGCGCTCATCAAGACGCTCGAAACGAGCCCCAACGCCCACGTGAAGAAGCTCGCCTGGCGCTTGGTGCAGGAAAATCACGGGGCCGCCGGCGCCAAGGCGCTCGCCGATCTCAAGCGCCCGATGGGCAGCAAGGCGATGCAAGGCTACGAGGCCGCCCGCAGTGCTTCGACCCCGGCCCAACGCCAGGCCGTTCTCGCCGCGTTTGTCGCCGCAACCGACGACTGGACGAAGTCCGCCCTGATCGCCGCCGCCAAGGAAAACGCCGTCGAGTTCATCTCCGAGGCGCTCGCCAGCAAGGATCGCGGCGCACTCACCGTCTTCGTCGCCGCCCTCGCCCCGTCTGTCTCTCCCGCCAACGCCGCCCGTCTAATCCAGGCCGCCGCCGTCACCCCCAGCCCGATTGGCGCGAGTCTGCTCCGCGGACTCGTTGCACTGGGGGACAAACTCCCTGCGCTCGATGCCGCGACGTCAACCGCGCTGCAGAAACTGATCGCCGCCCCGGACACCACCGCTCCCGCCTTGCTGCTGGCGGGCAAGACCGACAAGTCCGGCGCGCTCTCGGACACCGCGAACCAGGCGGTGCGCCGGCTCCTGGCTGATTTCACCGACGCCAAGACCAGTCCCGAGCGTCGCGCCGAAATCGGCCTTTCGCTGCTCGCGTTGCCCAAACATCACAACGATGCCCTCGCGAAGATCGGCGCGTTGCTCGTCGACCCCGCGGTCCCCGACTCGATCAAGTCAAACCTCCTGACCACCGCCGGAGAACTGCCGGGCAAGGAGGCGTCTGACACGCTGATCAACGCGTTCGTGCAGTCGAAATCCCCGCTAATCTTCGACCAATTGCTCAAGTATCCGACGTCCGCGCGCGCCCTGATCGCCGCAGTGAGGGAAAACCGTGTCAGCCCCACCGCCATCGGCCCGGGAAACATCGCGCGCCTTCGCACGCACCCAAACACCCGCGTCGTCCGGGAAGCCTCCGAGGTGTTTGCGTCCACGAATCCGCCGGCCAAGGAAAAGGACGAATTGATCGCGAAGCTCCTGCCGGACGTTCAAAAGCCCGGCGACGTCGCCAACGGCCGCGTGCTCTTCACCGGCGCCTGTTCCATCTGCCACAAATTCGGTGACCTCGGCGTGCGCGACGTTGGCCCGCCGCTGGCCGGCATCGGCGCCAAGGGAGCCGCCGAATTGCTCACGCACATCGTGGACCCGAACCGTCAGGTGGAACCGAATTACACCCAATGGAACATCACGACCAAGAAGGGTGAGACCTATGTCGGCGTCGTCGTGAACGAAAACAGTGGCAGCCTCACGCTGCGTAACCAGGGCGGCGACACCGAGGTGAAGAAGGACAACATCGCCACACGCGAGAATACCCGGCGCTCCCTAATGCCCGAAGGATTCGAGGGACTCGGCGCCGTTGGCCTCCGGGACGTGATCGCCTTTCTGGCCAGCAGCGCGAAACAGGATGCCACCGCCACACCTGCGGCCGGTACGCCCGCGGTCACAGCTAATACCAACCCGAAGGAAGGCGGTAAAGGCGACGCCCCGTTGCCTCCAGTGAGCAGCATCACCTGGGAACCCGGCAAGAGCAAGGTGCTCATCATCGGCGGTGGCAGCTCGCACAAGTTCACCGACTTCTTCAACAAGTCCGACAGCGCCACGCTCCGCGCCGCAGGCTACAGCGTAAATTACACCGAGGACCGTGACCAGGCTGCCGCCGAGTTGGCGGGCGCGGACGTCGCGGTGATCAGCGTCAACCGCAAGTTCTTCGACACGCCCGAGTATCGCAAGGCGCTCTTCGCCTTCGCCGCGGCGGGCAAGGGCATCGTGATGCTGCATCCCGGCACGTGGTACGGCTTCCAGAACTGGCCCGAACTCAACGCCAAGATCGTCGGCGGTGGCGCCCGCGGCCACGACAAACTTGGCAAGTACTCCGTCAACGCGCTGAAGCCGCAGCATCCGATCATGAAAGGCGTGCCCGCAACGTTCGACGTCGAGGACGAGCTCTATTACATCAACGCCGAGCCGGACAAGATTCCTCCGGGAACCGCGCCCATCGAGGTCCTCGCCGAGACGTCGCCGAGCATCAAGTTCAAGGCGCCGCATCCGGTGATTTGGACCACGAAGCACGAGACGGCGCGCGTCGTCGGCTTCACCCTCGGCCACGACGAACGCGTCCACGATCACCCGGCGTTCAAGACGATGCTCACGAATGCGGTGAAGTGGGTCAGCGGAAAGTAATGATCCGAAATCGTGAAATCGGGCATCGGGAAACTGAAAAATTAAACCTGCCAAGACTGAATATCGACCGGTTCTGAATTTCCCCGTTTCCCGATGACAGCTGCCCGATTTCAAGATTCCCCCGGCCGCACCACCATCGCCGTCCTCGGCACGTTTGACACCAAAGGGGCCGAGCACGCCTTCGTCGCCGATGCGATCCGTCGCGCCGGATTTGCCACTCTCCTCATCGACGTCGGCAGTCTGAGCGAACCGACCACGACGCCAGACATTTCCTCCGATGCGGTCGCGCGGGCTGCGGGCGTACCCGACTATCGCGCACTCCTCGACCGACGCGACCGGGGCGAGTCGGTGACCTTCATGGGCCGCGCCGCCGCGAAGCTGATCTCCGGACTAGCCGCGGAAAACAAAATCCACGGCATCATTTCCCTCGGCGGCGGCGGCGGCACGGCCATCGCCACCACCGCGATGCGGGCACTTCCAGTTGGGTTTCCCAAACTCATGGTGTCGACGCTGGCGAGCGGACAGACCGCACACTACGTCGGCACGACTGACATCACGATGATGCCGGCGATCGTCGACGTTTCCGGCATCAACCGCGTCTCGCGCGCGATTTTTGAAAACGCCGCGGGCGCGATCTGCGGCATGGTCAGCGCCTACGAGTCGCGTCGACGCACACCTGCGCCCGACAAACCGCTCGTGGTCGCCAGCATGTTTGGCAACACCACCGCGTGTGTCACCGAGGCCAAGCGAATCGTCGAAGCCGCCGGCTACGAAGTCCTCGTCTTTGCCGCCACCGGCAACGGGGGCCGCTCGATGGAAGCGCTCATCGCGAGCGGCATGGTCGCGGGCGTGCTCGACATCACGACGACCGAGTGGGCCGACGAATTGGTCGGCGGAGTGCTCACCGCGGGACCCGAGCGGCTCGACGCCACCGCCAAAGCCAAAATTCCCGCCATCGTTACCCCCGGTTGCCTCGACATGGTGAACTTCGGCGAACGCGCCACCGTCCCGGCGAAATTCGCCGACCGCACCTTTTACCAGCACAACCCCCAGGTCACCCTCATGCGCACCACGCCGGCGGAGTGCGCGCAGCTCGGCCGAATCCTCGCGGACAAGATCAACCGCTACGAGGCACCGGTCACGTTCTTGATTCCACGGAAGGCGATCAGCGTCATCAGCGCTCCCGGCCAGGCCTTTCACGACCCGGCGGCAGACGAGGCTCTTTTCCTCGCCATCAAGTCGAACCTGCGCCCCGAAATTCCAATCGTCGACACGCCGCACGCGATTAACGACCCGGAGTTCGCCCGCGCCTGCGCCGAGGCGTTGCTGGCCGCACTTTCCCGAAAGCGGTAGCCCGTGACCGCGACGCCCTCGTCGCCGTCACGGACAACGCGACGAGGGCGTCGCGTCCCCAGAAAACAATCGATTCACCCTGCGGCTGGCGCTTTGCGCCTTTCCACCGACACGGGGAGATCGTAACCAAAGTGTGCATGAAACCCATCCACGAACTCCAGCGCCTCGCCTCCCCCTTCCCCAAACCGCAATCGCTCGCGTCGGATGGCACGACGCTCTGGGTGGGGTCCCGCGTGACACGGCGCATTTACGCCATCAATCCCGCGACGTGGTCCGTCGGCTGGGAAACCGCCGCCCCCGGCACGCCCTATGGCATGACCGTGGTGGACGGTGAACTCCGCGTCCTTTGCAGCGAGACCGCGGACGACAACCGGATCATCCGCCGCTGCGTGCCTGGAAAAGGCTTCGACGACTCGTTCCACCTGCCGTGTCCCGACGACACCGGATCACAACTCAGCTACGATGGTCGCCGCCTGCATGTGAGCCAGTGGTATCCGAAGAAGGTGATCGCCATCGGCGCCGACGGAAGCGCCGAACGAATTATCCATGTGCCGCACGGAATCTGCGGGCAGGTATTTGTCGACGGACTCCTCTACCTCGTGACGACCGACGATGAAAAGACCACCGACTATTGGCTCACACGCGTCGACCTGCGGCCCGCGACGCCCGAAATCGCGGACATCGCGCACATCCCGTTTCAAGCCCGCGCTCTGGCGTGGGACGGCCGGCAGTTTTGGACGAACCACCGTGACCAGGACCAAATCGTGGCGTTTGCGCGGGTGACGTGACGGCGCGTCACTGATCAGCGTAACCCTTGCGCTCGACCCGCGGCGTGGGCGGCGGAGGCGTGAGACCGTGGGCGCGCATCACCTCATGGATGGCCGCGATGGTGGAAAAGCCCGGCTTGAAATTTCCGAAGCGGTGGCCCTCGGCGACGAGCAGGGGGGTCCAGCCCTTTTTGTTCTTCTGGTTCCAGATTTCGATCTTCGCGCCCTGGGCATCGAGTAGTTTCACGACTTTCGGAAAATTGGCGAAGGCCGCCCCGTGCATCGCGGTGTCGCCGTTGCTGGAGACGGCGTTGATATCGGCCCCGAGTCCGAGCAGGTAGGTGACAGCCTCGACGGCTTCATCCTCGGTGCCGGCTTCTTCCTCGACCGCGCGCGTCCCGAGGCCAGCGGCGGCCATGAGCGGAGTGCAGTCATCCGCGTTCGTCAGCGTCGGATCGGCCCCGAGGGACACGAGGAGTTTAAGGTAGGCGGTGTCCGCCGTATCCGCGGCCAGCATGAATGGTGTGCAACCCTTGCGTGCGATGCGACCGGCGCCAGAGGGGCCACCGGTGAGGCGGAGATTCACGTCGGCACCCTTGGCCACGAGTTTGCGGATGAGATCGTCGCTCGTGTAGAGACCGGAGCCGTCGGGCACCGGCTGGCCGTCGTCCTCACCGCTGTCGGGTTTGCGCACCCACGAAAGCACATGGAGCGGTGCATAGCCCGAACGGAGATCGTTGGGCTTGGCGCCGAGATCGAGCAACTGGGCGGCGAGTTCGAAATGTCCGTTCTCGATCGCGATGATGAGCGCACTGGTGCCGACGCGCGGTCCTTTGCGCACGACAGAGCGATGCGACTTGGTCACGTCGTTGATGTCGACGCCCGCATGGAGCAACACGCGCACGACATCGGCGCGGCCCGTGCGCGCGGCAAAAAGCAGCGGAGTGAATCCCGAATCGGAAGCCGCTTGGAATTCCGCGCCCGCCTTGATCAGCGCCTCGACCACGGTGGCGTGTCCCTCATGCGCGGCCCACATCAGCGCGGTCTGACCGCCGAGGGCTAGTTTCTCGTCAATGCGGGCACCGCGAGCGAGAAGCGCCCGTACGGCGGCGAGCCGGCCGGTGCGTGCGGCAGTCATGAGCGGCGTCTCGCCGCCCCGGAGCGGCGCGTTGGCGTCGGCCCCGGAGTCGAGAAGCGCGGTCACGAGCGCGGGAGTGCCATTGGTGCAAGCCAGGGAGAGCGGCGTGATGCCATACCGGTTGGCGGCATTCGGATTCGCGTGCGCGGCCAGCAGCGCCTTGGTGGTCGCAAGGTCGTCGTGACGCACCGCCCAATGGAGCGCGGTCGTGCCATCCGGCTGAGCAGCGTCGACTGCAGAATCAGCGAGGAGCGCGCGAATGGCGGCGGCGTCCTTCTTTTCCACGGCATCGGCGAGCGGCGAGGCGGCTGAAGCCAACGAAATGAACGCGAAAAAAACGAGCACGGAGCAGACCGCCGCGCGGGGTTGGCGCACGACTCGACGTTGCAGAATTCCAGCGGCCATGGCTTAGACTGTGAGCGGCCGGAAGAGATCGTTCACCTTGCCGGTGCTGTCGGCGAACGAGTCGATCGTCACGCCAGCCTTGTCGAGGAGCGTGAGGTGGAGATTCGCGAGCGGAACCGGCTCCGAGTAGCGAAGGTGACGGTTGCCCTTGATGCCGAACGCCCCGCCGCCGGCGACGAGCGTCGGAAGGTTCGTGTGATCGTGGACGTTGGGGTTGCCGATGCCGGACCCGTAGAGGAGCATCGTGTGATCGAGCAGCGTGCCCTCGCCGTCAGGCGTGGCTTTCAGGCGCTCCAAATAGTACGCAAAGAGCGAGACGTGAAACGCGTTGATCTTCGCCATGCGCGCGATCTTTTCCGGATCGTTGCCGTGGTGGGACAGCGGATGATGCGGCTCGGCGACACCGGTCTCAGCGGCGTAGGTGCGATTGCTGGTCTCGCGCGCAAGTTGGAAGGTGATGACGCGCGTGATGTCGCCCTGAAACGCCAGTACCTGGAGATCGAGCATGAGCTTGGCGTGATCGGTGTAGGCGGCGGGGACACCGAGCGGGCGGTCAAGATCCGCCGGAAGCGCGTTGTTAGCGACGTCCGCCTCCGCCTTCTGGATGCGGCGTTCGACCTCGCGCACGGTGTCGAGGTACTCGGCGACCTTGGCCTGATCAGCGGGGCCGAGGCGGCGCTTGAGGCTGGCGATGTCCTCGGTGATCCAGTCGAGGAGGCTCGCGCGCTTGCGGAGCGCCGCGCGGCGCTCGGCGACGCTGCCGCCCTCGCCAAAAAGCCGCTCAAACACGACGCGCGGGTGTGCCTCGTAGGGCAGCGGCGTGGTGGGCGAGGACCAGGAAAGATTGTTTTGGTAGACGCAGGCGTAGCCATTGTCGCACTGGCCCGTCGTCTGCAGCATGTCCATTGCGAGTTCGAGCGACGGCAATTGGGTCTCCTGCCCGATTTGTTGGGCGGCCAGCTGATCCGCCGTGGTGGCAAGGTAGTAGTCGTTACTCTCGGTATGCTTGGCCTTGGCCGCGCTGAGAAAGGAGGAATTGGAGGTGGCGTGCGAGCCGGGATAGGCATTGCGCAGCTCCATGTTGGTGAGAACGGTGAGTTGGTCGCGGTGCGGCGCGAGCGACTGGAGGATGGGTGAAAGCTCGCCGAGCGTGCCGTCGGTGGCAGTGGGCGTCCAACGCGACTGGTCGCATCCCATCGGCATGAACACGTATCCGAGGCGGCGCGCGGGTTTGGCGACGGATTTCGTCGCGGCGGTGGCGGCGGGCACCATCGCGTCTAGCAGTGGAAGGGAGAGGGCTGCCCCCATGCCCCGGAGAAACGTGCGACGCGGGAGGGCTGCCTTGGTGATGAAGGTGCTCATGGAGATTTCCTCATTTGAAATGGAACGCTGTTCACGATACCCAGAATGACAGCTGAAAATCGAAAATCGTCCGCGCGCGCCCGGCGCACCACTTCGCGGATCGCGGGCGCATCGTAGGTTTCAACGCCACGGCCGAGGGCGAAGGTCAGGAGCTTTTCCGTCAACACGCCAGCGAACAATTCCGGACGCGCCAACAACGCATGCTCCAGCCCCCCCACGCCATCGAATTTACTCCCGTCCGACATGCCACCACTCGCATCCACCGTCCGATGATCCTCCTCGGTGCGCCAACGACCGACGGCGTCAAAATTCTCCAGCGAGAAACCCACCGGATCCATCACGTCGTGGCAGCTCGCGCACGCCGGATTTTCGCGGTGTTTCGCGAGGCGCTGCCGAATCGGCAGCATGGCAGAGATCACACCGTCGAGCGCCGGCACATTGGGGGGCGGCGGAGGCGGCGGTTCGCCCACCAGATTGGAAAGAATCCAGTGACCGCGAATCACCGGCGAGGTGCGCGTGGCGTAGGATGTGACGGTGAGAATGCTGCCCTGTCGCAGGAGCCCGCCGCGTTGCCTCGCCGGATCGCCGGCGAAAGAGACGCGCCGGAAGTGGCTCCCGAACACATGCGGAATTTTGTAATGCTTCGCGAGCCGCTCATCGAGGAACGTGTAGTCAGCACTGAGCAACTCGGTGATCGGCCGATCGTCGCGCATCACGCTCTCGAAGAAGAGCTCGGTCTCACGGCGCATCGACTGACGGAGGTTTTCGTCAAAATCGATAAACAACCGGGCGTCCGGCGTGATCGACTCGAGGCCGCGGAGATGCAACCATTGGGCCGCAAAATTATTCACGAGGTTCTTCGCTCGGTCGTCAGCAAGCATCCGGCGGACCTGAGCCGCAAATTTCGCGGACGACCGGAGTTCGTTGCGCTCGGCCGCGTCGAGCAGCGCGTCGTCCGGGATGCTGCCCCAAAGGAAAAACGACAGACGCGACGCCAATTCGATTTCGCTGACGCGATAGGCTGCCCCCGGGGCGAGTCCTGCAGGATCCGACTCGATGCGGAAGAGGAATTGCGGGCTGACCAGCAGTGACGTGATCGCGTGCTCGATCCCGGCCTCGAAGCCCGCCCCCTCGGCGCTGCCTTCGCGGAAGAACTGCATCGGCTTGCGCAAATCCTCGTCGGTGATCGGTCGGCGATAGGCCCGGCGGGCGAGCTTGGCGAGGATGGCGCGCGCGGCGCCAGTCTCCTGCGCGGCGGTCGCGTTGCGATCCGGAGAGTGCGATTCATCCCCGAAGATTAGCCGCCGGCTCGGGGTGTCGCCCGCGCCCTTGGCGTCGAACGGACCGGTGATTGCAACCTGAAAGACCGCCGGAGCTGTGCGCGGGTGGCGGTGCATGTTGAAGCGGGCGGCAAAGGGCGCCCGCTCCGTCTCGAGCACCGCAGACGGATCCTTGGGAAACGTCACTCCCACGTCATGCGGACCGGCCCGCACTTTGAAGCGAAACTTGAGGTGAGCATCGAGCACTTCGGCGTTCTTGTCCGCCCCGGGTGGCTTCACCACCGCGAGCGCGATGCGATCCCGGTCAAGGATTACCTCGACTTCGTGCGGGCGCTTCAGGCCCTCGACCTGTTCGTTGCGATCCCGCTGGAGGCGGACCTGCACCTCGTAGTCTCCGTCCTGGGGGAAGAGATACGGAATCAAGATACCGCCGCGGGTGCCAAGCGGAAGTCCCTCGACGTGTTCCTCCTGAGTGACGTCCGGGCGCACGCGAAACGTGTCGCCGCCGGGTGATTTCCGCGGCGTGCCCACGGCGAGGCGGGCGATTTTCTGCGCAGCGGAAACGTAGCGGTCGAGCAGCGTGGGCGAGAGATTGCCGACCGCGACGTTGTCGAAACCGTGGCTCGGCTCATCGTTGGGCAGCAGCGCGACGGTTTCGACCTCGACTGCGAGCAGATCCCGGACCGCGTTGCGGTATTCGGTGCGATTCAGCCGGCGGAACGTGTCTGTCCGACCCGGATTGGGCTTCGCCGCGGCGGCACGATCCAAGACCGCGGTGAGTTCCGCCACCGCTGCGCGGTAGGCGGACTCATCGGGCCTCGACTCCCCGAGCGGAGGCATCTGCCGGTGATGCAGTTTCCGGACGACCTGTTCCGCCGTCTCTGGCCGGGCCGAAAGCTTCGCCAAATCGAGACCTTCCAGAAGCAGTCCGCCCTTCTTGGTCCCGGCATCGTGGCAGTCGACGCAGTAGCGTTGAACCAATTCGGTCGTGGCATCGGCCGCCCGCGACGTGGCGACCGCGGCGGCATCAAAGGCAAATGCCGAGCAGATCGTCAGAACCAGGGCTCGGAAAATCGTCGGGGTGGACTCGGGGCGCATGGGGCGAAAAAAAAGGTGCGTCTCGCCTCGCGAATCGCAAAGCAAATTTACACCCGGGCGACCGGAAGACGTGGGAAACGTTTCTCGCCAGCCGGCCGACCATCGGGAAGCCGGCCGGGCGCGGGCCAGCTCAACGGCTGAACGACTTGGTGAAATCCTCCGTCGCGTTCTGCACGACCTTCTTCTCGTGGCGCGACTCGGCGATGAGCTGGTTGAGCTTGTTCTCCCACGCGGCACTGTCCATCGGCAGATCGACCGACTGATTGATCAGCGACGAGTACAGCAGCACGTTCGCGAGTTCCACCGAGCCCATGCCTTCGGCCCCCGGCGCGATGAGCGTCGTGCCGTCGAGAATCGAATCGACGAAGTTCTGCATCAAAATCGCGTGCGGATTGTTCGCGCTGTCGACCGGGATGTCGACGTTCCAGACGTCCGGTTTGGCGAAGCCGCTCTTCGACGTCTTGCTGAACTCGATCATGTCGGAGTCGTTGCGGTTGAAGGTGACTTTGTTGTTTTCGAGCACAACCTTGCCCCGCGTGCCGCAGAGTTCGAAGCGATTGGTGCCCGGCGCCTCGCCGGTCGACGAGACGAAGACGCCCGTGGCCTGGTTGCCCCACTCCATGTAGGTGGTGATGTTGTCTTCGACCTCGATGTTGTGGAAACGGCCGAGCTGGCAGAAACCGCGCACGCGCGTCGGCATTCCGCAGAGCCACTGCAGCATGTCGAGCTGGTGCAGGCATTGGTTGAGCAGCACGCCGCCACCCTCCCCTTTCCAGGTCGCGCGCCAGCCGCCACTCGCATAATAAGCCTCGGTGCGGAACCAGTCGGTGATGATCCAGTTGATGCGGACCAATTGGCCCAGTTCGCCGCTCTGAATGAGTTTGCGAATTTTCTGATAACGCGGCTCGACCCGCATCTGAAACATGCCCGCGAAAACCTGTTTCGGGTGCTGCTGCGCCGTCGCGATCAACCGCTCCGCATCCGCCTTGTGCGCCGAAATCGGCTTCTCGACCATGATATGCAATCCGCGCTTCAGCGCCTCAATGCCAATGGTCGTGTGGAGAAAATGGGGGGTCGCGATCACGATGGCGTCGATCTCGCCCGAGCGGATCATGTCGTCGCAGCTCGCAAACGTCTTGAGACCGGGCCGCCCTTCGAAGCGCTTCAGCCCGGGCGCGAACGCGTCGCTGACGGCTGTGAGCGTGCACCGCGAGATTTTGTTTTCGAGCAGGTATCCGGTGTGGAACTTGCCGATGTTGCCGAGACCGACGATGCCGAGACGAACGTTTTTCATGGAGGGGATGGAACGGAAGTGTCGTCGCACGGAAAAAGCGGCGGCAACCTCTTTCTGTGCCGATCTTTCGGCCGCGACCACCACACGGGCACACGCCACAGCGTCTCCGGTGACGTCAGTCGCACGTTCTTGTGATGGGGTTTGCGGGGAAAACGGCCTCCACGTTTTTCATCCGTTAAATGGCCATCCCTTCCGCTCTTCACGGATTTTTGCAGGGTGAAAGGCCGAATCGGACCGTAACGGCTTGGAGGCCGGGTAACCGGTGTCGCCCCACTGCGACAGCCGCCCTCTGTCCACCGTTCAACGAACCATCGCAACCTCCGCCACTTCGAGGCCGACTTGCGTTTCATGCACGGCGAACGATCGCAATTGCCCACGATCCTGGCTGAGGCGCACTGCCGGTTCGGCCGAGTCGAGATCGATCCGATTCGCACCCGGCTGGATGGTTGCGAACAGCGTAATCGTCGTGCACTCGTTCCCCACCAACGTGGCCCGCCCCTTCTCGCCGTTCACCCGGATCGACAGCATCCGTCTCCCAGCGGAGCTGACGACGAATTGAATCCTCGCCCGAATCGGATGGGGAAACGGATTATGATACGAGAGTGTGGCCGGGCCATGCGCCCAGCGAGGCTCCCCATCACGGCGCGAGTGCCAGCCTCGCCCAAAGGTCAATTGTCGAGCGACAGGAGGCCGCGCGTCCTTCGCCGGTTCCAGAACGACGACGATCTGGTCTCCGGATGCACCTTCCAGCCGACGGGTCCGTCCGAGCGCCGCGAGTTCTCCCAGGATCTTTTCGCCCCGGTCAGGATATCCCAGCCGATTGATATACAATGCCGCAAATCCGCTGTGCTCCAGTCGCGCCACGAGTTCAGGAGTCGGTGCGGATTCGATTTCCCTCTGCCACCGACCCCGGCTGCGCCCCTTCAGTGCGCCGTAGCTGAAGCACAGACGTGAGGTCGCGAGGTAGGGTCGGAAATGTTCGTAGTCCGTCAGGTGATGCGGCGGCTTCGCTTCCGGAAACGCGAGAACCGGCAATTGGAAGATCGGGCCGCGATTCGGCAGGATTTCCTCAATCCGACGCCCCAGTTTCAGATCGGACGACACTCTCACGACAATCTGCCGCTTCGCCTCTTCAGTCGGGCCGCGGGGAATCTGATCGACCAACCCAATCGCGGTCACCAAAGCCGCGGCACCCACACTCAGCCAGGTTGGCCGCTGCCGCATCCATCGCGACAAGTGCGAGGCGATGAACAGGAGCGCCGTTGCCGATATGAATATACTAAACCGGTTCGTCGCGCGAAAAACGAGCAGCCCGGCGAAAAACGCCATGATGTTCGTCACACCTCCCACCGAGGCGAAGGCGAGCACCCAGGTTGTAGAGAGCGCCGCCCCCGGTAGTCGTCGGCGGCGGAAAACCGCCCGGCCACCGGTGATTGCCAGCCCCATCAACCCGGCGATTCCAACCACTCCGAGATACGGAGCGAAGGACTCACCGCCTCGCCAATCGGACCAACGCACATAACGGTTGCCAAAGAAGGAGAACGCCTCCCATCGATGTTCCGCCGGCGGCACGAACAACTCCACCGGTTTCAGGGCGTAGCGTTCGGTGCCGCCGTAATTGCGGACCAGGGGCGGTGCCGCCGCCGAGTCAGGTGAAAACAGCCACACCGGGGCCTCCACCAAGGCGAACGCCATTAGCGCAATCGCGATGGCCGCACCACCCACGCGAAGATTTTCCGCCCGCCGGGCGCCGCACGCGTTCGCCACGAGCGACCAACCGATGAGCTGCAGATGCATGAACAGGGTGTACGGGTTGCTGATGCCAATTGCCGCAGATGTACCAAGGCACAGCCAGCCCCCGGAACTCCCGAAGCGAAGCCGGCGACTCGACGCCACGAGGGCGGAACTCAAGAGCGACAGCGGGACGCTCCACGAGAATCCCAACAACAGATGGGGGAGGCCGCGATGGAAGGTTTGAAAGGTGAACGCGAACAGTACTCCGCCAGCGAACGCCCACTCCCACCGCAGCCGGAGCCAGCGTGCGCACCCGTAAAACGCCACGGCGGCGCTGACCGTCGCGAGCAACAAAGCGAGGTTGGCCGTCGGAAAAAGGCCGAGGACGCGGGCGACCTCGCCGAGCATCCATAGCAGGGGGAGATCCGACGTGGGATACGCACTCCAATTCGCGCCAAACGGAGCGCCCAGCCTCGTGATCAATTGCGGCCGGAGCGGCACCGTGTCGCCCTCCGACGCGGCCATAATTCGAGTCAGGATTTCAAGCGAGTCTCCCCCATAGTCGGTCGGAAAACTCCAGCTTTCCCGCGTCCAGCGATCGTAGTGCATCGTCCAAACCAGCGCCGTAACCGCGGCAAGCAAGACGACGCGCCAGCAGGCGGTGAATCCGCGACGCGGGAGTCCCGGCAATCGATGCAGCCATCCTTGTTTCAGGCCGTTCTCGGGGGAAGTCTCCGGGCACGCCCGTTCTGCGCCGGAGCAACAAATCAGCAGATTGGCCATTGTTGATTTAATGCTGTCCCACGGATCACGACGCCACCGCGCGCGGCGGGCGGGTGGCGGGATGGAAATTCAACGCGGCTGTTTTCACGGGAAACATGGAGAAGCCCGGCGCACGCCGAGCCGGGGACACGTCGGCGCTGCCGGCGAATGGGGCACTGAAACGTCGGGAACGCCGCAACGTCTGGCAAAAAATTCCATCTGATTAATCTGTCAGATTGGTCCCTACTCCAGTCGCAATGCCGCGGCTTCGCCGGGTCGCGAATCCTCCTTCAGGTCGAGTGCAATTGTTCACCCGCGCCAAACCGGCGCGGCAGCAGCGCGGAATTCTGACACGACTGTAAGGCGGATTGCATTTTCTCCCCAATCAGTGAGGAGTAACGCCAAGGAAGTTTCCACTTCATGCCCTCCGCCACACGTTCAACTGCTCCGCGCGCCCTCCTGGTCGAAGATGAGCCGAAGACGCGCGAATCGATTGCCGAGGGAATGGTCCTCGAAGGATGGGATTATGCGACCGCCGGAGGTGGTCGGGAGGCGTTGGACCTTTTGGCCCGCGATTGCTTTGATATCGTCGTGCTCGACGGAATGCTGCCTGATTTTGACGGTCTCGAAGTACTGCATCGTCTTCGCGCCCGCGGCGACACGACCCCAGTCCTGATGCTCACCGCCCGTGGCACCCTGAATGACCGGGTGACGGGCCTCGACAGCGGAGCGGACGACTACCTGTCGAAACCGTTCGCCTTCGTCGAACTGCTGGCTCGCTGTCGGGCCCTGATCCGCCGACCGGCGCGCGCGTCGAATCAACCCCTCCATTGCGGCAATCTCGAACTTGATCCCCGGGCACGCGTGGCGACGCGGGCGGGGCGTGAAATCGCCCTGACGCCGCGTGAAGTCGACGTGTTGGAGTATCTCATGCGCAACCAGGGCCATACGGTGACACGCGAAATGCTCGAGCGGGATGTCTGGAAGGAAACCCATCGGATGACGTCGCTCGACAATGTGATCGACGTCCAGATGATGCGGCTGCGGCACAAGGTGGATTTCGACGGCGCCGAACGCCTAATTCATACGGTGCGCGGTGTGGGGTACCAGATGGCGGAGGGAAAGCTCGGGTGAAGGTCGAAGGATTTGTCGCGCAGTGGTGGCAGCGAAGGACGATTCGGTTCCGGCTCGCGGTGTGGTACGCAGTCGGCAGCACCCTGTTGATCACGGGCTTTGCCTTCGTGCTGTATTCATTTGTGGCCGTGCGCATGGCCCGCCCGCTGGACCATCAACTCCGCGGCGATCTGGACCGGGTCCAGCGAGCGCTCCGGGTGAATCCCGATCGCACCCTGCGTTGGAACGGTATCGAGATTACGGACCCGGCGCCATGGATGGGTGAATACCCTTGGTTTGAACTCTGGGACGAGCGTGACCACCTGATCCGCCGAGTCTGGCCCCTGGCAGAGAATCGCCCGGTCCAGCTCCCCGGCGCGCCCAGCCGCACCGTCGGGGCCGGCGCCGTGAGTGTTTTCTATGTCGCCCCCGATCTTAGGCTGCGCGCGCTTTCCGTCCCGTTTCCCGTGCCCGGAATCGAAACACCCTGGATGATCCGCCTGATGCGCGTGCATCAGCCGCACGCGGACGCGCTCCCGGAGTTACAGCTCATCATTGCGATCACGCTGCCCGTCGTGGTCGCGCTCCTCGTCTTCGGCGGTTACGCCTTCACCCGCCGCTGGCTGCTCCCGCTCGATCGCATGGCCGCTGAAGCGAAACAGATTACCGTCGACGATTTGAGCCGACGGCTGCCCGTGACGAACGCGCACGACGAACTGGGCCGGATGGCGGGAATCTTCAACGTCACGCTGGATCGTTTGGAAAACTCCTTTGAAGCGCTCGACCGTTTCGTGACGGACGCGTCGCACGAACTGCGGACACCCCTCACCACGCTTCGCAGCGTGGGAGAAGTCGGCCTTCGCCGCGAGCGGACCACGGCAGAGTATCGGGAAATCATCGCCTCGATGCTGGAGGAGGCGGAGCGCCTGCAACGCCTGGTGGAGCGCCTCTTGGAACTCGCCAGCGCCGAAGGCGGCCACCAGTCGGTTCATCGTGTCGCCACCCGTCTCGACGAGACCGCCCGGACCTGCGTCGGAAATTTGGGAATCCTCGCCGAGCAAAAACGCCAGACCGTCACCGTCGTCGGCGACGCCTGTGTCGCCCACACGGATCCGCTGCTTTTCCGTCAGGCACTGCTGAACCTCATCCACAATGCGATCAAGTACAGCCCTGAGGGGGCGACGATCCGCGTGAGCGTCGCGGAACAGGAGCACGGATTTGAGGTAATGGTGGCGGATGAAGGCCCTGGGATCCGGCCGGAAAACCGCGCTTTCATCACCGAACGATTTTTTCGATCAGACCCCTCCCGCGGCCGTGAGAGCGGCGGGTTCGGTCTCGGCTTGTCGATCACCAAGGCGTACATGAGTGCCCTCGGCGGATCGGTGGCCTACGAGCCGGTGAAACCGCACGGCAGTATTTTCCGATTGGTGCTGCCCAAGACCTGATCCCGCGCAGGTGGTCGTGCGTTCGCACTGCGCGGCTGGGATGATCTCCTCGCGCTCCGTTTCCCCCACTCGACACCAACCGAGCACTCCATGGCAAATTCGCCAGCAAAAGAATCGCTGCTTCCTGCCGGATTTTTGCTGGCAATCGGAATGTCCAGTTGAACCAAGTTCCGGCAGTTGGACCGTGCCACGTCCGATCCGCTTTACTTCAACTCCTCGATGAAGGTCAGCAGGTCCGCCATGTCCTGCACGCTCATTCCGGCCTCCAAGCCTTCGGGCATCAGGCTCTTTCCCGTGGACGAACTTCCCTTGATGTTCGCGCGCGGCAATGTGACTTCGGCGCCCCCCATGATTTTCAACGAGAGGCTCGTGGCATCGTCGCGGACGATAATCCCCGAATAGGCGTTCCCGTCCTTCGTGCTAACGTCGTAGGCGATATATTGCGACGCCACCTCCTTGTGCGGTTCCAGAATCGCGGTCAGCAGGGCATCGCGGCCCTTCGTCTTGACCGTGATCAGATCAGGGCCAAGCGCCATCCCGTCGGTCCCCGCCCGGTGGCAAATCTGGCAGCGACCCAGATAGAGCGCCTTGCCGCGCGCCGCGTCGCCCGTCGTCCCCACCGAGGGCAGGAACTTGGCGGTCACCTCGGCTCGCGACGGAGGAATCACCGAGGCCAACACCGTCTTGGCGAGCGCGGCCACCTTCGGAGACTTGTGGTGCGCAAAACCCTGCACCTGCGACGCAGAAAGTTCCGTCGCCTTGATTTTGCCCGCTTGGATTGCCTCGAGGAGCGCTGTCGCCCGGTCTTCGCGTGAAATCAGCGCCGCCAGAGCGGCCATCTTTGCCTCGCCGGCAAAATTTGGCCAGGAACGTATCAGGGCGGCAGTGACCGCCGGTTGCGAGTGACGCGCCAGCGTCTTGATTGCGGCGACCTGCACCTCTTCGGGTTGGCGCGGCGCGAGACAGGCGACGAGGGCCTCGCGGGCTTGGCCGTACGAGGCCACGCCGAGCAATTCGATCGCGTCGAGCCGCGCTGATTCCTCCGCCTTGGTGTCAGCCGCGGTCGAAGCTGCTCGGGTGAACACCGCCGACAGTTTAGCTCCGGTGTCGGCCTGCTCGATCGAGGAACCGGCGCGTTTCAAACCCTCACCCAGTGCCCGCAACCAAGCGGCGCTGGTGCCGGGCTGCGCCACAAAGTCGAGCAACGTCGCGTAACCTTCGGCCGGTTTCGACGCGGCGCGGATTTCGATTAGCTTGGCGACGAACCCCGGGGCCTTCCTGCCCTGCGTGATGTCCCGGGTCATCGCCGGGAAGAGCACGCCAGTCACGATTTCCGGGGGGCCGCTGAGCAACGCCGCCGCGATCCAGGAATCACCGGCGTCGCGAAGTGCGATCTGGGACAGCGCCGCCGCGAGCACGGGAGCCGGACCGGCGGCGAGGATCGTGGGGATGGAGAGTGCGAGTTGGAAGCGAACCCGATCGTCGGCGTCGCCGGCCAACGCGGCCAGCTTGCCGCCCAATGACGGTGTGACCGCGATCCGGCCCACCAGTTTTTCCGCCATCAGGATGCCGCGTTCCCGCACATGCGCGTCGCCATCACCGAGGGCGACCAGCACCGAGCCCTCATCGAGTGCGCCAAGACCCGCGAGGCAGCTGAGCGCGTGCAGTCGGCCGAGCGGAGACTTGGTTTCACGCACAAACTTCGCGAGCAGCGGCACCGCCGCGCGATCCTGGCGCTCGTAGAGGAGCCGGGACGCCGTGTCGCGATGCCAGCCGTTGGGGTGCGCCAGTGTCGCGACCAGCTCGGCCGTGGTCGCCTTGCCGAGGGCGACGTTGCTCCGCCGACGCCAGGAGGGATCGTTCGGCACGATACGGTAGATCCGCCCGCGGTTGTTGCCGTTGTTGAGATCCAGGTGCTGCTTGATTTCCTCCGGGATGCTCCACGGGTGCTCGATCACCTCGCGATACATGTCGATGACATGGAGCGTGCCGTCGGGCGCATTTGCCATGTTCACGACGCGGACCCACGTGTCTTCGCTCGCCGCGAATTCAAAGTTTTGCTCATCGGCCGGCCGGCGCCCGATGAGGTTCACGCCGTTGGGGTAGATTTTTTTGCGGTGCACCAGTTGGCCACCCGCATCGCCGGTGAACGTGTTGTTCACGAAGTCCGCGCCGTAGGCGTCGCCGCGAAATACCATGGTGCCGGTCGCTCCCGTGAAATAACCGCTCACGCGCCCGCCTCCTTCGACGGCGCCCTTGACCACGCCGCCGATGCGCCAGCGGGTGCGGATGATCCGCCACGGTTCGTCCGGACTGATGCGATACACCTCGGCGGCGCCGCCGTCTTCCGCGATGCTTTGGCGCGGGGACGGCATCGCGTAGAAGGGATTCCGGCCGGAGTAACGGTCGTCGAAGACAAAGAATTGAAGGTGGTCGGAATTGGAGCAGCCGAACTTCCTCCCGTAGTCGTCGAAACTCATGCCGTACTGGGCGCCGCCGGCCTCGAAGCCGGATTCATGGGTGCGCGGGTCGAACCAGAAGTCGCGTGCCCCGATCTCCACCGCCGGCAATTCGGGGTGCTTCAGATTCTGGATGAGCCCGCGGTTGCCTGGTCCGGCCTGGAGGTGAATGCGGTTATCCTGTCCCCACTGAAAGCTGTTCATCAAACCCTGCACGTTCAGCCGTTGCAGCCCGGTGCCGAACCCGGTGAAAATCTTTTCGCGCACTTCCGCACGCCCGTCGCCGTCCCGATCTTCGAAGCGCCAGATGTCGGGCGTGGCGGCGACATAGAGTCCGCCGTTGGCCCAGATCAAACCGGTCGGCCATGGCAGGTTGTCGGCAAACACGGTGGTCGTCTCGTAGACGCCGTCGCCGTCCTTGTCTTCCAGCATCGAGACCCGGCCGAGGTGCGGATCGTGCTCCCGTTCCTCGGAGTAGTCGATCATCTCGCAGACAAACATCCGGCCGTTTTCATCGAAGCAAATCGCGATCGGGTCGCGCACCTGCGGCTCGCTGGCGGCCAGCTGAATCTTGAAACCGGATTTCACCTTCCAGGTCGCGACCGCATTCTTCGGCTCCACGGCCGGATAACGGGGGAGGTCCTTGGCCGGATCGATGTTCGTCGGGCTTTTCGTTTCGCCGTAGACTTGGGTATAGGTCGCCTTCGTTTTCGGAGCCGCCGCAGCCAGAGCGACACCGGTGAGCACGACAAACGCGACAAGGGGCAACAATTTCATGGGAAACCGCGATGCTGGCCGGCGTAACCCAACGGTTACAAGTCAACAGTTCCGCCTGCCCGCGGACACGGGCGCATCTGCCCATTGACGGTGAGAATATCGTCAGCATCCGACCGCATGGTGGCCGCGAGCGCCAGCGAGTGGACGCTCGGTCGCGTTTTCCCGGTCTACTCGCTGGCGCTCGCGGCTACGGGTAACCGTCAAGGTGGAGATGTGCCCCCCCGGACACCCGGGTCGGGCGCCCCTTTCAACTCATCCCTTCGCCGCCCGCAGGGTCCGGCCTTCGTTCCACTGGCCCTCGACCATCAGGGTGGTCGCCTGCTCAGGCAACCCGCGTTCGTTGCGCTCAACCATGCTGATCAACGCATCCACCGCAAGCGCACCGATCATCCGGCCGTTCTGGAACACACCGCTGCAACGGTCACCCATTTGCGGGCATGCGAGCAGCGCGAGGCCGATGTCCTCGGGAATTTTCCAGCCGGCCTCCGTCAACGTGCTCGTGAGCACATCCGCCGCCGGAGTGATGATCACGTCGGGCTTCTCCTTCTTGAGCCAAGCGAGGATCCGCGACACATCCTTCCAGTCTTCGACGTAGAGCGGCTTCGCCAGATCCTCATAACCCAACAATTCCCCGCCAACGAGAAAGCCCGCCTCCCAGCGGCCTTGGAAACGAAGCTGATGTTCGCGGCGCAGCACCAGCCCAGGCCGGCGATACCCGCGGCGGTGACACTCCCGGACCGTCTGCACGCTGGAAAAATAATGGTCGTTGCAGACCGTCGTCACGGTCAATGAAGGCAACGGCACGCTCAGGCACACCGACGCGAAATGATTCCACTGCAAGGCGGGAGTCGGATCTCCCTCGGCCAGCGGACTAATCAACATGCCCTGGATGCCACGTGCGTGCAGCATCGCGGAAAACCGCTCGTTCGACATGCCGTCGCGGTGCAGCCAAAACTCCTGCGCCCGGTAGCCGCGCAGCGTGGCGCGTTCCAGCGCTCCGTCCCGCATTTGCCGAATGGTGGGAGCCGGGTGATCGCGCCAGCCATTCGCCGTACGCTGCGCACACACCAAGGCCAGGGCCGGCTGATCCTTCAGGGGCTTCCCCTGCCGCCGGATGCGCATGAGCGTCGAGACGTAGGGATTTGGCTGGTAGTTCAGTTTGCGCGCGATCGCCTGGATGCGCTCCCGGGTCGCCACCGGTATCCGGGGGTTGTTCGCCAGGCTCATGGAAACCGTCGCCTGCGTGACGCCCGCCTGCGCCGCGATCGTTTTCATCGTGATTCCGATGGCCATGAGTTAAGGATGAAAGCAACGCGGAGCTTCTGTCGCCAAGCACAAACGAAAACCTTCGCGTTGCGTCGAACCCCCGGTCGATTTCGGGGTCATTCGCCCTTCGCCCCTCGGATTTCCTGCAACCCTGTCCTACACATGAACCCTGCAACCTACCACTCCCGCGCACTTCTCGCCTGCGCCTTTGCCGCGCTGGCGCTGGCCGGACTCCACGCGCAAACCGCACCGACTGGCAGCCCGACCTCCCGACCGAAGGCCGCGGATGACGTCGTCACGCTCTCCGAATTCTCGGTGAAGGCCGATCCGGACCGAGGCTACGCCCCCTCCGAAACGATGACGGGCTCGCGCGTCGCGACTAAAATCGTCGATTTGCCCTACACCGTCAACGTGCTCACGAGCGAGTTTCTTGAGGACTTCGGCATTTTCGAACTCGCCGACAACATCGTGCAGGTCGGCAGCTTCACCGGCCTAGCCCGACCTTCGCGATTTGAGAGGCTTTAATCGAGCGGTTCTCTGTGTTTTCCAGAGGGAATCTGCTTGTTTGCCTGCTGGGCGACAGATAGTTGAAGGAATGCACTTTTTCGAGCGTCTTGTCGACGGTCGCTTATACCGCGT